>NZ_JBHUYA010000001.1:0-808117 GCF_042668995.1 Arthrobacter sp. NPDC057259
GCTTTCCATGAATCCCGTACGGGACCATTCTGAGAGGAAAAGGCACCTGTAGCGGGGGACCAGATGATCGCGCCGTTCTGGAAGTTCTGGTAACAACCACCATCCCGCAAACCACAGGTAATGTCCGACGTCTTGGACCCCAACGCCGCGGCAGAAGAAGAAGTGGTTGCCGAAATCGCCGCACTCGCCGCCGCAGGAGTTCCCCGGGTCGCAAACGCCTGCAAGCTGTCGAAGGTTCCGCCCCAGACATTTTGGTCCCCAGCAAATTGCCCTGCGTCCGAGTACTGCCAAATGCTATAGGTAGACCAACTTGCAGGGATTGGGCCAGCGCCGGTTGAGGCCGAGAGCGGATAGGACGCCAGCCAAAGAGGATTGTTGCTAAAACCGAGCGGATTTCCGACGCAATCCTGCCACCAGTAGTTGCCGGTGTAGATCACTGGCGGCCGTCCAATCAGAGACTCCATGGTGTTGCTGAAGTCGTGGGCCCATGCAGTGAGCGCCGCCGGTGTCATGTCATAGCAGGCATTCCCCTGGTAGTAGCCGTTGATCGTCTTGCCCTTATACGGGTTTTCTTCAAAGTCCAGAACCGGCGGCATGGTGTATCCGTCCGATGACCACCCACCACCACTTGCCACGAAGATGCGAGCTTGGTCGGCCCCAGAGGACGCCGCCGGGTTGGCGAAATGGTAGGCGCCCCGGAGCAGTCCTGCACCTCGCGCGCCGGAGTACTGCGAGGCAAAGATCGGGTTCGTGTAGTAGTTACCTTCCGTTGCCTTTACGTACGCGAACCGAGCGCCCATGGCCCACTGCTGTCCCCAATCGACTGACGGCTGGTATTCGCTTACGTCCAGGCCGAGAACTCCGAAGTTTGGTGTCCAAGTCCCTTGGGTGCTGGTGGTCTTGCCGGCTGACAGTCCCTTTCCCATCTGGGCGCCACCCGTGGCCGTAGCAGCCTGCATTGCGGACCGGTAATCGGACGACGATGAAGGCTGGGAGGCGCCGCCTGTAGCAGGAACCGGTGACGCTTGGGACGGCGTTGCCGTCGCGATGGGGGGAGACGGAGGTACGGGCGCGGCCGATGAAGTAGAGGTCTCACTGACTGTCGCCGTGGGTGCGGCGCTGGCTGAGGGCGATGGCGAGGGGCCCGGTTCGATGGCCAGGGCAGGGGCCGCCAGAGCTGTGGAGGCTAATAGGGCGGCGGCCAAGACGGCGAGTCCTCCTCGGCGACTGATGAGGAGAATCTGGCTGGGTAAGGTTCGCTTCATGTACCGCTCCGGAAAAACGACGCGGCCGAGCAGCGTCTAGGGATCTCACACTCCGCTGAATGGTGAATTCGTGGTTCGGGTATGAGAATGTCTGACTTATCGCGCTCACCTTATCCCGGCACAACAGCGGCACCAGAGTTTCGCCTGATACCTGTGTGAAAATTGTTATAAATCTGCGGGGATTTTTCCACAACTGGGAGAAAATTGGTTGTTCTTCTGACGGCCCCACCCTAGGTTTAACCCCAGTTGCACTGCCCCAGGGGAAGGGGCAGCGGTCATGTTGGGGGCACCGTGGAAGCTGTGCGCATCGTCGAGGACGAGGTCCGGGAACTGATCCGGCGTCGTGGGCTGGATCCGCTGCGGCAGACCGTCGAAGTAAGACGCTTGGTCGACGAAGCTGTCCTTGACTATGACGAGCGGGCCCTCCTGGCCCCTTTGCCTCCCATCGGTCCCTTGGACACGGCCCGTCGCTTCGTCTTCGACGCCGTCGCCGGGTTCGGGCCGTTGCAGCCCCTTCTGGATGACCCGGCGATCGAGGAAATCTGGCTCAACGCTCCGAACGAGATTTTCGTGGCCCGCAACGGCGAGTCGGAGCTGACGTCCGCGGCCCTCACCGAACAGCAGGTCCACGATCTGGTCGAGCGCATGCTCAAAAGCTCCGGCCGCCGTCTCGACCTCTCGTCGCCCTTCGTCGATGCATCCCTTCCGGACGGTTCCAGGCTCCATGTCGTCATCCCTGACGTGACCCGGCGCCATTGGGCGATCAATATCCGCAAGTTCGTCGTGAAAGCCAGCCGGCTGGAGCACCTCGTCGAGCTCGGCACCCTCACGCCGCAGGCCGCCCGATTTCTTGGCGCGGCGGTGGCCAGCGGGCTAAACATCCTCGTCTCGGGCGCCACGCAGGCAGGCAAGACAACCATGCTGAACTGTCTCGCGGCCAGCATCGGCACCCGGGAGCGCGTGGTCACGGTGGAGGAAATCTTCGAACTGAAGTTCCCGCTCCGCGACGTCGTCGGACTCCAATGCCGACAACCGAACCTCGAAGGCGAAGGCGAAATCCCACTCCGCCGACTGGTAAAGGAGGCGCTCCGGATGCGCCCGGACCGCCTGGTGGTCGGCGAGGTCCGGGAGGCTGAAAGTCTTGACATGCTGATCGCGCTTAACAGTGGCATGCCCGGGATGTGCACCGTCCACGCCAACTCAGCCCACGACGCGGTCACGAAGATCTGCACCCTGCCTCTCTTGGCCGGCGAGAACATCTCCAGCGCCTTCGTCGTCCCCACCGTCGCGTCCTGCATCGACCTCGTCGTCCACTGCAGCCGGCACGCGAACGGCCGCCGGCTAGTTACGGAGATCCTCGCTCTGGGCCGGAGGGTCGAGAACGGGGTCATCGAGTCCTCCATGGTGTTCGAGCTCGAGGGCGGCCAGCTGGCCGCCCGGGCGAACTCAATGCCGGCGGCCGAGAAATTCGCTCGCGCCGGATACGACGTCGCGGCACTGCTGGAGTCACACTGATGGCGCCGCTGCTTGGGCTGCTCGGGGGAGTGGGGCTGCTGCTTATCTGGTGGTCGGCCTGGGAGCAGCCGCCCCGGGCGCCACGGCCTCCGAAAGTGAACCGCCTTGATGACCTGCTGCGCACCGCCGGCATCGAAAAGGTCAGCAGGGCCGGACTCCTGGCCACCTGCATCGGCGTCGGAGGTTTCGTGTCCTTGCTCTTCTTCGCCGGCACCCGCTCGTGGCCCATCTCCTGTTGCTTCGGGCTGTTCGGAGGATGGCTGCCGTTGGGCGCCGTCAGGTGGCGGGCACAAAAACGCACGGCCGTGCTGCGGGAGCTGTGGCCCGACGTCGTCGACCACCTGCGGTCGGCGATCCGGGCCGGGCTGTCACTCCCCGAGGCCCTGATCCAGCTCGGCGACAAGGGGCCCTCCGAGCTGCGTCCGCTCTTCCAGGACTTTGGCGCCGACTACCGGTCCGCTGGGCGCTTCGACCCGGCCCTGAATCGGCTCAAGGAGCGGCTCGCCGACCCCGTCGCCGACCGCATCGTGGAAGCCCTGCGCCTCACCCGCGAGGTGGGTGGCTCAGATCTTGGGCGTTTGCTCGGCACTCTCGCGGACTTCCTGCGAGAGAACGCCCGTACCCGCAGCGAACTGGAGGCGAGGCAGTCCTGGACTGTGAACGCCGCCCGCCTCGCCGTCGCCGCACCCTGGATTGTGCTCGTCCTGCTCGCCAGCCGGCCCGAAGCGGTCGCCGCCTACAACACGGCCGCCGGCGCCGCCGTGCTGGTCGGAGGCCTGGTGGTCTCGCTCGTCTGTTACACACTCATGCTCCGGATCGGCGCCCTTCCGCAGGACGAACGGGTTCTCCGATGAGCGCGCTCCTGGCTTCCGCGGCGGCGTGCGGTGCCGTGCTCGGAGCCGCGCTGTGGCTGGTGCTGGTCCGGTTGCCGTTCATGCGGCCGGTCAGCTTTACCGAACGGATCGCCCCGCAGCTTCGCTCCTATAGCGTGCAATCCCGGCTCCTGCACGAGGCACCCCGGAATCTCACTCCCTTCGGACCCCTGGAACGCATCCTTCGGCCCGTCTTCGCCGACTGGATGCGGGCTCTGGGCCGGCTCAACCCTGGAACGACCGCCCTGAACCGCAGGCTGGTGCGCGCCGGGAGTGACAAGACCGCCATCGAGTTTCGCGCGGAACAACTGCTCTGGGCCGCCGGAGGATTCCTGGGTGCGGTGGCCCTGGTCCTGATCAGTGGCCTGTCCATGCGGCTCAACCCGCTCTTCGCTGTCCTGATCGTCGTCGCCGCGAGTCTGGCCGGCTTCATGCTCCGGGACTATGCACTCGGTGCCCGCATCAAGAAACGGGAGGCCCGCATGATGGCGGAGTTCCCAAGCGTCGCCGAGCTGATGGCCCTGGCCGTGAGCGCCGGAGAGAGCGCCACCGGGGCGCTGGACCGCGTTTGCCGCCGCACCCAGGGGGAACTGGCCAAGGAATTCGGCCTGGTGCTCGCCTCTACCAGGGCCGGCCAGCCGCTGGTGGAAGCCCTGCAGGACTTTTCCGCCCGGACCAACCTGGCCCCGCTGGTGCGCTTCGTCGACGGACTCATCGTCGCGGTGGAACGGGGCACACCGCTGGCGGAAATCCTCCGGGCCCAGGCCCAGGACGTTCGGGACGCCGCAAAGCGGGACCTCATGGAATCTGCAGGCAAAAAGGAGATCGGGATGATGGTCCCACTCGTCTTCGGCGTGTTGCCCCTGACGGTCGTCTTCGCCGTTTTCCCGGGCCTGGCTGCCATCACCCTAGGCCTCTGACGGGCGAGTCCGCCCACGAATCGAATGAACATCAAAAGCGTCAGCAGCACAAGAAAAAAGGGGAATCACATGGCTACTCCAAAACATCCGGCCCGCGTCATGAACAGGCTGCTTTTCGCGCTCCTCTGGTGCGCGGGTGCGGCGCCTGTGGAGCGTCACAAGGGCAAAATGGCCGGAGACGACCCGCGGGAGAGGGGTGACGTCCCGGTCAGTTCTCTGTAAAAAGCCGCTGTTGTGCGGAATCTGTCGCGGTGGCGTTGTCGACGTTCAGGCAACAACATCCAGAACCACTGGGCGACGGTCGAGGACTTGACGGAAGCGGCAGCTTGGACAGTGACTACGGTTCTTGCCCACTGTTTTCCTGGTCGTCGCAGGCGGCCTACCAGCCAACTCACCTGATAATCGAACCCGGGGGAAAGACCAGACACGTCGTTATTCCGGAAAGCCGCCCCGTAATCCGGTGGATTCGAACTTGCTTGGCGTTGAAGAATTACGGTCTTTCCGTGGCGAAGAACGTCAAAGACGAATCTTTGAAGAACTTCAGGATTTCGGAAGCGGAGATGATTTGTGCTCGGAAATGCGTTAACGCATCGTCCACATTTGTGAGCGAGAAATCGCCGCGACTGGGCCCAGCGAAGTCTGAGGCAAATATAGAGTCCGAACATCCGCAATCACGGAGACGACGTTCCGCAGTGTAAGGGAGAGAATTTGTGATCCTTTCCTATGCGAGGTAAGTTGATCAAATCGGCTTGTTTCTATTCATTGGATGCTGACCAGCAGGTCAAACTCCTTATAAAGCCCCTTCGGCAAGCCGCCCGCAATGTGAAGCGGAGTGTCAACGAGGGATAACCTATTAGTCTTTGACAGGCGCGCATGCTGGCAGTATGTAATCCAGGTTTCCATTTGTCCGACGCCCGGCATGGTCGTAACCGGGTCTAGCCCGGTGAGAGGACACTTCAGTGCTACGTCGTACTTCAAATTGCAAACGTAGGCGAAGACACTGGAAACGACGGCATATCGATTCGCTGTTGTCGGAGTTACCCTGAAAAGGGCCGCCGCATCAACCGAATTAGATCGGATTTGCATGCGCCGCATAGCGCCCATGCGGTGGCAACAGGCTTCATCATTCCTATGTGCAAGAATTCAAAAAAGAAATTGAGGCCATGTCTTGGTCGCTGCTGCCGACCGACTATGGGCCTGGGGAAGGCGGCGAACTTTGCCGTCCGCCCACCGCGAGAATTCCCTCGCCGAGACGTCTGACGGACTAATTCCGGTGGTAGTCGCGCCTTTGCTCACTCTGTTTGTCGGCGACTCTTTCCATGTTGATCACTTCAATTACGCCTATTGGTTCCAATTTTACGCCCAGTAGTTCCTTTTTTCGAAAGTGGCGAGTTACTCTTTGATTTTTTTCCGCTCGGTATTAGATTTCTTGAATGCCCCTCCCTCCACTAGATAGTCCTGCCGCAGAAGCAGACCAGCCGGTTCCTTCCGCTACCTGTAACGAGGCAGCTTCCACCGCATCGTCGCTCGCCGACGCCGATGTCCCCAGTGAGGGCTATCAGTCCACCGTCTGGGTTCTGGCGAAGACCGGGCAAAAATCAGGTGTCGTGCCTCATTTTCACCCGCTGGCCAAGGAATGGCAGGACGTAGCAGACCGGGAGAAGAGGCTCGGGATTTCCCCCGGGATGCCAACGCTCGTTTCGGGGGCGCAGGTAGATGATCGCTTGAATATGTATTTCAGGCAGGCCTTCCCACGTGACCGCGTGTCGACGGCCACGACATACGCCGTGGAACTTCGGTTATGGCTCGGGTTCCTTGGAACGCGTGACGTCCGTTGGGACGAAGCGCGGAGCGAAGATGTTCGTTCCTTCCAGATGTGGCGAGTCTACGACGAACACAACTCAGGCCGAGTGACTCCTGCGACATGGAATAAGGGATGGTCCGCACTCAGACACTTCTATGGTTGGGCGTGCCGCGAGGGTTGGATTGAGCGGAATCCTGTCGGCGAGCAGGATCGGTTGCTGAACCCATCCGAGGTCGGCGGTCATCGTGAGAAGAACGCGCGGGGTTCTAGAGATCGGTGGCTCACGCCGGCGGAGTACTCCATGTGGCGGGACGTGGGCTTGCGCGGGTACCAGGCAACTTTCGTTGAGAGTGGCAAGGTCGTTGCCGGTCTCCCCAATAATGCCTTCCGAGGTCGGAACACGGCAAGGAACGCAGCGTTCTCGGATTACGTCCTGTCGACAGGATTGCGGGGAGGGGAAGCTGGGTCACTTCTTGCCATGGAAGTCCCCGTGGCCGTCGGAGACAAGGTGCCGGTAGTGGGCAAAGGGCGCGTGTTTCGACATTACATGCCCTTGCACCGGAGTGGTTTGGAATCGCTTCGTGCCTACTTGGACGGCGAACGGCGTGACATCGTTCGGAGAGCCCAGCGATCGGGTCGCTATGACAAGAGAGTTGATCGAATGGTAGTCACCGAGTACCTTACCGGCGGTCGGCGCGGGCAGCGGCTTCGCGTAAACGGGGGGCGGATACTCGAGGTCCCAACCCTTTCTCAGGCGGGTCGGCTTCGGCTATTTGTTGAAGGTCCGGACGGGCTGGAACCCGCGAGCCTGTGGCTGACTGACGCCGGCGAGCCGATGCCCCACACAAGCTGGAACTCTGTGTTCAACACTGCGAACGCGAGGGTAACGCTTGCGCGGAACTCGTTGGGTGTGCGTTCACCCTGGGTTCACGTCACGCCCCATTCCCTGCGTTTCTCCTTTGCTTTGATGCTTCTCGTGGCAGGGATAAGGGCCACTGATGAACGCCTGGATCTTGGCCCGGCTGATCCCTTTCTGGCCAGGAATTACTCGCATGTGTTTGACGAAGTGGGTCATCTGCTCGGTCATGCGTCCGTTAGTACGACGAAACGAATTTATTTGGAACCAGTGAAGGGTTTGCGTCGATCCGCTCTCTTCAGTGGGACCACCGTGGACGAAGTGTGGGATGGCATCGCCGCAGCGAGCACCCTTGTGGGCTTTGGCGCATGACCCGGGGCCGGCGTGCTCCGATGCCGCCCGCAGGGCTGAAGGCGGTGAAGGAAAACCAACCATCAGAACGACAGAGTTTTGCTTTTGCTTTAGAAGACAATTCGAATTATCTGTTTGACGTATCCAAGATGGTCGGACCGCGGCGGATGCGGACGGAACTGGGCGGGTCGGTTCTGCTATGGACAGCTAGCGCTAGCGGCGGCAGGCGTGTGTCCACTGTCCGGGCTATGCGGAAAAGCGTATCGGCGTTCCTGCGATGGGTGGACAGGTGGAATCAAGAGCACCGTGGCGGTGTGGATGACGTAATTGAAAGCTTGGCGGGGGTGACCCCATTTCATCTCCGGCAATACAAAGCAGCCTTGGAAACCGAGAAGGCGCCACAGACCGCCTTCGGGTATTACAGTGACGTCGCGAAACTACTGAGGTTGGCGCCGGAGGTAACCGAGGCCACGCAGCGAGAGGCTTCCAAGCGCACCGGAGGCCCTGTATCTGTTCAAAGCATTCAGCGGTATCCCCAGCGAGAGTTCACTGAACTTCGAAATGCGGCTCGCCGAGTTGTCGTCGGGGCACACGCACGCATTACTGCGGCATACCTCCTTGCTCAGCAACACGGCGACCCCCATTGCAGGGACAGGGTTCGCGCCGAGGCCCTTCATGAAGTGATTGTTCACGGCAAGCCCCAGTCGAGGGCCGGAATGTTGGCCCTCGGCGCCACCGAAGTCTCGGTTCTAAAAGGAGGCGGTGAAGGTGCCGCGCGGAGACACCTGTTTCTCTCGTCCGATGAAGTTTTGGCCGCTGCCGTCCTTCTTGCCTCCCATCGGGGCATGAACCTTTCCCCGATTATCAACGCGTCTGTGCCGACGGAGCACGAGCCGGGAGTCCTGCAACTCGACATAGACAAACCCAGACGAGGAACTGCCAGTCGCTTTTGGGCCGAGATCTTCGTGGCCGCCGACGGCTCAGAGGAGGATGAAGATGGTGCCGGGGCGAGAGCTGTGCGGCTGATTGCCGAGGCGACCGATCCGGCGCGGGCCCATCTCTATCTTCAGGGCTTGCCGGCTCGCCGGCTTCTGGTGTTCTGGCCCGCCTTCAGCGCTACCGCCCGTCACGCAGGTAGCAATTTCGGCAGCAGACACAGTGCAGGTTGGATTCCGAGAGGCACCACGATTGACTTCAGCCGGCTTCGGCGGAGTGTACCGGATCAGGGTGTTGCCAAGGAGCCGAGCGATCACAGCGAAGACACGTACCTGCACTACGTCCGAAGCGACCCCGAAACGCTTTTTGAACACCAGGAACAAGCCGCGCTCGGAGTGCAGAAGCTAGTTGACCACGCTCGTGAAAGTCTTGCGGTCCGTGCTGCAAAGGACCGGGAAGTGGATCCCGATACTGATTCCGTTCTAGTAAATTGCTCTGATCCGCAGCAACGTCCAGATACCGGAGTCGCGTGCACTACAGGTTTCTATTCGTTTCTGGATTGTCTGCAATGCCGGAATGCCGCCACTGTGCTGCGGCTGCTGCCCCGGCTGATGGCCGCTCTGCACGTCCTCGAAGAGCTCCGTGACAGCGTAGGTGAAATCTGGGAACGGCGGTTCGCCACTCACTATTACACGATGTTAGCCATTGTCGGGCGGTACACTCCCGCGGAACGAGAACTGGCTGCCGGCGATGCTGGCCAGCACGTACCCACTATCTTGGCTGCGCTACGACACGAGGTCCCCGAATGAGTGCTGAGGTCCGTGGAACTTACGTACCGGCGCGCTGCCGCAACGATGTCGCATTCCCCGACAGCGGCGCACCGAGCATTGCTGGGCACCGCATCCACGACGCCAGGGCATGGGTCGCTCCGTTCAACGCTTCGTCGTGGCCCCTGAGTGCTTTAGACCGCACTGATCGCAACTCAGTGACGCTTCACTTCTCTGGCTGGCCCGAAGGTTTTCAGGACTTTGCAAGACATGTTGCCTACGCCCTCATCAACTACGGCACACCGGAATCCCTCTTCGAAGTCGCAGGAAGCAGGGCAGTGCGATGGCCAAGCACGGCCACCATCAAGAACTTCCTGTTCAGACTTCGCAACCAAGTGAAATGGCTGACTAACGAATGGTCCGAACGTAACAGATCCACACCTGTCACCTGCCCCGGTGACTTGGACTCGGAGCACCTCGACGATCTGAAGGCATGGATTGAGAGACGCTTCGTTGAGGACAAGCAATGCGCAGTCAACCTTTCAAACGTCGTGCGCTTGTGGCACTTCAATCCCTGGCTGCCGGAGGATTGTCAGTGGCCTGAACCGCTGTGGCGCGACCACGTTTGGAGTCCAATAGGCCGCAAACAGGAAAACAAGACGCTGCCAATCTCTGAGTCCGCATTCAGCCCGCTACTGGAATGGAGTATCGCATTCGTGAGCAGCTTTGCTCCAGACATCCTTGCGGCACACGAGAATTACCTTGATCGCATAGCAACACGCTCTCCAGCCGACGTCGATATGTCCGCTCGACGCATTCTGGACCGGTACGTATTAACAGGGACGCCGTTGCCACCTCGGCAGCCCACGTCAGGACGCCGCCGACCTGATAATGGAATTGGATGGCACGTTTTGGCGTACCGGCACGGGCTTCCAGCCGAGAAATTTTCCAGTGCCTACCGAGGCGCCCGAGCCGCGTCACTTAAGCTCAGTCAGGATCAGGGGCTCGCTGCAATGGACTATGCAGTCAGTGCAAGGTTTCGCGGCAAGTCGTGGATTCCGTTCTTAAGCGTCTACGACATGGTCCCAGCTGGCGGTGCAAACGGAGGGGGCCCCCTACTTGGCCACCTCCGCACCGCATGTCTTGTCGTTATAGCAGGGCTCACCGGAATGCGGCCTGGTGAGGTCCTGAATCTGCGGCGAGGCAGTGCTCTTGCGCCGATTATCCGGCCGGGAGGGGCGCGCCTTCAGTTGGTTCAGGGTTCCATCTCCAAAGGTGTTGCAAGACGTGAGGATGGCTCCCCGAGCGAACCTAACCGCGCAGTCTGGGCCACGATTCCGGTTGTTGCCACTGCTATCCGGACTGCGGAGCAGATAAATGACGTCTTGGGGGAGGGCAGTGAGCTCCTGTTCTCCCAGGGCAGGCCGGCTGCCGTTCACACGGGCACAGTAACAGGGTGGATAGATTCTTTAGTGGCTTTCGTGAATACGCGTCTGGCTCCTCACACAACCCAACCTGCCGTGCTCTCAATTCCGCTAGATCCAGACGGCCCCATCACCCTAAGACGCTTTAGGCGCACTCTGGCCTGGTTCCTACGGCATCGACCGAATGGTGACGTCACCACCGCAATCCAGTATCAGCACGTAGGTGTGGCTATGGGAGAGGGGTATGCCGGTACCAAATCGTCTGGAGTTCCGGACCTCCTACTAGAAGAGGATTGGAACCACCGCGTCGACACGATACGTCATCTCAGCGCCGTGCTCTCCACTGGCGCCGGGATCGGGGGCCCAGCGGCCGAACGGGCGATAGAAGCCACCAGGCGGCTTCCCCGTCAACTCGGTCCTGCAGACGAACGAAGGCTGCGCAAGGACAAGTCTTTGAGGGTTTACGACAACCGGGCTGGCATTGCTCTCTGCATTTTCAGGGAAGAAACCGCACTCTGCAAGAAGCTGAAACAGGTTGGGAAGGATACGCATCCAGACCTACTGGGTTGTATTGCTGGTTGCCTGAACATCGCCCGCACAGATGACCATGTTAGGGAACTGACTCGTCGGTCAAATGTACTACGGGACCAAGCCGAGCTTGCCCCGTCGCCCATGGCGCAGTCGATGTTGGCGCAGGCCGGACGGTACGACTCAATTGCCGCTGAATGTGATACGACGCGAGTCACGCTTGACCAGAAGGCAGCGCGACCTTGAGGACCCTTCAATGACTTCAGTATCAGGCCAAAAACCAGGCACTCGGGCCGAAATCGAGCTGCCTAGCAACATGGAGATTGGACAAGAAAGGGACCCAATGCGGAGGAGCATACTCGTCGCCATGCAACGAATACTTTCAGGTCATCCAAAGCATGTCCCGCTAGGTGCGAATTCCGTCACCCATCTTGCGAAAGAAGCGAATGTCGGGCGGCATCACCTGTATCAGAGGCATCCGGATTTGCGCCACCGCTTCGAGTATCTACGTGACCGGTCGGATCAGCCCACCGAGGCAGAAACTGAACTTGGGACGGCACTTGATAGAGCGAAATCTGAGCTATCGAGACTTCGCGACCTGCAGTCCAAGACGAGACAAGAGGCGGCGGACTGGAAGGCGCTTACCGAACTGCTGGCCCGGGCTATAAACACCTTGCAGGACGAGCTCCATCAAGAGCAGATTAAAGCCGAGAGATTGGCGCGAAGGCTGCAAAAACTCGATGACCAATTGGGAAGTTCGGCCCAGGTCGTGTTGCTGCATAGGCGGTCGACGCGGAGTGCCGAGTAGCGTCCATCGCCGGCAGAAGGGCCATATTATGGACGAGCGGAGCACATTTTGACGCACGAAAGCGTCGACTTTTCTAGCCTCCGCGTTAGGCAAGACGCATCGCCTAAGTGCCCCGGATATAGAGCGGTTCGATACGCAGGGGCGGCTGACCTGGCCATACGAGCACCGCGTTGCCCTCCCGAGAGTTCTCCTTGTTCAAGACGTCAACGCGTGATGTGCGGCCATCCATGTGGCTCAGTTTTTGCGTCCGGCGTTGATGCCAGTGGCCGCAGAACACATGGGGAGGGGCCAGCGAGTCGACTACATTGCGCAGGAGAACGCGCGTCGCTTCCGCGCGGTCGATGAGTTCGGGGGTGAGGTCGAAGTCGCTTTTCAACGGGATGCCCAACGGCGCGTCGTGGGTGATGAGAACGTCAACAGGTCCGCCTGCGACAAGCCTCTTGGCATCTTCAGTCGTAGGTTCTTCGTTGCTCCACCAGTCTTTGCCTGCCGTCCTGTGCCCGTAATCGACGCTGAACGCTCCGCCCAAGGCACCGATCACCAGACCGCTGATGGCCGTGCGGCCACCTCGGGGCAGCACCTTTATGTTGGAACGGAAGGTGGCGAGACCGTCGGCTGCCACGGGGAGCTTATCAATGGTTTCCCAGTTGTCATGGTTGCCGCCGGACAGGATCAGGGTGATGCCGAAGTTCAGCAGGCACTTGTTCAGTCGGGCTTCGAAGCGGCCTCTTTTGGCTCCGGGCCAGTCCAAGCCGAAGTCGCCGACGTGAATCATGGTCTTTACCCCTTCACGGTCAGCTGATCGGATCGCCATGATGGCCCACCCCAGGTCGCCGTGCCAGTCGCCGGCGACTGCGAAGGGTTTGCGGCGGTCTGGTGAGTCCTCGATGGTGCCTCCTTCATCTGCTCCGGCCGTACTCAAACTCATCGACGAGACGCCCGGGTACCTTGGAGGAAAGAGATGGAAACCACCTCTGTTGTGTCCCGGAGAGTGGGTATCCCGTCGCGGCGGACGTCCAGCCACATCAGGCCACGGCGCCCCACCTGCATCTCTACGATTTTTAGGAGCCTGATGGCCTCGGCATCCCGGCGGAGTTTCGCTGCGGGGAGGTGGGCATAACGTGGCGCCGGGTCTTGGTCCTCGGCGAGCCTCACGACCTCGGGGGGAGAATCCAGGTGGATGGCGTACAGGGTCCCTGAAGACGTCCGCACCGCAAAGCTCCCCGTCGTCTCATCGGTCACCGAGAGCGGGTTAATGTCCATTGGATCGTGGCGCCGTCCGACCTCTAATCCTGCTCGGGCACTGGCAACGGGATTTCTAGGAAACTTGGGGTTCCGTCCGAATGAATGCTGCGGAGGTCTTCGGTCGCATCGAAGCCGGCCGGAAGATAACTGAGGAAGTGCTTGAGTTCGGGTACGGACACGACCTGGTTTAGGTCGAGTAGGACTGAAACGGCCACGGGAGCGCCTTTCGATTTCTTGGTGATCTGTATCTCATTCGTTCTTATGTATCACTAGTGATACAGACAAACTCGTTCCATCTTAGTGGCATAGGGTGTGCCCACTCGACCTTCACAGATCCCGCCCGCCCGGCTGCAGCGTTGGCAGGAGCGACGCAACCAAGTCGGGTCCAGGATCCGCGAACTCCGCATTGAGCAGCAGCTCACCCAAGAGGCATTGGGGCTGGAGGCGGGGCTGACACGGGTCATGATCATCGGAATCGAGTGGGGAAGGCGGAGCGTCGCCTACGAGAGGCTCTGGGACCTTGCTGATGTCCTGGGAGTGGACGTGACGGACTTCTTCGCGGCTTCCTCCAAGTCTCCTTCGAGGGAGCCTCATCGCCGGGGACGGGTCACCAGCAGCACGAAGCGGAGGCTTACCACCGATCCAGGTGAACCCTAAGCGTCCGCCGTCCCAGATTCAGCACAGCGGCACCGACTGCATTATGCGGATACTGGGCGTCACCCAGGAGCAGCTGCAGGAGGCACTCAGCACGCTGCTCGTTTCCACCGGCGGGTACGTCTTCCGACATCTCGGTGTATACCGAAGCCGACTGGCAGGGGCTATGGCCCCTACTTACTGCTGGGCCCAGCGACGGGCCCGATAGTCGGAGCTAGCCGGCGGCTTCCAGCTTGGCGAGGCGCTCCGCGATCGGGCTACCGCTCCGCAGCGCCGTCGGGCACTTGGACAGCCACCGTTGGAGCACTGCGATCTCTTCGTCCTTCTGCTTGAGCTTCCGGTGCACAATCGCAGCCTGCTCCGTGTACCAGGGCGCGGGCTCTCGGCCTCCTGCATCCCCTTCGGCAGCCTGGATGGCTGATCGTGTCAACCTGAATGGAGCCCACTAGGACGGCCCGAACGGTACCCACCTGAGCGACTTGCCGCCACTTAATTTCCCAGGTTGTCGAGTGCCACTGACTTCCTGAGCGTGCTCGCCACGGAGATTGGAGACGGGCTGAGTCCCGCTACCCTTGTTGGTGCGGGCAGCTCGCCCTTGGTGCGGGCAGCTCGCCCGCACGGTGGCGGACCCAGAGTTCAATGGGAACTCGGGCCTGCTTTCTCTTGTCTACGAGCCCGCACTGGCCGCCGTGCCGGAGCAGGATGACTTCAGTTAGGACAGCAGTATGGTTGTTGACGCAGACCCGGGCCGGCGCCTCCTCTTGAGGCGTCGGGGGTTCGTCCTGGAAGGGATCACTCTGGCATGGAACGTTGTGGGCGTGGTCGTCCTCGCGGTTGCTTCGATCGCGGCGGGGTCTGTGGCCCTGGCAGGCTTCGGGCTGGACAGCCTGATTGAGATTGGCGCCAGTACAGTCGTGATTTGGGAGCTCTCCGGGACTGGGGAACACCGGCAGCGGCTCGCTCTCAAGCTCATCGCCGGTGCATTCATAGCCTTGGCCGCCTACCTCCTCGTTCAGTCAGGGTTGGCCCTGGCCGCGGGACATCGGCCGCTGCCGAGCCCTTGGGGCGTCGGCTGGACCGCGGTGACTGCGGCAGTGATGTTCGCCCTCGCGGCCGGCAAGGCCCGTACCGGAAAGGCCTTGGGCAACCCCGTCCTGACCGCCGAGGGCAGGGTGACCTTCATTGACGGTCTTCTCGCCACGGCCGTCCTCCTTGGTGTCCTGCTTGATGACCTCGCCGGCTGGTGGTGGGCTGACCCCCTGGCCGGCCTCGTCATCGTCTACTACGCGATCCGCGAGGCCGTGGAGATCTTCCGTCACCACTAACCGTATGACTCTGATCTATTAGAGGTCGTCCCCTTGGGGGAGTTCGCGCTCTGCAAAGTCGTCAAGGATCAGCGGATCGGGTCTTGTGTAGGTGCGCAGGCGCCTGGCCAAGCTCCCGTCGGCATGCATACTGTGCCGCTTAGGCCCGCGGGTTCAGTCGTCGTCGAAGTCGAAGTCAATGTCTGCGCCTCGCAGCGCGGCGATGGCCTTGATGATCAGCTTCACGGCCGCGATGGCGATTACGGCCGAGGCGACCAGGGCTAGGATCGGGTCCAGCCAATACAGGCCGTTGGTGGCCAGTATTACTATTCCGGCCACGACGATCGCTCCGGCGATCGCGGCATCGGCCAGTGCGTCCAGGAGTACGGAGCGCATGTGGAGGTCTTCCTCGCCTGCGTCCAGACCCAGCACGAAGGCTCCCGCGAGCATCAGCACCAGGGTGATCAGACTAACGATGACCACGGGCAGGCCTTGGACCGCTGGGGATCCTTCCTGCAACCTGGAGATGGCTTCCAGGACCACAGTGACCGTGACGCCCAGCAGCAGGGTGGCGTTGATCAGCGCGGCGATAGCGATAGGGCGGTGCGCATGGGGATGGTCGGGGTCCCGGTCCCTTAACGCGATGGCCATCAGTCCCAGAACCAGGCCGAGGCAGTCGGCCACGGTATCGCCGGCCGCGGCGAGCACACTGATGGAACCGGCCAGCAGGCCCACGGTGACCAGCCCGATGATCAACGACGCGTTCAAGCACAACACGATCAGCACACGCCGGCGCTGGCTCCAGCGCGGACTAACGGGCTTGGAGGGCCGGGTCACGATCTCAGAATCCACACTGAAAATTCTCCCACCCATAGAGCATCGGTGCTCCCACCACACGAGGAGAGCACCCAGCAGAGCAAGCGACCCTGGACGGAGGTAATCGGCCCAATTTCTGGGGGCCAGTTCAACTGGTAGATCACCGCGCCACATCTTGCGTCAGAGTTGGAATGTCACTTGGGCGTTCTTCATCCTGATCAGAACCCGGGCCGGGCGAGACTGTGGGCGAGGCGATAGGAATCGGTGCCGGTTTCGATGATGGTGCCGTTGAACGTGAGCCGGTCCACGATCGCGGCGCAGAGCCTCGGGTCGGTGAATGTCCTGGTCCATCCGGAGAAGGATTCGTTACTTGCGATGGCAATCGAGTTCTTCTCCTCCCGTTCTGTTAGAACCTGAAAGAGAAGCTCAGCGCCGCGGCGGTCCAGTTCCATGTAGCCAAGCTCATCAATACATAAGAGGTCTACGCGCCCGTATCTAGCAATCGTCTTGGCGAGGACTTTCTCGTCGGCGGCTTCGACGAGCTCGTTCACGAGCCGCGTGGCGAGGGTGTATTTGACCCGGTAGCCCTTCTCGGCCGCGGCAGTGCCTAGCCCAATGAGCAGGTGGGATTTGCCCGTGCCTGAATTCCCGATGAGACACAGAGGCGCACCTTTACGTATCCAGTCCCCGGTGGCCAGCGCATTGATGATGGCGGGGTTGATGTTTGCGTTGGCCTGAAAATCGAAATCCCCCAGCCATTTGTCCCGGGGAAAGTTCGCGGCTTTGACACGCCGAATGGACGATCGCCGGTCCCGATCGTCACACTCCGCCATTAGTAGCTCGGCCAGGAATCCCTGGTAGCTTAGCTGTTCCTTCTCGGCGACGGTCAGGGCCTCGTCCAGGACCCCCCGAACAGTCGGCAGGCGCAGCCGGCGGCAGGCCTGGTCCACGGCCGCAACCGCGGCCTGTTCTGTCAGACCGCGCCGCCGGCGCAGGGACGGAGTGACCGTCGTTGAGGGTGCAGTTGGGGTCATGAGATGTTCTCCTTCGACGCGATTCCTGCGGGGTGCTCGGCGCGTTTGGCCAGCAGCTCGTCATAGGCACTGACCGAAGGTAGGGGCCGGGCGTCCGGCGGGAGCCCGGCGATGACTGCGGCGGGATCCATGAGCCGGCGCTGGGTAAGACTGACAACTCGTTGCACATTCACGTCAATATGAGGGCCGAGATGACGGTCCGAACCGGACCCACCCGGGGGGACGCTGGAGGCGTGTCTGCGCGCTTCGACTGCGACGACGTCGGCGCTGACGGCACCCACTCCGAGGGCAGCGGCGATCCCCGCCTGGACGTCGCCGGCGTCCATGGACCGGTGGAGCAGCAGCACGTCGATGAGTTCCCGAGTCCCGTCCGCATCGCCATTGACCCGGCGGGACGCCGCCCAGAATGCCTCATGGGCGCTGGTGAACGCCCCCGACTCCCGCGCCCGGGCCAACGCCGTGGAACCGGGCAGCGCGCCGGGCTTTGTCTTTAGGACCTCCAGATAATGATCCAGCTGCACGGATTGCCCGTTCTTGGCCACGATCCGTTGATGCCTGGCGGCCACAGAGCGGCCCTCGAACACCACGAGCTCGGATGCCCGCAAGGACACCCGGACCTTCCTGCCGATGAACCGGGCCGGGACGGAATACTTCACCATCCGCACCGTGATCATCGAAGACCGGTCCACCCGCGGCGTCAGCACCAGACCCGGATCGAAGACCTCCTTGGGCAGCGGGGCCAGGAACGGCTGTTCGGCGGCGAAGTCCTGGCCAATGGTGCGAATCCTGTCACCAATCCGCCGGCCATCGTCCAGCCCTTCCCAGGCTCGGATCCGGTCGTTGAGCTCATCCAGGCATTCAGCGACAGGCATGGGGGAGAGCCGGTTGCGGCGAAACCAACCGACCTCGCCCTCGACCCCGCCCTTCTCGTGAGCTCCGGCGATGCCGGGCTGGCAGTAGAAGGCATCGAAGCCGTAGTGCGAGCGGAACGACAGCCACCGGTCATTCTCCTGGCGCTGCCGGCCCTGCCCGAAAACCACGGCAGTGACCGCGCTGGTGAGGTTGTCATAGCGGATGTGCCTGACCGGCACACCGCCAACCTCGCTGAACGCCTCGATGTGGCCCTCGAGAAATGCTTCCTGGGCCTGCGTCGGGTAAATCCGGTGGATGGCCTTGCCCGAGTGGGACAGTCGGAATACGAACATGTGGCATTTAGTCTTCACCCCTTTCAGGACCACCCAGACTTCACCGAAGTCCACCTCAGCCTCGGCGCCTGGGGCATGCTCCTGCGGGACAAACACTTCCCCCCGGCGTCCGGCCTCCACATCAATCTGCGCCCGGCGGACCCGCACATAATCACGCACAGTCGAATACGACAGCTCCTCCGCGCCGCGCTCTTCGATGAGCCGGGTCAGGACCCTCCGAGCGGTATGGCGTTGCTTCCGCGGCGCCGTCGTATCCTCGATGAGCATCGCGTCGATTGCTGCCTTGAATGGATCGAGCCGGGGCGAGGACCGCTCGGGAGTCTTTCGTTCCGGCGGTAGCGGGGAGCTCAAGGCCTTGCGCACGGTCTTTCTCGCCACTTTGTGCCTGCGCGCAAGTTCGCGGATGGATGCGCCATCGACTCTGGCGTCCCTTCGAATCTGCGCGAACAACTCCACTCTCGACCCCATCCGGTCCTCCCGCCGTTAATCCCTACTTCGACGGGATCTACGCTCACAGGTGGGTACCATTCAAGCCGTCATTAGGTCCGGCAAGTCGCTCAGGTGGGTACCGTTCGGGCCGTCCTAGTGGGCTCCGATCAGACTGACATAGTCAGGATGGCTTTGTAGCAAAGGACGAGTGCCTCATCGAGCTGGCCGTTGCGCTTCAGCTGTTTGATCGGCTCCACGAGCTCGAGGTAGTGGACGCCGTCAACCATTCCCCGCTTGAACTGGGCGGCCCGCGCACCACCGCCCTCCAGGGCTTCCTGAACCATTTCAGACCGGCGGTTGTGGGTGCTGTCGATCCGTTCCCTGGACGTGAGCGCGGGCGGGCTCTGTTCTGTGTAGGGCCATTCGGGCTTGCTGTCTGCCAGCCAAACGTAGGCTTTCGCAAGCAGCTTCTGTCCCCGGAGTACGTGGAGCTGGTACTCCACCGGTTCACTCGCCCCGATAGGCAGGCCGATGGACTTGGTCGCGGAGGAGGGGAGGCAACCGACCTTCTCACCGTCAACGAGCACAGCTACGGCCTGCGGGTCTACCGCATTATCAGGCTCCCGTTGGAGCTGGGCTTTGCCCTCGTAGAAGCCACGCTCCTTGAGTCCTTTTCTGTCGGCTAGGGCAGCCACTGCTTCCTTGGCGAACGTGGTCGTGCCGGCTACTTCCAAGCACGGGCTGAAGGATATGGAAAGGGCCATCTTCACCGGCGGCCGGGCTGCAGCCTGTTCCCGCTGACTCGCCGGTATCGGGGCCGCGTTTGCGCCTAATGCCTGCCGCAGCCAACTGCCGAGCCACATGGGAGTCCCCTCAGGTCCTAGGCGGCTTATGCCGCGGGCACGACTCTACCAATGCTGGCGGATAACCGGGCCGTCCCTGAAGTCTTTGGGTCGAGGTCGCGTACCGGCGACGGCCCAAGCCAAGAGGCACTCGGCAACCTTTGAGGCGCCTCACTTATGGATCCCAACTTGGCGCTGTACCCCATGACTCCCTTCGTGAAAAATCCCCGCATGGATGAGGTTGAGCTGCAGACGACACCGCGATCCGAGTGGCTGTAATGGAAGCGACCAGACCCCTGCTGCTGACAGTGCGCCCAGAAAAGGGAATTGATCCATGGGAATATTCAGGATTTGCAGGTGTGAAAATGGCCCTGGCGGCGGCGCGGAAGATGCTGGGATTTGATCCTAAAGACCCCCAAGTATGTCAGTGGACAATTTTGCGGAGACCTCGCCAGCCCAAGAGCCGAGCGCAACGGAAAAGTTTGTTCAAAATACGGCAGGATGTCCTCATGGACTCAGGAGACTTCCGAAGGCCGCGAACAGGATCGAATCCATTCGCCGCGCCGAGGCCGGGTGGTCCCCGGCCATCTAGCCAAGGCCGACCACGCCAGCCACAACCCGGCACCGCTCGCACGTCGCGGTCCGCCTCCGAGCAGCCAGGAAACTCGTTTAAGTACCTTTACTCCAGGCTGAGTGAAGGCGCCTTCCAGCAACTGTGCGGCGCTTTGCTTCGCCTAAAGTACGACCATGTTCAATGCTTCCCCATAGGGATGTCGGACGGCGGCGTCGATGCGATCTCTGCTGGCAGCATCATTTACCAAGTCAAATGGTCCAGCAAGGTCCAGCAAAACCCACACACGTGGCTGCGTGCCACCATCGAGGGTGAGCGGGACAAAATCTCAAAACTGGTGCACGAGAAAGGGATCTCCCGCTACATTCTGATGACCTCCGTGGCCGGGACTACTACGTCCAAGGACAGCGGGAGCATGCAAAGACTGCAAATCTCCCTGGACGAGTTCAGCAATGAATTCGGGATCCCCGTTGAGTGTTGGTGGCAGGCAGACATCGACGCCGAAGTCGATGCCGCGCCTGATTCGGTCAAATGGTCCTATCAGGAAATGTTGGCTGGTACGGCGGCCATCCGCTATCTCATTTTCGGGGCAGAGAAGGATGGCGAGGCTCATGAGATGCGGGACACGATGCTCAAGGTTATGGCCTCCCAGTGGGGAGACGACTCAAAAATCAAGTTTTCCCAACTCGACATGGACCGGGTGGACATCGCTGAACTTTTTATCGATGTCAAAGCAAAGCAGGTTCAGCAACCCGGAGCCTCAATGGAACGGTTCTACGCTGGTCATGAGGACATAAGTGGCGGCACAGGAGCCGTTGGCTACATGCTGAACTCGCTGTTCCCTTTGACTTATCTCCTTGGCGTTCCTGGCCAGGGAAAATCCACATTAGGTCAGTTTCTCTGCCAGATCCATCGAGCTGCGATCGCCCCTGAGTTGGCAACAGTCGCCGATGGATTGCCTGCGGTGACAGATCCCAAGCTTCCCTTGCGCGTAGATCTCAGTGACTACGCATTGTGGCTTTCGGGACGAGACCCCTTTGGCGAAGAGGATATGACCCGCAAGCCCCGATACAGGCGCAAGTTTGAGCGTTCGCTTGAGCTCTTCCTCGTCTCCCTGTGTACCTTCCATAGCGGCGGCCGCCAGGTGACGGTGGAGCGCCTACAGAGCCTTCTAGACAGGTATCCCACCTTGCTGGTACTCGATGGCTTGGATGAAGTTGGTGATCTGAAGCTTCGCAAGATTGTCGTCGAAGAGATTGACCGCTTCTCGTCGCGGATGGGTAAATCGGATGCCAAGCGTCGCTTCCAAATCCTGGTCACCGCAAGGCCAAACGCCTCGGGTTTGCCTGAACCTGATAAAGGAATCTTTCAGACCCTCGAGCTGTGCCCCTTGGACGCTGACTTGCAGCGCGAATTTGTCAATCGCTGGACTGAACTGAATGGCATTCGCGGACTTGCGCTACAGAAGCTGCGTCGTACGTTCGAGGAACGTACGACCCATGATCACGTAGCCCAACTTGCTGACAACCCGATGCAGCTGACTATTCTCCTGTTCCTGATCAGCAGAAAGGGTGATGCTGTGCCCGTTAGCAGGACGCCTTTGTATACGGACTACATGGACACCTTTATGGACCGAGAGGTAAACAAGCAGCAGATCCATCGCGATCATGTTCCGCACGTCATTGAAGTGACGTCCTTCCTCGGATGGCACATGCAGTCTGGGGTCGAGAGCGAACGGGGGGCCGACCGTATGACTCTGCAGGCCATCCAGGACACCCTTTTTCTTTACTTTCGCCGAACTGGTGGCCCGGTTGATCGTGCGGAGGAGCTCTTCCAGGCTGTGACCGACCGATTTTGGGCGCTCACAAGCAAATCGGAAGGGACGTTCGAGTTTGCTGTGCAACCTGTCCGAGAATACTTCGCTGCGAAGTTTCTTGCCGAGTGGGCTGGGCAGGACCGTCGGGATCCCTTGCCGAAATCCGATGTCCTTAAGGAGCTCATCAAGCGGAACTACTGGCTGAACACCGCCAGGTTTTACGCCGGCTTTGCCAACCCCAACGAGCTTGCCAGCCTAAGATATGGGCTAGAAGAGGCCTTGGCCGACATGGTGCATCCCCTGCAGGAACGAGTCGCTGTATGGACATTGCTAAGCGACGGAATCTTCACCAATAAGCCAGCGATTCAGCGAGACGTGACGAGGCTTCTGACGGACGACCTCACAGTCAGGTTGACCACTTCGCTGCAGGCAAGCGGCACTAACTTTCAGGTGCTAAGTCCGGCCTCTGGCGGGGAAGCCTTGGGAGCGGAATTGCTGGATGATATTGATCGGGCGCCGGGCGATGCTATATCTCTCGCCCGTGTGTCCATGTTGCAGAAGCACCGCCTGGTCGATGCCAAGGACTTCGCAGAATGGTGGCAGCCCAGAGTGGCGGCTGCGCTGGGCACACCACTTGAGTCGGCCTGGCTAGCCATTGGGGGAAGGTTTGGGGTGCCAAAGCTAACTCACCTAGCGGAGAGGATGGCTCTTGTCGACGCGGAGTCCTGCCGTTCGGCACTGTCCGCGGGCGTATCGCCCGCCAGCGGGTCGGCCCAAGACTCGCGGCTACTCAGGTCGGTCCTCGACGGGTGGTGTTCGGAAGAAGAGTCAACGAGTTCAAGCCAGGCCGGCAATTTGCTCCGAAGTATGCGCCCGTTTTGGTTCATTCGTCTGGCCGAGTCGGGTCGGGAGGGGCCTGCGGTTTCCAGTGGCCACTTTTGGACTGACCAGCCAGAACGGCCCCCTCGGTCCGAGTCTTTCAACGCCCTCGTCGCTGAGGATGACCGGTATAAGCGCCTCCAGCATGCCGCGAGATCACAGGCCATGGGCCAGAGGGGCACCACGGAGCCCTGGCAGAATGCGGCGCGAGAACTGGCTCGCCTGCACGGCCCCTGCTGGCTGGCTGCTGATATAGCGATCATCGGTGCGGCTACTCAGGACACGCGTCCCGAAGGGTCCTTTGAGAAAGAGGGAAAGCCCTTCGGCCCGGCAGTCGACTACGGCACTCTTGTCATGGCTCTCCGTAAGAATCCGTCCACCATGTGGTGGCAATCCAACTTCGACACGTATAAGGATTCTCTTTCGAGGAGAACCTGGGCCTTCGCCCTCCTGGCTACGGCGGATGGCAACGTTGTGCTGAAGCACCTGGACAACTTAGCAGCTGTCATGGCCGCCGCATCAGAAGATGAGTTTTACTCGTTCGCTACGTCCACTAGCCGACTCGGGGCGACTCGTATCCCTCGCCGACTGGGGGGCGACGTTCTTGCTGCCGCTGGTAAGTACTCGGATCGACTGGCACTCGTGGTTTCGCACTTTGCAGCGGGCCATGACGGGAACGACCCTCTGGAACCACTGCGGGATGAGCAACTCCGGGGCATGGCCTCGGCAGACCCCCATAACTGGAGCGTGGCGCGAGCCGTCACCGACAGGCTGCTTCGGAGTTCCAGCGAGTGCCTGATGGATGCGCTCACCAAGTTGGGGCCGGACTCTCCAGGCACTATCGGGCATGTTTCATCTGCCATTGAGCAGGGCATTTCACAGCGCATACTGCAGAGTCCCGCGCTCTACCCAGGATCCTGGGTCTCCGCGGCGGAAAGGTGCCATTCATCCTCAAACCAGGAACCGGCGCTGGCAGAGGAGATCCAGGATAATGGCTGGGTACCGGTGGTTCCACGCGTAGGACTGTGACTGTAATGAACTACAAGTTGCTAGCCAGTGTCCCAACTTCCGGTCTTGGGCCGCTTGCGTGATCGTATGTGCCTCGCCAGACCTGGGTTATGGCCTCTGCTGATTCGGCCTAGACGTTCAAAGCTACTGGCCGACGAAGCGATGCATCGAGGATGACTAGCGCTACGTTGTGACCAGCCTTCGCTTGTTCAGAGACCTTTACGTTCAGAGCAGCCCGAAGTTCCTCCAGCCCTCCGAACGCCGCCGCACTTCGCCTGCGCTGGTCGCTTGGAGTCCACGACTCGGGATCGAACCAGATGACAATGTAAATGCCGAAACTGGAGTGGATGTCCGCCATATACCTATCGACGAGTTGGCTTTGCACCGAGCCGAGGATCTCCTTGTTCCAGCAGCCCTTAACTTCGCCGGCAATCGTGATCAGGTCAGCCGCAGCGCCAGCGGGCGATGTCACCGCGTCTATCCGCAGATCAGTGCGTTCAGGCAATGGGGAGGGCAGGATCCGTCGGACCTGCACTTCCCGATTGACCACCACACCACTTTGGAGGAGCAAGTTTTGCAGTTCGGTGCGTAAATAATCCGACACTTCGTCTTCTGACTTCGGCCGTTTTGAATGCGTGTCCCAAAGGAGCGGTGAAGAGGGCGTGTCGCCCTGGAGTCTCTCCTGAACTTTGATCAGAGCCTCCAGGCTGGCTGCGAACAAATCCGCTTCTGAACGGACGAGCCGTGACTTGCGACTTGCCGCTAATCGGTCGAGCTGCTCTGGCGTTACTGGTTCCCAGCTTCTTTCGAGCAGCGTAGCCTCGGCCTGCGAGAGGGAGTACTTTAGCCACGAACGGGCCGGGTGAGCATCAACAATGCCTTTCACAGCCAAGACAGAGCTCGCAGTTCCGCGTTTCACGAGGGTTTCGAGGACAGTATCCCGCCAGGCGGCCACCACCTCCGGGGGGCCGACAGTGGAAATTTCTGAGGTAGTAGGATCCGCTTCCGGCGGAAAGTTGATCAAGAGCCACTCATAGAGAGCTGCCAACTCGGTGTCGCCCAGCTTCGGAGCCTTTCGCCTATCCATGAAGCCGATGGAAAGAACGACGGTTTTTAGGAATTCAGGGTCACCGTCCATAAGCTCGGACAAAACTGTCCACGTCTTATCCGAGTCATTGAAAAGAAGTCTCATCATCGCCTGGGCGGCCTTTTCAGGCTGAGATTCACGCTCCTGAGGCCCGAGCCAACCGACTAGTAGAGGAGTGATCGATTCACTATGGCTGACCATCAGAATATCGATGAGGTCCCACATCGGCACTTCGGGGAGGTTTCCTGACTTGAGTCTGGTAATCAAGGCGGAAGCCAATAAGGGTGAGTCAAGAAGTTCAAACTCATCCCTAAAAAACACGTGCCCTTTGTCGGCAATGGCCTTGTCGACTAAGTGTAGGAGTGTCTCCGTCAACTCTCTGCGGGCGTGCGGCAGGGCGAGCCGGAGAATCTGCCGTTTGTCTTCTCGGTTTTCTTCATCGGCGGTTGGCCCCCATCCGATGATGATCGGACCCCACGCGCGCCATACGGCCGGCTCCAGAAATCGCAGGCCCTCAGGATTATTGCGCAGCAGGAGAACTAAGGCTCGGTAACCGGCCCTCGCAGGGTAATACCATATGTCCTTTCCCACCCACTCACCGGGGGCGCAGGCTCCTCCGCGAAGGTAAAGGGAGGCGGCGATCAAGATGTCCTCCTGGTTTTCCGGAGTTAGTGCCTGCCAGCGTGGATGCTTCGTTAAGTCCGGTTGATGCTCGGCCTCATGGCGACCGCTTCCGGGAGGGATGGTCAAGTAACGCGTAAGCTTCCAGAACGCTTCAGCATCACCGCCTTTCGCCTTTGGCAAAAGGTCAAGAATCTTTGTCCGAGCCTCTTCGTCTGTCTCTTCCTCCTTCTTCTTACGCGCGCTAACCATTTTTCTCGTCTTCTCATGAAGCGCGAGTAACT
The DNA here is from genome assembly GCF_042668995.1 of Arthrobacter sp. NPDC057259. Taxonomy (NCBI): domain Bacteria; kingdom Bacillati; phylum Actinomycetota; class Actinomycetes; order Micrococcales; family Micrococcaceae; genus Arthrobacter; species Arthrobacter sp. NPDC057259. The sequence continues at coordinate 25,842 of NZ_JBHUYA010000001.1, forward strand.
CACGCTCCTCTGTTGCCTCCTGGGAGTTCAAATCGATAGCATCCCGCCAAGATGCGAACACAGACGCGACCGGGTGATCGTTCGCTAGCCCAAGTATCGTATCTAGGTGAGCGCGATTTTCAGGATCCGCTATACGCTGGAGGGCCCTAGCAATATTCTTTTGTCGGGTTCCGCTGGAGGCGACGTACTCATCCATAAGCCATTCGAAGTCGCCGGCGTTAATCAGGGCGGGACCTCCGAGCCCGTATCTGTCAGTTAGAGCTAATACAGTGACGGGATCTGCCTCATCCAACAAAGCACCAGCGAGGATGCGACCTTGATCTACGGACAGATCTAACGATTCCAAGTGGCTTGTTTTTTTGAACCAAGGTTCGAATTCTTGCAAACGGGACTTCACGATTCTGACAGCAGCAGCGAGTGCTGCCTCCTGTTCCAGATTTTTTAGGCTCAGCGCCAGGATGGATTCAACTAAGGCGGCCATACTAGAATCACCCCACAACTCCGGCTGAGAAGCGAGCCAGCTAGATGCTGGCACAAGATCAACAGCAGTTAATGATTCTGCAAAGCGGTTGATGAAGATGGAATACAGTCCGAAATAGTTTTTCGGTTGCTGCGGCTTGAGCAACTTGAACACTTCTGCCGATGAGACCGCATGGGGCCACGACGCCATCAAAGCTGCCCCAAGGAGCTCTTGATTCTGGCCCACTCCGTCTCCGACAACCGGAGAGGGTACCAGCAGGGGCAGCAAGTAAGCGCCAGGACGATCTTTTGAGAGTTCGAATACTGCCCAAGCCGCCGCCACGCGAAGGTCCAGGTCCGCGTCTTCGTCTAGGGCTATAGCGGACAAGTCCGGTATCGAGGCTTCGACGTTGCAGTCACGCGCGATGTCGATAGCGATGCGAGCAGTGTCATAGGAGTTCTCCGACAAAGCGTTACGGATCTGCTCAGCGATAGCGGGGTGATTCAAGCCAGAGAAATTCCGGAGGTAGTCATGATGGATCTTGCCATCTCGAGCTTTGGAAAAAATCCCGGACACAATTTCCTGCCGGAGGCCAGCATCAGGCATTTCGATGTTCATGATGAAGGCTTCCGGATCCACCGCAATTAGCCAAGCGTATCGCGGATCCATTGCGACGAGCCACGCGGCGATCTGCCGAATTCGGGGATGCAGCTTTCCAGAATTTGACTCCAGTAATGTGGACACTTGATTCTGATTTAGCTGACTACTGAGCACCCATCGGGCTGCCAAGTAGTCAGCAAAGGTTGCATGAGACCAGCCGAGTGTCCGGTTACCCCGACCGGAGAAAATACCCGTTCGTAGAACGGCCGTCACGGCAACGGCAGTCTGTTCCCCGGACGTAACTCCTAGATTCGCGAGGTAGTCCCCGCTGCAATCTTCAATCGTTAAGGTGTCTTTGTCAGCCTCGACCTGCGGGCCTAGCCAGAAGGTAGGACGACCGCCAAAAATTGATAAGGCTGCGAGGCGGCTCGCCGTGTCCAGTCGGGCCGCGGCCGGGATAGCTGGTCCCCTCGCAGCATCGCGCCTAGACGGATTCATCTCTTCACATAAGGTGAGCAGCCCCTTGCCGTAGAGCTCAAAGGCTTGCTGGGGAAGGTTGCCTTCACGCTTGTACGTGCTTGCCAGTAGCTTCAAGGTGAGCGGGCGAGAGGCAAGTGGTACCGCCTGCGAGGCTTCCACCGTGAGCAGAAACTCATCAGGGTCGATGCCATACGATCCCAGCAGTAGCGCAGCGTCGTCCCTCCTCAACGGGAGGAGCTCGTAGGGGACTACCTCATCGAAGTGCTTCTTTAGATTCATCTCGAGCGACGTCGGCCACTCGGCTGTTCTGCTTACGATTCGAAGCTGAAGTCGACTGCAGTCCCACACGTCGAGGTATTCGCCCACAAGTTGATGGAGGTTCTCGATTCGGCCGTGTGCCTCGTCAAAACTGTCAAATGTAAGGCACAACTCCGACCGGCTGTTGAGCCAAGACGTGACCTCTGGCCCCTCGAAAACTTTCCGAACTAGACGATCCTCACTTGAGTAAGAAGCCAGATCAACGTGGAGTACCTGGGCGGAAGTCCCAGCAGGGAGGAGGGGGGACTGAGAAGTGATCGTCGCGGATTTGCCCATGCCTGGCTCGCCTAGCAGAACTAAGCATCGCTTGGACGAGAGTTCGGCAGTCGTAACCATGTCCAGGTTTGTGCCGTAGTAGGTTGATACGTCCCTGTCCTGAAGCCAGCCCGATTGGTCCAACCCGTACGCCCGGTCAGCGGGCAACCAGAAGCGATCGATGGGCGCCACATGAGCTTCGAAGTCACTCGTAACCATTTTCTTATCCTAGGGGTGGTGAATGCTGTGGCATGGACGATGACATTTTGCGTGCGGTTTTCCAAGAGGCTCCCTAGCGTGGCGCGCGTGCATCAGGAGCGGCCGCAACCGCAGGAGGGGAGAAAAGAACTCGTCCCCACATCCGAAAAATGCGGTCCTTAAGGGGATGTGCTGGCCGATGAATCAACAAGAGCTAGCCGGGCGGTTGTGGATGGTTACGGCGGGCTGGTTGGCCCCTCCGGAGCCGGAAAATCGGTAATGAGCACTCAGCCATCGAGAAACATCTGAAATGGGTTAGGTCTTGTTGATGATTTGGAGGGTCTCGCAAACAAGGTCGGCATGGTCTGCAACGTAGGAGTTAGCGTGCCCTACGGCATACTGTCGGACCGGTGTATCGAATTGTTTCCAATCGCGAACTTGATGCGTATTCGTGTGGAGAAGGCGACCATAGAGATATACGTCAATTAGATCATGCACACTTCCCGCCCAGAGAGTGTTTGCATTTTCATCCGTGATAATCCTCAAATCCTGCTGCGTCTGAGTAGTCAATGAGGCCAGACGCTGCTTTATGCCGCGACATTTAGGAGCCATGGAACGATCCAGCTCGCTAATTGCATTCACAACCTTGTCGAGATAGATTGGCTCACTTTTTAGGAGTGCCAAAGGTCTAATGAAGACAAGCAGCTGGGTGAAGTGAGCCTCTTCAAAGGATTCAAGTAGTTCTCTGGTCACGGGTCCAAAACTGGGATCGCACCGATGTGTTACTTGATGAAGAGGGAGCTGCACTACGTCGCTTGCATACGACGCAAAAACTTCGATTTTTTCTCGTGGTGACAGTTTTTCCGTCACAAGGCTCCTAGTTTTCCGTGGAGCTCCTCCTAGTTGAAAAGCTCGATGTCCGGCCCCTGCGTTGGAAAATGCGGGCGGGCTGCAGTCTACTGTGGCACCCGCCGCTCCTGCTTGTGCGCAGCAGCCACGGTCGACAAAAAGACGAAACGCACTTTGTCGGACGATGTTCTGAGGCAATCGATTCGCTTCGCTCCTCGAATGCCTCAGATGGATGGCAACGGACGCGTAAAGGAGGAGTCAGTAGGTACATGGCCACAAACGGGCAGGTGCGGTCATCGGCTGTCCAACGCGCTTCAACCACGGCGGCGTAGGGCGGGCGAGGTCGCGCCTTAAACACGCTCGAACCCTACAAAGAACGGTTGGGTGATGATCACGCTGATGTCCGCCGTCCTGGTCGCGGCCCTCCTCGCCATCGCCGGGCCGGCGCTCGAGGGGCTCTTCAATCAAGCTATGCAGAAGGTCGGGCAATAGGCGGTGATGCACCCACCGGCAGGTAAGCCGGCGCGGGCGCGCGACGGCGGCGGCAGGGGAGCGGTGAGCCGTCATGACGGGGACAAGGACCGCGTGGCCCGGATAGGACTCTCGCGCCGCCCGGCCGGGCGAAAAGCGGTTCGGCTCGTCCCGGTCCGGCGCCGCGCCGGTAAACCACCCCGGGCCCACCACCCCGAGCGGGGTGCCGCGGTTGTCGACTTTGTGATGGTCGGCGCTCTCACAACCGTGTTCTTCCTGGCCGTCGTCCAGCTCGCGCTCGTTCTGCACGTCCGGAACACCCTGATTGACGCCGCTGCCTCCGGCGCGCGGTACGGCACGCTCGCCGACCGGGGCGCCGGTGACGCGAGGGAGCGCACGGCGCAATTGATCGGCGTCGCATTGACCTCTGACTTCGCCCGCGATGTCAGCACGGGGGAGGCCAGCTACGGGGGGATCCGCACCCTCGAGGTGACCGTCCGTGCCCCGCTGCCCGTCATCGGCCTGATCGGGCCGACCGGGATGCTGGAGGTGAAGGGCCATGCCGCCTTCCAGCCCTGAACCCCCGGGTGTCCCTGACCCCGCCCGCCCGGACGTCCCGGACCCCGACACCGCCGGGACCAACCCGCAACAGGGGAGCGCCGTCGTCGAGTTCACCTTCCTCGCGCTGCTCCTGATGGTCCCGGTGGTGTATTTCGTCATCACCCTCGGCCAACTGCAGGGCGGGTCGTTTGCCGTGGCCGGGGCAGCGGACCAGGCAGCCAAGGTCTTCGTCGCCCAGACCGACGCCGGTGCGGGGCGCGCCGCGGCGGAACAGGCCGTCCAGCTCGCGCTCGCCGACTACGGGCAGCCCGCGGGCAACGCCACCTTGGAGACCGCCTGCAGTTCCCCCGATTGCACCGCCGCAGGATCGGCCGTCACCGTGACGGTCCGGCTCACCGTGCCCCTGCCGTTCGTCCCCTTCGGCGAGGCCCTGCGGCTCGACGCCGGACACCTGAGCGCTACCTCCACCCAGATCGTCGGGCGATTCCGCTGATGGTCCTGGGACGAGCGAACGGCGCGGAACGGGCACCAGGAAAGCCCCATGACGCCGGAGAGTCCGGTCAGCTGATGGTCCTGATCATTGGCTATGTCCTGATCGCCCTGCTGATCGTCACCGTGGTCGCCGCGGCCTCCAGCGTGTACCTCGAACACAAGAAGCTGCTCTCCCTCGCCGACGGCGCCTCGATCGCCGCGGCGGACAGCTTCACCCTGGGCCAGATCGACGGCAGCTCCGGTACGCCCACCGCCATCCTCAGCGGTCCCCGCGTCCGCGGCACCACCCTCGACTACCTCACCCGCGACGGCGCCTTCGCCCGCTTCAGCGGCCTGGCCGTCACCCCGGCGACCGGCAGCCCCGACGGGGCCACCGCCGTCGTGGTCCTCAGCGCGGCGGTGCACCCGCCAATCGTGAATTTCCTGGTCCCCGACGGCATCAGGATCGAGGCGACGTCGACGGCGCGGTCCCGGCTGACGCGCTGACTCGCAACCGGGGTAGGCTTGAAAAACCATGGCAAACATTGATTTTCCCGCTGAAATCCGCGCCCTGCGCGCCACCTACGCCTCGATCGAGAACGTCTCCAATGTCGAGGCGCTCAAGGAGGACATCGCCGAACTGAGCGAGCGCGCCGGCGAGCCGAATCTCTGGGACGATCCGTCCGCCGCACAGGTCATCACCTCGAAGCTCTCGCACAAGCAGTCCGAACTCGAGCGCCTCAACAAGCTTGCGGCCCGCATCGACGACCTCGAGGTGCTCGTGGAGCTCGGCCAGGACGAGGGCGACGAGGATTCCATGGGGGAGGCTGCCGCGGAGCTCGAATCGGTCCGCAAGGCGCTCGCCGACCTTGAGGTGGTCACCCTGCTCTCCGGCGAGTTCGACGAGCGCGAGGCCGTGGTGACCATCCGGGCCGGCGCCGGCGGCGTGGATGCCGCGGACTTCGCCGAGATGCTGCTGCGGATGTACTTGCGCTGGGCCGAACGCCACGGCTACCCGACCACCATCATGGACACCTCCTACGCCGAAGAAGCCGGCCTGAAGTCGGCCACCTTCGAGGTCAAGGCGCCCTACGCCTTCGGCACGCTCAGCGTCGAGGCGGGCACCCACCGACTGGTCCGGATCAGCCCCTTCGACAACCAGGGCCGCCGCCAGACCTCCTTCGCCGCCGTCGAGGTCATCCCGCTGATTGAATCCACTGACTCGATAGAGATCCCGGACAACGAGATCCGCGTGGACGTCTTCCGCTCCTCCGGCCCCGGCGGCCAGTCGGTCAACACCACCGACTCCGCGGTGCGCCTGACCCACATCCCCACCGGCACCGTCGTGTCGATGCAGAACGAGAAGTCCCAGCTGCAGAACCGCGCCGCCGCCATGCGAGTCCTCCAGTCCCGCCTCCTGCTGCTGAAGAAGGAGCAGGAGGACGCCGAAAAGAAGGCCTTCGCCGGCGACGTCAAGGCCTCCTGGGGCGACCAGATGCGCTCCTACGTGCTCAACCCGTACCAGATGGTCAAGGACCTGCGCACCGAACACGAGGTGGGTAACACCTCGGCCGTGTTCGACGGCGAGATCGACGACTTCATCGACGCCGGCATCCGCTGGCGCACCGACAACCGCAACGCGGAGAAGTAAACCCCCGGGAAGCGACGCCGCCCAACCGGACCAGCGCCCGCCGCCCGGCCAGCGCCCGCCGCCCGCGCCACGCCGGCAGACCAAAGCAGCCCCAATTTCCCGCGACACGCCACCACCCTCCGGCCGGCGCGCCGGGGCTGGTGCGTATAGTCGGAGGGCCGGTGCCCTATTTCCCCCAAAAGAAAGCCCGCGCCCCGGCGGCAGAACTGGTCTGAAAGATGCCCGGCTCCTGCTGGGTACATAGGGTCATGATCCGCTTCGAAAATGTCACCAAGGTCTACGACCAGAAGGCGCGGCCGGCGCTGGATTCGATCAACCTTGAGATCGACCGGGGAGAGTTCGCCTTCCTCGTGGGGGCCTCCGGCTCCGGCAAGTCCACCTTCCTGCGCCTGGTCCTCAAGGAGGACCGGGCCTCCTCCGGCGCGGTCTACGTCGCCGGCCAGAACGTGGCCCGGATCTCCAGCTGGCGGGTGCCGCGGCTCCGGCGGGGGATCGGCGTCGTCTTCCAGGACTTTCGCCTGCTGCCGCAAAAAACCGTCTTCGCCAACGTCGCCTTTGCCATGCAGGTGATCGGCCGCAGCCGCAGCGTCATCCGCGAAACCGTGCCCGAGGTCCTCAAAACCGTTGGCCTCGAGGGCAAGGAAAACCGCCTCCCGCATGAGCTTTCCGGCGGCGAGCAGCAGCGCGTGGCAATCGCCCGCGCCGTCGTGAACCGTCCCGGCATCCTGCTGGCCGACGAACCCACCGGCAACCTGGACCCCACCACCTCCATGGGCATCATGGGTGTCTTGGACAAGATCAACCAGAACGGCACCACCGTGGTGATGGCCACCCACGACGACGACATCGTGAACGAGATGCGCAAGCGCGTCGTCGAACTCCGCAACGGCAAGGTCATCCGTGATGAGGCCCGCGCCCTCTACACCTCGATGATCCCCACGGTGGGCCAGGCCCGCCGGGCCCGCGACGCCGGCGGCCGGGAAGACAACGGCAGCAGGGACGACGCCGGCACGGCCGGCAACACCACGGCCAAGGCCGACGACGCCGGGGAGGTTCAGCTGTGAGGCTCGCCTTCATCCTCGGAGAAATCGGCAGCGGCCTGCGCCGCAACCTCTCCATGGTCGTCTCGGTCATCCTGGTCACCTTCGTCTCGCTGACCTTCGTCGGCGCGGCCGGCATGCTCCAGCTGCAGATCAACCAGATGAAGGGCTACTGGTACGACAAGGTCCAGGTGGCGATCTTCCTCTGCAGCGACGGCTCGACGGCGCCCGGCTGCGCCTCCGGTCCGGCCACCCAGGAGCAGCAGGACAACCTGCGCAAGCTCCTGCAGTCCCCGTCCGTGGCCCAGTACGTCAACGACTTCCAGTACGAATCCAAGGACGACGCGTACAAGCACTTCAAGGAGCAGTTCTCCAACTCGCCGATCGTCGACTCGGTCACCCCGGACCAGCTCCCGGCCTCCTTCCGGATCAACCTCAAGGACCCGGAGAAGTACCAGGTCATCAGCGAAAACTTCTCCTCCCAGGCCGGGGTGGAATCCGTCATCGACCAGCGCCAGCTGCTGGAACGGCTCTTCTCGGCCATGAACGCCGCCTCGCTCGTGGCCGTCAGCATCGCCGGCGTCATGATCATCTGCGCCATCCTGCTGATCGCCACCACCATCCGGCTCTCGGCCTTCAGCCGCCGCCGGGAAACTGGCATCATGCGGCTGGTCGGTGCCTCCAAGACCGTCATCCAGCTGCCCTTTATCCTCGAGGGCGTTATTGCCGCTGTGATCGGTGCGGCCCTGGCCTCCGGCACGCTCTGGGCCGTGGCGAACTTCTTCCTCAACGGTTTCCTGTCCAAGCAGTACCCGGATACCGCCTTCATTTCCCCGGGCCAGACGCTGATCCTTGCCCCCGCCCTGATCGGGCTGGGCATCGTGCTCGCCGGAATATCATCGCTCCTGACCCTCCGCCGGTACCTTAGGGTCTAGCCGTGCGCAACGTAGAGGAACTGCCCATGACACCGAAGGCACGACGCACCGCGGCGGCCCGCAAGGCCCTCCGCCACAGCCGCCTGGTCAGCACCGCCGTCGTGCTGGCCCTCGCCGCCAGCCTCGGCGCGCCCGCGCCGCTGGCGGTGGCGGACAACCTCGAGGACCAGCAGGCCGCCCTGCGGGACCAGGCCGCCCGGGTCCAGGACTCCCTCGAATTCGTTGACGCGAAGATCTCCCAGGCCGCGGCCGACCTGGTGGTGTACCAGGGCCAGCTGCCCGGGGCCCAGCAATCCCTCCTGGAGGCCCAGGGCCGGGTGGCCGGGGCGGTCAAGGAGGTCGATGCCCTCGCCGCGCGCGTGGACCTGGCCCAGCAGAACAAGGCCAAGATCACCCAGCAGCTCCAGAATGACCAGCAGAAGATCACCGAGACCAAGAAGCTGATCGGCCAGATCGCCACCCAGGCGTACAAGTCCGGCGGCGTCCCCTCCAACCTCTCGCTCTTCTTCGGCTCGAACCAGGGCGGCAGCCTCACGGACACCATCGACCTGGCCGACCAGGCGCTGCGCAGCCAGAACTCGGCGATGGACAAGCTCACCCAGCAGAACGCCACCAACGTGAACTCACAGGCGCGCCTGCAGGCGGTGGAAGCCGAGATCAAGGACCTCAAGTCCAAGGCCGACGCCGCGCTGGAGCGGGAGAAGGCGGCCCGGGACGAGGCCGAGGCCAAGAAGGCCCAGGTGGACAAGCTCATCGCCGACACCACCCGGATCAACGCCGAACTCCAGGCCGCCAAGCCGGGCATCCAGAACCAGCTCGCCCAGGTCAAGGCCCAGCAGGACGCCGTGGCCGCCGAAATCGCCGAGCGGGACCGCAAGCTCCGCGAGGCGTGGCTGGCGGAGCAGCGCAGGATCGCCGAGGCCGCCGCGGCGGCAGCGGCCGCCGCTGCCAAGGCCCAGGGCCAGGCGCCGCCGCCCCAGGCTCCCTACGTTCCGCCCGCACCGGGTCCCATCTCGGCATTCGGGCTGCGGCACCCCTTCGCGGCCAACATCCCGATCACCTCCGGCTTCGGCTGGCGCGCGACGCCCCCGGGCACCATCGACTTCTACGGCCAGGGCGGCTACATGCACACCGGCATCGACTTCGGTGCCACCTGCGGCACCCCGGTCTACGCCGCGGCCGCGGGCACCGTGTTCTCCGCCGGGTGGGGCAACGACGGCGGCGGCAACCGGGTGAAAATCTCCCACGGCGTCATCCAGGGCAACTCACTGACCACCGTCTACTACCACAACACCTCCGTGGTGGTCTCCGTCGGCCAGCAGGTCAGCCAGGGACAGCTCATCGCCTACTCCGGCACCACCGGCAACTCCACCGGCTGCCACGCCCACTTCGAGACCTGGGTCAACGGCCAGGCGGTCGACCCCATGGGCCTGCTCTAAACTGGAGTGAATTGCACCATCGATTGAGGAGTTAGCACCGTGCCCAAAGAAAGTGGCCGGAAGGCAGTGGCCACCAACCGCAAGGCCCGGCACGACTACCACATCCTGGATACCTACGAGGCGGGCATCGCGCTCATGGGTACCGAGGTCAAGTCCCTGCGCGAGGGCCACGCGTCCATGGTGGACGGGTTCTGCACCTTCTACAACGGCGAGCTCTGGATGGAGGGTATCCACATCCCCGAGTACCACCAGGGGAGCTGGACCAACCACGCCGCCCGCCGCCGTCGGAAGCTGCTCCTGCACCGCGAGGAACTGACCAAGATCGAGCACAAGGTCCGCGAGTCCGGCTTCACCATCGTTCCCCTGCAGCTCTACTTCGTGGACGGACGCGCCAAAGTGGAGATCGGCGTCGCGCGCGGCAAGAAGGAATACGACAAGCGCCAGACCCTGCGCGAACAGCAGGACAAGCGCGAGGCCCTGCGCGTCATGCGGGAACGCAACCGCCGCTAAGGCCGGGACGGCCACGCGGCCGCGGGAATGATTCCGACGGCGGCTGCGTTATCATTGAGTGTCCGGGAGGGATCCACAAGGTCCCGAACGGCGGGTTATGGACGTTTGATAACTAAACATGGGGATGATCGGTTTCGACGATGTTAGTCGCGACAGGTGAAGCGGGCCGAGGATGCAGAATTATCTCGTAAACGCTGTCTGCAAACCAATAAGTGCCGAATCAAAACGCACTGACTTCGCTCTCGCTGCCTAAGCAGTAAGACAGTCCGTCAGCCCGAGGTTGCTATTGCCCCGGATCCTGGCGTCATTTAGATAGCCACTGCTGTTTACCCTCGTCATCGGGGTAAACGGGACTCTTAGATGACTGGGCCCGGATCAGCCACCTGTTTGCAGGATGGCTGGGGCCGAGAAAATCCGACGCAAACTGCGCCCGGAGAAGCCCTGACAACACGACATCGGACGGGGGTTCAATTCCCCCCATCTCCACCAACCCAGCGAAACGGCCGGAAGCTTCTGCTTCCGGCCGTTTCGTCGTTAACGCCGCTTGATGTGGGACACCTGGTCCGTGTGCTCATCGACGATGTGCTTGGCTTTTTTCTCGGCCCGTTTTTCCTTGATGGTCTTGACCGGTTTCTTGCTCTGGTGCCGGTGCGGCGACTTATCAGGCATGGCGCACTCCCTCAAAAGAAACGGGCCCGGGATGAACCCGTTCGTTTCAGGCTACGCCCCGGGTACGGCCACGTCCACGACGCCGACAAACCGGGTTCCGACGCCCTCGTACTCGCTCCGTACGTGGTTGGGAGCCAGTTCCGGCAGCTCGAAGGGGGAGTGCCGTTCGCAGCACACCCAGCTGAACTCGGGCCACCACTTCTTCGGCCGCGCGGCCTCCGAGTAGCCGCACACGGCGCAGGTGAGCTGGGCCCACACCGGCCGCTTGCCGGTCCGGTTGGCCTTGGACTGGCGAAGCCACGCCGGAGGGCTGTCCAGCAGTTCGGCGAGTTCGGCGTCGGAGAGCCGGGCGGGGATGCCGTGGCGGCTGGCCATTTCCAGCGGAATATCGAGGACCTGGGCTGCTTCGCGACGGGTAATCATCCGTCAATTTTACGCGACGGCGGGAGAAGCGGCGCCGGCGGGCCACTGCCGACGGCGCTGCAGGACTGCCGCGGGCACTCGTTGGGGCGCCCGGTGCTAGGCTCAGGGCACCGGATCAGGAAGGCACGAACCATGCCCGGCACCCCCGCCGCACCCATGACAAGCCTGCAGAAGCGCGTGCTCTACGTGGCGATCGTGGCCTCCTTCATCGCGTTCCTCGACGGTTCCGTGGTGAACCTGGCGCTGCCGGCCATCAGCCGGGAACTCGGCGGCGGCCTGGTGGTCCAGCAATGGGTGGTGGACGCGTACCTGCTGACCCTCGGCGCGCTGATCCTGGTGGCGGGATCCCTCTCCGACCAGTTCGGCCGGGTCCGGGTGCTGGAGTGGGGGCTGGCGGGGTTCACCGCCACGTCCATCCTGTGCGGGGTGGCGTGGAACGGCGAGTCGCTGATCATCTTCCGCGGCCTCCAGGGTGTGGCCGGTGCGCTGCTGGTGCCCAGCTCACTGGCGCTGATCGTCACCGTCTTCAGCGGCCCGGCCCAGTCCGCCGCGATCGGCAAATGGTCCGCGTGGACCTCCGGCGCGATCGTCGCCGCCCCGCTGCTGGGCGGGATCTCCGTGGATGTCTTCACCTGGCGGGTGATTTTCTTCCTGAACATCGTTCCCGCCGCCGCCGTCTGGCCGGCGCTGCGCCGGCTGCGGGCCCAGGACCTGGAGCGGCCTCCCGGCAGCAGCATAGACGTCGCCGGCACGGTGCTCGCCGTCGTCGGCTTGGGTGGGATCGTCTATGCGTTCATCGAACGCGGCAGCCAGGGCTGGGGCTCGCCCCAGGTGTGGCTGCCGCTGGCCGTGGGCATCGCCGGACTCGCCGCATTCCTGGTGCACGAGGGCCGGACACGCGCGCCGATGATGCCGCTGCGGCTCTACACGGTGCGGAACTTCGGCTGGGGCAACGCCGCCACCCTGGTGATCTACGGGGCACTGAACCTGGGCTTCTTCGTCCTGGGCCTCTACCTCCAGCAGGTGGCCGGGCTCGGAGCCACTGCCGCCGGCCTGGCCCTGTTGCCGTCCACCCTGATCCTGTTGCTGCTCTCCTCCCGGATGGGGGCACTCTCCGGACGTTTTGGCCCCCGCTGGTTCATGACCGCCGGGCCGCTGCTCTGCGCGGCCGGCTTCCTGCTGATGCTCGGCATCTGCCTGCCCCTGGACTATGCGTGGCAGGTCCTTCCCGGCGTCGTGGTCTTCGGGATCGGCCTCGCCGTGACCGTGGCGCCGCTGACCTCGGCCATCCTCGGCGCGGTTCCGCCGGAGGAGGCCGGGATCGGCTCGGCCGTGAACAACGCCGTCGCCCGCATCGCCGGGCTGGTGACGATCGCCTTCGCCGGGCTGATCACGGGGCCGGTCATCACCACTGCGGGACTGCACGCGACGTCGCTGGTCACCGCCGCGCTGTTCGTCGCCGGCGCGCTGGCCTCCGCCGTCGGGATCCGGAATCCGCCAGCGCCCGCGGACGCGTCCGCCGGACCTGCGCCAGACGGCGTGCCGGGCGACGGCGGGGGAGCCCAAAGGGCTAGCGGAGACTAGCGGCAGCTCAGCTGCCGGGTTCTTCGTCGTCGGCTGACTCCGGGTGCACCCAGAGGGCGTCGGCGACCCGGTCGGCAAGGTCGAGCTCCCGTGATCCGTCAGGTCCGGCGATCCGCACCACCAGGGGGCCGCCGAACGGCTTCCTGCCCAGCACCGCGACGGCGGCGTCCAACTCGATGCGTTCGGTCGCCAGGTAGCGCAGCAGGTCCGGGTCCTCGTCGCTGATCCGCGTGATGCGGCCGCCCAGGCCGGCTGGCAATTCGCTCATCTGCACCGCCGGGGGCATCAGGACGGAGCCGTCCGCCGCGGGGATGGGATCGCCGTGCGGGTCGCGGACCGGGTGGCCCAGCTTCGCAGCCATCCGGTCGATGAAGGTGTCCGAGACCGCGTGCTCCAGGGTCTCCGCCTCGTCGTGGACCTCGTCCCAGCGGTAGCCGAGCTCCTGGACCAGGAACGTCTCGATCAGCCGGTGCCGCCGGACCATGGACAGGGCCAGCCGCTCACCGTCCGCAGTGAGGGTGACGGCTCCGTAGGGCTTGTGGTCCACCAGGCCCTGCTCCTTGAGCTTGCGGACCCTCTCCGAGACCGAGGAGTTCGCGACGCCGAGGCGCTGGGCAAGTTGCGTGGAGGTGATCGGCTTGTCCTGCCACTCCGTGAAGGTGTAGATGACCTTGACGTAGTCCTCGATCGAGGAAGAAGGCAGGCTGGTTTTCACAGCCCCTAGCCTACCGTCCGGCCGCACCGGTGAATGTGAACCACAGCAGCGCCAGGTTCAGGGCCATCACCAGCAGTACGCTGACCACCGACGCGATGCGCAGCGGCAACCGGTCGACGAAGCCGCCCATCAGCGGGGTACTGCTGGTCAGCACGACCAGCGGGACCAGCACGAAGGGGATGCCGAAGCTCAGCACCACCTGGCTGAGCACCAGCGCCCAGGTCGGGTCGAAGCCCACGGCCAGCAGCACGACGGCGGGCACCAGGGTCAGGAGCCGGCGCAGCATCAGCGGGATCCTGATCTTCAGCAACCCCTCCATGATGGTTCCCCCGGCGTAGCAGCCCACTGACGTGGAGGCCAGCCCGGAGGCGAGTAGCCCGACGGCGAAGACCACGCCCACCACGGGTCCCAGGCTGGCGCTGATGGCGGCGTGGGCGCCTTCGATGCTGTCCGTGCCCTCCACCCCGCCCAGGGTCGACGCTGCCAGCAGCAGCATGCCGATGTTGACGATGCCGGCTACGGCCAGCGCCGCGATGACGTCCCAGCGGGTGGCGCGGACCAGCCGCTCCACCGCGTGCTGCGGAACGTGCCGGTGCCGGTCGGGGCGGTGCCGGTCGCGCGATAGCGCCGAATGGACGTAGATGGCGTGCGGCATGACGGTGGCGCCCAGCATGCTCGCGGCCAGCAGCACGGTGTCCGGTCCGCGGAACCCGGGGATCAGCCCGGAGAGGACCCCTGACGGGTCCGGCGGGCTGATGAACAGCCCGGCCAGGAAGCCCACCGTGATGATGGCGAGCAGGCCCATGATGACCAATTCGAAGGGCCGCTGCCGGTTTCGGCTTTGCATGGCCAGCAGCGCCATGGAGATGCCGCCGACGACGACGGCGCCCAGTGGGAGGGGGAGTCCGAAGAGCAGGTAGAGGGCCACGGCGCCGCCGACCACTTCGGCCAGGTCCGTGGCAGCCGCGACGATTTCGGCCTGGACCCAGAAGGCGCGCCGCCAGCCGGGACGCAGGCGTTCCCCGAGCAGTTCCGGCAGGCTGCGGCCGGTGACGATGCCCAGCTTGGCGGACTGGTACTGAACCAGGACGGCGACGACGTTGGCCACCACCAGCACCCAGACCAGCAGGTAGCCGAACTGGGCGCCCGCGGTAAGGTTGGCCGCCACATTCCCGGGATCCACATAGGCGATCGCGGCGACGAAGGCCGGCCCCAGCAGCCCCAGCAGGGCCCGGCGGGGCCCCTTCCTGCCACGGACCGGGCTCCGGCCGCCGGCGGCGGGATCCTGTTCGGCGAGGTGCAACATTGCAGGCTCCTGCGGCTGGTGGGTCAAATGAGTTCCGTATGCCTGAACAAAAAAGTTAGGCATACCGAAATCATAGGCTCAGACCTTCATCGCGCGCCAGCTTTGGGTGAGGTAGGGCAGGGCCAGCGTCTCGCCGGGACCATGACTGAGGTGCTCGTACAGGTACCACTGGAGGTTGGCCAGCACCTTGGCCCGGGTGGCCTCCCCGGCCCGCAGGAAGTAGCTGCGGGACTTGGCCAGCTCCAGGATCTCCTCCGGCGTCACCGGGTCCTCCCACCGGGTCAGGTGGCTCTCCAGCCCGGTGAATTCGGGCCCGACCGGTGGGCGGAACGAGGGTTTGTGGACGTCCCCGGCGTGCATGATTCGGGAGAGCCGGTGCACCCACGGCACGGAGGTGTCCAGCTGGTTCCAGATCAGCCCGAGCACCCCGTGCGGCCGCAGGATGCGGGCGGCCTCGGTGCTGGCCTGTAGTGGCTCGCACCAGTGCCAGGCCTGTGCCACCGTGACCAGGTCGAACGCCGACGCCGGGAGCCCGGTGTGTTCGGCGGTCCCCACCGTGGCCGGGACGCCCGGGAGCGCGGTGCGAAGCTGGTCCAGCATGTCCGCCGACGGGTCGACGGCGGCCGTGGCCAGGCCGCGTTCCACGAGGAGGGCGGTGAACTTTCCGGTGCCCGCCCCGACGTCGGCCGCGTCCCGGGCTCCGGCGGGGATCAGCCAGTCGGCGGAGTCGGCGGGATAGCCGGGCCGCACCCGGTCATAGTGTTCCCCGCCGTCCTGGAAGCTCGCTCCGAGCTCCTTCCGCCGGGTCTGATGCAGTTTGGGGCCGCCGCCTGCCACGTGAACTCTCCTTCGGCAGCTCGGGAAGATACCCGTCGAATCTACCGCACACCGGCTATTCGGGGCCGTCGAGGGTGCAGGGGGCCGCCCCGGCGGTGCCGGGGGTGTTGGGCGCCCAGTGCGGGTAGCTGCGGGTGTCGTTCGCCGGTACCCAGCGCCCGGCATCCACCAGGTAGTCCCAGCCCAGGCCGTCCCGCCGCAGCGTCCGCAGCGCGGCCAGCAGCCGCTCGGCGTCCTCGAGCCGGGAGCCCAGGCCGAAGCTGGCCCGCAGCGACCCGGCGGGCAGGCCCAGCCGCTTGAGCAGCGGATGCGCGCAGAACCTGCCGTCCCGCACACCGATCCCGTGCTCTGCGGACAGGTACGCGGCGACGAGACCGGCGTCGTACCCCGCGACCGAGAAGTTCACGACGCCGATGGTGCCGTGGCCCTCCCCGTGGTCGGTCTCCTCGAAGATGTGGTGCACGCTCACGCCGTCGATCTCCCGCAGGCCGTCGGCCAGGAAGGACCGGATGGCATCCTCGTGGCCGTGCCAGGATGCTTCGTCCAGGGCCGCGACCGCCTGGGTGGCGCGGGCCAGGGCGGCCGCGCCGAGGACGTTGGGGGAGCCGCCCTCGTGCCGGGCAGGTCCGGTGGTCCAGCTGACGGCGTCCAGCCGGGCGTCGCGGACGGCGCCGCCGCCGGCCAGGTGCGGCGTCCCGGCGTCGAGCCAGTCCGGCCGCCCGACCAGGACACCCGCGCCGAAGGGTGCGTAGAGCTTGTGCCCCGAGAAGGCGACGTAGTCGATGCCGTCGGCCGCGACGTCGATGCGGCGGTGCGGGGCCAGCTGCGCGGCGTCGACGACGATCCGGGCCCCGTGCTCGTGCGCCAGCGCCGCGAGCTCGCGGACGGGCAGGATCTCGCCGGTGACATTCGACGCGCCCGTGACCGCGAGGAGGCTGATGCCGCCGGTTGCCAGCTCGGCCCGGAGCCGCGCCAGCGTCCCGGCGAGGGTAGGCGCGGCGACGACGCTGCGGTGCGGAACCCCCTGCCACGGCAGCAGGTTCGCGTGGTGTTCGATGTCCAGGTACAGGACCTCGCCCAGGTGCCGGCCGCCGGCGGTGGGCAGGCACCCGGCCAGGAGGTTCAGCGAATCGGTGGTGTTCCGGGTGAAGATGACCGCGTCGTCGGCCCGGCCGCCGACGAAGTCCCGCACAATGGTCCGCGCGTTCTCGTAGACCGAGGTGCTCAGCTGGGAGGCGTAGCCGGCGCCGCGGTGGACGCTGGCGTAGTAGGGCAGGATCTCGTTGAGGTACGCGGAGACCACAGACAGGGCAGGGGCCGAGGCGCCGTAGTCCAGATTGGCGTAGCGGACCTGGCCGCCCTGGATCAGCGGCGCCTGGATCTCGGCGCCGGTCACGGCGGCCAGCGGGGCGCGCGCGGCGGATACAGCCGTGGAGATGGATGCTGGGGACGAAAAAATGGCAGTCGACATGGGACCTCGCTCGAGAAAGGACCCCGCGTGCAGGGGATCCGCGCTTGCCGGGTCCGCTCCGGACCGGCCAGGTCGTCACCCGGGGCACCCCGCCGCGAAAGGAGGGTTGCCGGCCAGCAAACCGGGGTTTAGCGCTGGCACTCGTGACCTGGTTCGAGCCTAGGACACATTGCCGCGCCCCGGAAAGGGGCGCGGCAATGTGAAGCGCTGTGTTACGCGGAACCGGCCCTTAGGGAAGGCGCGGTTTTAGAGCAGGTCGTCGAGGTTCGGATTGAGCCGCTTAAGAACCTCGGAGTGCAGGATCGAGTTCGTGGCCAGGGCGTTGCCGCCGAACGGGCCGTCCTCACCCTCGAGGGAGGTGAACCGGCCGCCGGCCTCGGTGACGATCGGGACCAGGGCGGCCATGTCGTAAAGGTTCAGTTCCGGCTCGCAGGCGATGTCGACGGCGCCCTCGGCCACCAGGCAGTAGGACCAGAAGTCGCCGTAGGCGCGGGTGCGCCAGACTTCCTCGGTCAGGCCCAGGAATTCGTCGAGGTTGCCGCGCTGCTTCCAGCCGCCCAGGCTGGAGTAGGAGAGGGAGGCGTCGGAGAGGTCTGAGACGTTGGAGACCCGCAGCCGGGTTGCGGCGGCCAGCGAACGGCCCGTGTAGGCGCCGGCGCCCTTGGCGGCCCACCAGCGCTTGCCGAGGGCAGGGGCACTAACGACGCCGACCACCGGCTCGCCCTCGTCTACCAGGGCGATGAGGGTGGCCCAGACGGGGACGCCGCGCACGAAGTTCTTGGTGCCGTCGATCGGGTCGATGATCCAGCGGCGGGAGCCGTGGCCCGAGCTGCCGAATTCCTCGCCCAGGACGGCGTCGCGGGGGCGGGAGCGGGAGAGCTGGCCGCGGATGGCCTCCTCGGCGGCCTTGTCGGCGTCGGTGACCGGCGTCAGGTCCGGCTTCGTCTCGATTTTGAGGTCAAGGGCCTTGAAGCGGCTCATGGTCTGGGAATCGACCGAGTCCGCCAGGACGTGGGCAAGGCGCAGGTCATCGTTGTAGCTCGACGCGGGTTGGCTCATGCTTCCAAACTACCGTCTAAACGCGCCCCGGCCGGGGAGGCCACGTCCCGGACGGCCGGATCGCCCGCGGGACGAATGGGTGACGTACGGTCAGGAGACCGTGCCCAGTTCCTTGGTCTCCTGGGCTTCCTGCCGCGGGTCGGTGCCCAGCAGCCGGCGCAGCGAGGCCAGCCGGGCCGGGCCGGAGGGTCCCGCGTGGCCGGCCTGCACCCACGCGTCCACACCGCAGTTGACGGCGGTGGCGTCGTGCTTGCAGCCGCGCTCGCAGTCCTCGGTGCCGGGGGCCAGGTCGGGGAAGGACCGCAGGATGCGGTCCGGGTCCACGTGGGCCAGCCCGAAGGACCTGATGCCAGGGGTGTCGATGATCCAGCTGCCGGCCGGGGCGTCCGTCACCTTCAGTGCCAAGGCGGAGGAAGAGGTGTGGCGGCCGCGGCCCGTGACGGCGTTGACGCCACCGGTGGCCCGTTCTGCCCCCGTGAGGGCGTTGACCATGGTGGACTTGCCGACGCCGGAGTGGCCGAGCATGACGGTGACCCTGCCGTCCAGGTAGCCGTGCAGTTCGGCGACGGCCGGGCCGTCCAACCGGGCGGAGAGGCCGTCGTCGGAGCGGGCGTCGATGCCGGAGGCGGAGGCGTCGGCCGTCTTGGAGATGATGACGGGCAGGTCGAGGTGGCGGTAGTTCGCCAGCAGCTCGGCCGGGTCCTTGATGTCGGCCTTGGTGATCAGCAGCAGTGGCTCGATCCCGGCGTCGTAGGCGGCCACCAGCGCGCGGTCGATGAAGCCGGTGCGGGGCTCCGGGTTGGCGGCGGCCACGACGACCACCAGCTGGTCCGCGTTGGCCACCACGGCCCGCTCGATCGGATCGGTGTCGTCGGCGCTGCGGCGCAGCAGGGTGCGCCGGTCCTGGATCTTCACCAGCCGGGCGAGGGTGTCCGGTTCGCCGCTGACGTTGCCGACGAGGGAGACGAAGTCGCCGGCCACCACCGGATTGCGGCGCAGTTCGCGGGCACGCGCGGCGATCACGGTGCGCTCTTCATCGGTGCCCTCGGCGACGACGGCGGTGTAGCGGCCGCGGTCCACCGTGATGATCCGGCCGGTCACGGCGTCATCGTGGCTGGGCCGGTCCTTGGTGCGCGGACGGGACCCCTTCTTGTTGGGGCGGATCCGGACGTCGGATTCGTCCCAGGAGTCAGTGCTGCGGGCCACCGGCGGCGTCCTTGTCTGCACTGGTTTCGTCTGTACCGGTGCCGTCGGCCGGGGTGAGCATGGTGGCCCAGAGCCGCGGGAAGTCCGGCATGGTCTTGGCCGTCGTGGCGATGTCCTCGACCTCGACGCCGGGGACGGCGAGGCCCAGGATGGCGCCGGCGGTGGCCATCCGGTGGTCGGCGTAGCTGCGGACCACCCCGCCATGGAGCGGCGCGGGCCGGATGACGAGGCCGTCGGCGGTTTCTTCAGCGTCGCCGCCCAGCCGGTTGATCTCGGTGACGAGGGCGGCGAGCCGGTCCGTTTCGTGGCCGCGCAGGTGCGCGATGCCGGTCAGGGTGGAGGGGCCTTCGGCCAAAGCGCAGAGTGCCGCGACCGTGGGGGCGAGTTCGCTGGTGTCGGCGAAGGTGCCGCCGCTGATGGACCGGCCGCCGGTGACGGTCAGGGTGCCGCCCTCGAGGCTGACGGTTGCACCCATCGCGGCGAGGATGTCGCGCCAGAGGTCGCCGACCTGCGTGGTGCCTTCCGGCCAGTCGGGGATGCGGACGGTTCCGCGGGTGGCGAGGGCCGCGGCGAGGAACGGTCCGGCGTTGGAGAGGTCCTGCTCGATCCTGCGGTCGAAGGCGCGGATGGGGCCGGGGGAGACGATCCAGTGGTTGGGGCGGGAGTCGTCGACGGTGACGCCGAGCTCCCGGAGCGTGGCGACGGTCATCGCGATGTGGTCGAGGCTTGGGACGGGCTGGCCGGGGTAGGCCGCGCTGCGGTGCTCCAGGTGCAGTCCCTCGGTGAAGCGGGCGCCGGCCAGCAGCAGGGCGGAGACGAACTGGGACGAGGCGCTGGCATCGATGACCAGGTGGCCGCCCCGGACCTCACCGGTGCCCTCGACGGCGAAGGGGAGGGCCGTCGCGGGGCCGCCGTCGGGCGCGGCGACGTCGACGCCGAGGCCGGTGAGGGCCTCGATGATGGTGCCCATCGGCCGCAGCCGGGCGTGGGGATCGCCGTCGAACACCGTCCGGCCCTGCCGGAGGGCGGCTAGCGGCGGGACGAAACGCATCACGGTTCCTGCCAGGCCGCAGTCGATGTCGGCCGACCCCGTGGACGCCCCGGCGGCAGCCGGCCGCACCTCGAGGTCGGGGCCGAACGCGCCGTCGCCGGGGACCTCCGTGATGGTCGCCCCGAGACGGCGCAGTGCCGCGATCATCAAGGCCGAGTCCCGCGAATGCAGCGGGGCGCGGAGCCGGGACGGGCCGTCGGCCAGGGCGGCGAGCACCAGGTAGCGGTTAGTGAGGGACTTGGAGCCAGGGACCGTCACGGTGGCGTCGACGGGGTGGCCGGCAAAGGGCGCAGGCCAGTGCGGGCCGCCCCCGGCGGGCACGGATTCAGCTGCGGCGGGGGCAGTACCAGTCATTGACGCTCTAGGCTCCGACGGCGTTGTCCACGGCCTTGCGAACCGCCTTGTCGGCCTTTTTCAGCTTCTTGCCGGTGCTCTTGCGGGCATCGGCGGCAAGGTGGGCGGTGGAGCGGCGGGCGTCGGCCGCGAGGTGCTCGGCGCGCCAGGCCAGGCTCGGCTTGCCGTTGGTGTCGACGGAGGCCAGGAGCACGCCGCCGGTCAGGGTGATGTTCTTGAGCAGTTGCTTGCGCCGGTTCTCGCGTCCTTCCTTGGACGAGATGTCTGCGGAGCGCCACTCGACGTAGGCGTTGAGGGCGGAGATGACGCCCAGGACCGTTGCGGAGAGGCGGGCGAACTTTCCGAGGGCGAAGCAGGCGCCGGCGCCCACCTGTGCGCCCCCGATCACGCGGGCAAGGGTCTTCTCGGAGGTCTGGAAGGGGAGCGCGTCGGCCGCGCGGCTCAACAGCGGGGAAAGCTGAGTGGCCGTGTCATCCGCGTTCCGCAGTTTGTCCATGCCTGCGAGCACGAAACTGGAGGCGAGCATGGGACGGGCGAAGAACCGGACAGGCGACATGAATTTCCTCCTGGAGGGATGAACCGCGGGTGTTCTGCGGGGAACCGGTTCTAGTCTTGCACTTTTGCGGAATATTTGCCCGCTGACGGGGGTTGTGCAGATAGTGCCGCAATCAGCGAGGAGAGGTGGAAGTTTGACTCTGGTTCAGACCACGGAACGGACCGACACGGACGTCGCCAACCCCTGGGCCCGTGCCTTCGCGGGTCCGCCGGGAACCATCCCAACCGGTGGCAGGCCCGCGGTGACAGTAGACTTGAAGGCAATGAGCACCATGGATCCGGCCGTCGCGGCCAAGCACCAGGCAGCCGGGAACGATGCAGCCGCCACCCCGTCGGACCGGGACACCACCGCCGAGGACGTTGCGGCCGAGCGCGCCGCCAGCGAAACCGTCGCGGTGGACGGCAGCGGCACGCCGCTGGACACCGACGTCGAAAGCACGGAGGAGCGGCGCATCCGCTTCGAACGTGACGCCATGCAGTACGTCGACCAGCTGTATTCGGCGGCGATGCGGATGGCCCGGAACCCCGCGGATGCTGAGGATCTGGTGCAGGAGGCCTACACCAAAGCCTTCTCCGCCTTCCACCAGTACAAGCCGGGAACCAACCTCAAAGCCTGGCTGTACCGCATCCTGACGAACACGTACATCAACCTGTACCGCAAGCGTCAGCGCGAGCCGCTGCAGTCGAATTCGGACACCATCGAGGACTGGCAGCTGGCCCGCGCCGAATCGCATACCTCCACGGGGCTGCGGTCGGCGGAGGCGGAGGCGCTGGACCACCTGCCCGACTCCGACGTGAAGCGGGCACTGCAGTCCATTCCGGAGGAGTTCCGGCTGGCGGTGTACTTCGCCGACGTCGAAGGCTTCGCGTACAAGGAAATTTCAGACATCATGAACACCCCGATCGGGACCGTCATGTCCCGGCTGCACCGCGGCCGGCGCATGTTGCGGGACATGCTGGCCGACTACGCGGCCGAGCGGGGATTCAGGGCCGCTGGCGAGACCGCCGTGGCCGAAGGCAACAATCAGGAGAACAGGAAATGAGCGACTGCCAGGGACTGGGCGACTGCGAAGACACCCGGATGCAGCGCATCTATGAGTATCTCGACGGCGCCCTGACGCACGACGACATTGCAGAGATCAAGGACCACCTCGACGGGTGCCCGGAATGCCACGAGCAGTATGACCTGGAGTGTGTCATCCGGGTCATGGTGAAGCGCTCCTGCTCCGAGGCGGCCCCGGAGAACCTCAAGAACTCCATCCTCGACCGCATCCACTCGTACAAGCCGGCCGACGCCGACGTCTGAGCCGGCCGCCGGCAACAACAGCCGGTCGAGACAGCAGAAGACCCCGGAACCAGATGGTTTCCGGGGTCTTCGGCTTTAAAGCTGTCTATCCAAGCCGTGGCTTAGGTGTTGGGGCGCTTACCGTGGTTCGCGCCGCCACGCTTACGGTCACGACGTTTACGTGCACGCTTGCTCATAGCTGGCCTCCTTAATTTTTGGTACTCAAAAGAGCTGCCCTCAAGTCTCCCACATTGGCGGGGCCGCCGCGAACCGGACGGGCGTTTCCGCCAGGGTCGGACGGTCACCCGTCCAGGGAGTTCAGGATGGAGATCCGGGCCTGGTCCAGGACCGTCCTGACGGTCTCCAGGGTCACCGGGCTGACCGGTTCCTGCCCGGCGTGCCGCCGCAGTTCCACCCGGATGTCGTCGCGGAAGGACTGCACCAGCATTTCGGCCTCGCGCAGCCGGAGGTCGCCCTCCCGCGAGTAGCGCGCCGCCGCGCCGGCCCGGGCCGCGCCGCGGGCGGCTTCGGCGGTCGCGGCCAGATCGGCCCGCAGGCCCTGCATGTTGCTCCGGATGTCGTCGCGCAGCTTATCGGCCAGGCGCCGGACGGAGGCGGAGATGTCGCTTTCCACCGCGGCGAGTTCGTCCCGCCGTCGGTCCAGCTCCACCCGGCCCGCATCGGTGATGCTGTAGTTCGTGCGCCGGCCCTCGGAGCTGGTGGCCACCAGCCCCTCTTCCTCGAGTTTGCCCAGCCGGGGATAGATCGTCCCGGCGCTGGGGGAGTAGGTGCCGCCAAAGCGGTCACTGAGGGCCTTGATCAGCTCGTAGCCGTGCTTGGGGCCCGATTCGAGCAGGGCCAGCAGGTAGAGCCGGAGCGCGCCGTGGGCGAAGACGGGCGGCATCAGAGGCCCGCTTCGCTGCCCGGTTCCGGCTGGCGGTGGAAGAGCGCGGTCTTGCCGGAGACCGAGTTCGTCCGCACCAGCATCAGTTTCGCGTCCGGGCCGGCGATGGTCTGCACGCTGCCGCCGGGCTGGGTGTACTGCTGGTTGTCGATGACGACGGCGCCGTTGGCGGACTTGGCGATGATGTCCACGCCGACGTCGTGGGGGAGCCGGACCGTGACGTCGCCGGAGACGGAGTTGGCGCCGAAGTCCTGGGTGAAGCCGAAGAGGTCGAAGCTGAGGTCGCCGCTGACGGTGTTGGCGCGGATGTTGCTGAAGTCGCCGGAGGCGGTGACCTCGCCGGAGACGCTCTTGGCCGTGAGGACCCCGCGGTGGTTGCGGGCGATGACCTCGCCGCTGACCGTGTTGACCCCGAGCTCGCCCTCCGTACCATCGGCCAGGACGGAGCCGGAGACGGTGTTGAGCCGGGTGTGGCCGGTCAACCCGGAGACCATGCCGTCGCCGCTGACCGTCCCCGCCTCGACGTCCGCGCCGGCGGGCAGGGCGATGCTGATGACCACCGAGTTGGTGGAGTTGTTGTTGACCGTGCCCATGAGGTTCTTGAACCAGCCCTGCGGTCCGTGCAGCTGGTGCCGGATCTCCAGCCGGCCGTCGGTCAGGCTGATGGCCAGCGGGTCGCCGTCGATCGCGGAGACTTCGATCCGGGCCACGTCCTCGTCATGGCTGACGATGTCGAAGCGGCCCCGGACGATGCCGAGCTTGAGCGAACGGACGCCGTCGACGTCGATGGTCCGGGGACCGGTGACGGTCCATGAGTTCTCTTCCATGGTTCCTCTTCGGCTGCAGGATGCGATATATCGCGTTGATGGCTCCACGCTACCGCCACGGAAGGGAAGGGTCAAGATATATCGCGTCCTATTCAGGGGTGGCGATGCCCAGCCACTGGAACCAGCCGCGGTGCAGCACCAGCCAGGCCATCAGGCCGTAACCGGCCTGCCCCGGGGTCCCGCCGTTCGCGGCCAGGTCCTGGCGCCACTGGTCGTGGTTGAGCAGCGGGGAGAAGGTGTCCACGTAGAGGTGCTTGCGGCGGGTGGTGACGTCGGCGAACGCGGTGTTCAGGTCCCCAAGCCGGCGGTTCTGGGCCGGGTCGAGGGTGGGCGGCGGCCCCACCACGAAGACTTCGATCTTGTTCTGCGAGGCCGAATCCAGGATGTTGGCGAGGTTGAGCCGGCTGCGGGCGGTGGAGAGGCCAAATTCGATGTCCCGTCCGGAGAGGCCGATGACGAGCCGGTTCTCGCTCTGCGGGGAGAAGCGGCGGCCGGCTTCCTCAAGCCAGCGCTCGGCCAGGCCTTCGGTGCCCTCCTGGGGGCAGGGCAGCGGGTAGCTTTCGAGGCTGAGGCCGTCCTGCGGCGTGCGCGCCAGGACCCGGCCCAGCCAGCCCAGGGCGCGGGGATCGCCCATGCCGGCCAGCAGTTCATCTCCCACGGCTGCGATCCGCAGCTTACGATCTTCCACGTCTACCTCTTCACTCCCTGCGCCCCGACCCGGGACGCTGCCCACGGACCCGGCTGCTGGTTTAAACGACGCTGCCCGGCCGGTTCGTGGTGGTCCACTTCCGGCCGGGCAGCCCGGTGCTACTTACGTGCGAATGCCTGCTTGAGCAAGGTGTCCTGCTCGGCGGCGTGGCGCTTCATCGACCCGGCCGCCGTGGAGGCGGAGGCGGGGCGGGAGACGAGGCGCACGCGGCGGTCGAGGGCGTCCGGCAGGTTCAGGCCGATGAACGGCCACGGACCCTGGTTCGCGGGCTCGTCCTGGGCCCAGACAACCTCGGCGTTCGGGTACTTGGCCAGTTCGGCCGCGATCTCCTCGGCGGGCAGCGGGTAGAGCTGCTCGACGCGGACGATCGCCGTCGTGGTGTCCCCGGTCTTCTGCCGCGTGGACAGCAGGTCGTAGTAGAGCCGGCCGGAGACCAGCAGCACGCGCTCGACGGCGTCCGCCTGCAGCTGCTCGTGCTCCGGGATGACCGGGCGGAAGGCACCCGAGGTGAAGTCCTCCACCGAGGAGGCCGCCGCCTTGAGGCGCAGCAGCTGCTTCGGGGTGAAGATGATCAGCGGCTTCCGCGGACGGCTGTAGGCCTGGCGGCGCAGCAGGTGGAAGTGCGAGGCCGGGGTCGTGGGGTTGGCCACGATCATGTTTTCCTCGGCGCAGAGCTGCAGGAAGCGCTCGATCCGGGCCGAGGAGTGGTCCGGGCCCTGGCCCTCGTAGCCGTGCGGGAGCATCAGCACCAGCGAGGACCGCTGGCCCCACTTCTGCTCGGCGGAGGAGATGAACTCGTCGATGATGGTCTGCGCACCGTTGACGAAGTCGCCGAACTGGGCCTCCCAGAGCACGAGTGCGTCGGGGCGCTCCACCGAGTAGCCGTATTCGAAGCCCATGGCCGCGTATTCCGAGAGCAGGGAGTCGTAGATCCAGAGCTTGGCCTGGTCCTCGGTGAGGTTGGCCAGCGGGGTCCACTCGTCGCCGTTGGCACGGTCGTGGAAGACGGCGTGGCGCTGCACGAAGGTGCCGCGGCGGGAGTCCTGGCCGGCGAGCCGGACCGGGACGCCCTCCATGGTCAGCGAGCCGAAGGCAGCCAGTTCGCCGAAGCCCCAGTCGATGCCGCCCTCACGGGACATCACTTCACGCTTCTCCAGCAGCTGCTTGAGCTTGGCGTGGACGGTGAAGCCCTCGGGGTATTCGATGTGGGCCTTGCCGATCCGGGCCAGGGTCTCCGCGGAGATCGCGGTGGACTCGGGGGCGCCGGAGCCGGTGTCGGACTGCTGGGCCGAGGGCAGCTCCAGGTCGGAGACGGCGCCGGTGTCCGCGGTGATGACCGGGATTGGCGAGGTCTGCGCGGCGTGGGTCTCGGCGAAGACCCGCTCCAGGCGTTCCTGGTAGTCGCGCAGCAGCTGCTCCGCCTCTTCCTCGGTGATGTCGCCGCGGCCGATCAGGGACTCGGTGTAGAGCTTGCGGACCGAGCGCTTGGCCTCGATCAGGTTGTACATCAGCGGCTGGGTCATCGAGGGGTCGTCGCCCTCGTTGTGGCCGCGCCGGCGGTAGCAGACCATGTCGATGACGACGTCCTTGTGGAACCGCTGGCGGAACTCGTAGGCCAGCTGGCCGATGCGGACCACGGCCTCCGGGTCGTCGCCGTTCACGTGGAACACGGGCGCCTGGATCATCTTGGCGACGTCGGTGGAGTAGGTGGAGGACCGCGAGGAGGACGGTGCGGTGGTGAAGCCGACCTGGTTGTTGACCACCACGTGGATGGTGCCGCCGGTGCGGTAGCCGCGCAGCTGGGAGAGGTTCAGGGTTTCCGCGACGACGCCCTGGCCGGCGAAGGCCGCGTCGCCGTGGACCATGATCGGCAGCACGGGGAAGGTCTCGCCCTGGTCCAGGCGGTCCTGCTTGGCGCGGACGATGCCCTCGAGCACGGAGTCCACGGCCTCAAGGTGCGAGGGGTTGGCGGCAAGGTAGACCTTGGTCTGCTTGCCGTTGTCCGAGGTGAAGGTGCCCTCGGTGCCGAGGTGGTACTTCACGTCGCCGGAGCCCTGCACGGAGCGGGGGTCCTGGGTGCCCTCGAACTCGCGGAAGACCTGGGCGTAGGTCTTGCCGGCGATGTTGGTCAGCACGTTCAGGCGGCCGCGGTGGGCCATGCCGATCGCGACCTCGTCGAGGCCGTCGTCGGCGGCGTCGGAGATGATGGCGTCCAGCAGCGGGATCAGCGACTCGCCGCCCTCCAGGGAGAAGCGCTTCTGGCCGACGAACTTGGTCTGCAGGAAGGTCTCGAACGCCTCGGCGGCGTTGAGCCGGGAGACGATGCGGAGCTGCTCGTCGCGGCTCGGCTTGGAGTACGGGTGCTCCAGCTGGTCCTGGAACCACTTGCGCTCGGCCGGGTCCTGGATGTGCATGTACTCGATGCCGGTGGTGCGGCAGTAGGCGTCGCGGAGCACGCCCAGGATGTCGCGGAACTTCAGCATCGGCTTGCCGCCGAAGCCGCCGGTGGGCCACTCGCGGTCCAGGTCCCAGAGGGTCAGGCCGTAGGTCAGGACGTCGAGGTCCGGGTGCTTGCGCTGGACGTACTCGAGCGGGTCGGTGTCCGCCATCAGGTGGCCGCGGACGCGGTAGGAGTGGATCAGCTGCTGGATCCGGGCAACCTTGTTGATCTCGTCGGCCGGGTCCACCTGCAGGTCCGGGCTCCAGCGCACGGGCTCGTAGGGGATGCGGAGGGATTCGAAGATCTCGTCGTAGAACCCCTGCGCGCCGAGGAGCAGCTGGTGGACCAGCTTCAGGAACTCTCCGCTGCCGGCACCCTGGATGACGCGGTGGTCATAGGTGGAGGTCAGGGTCAGGACCTTGCTGATGGCGTTCTGGGCGATGATCTTCTCGCTGGCGCCCTGGAATTCGGCCGGGTAATCCAGCGCGCCGACGCCGATGATCGCGGCCTGGCCCTTGGAGAGGCGGGGGACCGAATGCACGGTGCCGATGCCGCCCGGGTTGGTGAGCGAAACGGTGGTGCCTGCGTGGTCGTCGGCGGTCAGCTTGCCGTTGCGGGCGCGCTTGATCAGGTCCTCGTAGGTGTGCCAGAACTCGGAGAAGTTGAGGGTCTCCGCCTTCTTGATGTTCGGGACCATGAGGAGGCGGGTGCCGTCCGGCTTGGGCATGTCGATCGCGATGCCGAAGTTCACGTGCGCCGGCTGCACCGCGGAGGGCTTGCCGTCGACGACGTCGTAGTAGACGTTCATGGAGGGGAACTGGGCGAGGGCCCGGATGACGGCGTAGCCGATCAGGTGGGTGAAGGAAACCTTGCCGCCGCGGGCGCGGGCCAGGTTGGAGTTGATCACGACGCGGTTGTCGATCAGCAGCTTTGCCGGGATGGCGCGGACGCTGGTGGCGGTGGGAATCTCGAGGCTGGTGACCATGTTGGCGGCGATGGCCTTCGCCGGGCCGCGGAGGACGGAGACGACGTCCTCTTCGGGGGCGGTCGGTGCCTTGACGTTCTTGGGGAGCTGGGCCGGGATGGGCTGGGTGCCGGCGCCGGGCTCTGCGGTCTTCGCGCCGTCGCGGGCCACGGTGGCAGGAGCCTTCGAAGCGGCGGGGGCCGGGGCGGCAGCGGCGGGCGCAGCAGCCGGGGCGGCAGGAGCCGCGGGAGCCGGGGCGGCAGGGGCTGCCTGGGCCGGGGCGGCGGGCGCCACGACAGGGAGTTCGCGGGTGGTGGGGTGGGCTGCGGCCGGAGCCGTCGCGCCGTTGGTCGAGGAACCGTCGCTGGCTTCGAAGGACTCGAACAGGGGCCACCACTTGGCGTCTACCGTGTTCTTGTCCTGCTGGTACCGCTCGTACAGTTCGTCAACGAGCCACTCGTTTCCGCCAAATTCCTCGGGTAGACGGTGGCTTGGCTGCTCTGGCACTTGAAATACGCCTCTTCCATGAGTTTGATTCCCGCTGGTTTCCACGGTGCCGCAGCACGTCAATCGAACCAGTTCTCCGCGTCCAGTGAACCCAGACCTTTGCCAGTCTAGTGACGACCCGCGCGAATCCGCCAATAAGCGTGACTCAAATCATTGCCTGGCCGTAGCGGGCCGGGAATAGCGGGTTCGGGGCAGCCGCCGGAGTGTCGCAGGGCTCGCCTAGAATCGTTCGGAGAACCCCTTTCCCGGCAAGGAGCAACCGTGCGTTTCCTCAGTGAGCCCAGCACCGACCTGACCTACTCGGACCTCTTCCTGGTCCCGTCCCGGTCGGAGGTCACGTCCCGGCTGGACGTCGATCTCGCCGCGGACGACGGCACCGGCTCCACGATTCCGCTGGTGGTGGCCAACATGACGGCCGTGACCGGCAAGCGGATGGCCGAGACCATGGCCCGCCGCGGCGGCCTGGCCGTCCTGCCGCAGGACGTCCCGCTGGAGGTGCTGCGGGACGTCGCCTCCTGGGTCAAGTCCCGGCACGCGGTCTTCGAGACCCCGGTGCGGCTGAGCACCACCGACACCGTGATCGACGCCCTGCACCTGATCGGGAAGCGTCCGCACGGCGCCGCCGTCGTGGTGGACGACGCCGGTGCTGTCGCCGGCGTTGTCCGCGCCGCGGACTTCGAGGGCCAGGACCGCTTCGCGTCGCTGGGCTCCGTGATGCGCCACCAGCCGCTGGTGTTCGACGCCGCCGACCTCGACGCCGCCGGGGAGGATTCGGGCCAGGCGCTGCGCCGGGCCTTCGAGGCGATGGATGCCGCGGGC
This sequence comes from Arthrobacter sp. NPDC057259, assembly GCF_042668995.1. Lineage (NCBI taxonomy): Bacteria > Bacillati > Actinomycetota > Actinomycetes > Micrococcales > Micrococcaceae > Arthrobacter > Arthrobacter sp. NPDC057259. The sequence goes on from NZ_JBHUYA010000001.1 coordinate 55,765, forward strand.
ACGGACTTCGCCCCGGTCCAGCGCGACGGCGTGCTGGCCGGCGTCCTGACCCGCAAGGGTGCGCTGCGTTCCACGCTGTACCGTCCCTCGCTGGACGCCGGGGGATCCCTCAAGGTGGCTGCCGCCGTCGGCATCAACGGGGACGTGGCCGGCCGTGCCGCCGAACTGCTCGCCGCCGGCGTCGACGTCCTGGTCCTGGACACCGCCCACGGCCACCAGCAGAAGATGTTCGACGCCCTGGCCGCCGTCAAGGGCCTCAACCCCGGCGTCCCCGTCGTGGCCGGCAACGTGGTCACCGCCGAGGCGACCCGCGAACTGATCGCCGCCGGCGCGGACATCGTGAAGGTGGGCGTCGGCCCCGGGGCCATGTGCACCACCCGCATGATGACCGCCGTCGGGCGCCCGCAGTTCTCCGCCGTCCTCGAATGCTCCGCTGCGGCCCGGGCCGCGGGCGGCCGTGTCTGGGCCGACGGCGGCATCCGCTACCCGCGCGACGTGGCCCTGGCCCTGGCCGCCGGGGCCAGCCAGGTGATGATCGGTTCCTGGTTCGCCGGCACCCACGAGAGCCCGGGCGACCTGCAGCTGGACGCCAACGGCCGCCAGTACAAGGAAAGCTTCGGCATGGCCTCGGCGCGGGCGGTGCAGAACCGCAACCAGCGCGAGGGCGCCTTCGACAAGGACCGCAAGGCGCTCTTCGAGGAGGGCATCTCCACCTCGCGGATGTACCTGGACGCGGCGCGCCCGGGCGTGGAAGACCTGCTGGACATGATCACCGCCGGCCTGCGCAGCTCCATGACCTACGCCGGCGCCACGGACCTGGCCGCCTTCCGCGAGCGGGCGGTGGTGGGCCTGCAGTCCGCCGCCGGATACGAGGAAGGCCGCCCGGTCCCGCAGAGCTGGTAAAGGCACCCGGGCGGTGGGAAACACCCCGGTGGCGGGGAACGGTGCTCCTGTAGACTGAAAGTCTTATGGACAGTAAATCTAGGTGCCGGCCTGGGGGCTGTCAGCGCGGAACGCACGCCCTTCCCGCCCAGTCCACCCACAGAGCCGGCAAACCCCGTTCACGCGCCCATCACACTCCCGCCGCCCGGCACAGCCCGTGCGCCCGGCACGCATCCTTCGCCGGCCGGAGTGTCTTCCAGGAAACAGGGTCGGCGTCCGCTGACCATCCTCCGCCGGGACGTTTCCCCCGGCCCAGCCTCCAGCCCCGCGAAGCGGGCCGCTAAATGGAATGGCTACTGCTTGGAGCAGGTTTCCTGCTCATCCTCGGCACCGGATTCTTCGTGGCTGTCGAGTTCTCCCTGGTCGCGCTCGACCAGGCAACGGTGCAACGCGCCGTGGACAACGGCGACACGGCGGCCGCGCCGCTACTCAAATGCCTGAAGTCCCTCTCCACCCAGCTCTCCAGCTGCCAGCTGGGCATCACCCTGACCACGCTGCTGACCGGCTACGTCATGGAGCCCTCGGTGGGCCGCCTGCTGGAGGGCCCGCTCGCTGCCCTCGGTTTGGCGGAGGCTGCCGCGACGTCGGTGTCCCTGATCGTGGCGATGATCCTGGCGACCCTGCTCTCGATGCTGATCGGCGAGCTGGTGCCCAAGAACGCGGCCATCGCGTTGTCCTTCCAGGTCGGCAAGGCTCTCGCCCGGCCGCAGCTGGTGTTCACCGCCATATTCAAGCCGGCCATCGTGCTGCTCAACGGCTTCTCCAACAAGGTCCTGCACCTCTTCGGCCTGGAGGCCAAGGAGGAGATCTCCGGGGCCCGGACGCCCGCCGAGCTCGCCTCGCTGGTCCGCCGCTCCGCCGCCATGGGCACCCTGGACGAGGGGACCGCGAACTTCGTGTCGCGGACGCTGAACTTCTCCGGACGCACCGCGGCCGACGTGATGACCCCGCGCATCCGGGTCGAAACCATCGACAGCCACCAGCCGGTCTCCGACATTGTCGAGGCCGCCAAGCGAACCGGTTACTCCCGGTTCCCGGTGATCGGTGAATCCTCCGACGACATCCGCGGCGTGGTGCACATCAAGAAGGCAATCGCCGTCCCTGCGGACCGCCGCGCCAACATCGAGGCCGGAGCCATCATGACCGAGGTCCTCCGGGTGCCGGAGACCATCCACCTGGACGGGCTGCTGGCCGAACTGCGCGAGGGCAACCTCCAACTGGCCGTCGTGCTGGACGAATACGGCGGAACCGCCGGCATCGCCACCCTCGAGGACCTCGTGGAGGAAATCGTGGGCGAGGTGGCGGACGAGCACGACAAGGTCCGCCCCGGCCTGCTGCAAAGCGCCTCGGGTGACTGGTATTTCCCCGGGCTCCTGCGCCCGGACGAACTCTCCGAACAGATTCCCGGACTCACCGTCCCGGACGAGTCAACGTACGAGACCGTGGGCGGCTACGTCATGAGCCAGCTGGGCCGGATCGCGGCGGTGGGTGACACGGTCGACGTCGTCGGCGGCACCCTCAGCGTCACGCGCATGGACGGACGCCGGATCGACCGGATCTGCTTCAAGCCTGCACCGCCTGATCACGGCGGCGGCCCGGACAACGGGCGCATCGATGCCGGGAAGGCAGGTGCGGCATGAGCGACTGGGTAGGAATCCTGTGGCTGGCCGTGCTGCTGCTCGGCAACGCCTTCTTCGTCGCGGCGGAATTCGCCATCATGTCGGCCCGGCGCAGCCAGATCGAACCGCTCGCCGAGGCCGGGTCCAAGCGGGCCCAGACCACGCTGCGGGCCATGGAGAACGTCTCCCTCATGCTGGCCTGCGCGCAACTCGGCATCACCGTCTGCTCCCTGCTGATCCTGCAGGTGGCCGAGCCGGCCATCCACCACCTCCTGGCGGTTCCGCTGGAGGGCGTGGGTATCCCGGTGGAGATGGCCGACGTCGTCGCGTTCGCGATCGCACTGCTGGCGGTGACGTTCCTGCACGTGACCTTCGGCGAGATGGTTCCCAAGAACATCTCCGTCTCCGTGGCGGACAAGGCTGCCCTGCTGCTGGCTCCGCCGCTGATGCTGATCGCCCGCGGCGTGAAGCCGGCGATCGTGGCGTTGAACTGGTCCGCCAACCACATCCTGAAGCTCATGCGGATTGAGCCGAAGGATGAGGTGAGCTCATCCTTCACCCTGGAGGAGGTCCAGTCGATCGTCCAGGAATCCACCCGGCACGGGCTGGTGGTGGACGACGCCGGGCTGATCACCGGTGCGCTGGAGTTCTCTGAGCACACCGCGGCCGAGGTGATGGTGCCGCTGGAGCGGCTGGTGATGCTCAAGGACGCCACCACCCCGGAGGAGTTCGAGAAGGCCGTAAGCCGGACCGGGTTCTCCCGCTTCCCGATGCTGGATGACGAGGGGATGCTCTCCGGCTACCTGCACATCAAGGACGTGCTTTCCATCCCGGAGTCCCGCTACCACCACCCGATCGCCGAGAGCCGGATCCGGTCCCTCGCGAACCTGGCCGTGGGGGACGAGATCGAGAAGGCCATGTCCGTCATGCAGCGCACGGGCTCGCACCTGGCCCGCGTCATCGGCGCGGACGGCCACACCCAAGGTGTGCTGTTCCTCGAGGACGTCATCGAACTGCTGGTCGGCGAGATCCGGGACGCCACCCAGGCCACCGGCTACCGGAGGCTCGGGCAGGAGTAGCGGCGCGGCGGGTCTGACCCTAAATAGGAATGATTCCTATTTAGGGTTAGACTCGTTTTATTGCTAACGCTTCTCAATAAACGATTCGAGGCTTCCCGTGCGCCGTTCCGCCACCGTCCTTCTCCTCGCAGGCATCAGCAGCCTGCTGCTGACCGCCTGCGGCACCGGTTCCGGTGCAGACCGTTCGGGTGCCGGCGACGGCGTGGTCGAGGTCGTCGCCTCCACCAGCGTGTACGGGGATGTGGTCAAGTCTGTGGGCGGAGACAAGGTCCGCGTCACCTCGATCATCAACCGGACCAGCCAGGACCCGCACTCCTATGAGGCGACGACCCAGGACAAGCTGACCGTCTCGAAGGCCGAGCTGGTGGTCGAAAACGGCGGCGGCTACGACGACTTCCTGCACAAGCTGGCCGGGGACGCCGGCCTGGGGGAGAAGAACCTGCTGAACGCCTCCGACGCCTCGGGCCTCAAGACCGGGGATGCCTCGTCCTTCAACGAGCACGTCTGGTACAGCATGTCAGGCATGAGCACCTTCGCCGACGCCCTTGCCGACAAGCTGGCGGCCCTGGAACCCTCCTCCGCGGATGCCTTCAAGGCCAACGCGGCGGCCCTGAAGAAGGACCTCGCCGGCCTGGACACGCGGCTGGCCGCGCTCAAGGCCACCGACGGGAACGCCGGCGTCGCCGTCACCGAGCCTGTGCCGCTCTACCTGCTTGAGGCCGCCGGCCTGCAGAACCGGACGCCGGAGGAGTACACCGCGGCGATCGAGGACGGCGCCGACGTGCCCCCGGCCGTGCTGCGCTCCGCCGTTGACCTCGTGAAATCGGGTTCCATCCGCCTGCTGGCGTACAACCCGCAAACCGAGGGGCCGCAAACCATCGCGCTCAAGGAGGCCGCCACCGCGGCCGGTGTGCCGGTGGTGGACTTCGGCGAGACGCTGCCCGAGGGCAAAACGTACCTCCAGTGGATGTCCGGCAACATCGACGCGCTTGCCAAGGCCCTCGGCCGGGGCTAGCGGACCTAGAATCATCCCATCAGACGCGGCCGTTCGGCCCGACAGAAATTGAGGATCCCCGAGTTGACACCCGTCGTAAGCCTGCGTAGCGCCTCCCTGCGGTTCGGGAACCGCGTCCTCTGGGAGAACCTGGACCTGGACATCATGCCGGGGGAGTTCTTCGCCGTCCTGGGGCCCAACGGCAGCGGCAAGACGAGTTTCCTCAAGGTGCTGCTGGGCCTGCAGGAACTGAGCGCCGGTACCGGTACCCTCGACGGGCAGCCGATCGCGCGGGGGAACCGGCGGATCGGCTACGTCCCGCAGCAGGAATCCTTCGACCCGGACACCCCGCTGCGGGCCCGCGACCTGGTGGGCCTCGGCGTTGACGGCCACCGCTGGGGCATCCGCGTCGGCGGCGGAAAGGTCAACCGTCGGATCGATGACCTGCTGGCCGAGGTGGGCGCGCAGGACTATGCCAAGGTGCCCGTCGGCCAGCTTTCCGGCGGCGAGCAGCAGCGGCTGCGGGTGGCCCAGGCCCTCGCCACGGATCCGGGCGTGCTGCTGTGCGACGAGCCGCTGCTCTCCCTGGACCTGAACCACCAGCAGGCGGTCAGCTCCCTGATCAACCGGCAATGCCACGAGCAGAACAGCGCCGTGGTGTTCGTGACCCACGAAATCAACCCGATCATGGACTACGTGGACCGGGTGCTCTACCTGGCCGGCGGCCGCTTCCGGGTGGGAACGCCCGAGGAAGTGATGACCACCGAGGTGCTCTCCGACCTCTACGGCAGCCACGTCGAGGTGATCCGCGCCAACGGCCGGCTGATTGTGGTGGGCCTGCCGGACGCCACCACCCACCACCACGAGGACGCGCACGCCGTAGCCGGAGAGGTGGGTTAAGTGGACTTCGACGCCGTACTGCACGCCATCTTCAACTTCGAGAACTACGGCGAGCTGCTGGCCCTGGTGCAGAACTCGCTCTGGGCCGGGGCGGTCCTCGGCCTGCTGGGCGGCCTGGTGGGAACGTTCGTGATGAAGCGCGACCTCGCCTTCGCCGTGCACGGAATCTCCGAACTCTCCTTCGCCGGCGCCGCCTTCGCGCTGCTGATTGGCGCGGATGTGGTGGCCGGCTCGCTCGCCGGGTCCGTGGTGGCGGCCCTGATCCTCGGCGTGATGGGGGTCCGGGCGCGCGACAAGAACTCGACCATCGGCGTGCTCATGCCCTTCGGCCTGGGCCTGGGCATCCTGTTCCTCTCCCTGTACGAGGGCCGCGCCGCGAACAAGTTCGGCCTCCTCACCGGGCAGATCGTTTCGGTGGGAACGGTCCAGCTGCAGGTCCTCGCCGGTGCCGCCGTCGTGGTGATGCTGGCGCTCATCGCCATCTGGCGGCCGCTCACCTTCGCCAGCGTCGATCCCAAGGTGGCAGCCGCCCGCGGTGTCCCGGTGCGCGGGCTGGCCCTGGGGTTCATGGTGCTCCTGGGCGTCAGCGTGGCCCTGTCCATCCAGATCGTGGGGGCGCTGCTGGTGCTGGCACTGCTGATCACGCCGGCGGCCGCGGCCTTGCGGGTCACATCCTCGCCTCGCCTGGTGGTGCTGCTGAGCGTGCTCTTCGCCGTGTCCGCCACGGTCGGCGGGATCCTGCTCGCACTGGGCGGCCGGCTTCCCATCAGCCCGTACGTGACCACGCTGTCCTTCCTGATCTACGTGGTCTGCCGCGTCATCGGCGGCGTCCGCACCCGGCGCGGCCTCAACGGCCGAACCAGTCCCGTGGCCGCGTAGGCGGAATCGGCGTTTTCCGGGCATCCGTGCCGTAGGGTGCTCGCATGGGGGATCAGTGTGGGGTGCGCGGCGTTTTTCGCGTAGCTGTGGCGGCGGTTGTCACCGCGCTGGTATTGGCGGTGACATCCTGCGGCCTCGGCGCCACGACGCACCCGCCGGATCCCGCCGGCCGCGAACCCTTCGCACGCAGCGTGATGGCGGCGGCCATCGGCGGCAACCCCGACGACGTCGCCGCCCTCGTCGGACCCGCCATGACCAACGCCGGCCCGGAGGCGCAGCAACTCGTGAACGCCGCCCGCGGCTGGGGTCCGGGCACCTGGCACCTGGGCGTACGGAGCGACTTCCCCTCGGTTGCCAACGTCACCGCCTGGCGTGAGGGCCGGCAGGCCGCCGTCCGGTTCGCCATCTCCTGGGCCGGGGACCGCTGGTCCCTCGCGATCGGGGAGCCCAGGAATCCACGGACCGGGGGAGCGAAGATCATCGATCCCGCCACCCGGACCCGGTCCACCCCGCCTGCCCCGCAGCCCGGGGCGTCGGCCGCGCCGTCGAGCTGTCCCACCGCAACCACCGGCCGCGGGACCGCGCCCGGCGCTCCCTACGGTGCTGACGACCTGAGCTGCCGGACGTTCAGCTCGTCGTGGGCCCAGGCCCGCGGCCGGAATCTGTATTGGCTCACCGCCACACCCGTGCACCTGCGCTTCGACCGGCGGGCAGGGACGACGGCCGTGCTCGGCACCGCGTGCGGGGACCTGACCGTTCCGATGGCGGTGGACGGGTTCGGCATGGCCCCGGATGGGGTGGGAACGACCGATGGTGTGGGGGACTGCCTGGATGCGGACAAGCGCGCCTGGCTAAGGGACTTCTTCGGTGAGCCGTCGGTCTACCAGCTGGATTCGGCGGAGCTGGTGATCACCAACCCGCGCGGCCAGATCCGGTTCGCCGTGGGTGCGGTAACGGGCTAGCTGTTGGCCTGCAGGGCCGTGCACTCCGGGCAGAGGCCGAAGATCTCGACCGTGTGCTCGACGGCCGTGAAGCCGTGCTCGGCGGCGATCCGGGCGGCCCACGCCTCGACGGCGGGCGCCTCGACCTCCACGGCTTTGCCGCAGTTCCGGCAGAGCAGGTGGTGGTGGTGTCCGGTGACGGCGCAGCGGCGGTACACCACCTCGCCGTCGGCGTTCCGGAGCACGTCCACCAGGCCCTCGTCGGCGAGCGACTGCAGGATCCGGTAGGAGGTGGCGAGGGAGACGGAGGTGCCGCGTTCCTGCAGGATGCGGTGCAGTTCCTGGGTGCTGACGAAGTCCGCGAGTTCATCGAGCGCGGCGCTGACCGCGAGCCGCTGCTTGGTCACCCGCTGCTCCCGGCCCGCGGGCTGGTCCTTGCCGCCGGTCGGCGCGGCGGCCGCCCGGCCGTCGGTGGTGGCGCCGTGGGACATGGGAACTCGCTTCGCTGCTCGGGGGTGCTGCCGGATGAGAGGGGTTCCAGATTACCAGCCGGGCCGTGGACACCGCTCCGACGGGGGTCCTAGGCTGGCCGGATGAAGCTGACAAAATTCACGCACGCCTGTGTCCGGCTCGAGAAGGACGGCAAGGTCCTGGTGCTGGACCCCGGCACCTTTTCCGAGACCGACGTCGCGCTCGCCGGCGCCGACGCGGTGCTGATCACCCATGAGCACGGCGACCACATCGACGTCGACGCCGTCACCGCGGCGCTGCTGGCCGACGATGAGCGACAGCTCTACGCGCCGGAGGGGGTGGCCGCCACGCTGCGGGGCAAGGCACCGGCGGCCTCCGGCCGGATCCACACCGCCGCCGAGGGTGATGAGCTGGAGGTGGCGGGCTTCGCGGTGCGCTGCTTCGGCGGCCAGCACGCCCTGATTCATCCCCAGATTCCGGTGGTGGCCAACATCGGCTACCTCATTGACGCGAACGTGTACCACCCGGGGGATTCCTTCGCCGTCCCGGACGGGATTGAGGTCGGCACGCTGCTGGTGCCGATCCACGCGCCGTGGAACAAGATCGGCGAGGTGGTGGACTTCGTGATCAGTGTCCGGGCGCCCCGGGCCTTCCCGGTCCACGACGGGCTGCTCAACGAGTTGGGCGTGGGGCTGGTCGAGGCGCATGTGAGCCGGATCGGCGCCCGCTACGGCACCGAGTACCGGCACCTGTCCAGCGGCGATTCCGTGGAGGTTTAGGCGGGCCAGGTCCCGGTCTCGAAGAAGGACCGGAGCGTGGCCTCGTGTGGCGCGGGGTCCAGGCCCTGCGCCTGGAGCCATCCGTCGTCGTAGTAGTTGCCGGAGTAGCGGTCGCCGCCGTCGCACATGAGGGACACGATGCTGCCCGTCTCGCCGTCGGCGATCATCTGCGCCACCAGCTGCCACACGCCCCAGAGGTTGGTGCCGGTGGACGGGCCGGCGTGCAGCCCGGCGACGTCGCGGAGGTGGCGCATGGCGGCCACCGAGGCGGCGTCCGGGACTGTGATCATGTGGTCGATGACGGCGGGGACGAAGCTGGGTTCCAGCCGCGGCCGGCCGATGCCTTCGATCCGGGAGGGCAGGCCGGTGACGTCCGCGCAGTTGCCGCCGTCGCGGTGTTCCTGCCAGCCCGTGAAGAAGGCGGAGTTCTCCGGATCGACGACGGCGAGCCGGGTCGCGTGCCGCTGGTAGCGCAGGTAACGGCCGATCGTGGCGCTGGTGCCACCCGTGCCGGCGCCCACGACGATCCAGCGGGGGACCGGGTGCTCCTCGAGGGCCAGTTGGCCGAAGATCGATTCGGCGATGTTGTTGTTGCCGCGCCAGTCGGTGGCCCGCTCCGCGTAGGTGAACTGGTCCATGTAGTGGCCGCCGGTGCTGGCCGCCAGTTCCTCGGCCGCGGCGTAGACCTCCGACGCGTGGTCCACGAGGTGGCAGGTGCCGCCGAACTGTTCGATCAGGGCGATCTTTTCCCGGCTGGTGGTCCGGGTCATGACCGCGATGAAGGGCAGGCCCAGCAGTTGCGCGAAGTAGGCCTCGGAGACGGCGGTGCTGCCGCTGGAAGCCTCGACGATGGTGGTGCCCTCCCGGATCCAGCCGTTGACCAGGCCGAAGAGGAACAGGGACCGCGCCAGCCGGTGCTTGAGGCTGCCGGTGCGGTGCGTGGATTCGTCCTTCAAATACAATTTGACGCCCCAGTGCTCGGGCAGGGGCACCGAGTAGAGGTGGGTGTCGGCGGACCGGTTGTTTTCCGCGTTGATTCGGCGGATGGCCTCGTCGGCCCAGTCCCGGTCTTGATGGCGCGCGGTGATCACCGCTACAGCCTACCCGGGGTCGTGTGCCGGATAGGGTGGCGGGATGGAGACTCTGATGACTGTTGCCGAACTCAAGGACCGGTTGGATGCGGGCACGCGGACGGTGCTGCTGGACGTGCGCTGGGCCCTGGGGGACCCTGATGGACGGGATCATTACCTGGAATCGCACCTGCCCGGCGCCGTCTTCGTGGACCTCGCTACCGAGCTGGCGGCCCCCCACGAGGACCCCACCCGGGGAAGGCACCCGCTGCCCCCGTTGGAGCAGTTCCAGGCCTCCGCCCGCGCGTGGGGAATCCGCGAGGGTGACACCGTAGTCGCGTACGACAACAGCGGTAACATGGCCGCCGCCCGGGTCTGGTGGATGTTGCGCAATGCGGGCGTTTCCTCGGTCCGACTGCTCGACGGCGGCTTGGCCGCCTGGCTGGAGGCGGGGTTCGACGTTGAGGGCGGCGAGGCGACCGCGGAACCGGGCGACGTCGTGCTGACCGAGGGGGGAATGCCAGTCGTCGATGCCTCCGGTGCCGGCGCCTGGTCCGGCTCGGGGCTGTTGCTGGATGCGCGGGCCGGCGAGCGGTACCGGGGCGAAATCGAGCCGGTGGATCCGCGGGCCGGACACATCCCGGGAGCCGTCAGCGCTCCGACCTCGGACAACCTGGGCCCCGACGGTCGGTTCCTCCCGGCGGATGCCCTGCGCCGGCGGTTCTCGGAGCTCGGCGTCAACGACGGGATTCAAACCGCCGTGTATTGCGGCTCCGGTGTGACAGCCGCCCACGAGGTCGCGGCACTGGAGATCGCAGGTTACCGGGCGGCGCTGTATCCGGGGTCGTTCTCCGAATGGTCCAACAACCCCGGAAACCTGGTGGTCACTGGCGCCGAGCCGGACGGCATGTCCACGGGCGCGAAGGACTGACCGGGCTGAACAGACAGCACTGACTGGCCGGGCGGCCACTGGCAATCCGGGCGGCCATCGCGGCGCAGGGGCCGACGGCCACAAGAGGCGCCCGGCCGACGCCCCAACCTCAGGCGACGAGCTGCTCCTCCTGTTGACTTCTTGTGGCGACTCCCCGCCGGTGGCGCAGTCGCTGCCGGTGCCTGAGCTTCCTGGTGATCCTCCTCGATTCTGCCTCTTCGGGCTTGGACACGTACCTCCCCGGACCGTATCCGGGAAGCGGTGGCGCTGTGGAGGTGTAGGTATGGCCGGTGGGTGTGCTGAGTTCGAGGGTGTGGCAGACGGCCGAGGGTGGGCTGTCGACTGGTCGGGCGGTCCAGCCGGGGGTTTCTTTGGTGTGGTTGCAGGCTTCGCAAAGTCCGGCGCCGTTGGCTGCGGTTGTTTCTCCGCCGCGGTGCCAGGGAACGATGTGGTCCAGGTGCCGGATGGGTGCGTCGCAATAGGGGGTGCGGCAGGTGTTGTCGCGGATTTCGATGAACCGGCGCAGGCCCGTGGGGAAGAGCCGGGCCCGGGAGTCCATACCGACGAGCTCGCCGGTGCCGGGCGCGGTGTAGAGCCTCCGGAGCCAGGTTGTGAATTCTGGATTGTCGCCTTGGCCGGCCACGAGTTTCCTGGCCCACCCGGCCGGGACGATCCCGTAGCCGGCGAGCCGGGCCGGTTCGTTGTCCCCGGCCAGGAGGGTCCGGTCGGTCATAACGAGTTGGACTTCGATGCCGGTGATCCCGCCAGAGGTCCCGGTGACCCGTTCGACCAAAGCATCCGCCGTTAGCTGGCCTCTGGACCTGGGGTCTCCGGTGGCGCGGGCGGTGTCGGCGTGCCGGGTCAGGGCCGCGTAGGCGGCGACTCCGACGGCGACGGGAAGCAGTGCGGTCAGGTAGCACATGGTGTCGGGCGCCGGGCGGAGACTAACGGTGCGTTCGGTTTCGGCGTGGGCTGCGCGTTGGGTGACGGATCTCGGGTCGTGCCGGTAGGCGGCGGCCTTGGCGGCGGAGATGATGGCCCGGTCTCCGGCGCCGTCGAAAGTCCCGATGTCGGCGGCGAGTTCCTCATCCACCGCGGCCCGGTCGGCGGCGTCCAGGCAGGCGGTCTCGCGGACCAGAAGTGTGGCACGCCATTCGTTCAGGCGCCCGGTGTCGAGGGCGGCGAGGGTGTGCGGCATCTCGGTCACCAGCGCCCGGGCCAGGCCCAGTAACCGTGAGCCTTTGGCCGGGGATTCCCGCCGCGCCAGCGCGATCTCCGCCCCCACTCCGGCGCCGAGCTGGTCAGCGGGCAAGCCCAGGGCGGCTTGTTCGCGCCGCCGGACCAGGTCCAGCGCCACGGCCAACCTGGCCTGACGAGCCGCGATCGCCGACTTCCGGTCCTCCAGCGCACGGAGCTCATCAACGATCGCCGCCGCGTCTCCCACCGGGATCGCCGCTGCGACTGAATCCTCGAAAAGCTTCCGACTGCCTTCCATGACCCCATTCAACCGCGAGGGTCTGACATTAAAGGTTGGAAGGGATGGCGGCCCGGGAACGGGGCGCGTCTCCGGGGTGTGGAAGCCAAGAAATATCAGCTGACGCCCACCCGACCGGCCCGTGCACACCCCGAGTGTCCGCCGGCAGAGCCTGACCTCAAGCGGCACGCCTGTGACGTAGTCTCGTCAGCGGACGCCGTCGCATGAAGCGACAGTCACCCACGCGAAGGGACACGGCCGTGCCAGATCAGCCGGAGATCGTCTGCCTCTGCGGCTCGGCCCGCTTCGTGGCGGAGATGCGCGCGGCCAACCTCAAGTTAACCCTCGCGGGTGCCATTGTCCTCGCGCCGGCCGAGGCACGGGAAGAGCTCACCAATGAACAGAAATCAACGCTCGGCACCATCCACCGCCGCAAGATCGACCTCGCCGACCGCATCCTGGTGGTCAACCCCGGCGGCTACGTGGGCGAATCCACGGCCGGCGAAATCGCCTACGCCCGTGCAGCCGGAAAGCCGGTCGGCTTCACGGACTGAAAGGTCACTACGAATGGACGCCACCCCAGCAAGGCCCCCAAGTGGCACGGAAACCAACCCCGGGGGTAGCGTCGAACCATGACTCCAGGACGCCCCGTACCGCCGCCCCTCGCCAAGCCCCTTCCCGACCTCACCGACGCCGCCGGCCCCACCCTCGCCGCTGCCTACGGTGCCACCGCCCCGGACAGCGGCCTGGTGCCGCTGACCGTCGCCCGCCGCGCCCCCAAGGCTGACGACGTCGAGATCGCCGTCGAGTTCTGCGGCCTCTGCCACTCCGACGTCCACGCCAGCCGCGGCGAATGGGGCGGAAACACGTACCCGCTGATTCCGGGCCACGAGATCGTCGGCCGGGTCACCCGCGTGGGCTCCGCCGTCGACGACTTCACCGTCGGTGAGCGCGTGGGCGTGGGGTGCATGGTCGACTCCTGCCGCGAATGCGAGAGCTGCCTCGACGGCCTCGAGCAGTACTGCGAAAAGGGTATGACCGGCACCTATGGCGCCAAGGATGCCCGCAATGACGGCGCCGTCACCCAGGGCGGCTACTCCACCTCGATCGTGGTGGACCGCAACTACGTGCTGCGCATCCCCGAGGGCCTCGACCCGGCCGCCGCCGCGCCCCTGCTGTGCGCCGGCATCACCACGTTCTCCCCGCTGAACCACTTCGAGGTCGAGGAGGGCGACGCCGTCGGCGTCGTGGGCCTCGGCGGCCTCGGCCACATGGCCGTCAAGATCGCCAAGGCGATGGGCGCCGAGGTGACCGTCTTCACGACGTCGGAGCGGAAGTTCGCCGCCGCGCGTGAACTCGGCGCCGACCACGTGGTCCTCTCCACCGACCCGGCCGCAATGGAAGCCGCCGACCGCAGCCTCGACGTCATCATCGACACCGTCGCCGCCCCGCACGACCTCAACCCGTACTTCCGCACGCTGCGCGTCGACGGTGCCCTCTTCCAGCTGGGCCTGCCGTCCGAGGCCATGCCGCCGGTCAACCCCGGTTCGCTGATCCGCCGCCGGATCGCCTACGCCGGATCGCTGATCGGCGGGATCGAGGAGACCCAGGAAATGCTGGGCTTCTGCGCCGAGCACGGTGTGGTCTCCGACATCGAACTCGTCGGCGCGGACCAGCTCAATGAGGCCTATGACCGGATGGTGGCCGGCGACGTGAAGTACCGCTTCGTCCTGGACGCTTCCACCCTCGGAACCCCGGCAGAGAAGGCGGACGCATGAGCACCCTGTTCACCAAGATCATCAACGGCGAGATTCCCGGCCGCTTCGTCTGGCGCGAGGACGACGTCGTCGCCTTCCTGACCGTGGGCCCGCTCGCCGACGGGCACACGCTGGTGGTGCCGGTCGAGGAGGTGGACCGCTGGACCGACGCGTCGCCCGAGACGCTGGCCCGCGTCATGGAGGTGGCGCGGAAAATCGGCGCCGCCCAGGTGGACGTCTTCGGGTCCGCCCGCGCCGGCCTGACCATCGCCGGGTACGAAATCAACCACCTGCACGTCCACGTCTGGCCGTCCAACTCCATGGCCGACTACGACTTCGGCGCCGTGGACCAGAACCCGGATCCGGAGCGCCTCGATGCTAACGCCAAGAAGCTGCGGGAAGGGCTGCGCGCGGCGGGCTACGGGGAGTTCGTCCCGGACGCATAACGCCCCCGCGACATACACCCGCTGGCCCCGGCGTTACGCCGGGGCCAGCGCCTTGTTAAGCACCGTCCGGATCCGCTTCTCGGAGACCGAATAGGCCGTCCCGAGTTCGACGGCGAACAGGCTCACCCGCAACTCCTCGATCATCCAGCGGACCTGGGTTAACTCCGGCCCGATCCGCCTGCCCGGGAGTAGCGCCGAGACGGCGTCGTCGTAGTCGTCCTCGAGCCCCTGGATGACGGCCATGTGCTGGGCGTCGCGCTGGACGGTGGTGGGCAGCTTCTCCAGCCGCTTCTCGATCGCCGCGAGGTAGCGCGGCAGCTGGCTCAACTGGGCGTAGCCCGTGCGTGCCACGAAGCCGGGGAAGACCAGCTGCTCCAGCTGGGCCTTGACGTCGTTCAGGGCGCTGATCAGTGCCAGGCTGGTGGTGCCGCGAAGCTGTTTCTCGATCCGCCGGGTACTGGCCAGGATGCGTTCGACGACGGCGGTGACGGTGAAGACCGTGTCGATAAGCTCGGCGCGGACCTGCTCGTACAGTGCCTTGAAGGACGGCTCGTCCCACGGGAAGGCGGCCGGGGTGAGCTTGTCGATCGCGGCCAGGGCGCAGTCCGCGATCAGGGCAGAGACCGACCCGTGCGGGTTCTGGCTGAAGGTCAGCTTCTCCGTGTTGTTCAGGTGCTCCAGGACGTAGCGGTCCGGCGGCGGGACCTTGAGGGCCAGCAGGCGGATCACGCCCCCGCGCATCGCCTGTTCCTGTTCGCCCGCGGTCTGGAAGAGCCGCAACGCCACGGAGGTGCCCTCGTCCACCAGGGCCGGGTAGCCGGTGACGGTGTGGCCCTTGACCATACCCTGGACCTGGCGCTGCACACTGCCGAAGGTCCAGTCCTTGAGGCCGGTCAGCTCGGTGAAGCCCGCGGGGGAGCCGGCCTGCTGTGCACTGCCGGCTCTGCCTTTGCCGGCAGGGCCGTTCTCCGCGGCGGCCGGGGCGGTGCCCTTCTTCGGAGCCGTTGTCGAAGGAGTTGCGCCCAGGGACTCTGCGATGGCGCGTCGGGTGGCCGGCGCCAGTTTCTCCTGAAGCGCGGCGAGGTCCTTACCCTCGTCGAGGAGCTTGCCGCGGGCGTCCACCACGCGGAAGCTGACGCGCAGGTGCGGCGGCACGGCGTCCCAGTTCCAGGATCCCGGCGGGATGACCTGGCCGCGGAGCCTGCGCAGCACGAGTTCCAGGGACGGCTCGAGGTCGTCCGTGGCGGGGTCGAAGTCAGCCTCCAACGCGGCCACCGCCTGGCGGGCGACGTCGGGCGCCGGGACGAAGTTCTTGCGCACCTGCTTGGGCAGGGACTTAATCAGGGCGGTGACCAGTTCCACCCGCTGGCCCGGGATCAGCCAGCGGAACGCGGCGTCGTCGAGCTGGTTCAGGAACAGCACGGGGACCTCGGCGGTGACGCCGTCGGAGGGGTTCGGCGCCGCCCCCGGGGCCACGGGGCTGAACTCGTAGCTCAGCGGCAGTTCAAAGCCCTTGTGCAGCCAGGTCTTCGGGTACGCCGAATCGTCGAGCTCGTCCGCGTCCTCGCTGATCAGCAGTGACTTCTCGAAGTCCAGCAGTGCCGGGTCCTGCTGCCGGGCCTCTTTCCACCACTTGTCGAAGTGGCGCTCGGAGACCACGTCCTTGCCCACCCGGGCGTCATAGAACTCGAACAGGGTCTGGTCGTCCACCAGGATGTCCCGGCGGCGCATCCGGGCCTCCAGTTCCTCGATCTCCTGCAGGAGGGCCCGGTTGCGGTGGAAGAATTTGTGGTGGGTCTGCCAGTCGCCCTCCACCAGTGCGTGCCGGATGAAGAGCTCGCGGGACAGCTCCGGGTCCACGCGGCCGTAGTTGACCCGCCGGTTGGGGATGATGGGCACGCCGTACAGGGTGACCTTCTCATGGGCCATCACCGAGCCCATCTTCTTGGACCAGTGCGGCTCGCTGTAGCTGCGCTTGACCAGGTCCGGGGCCACCTGCTCGGCCCAGAGCGGATCGAATTTGGCGGCCACCCGTGCCCAGAGCCGGCTGGTCTCCACCAGCTCGGCGGCCATCACGAAGGTGGGCGACTTTTTGAACAGCGCGGAGCCGGGGAAGATCGCGAAGCGGGTACCGCGGGCGCCTGCATATTCGCGCTTGCGTTCGTCCAGGATGCCGATGTGGCTCAGCAGGCCCGAGAGCAGGCTGATGTGGATGCCCTCGTGGTTGCCGACCGGGTCGGTCAGGCGCTTGTTGTCCAGGCTGATCCCGAGCGGCCGGGCCATTTGCCGCAGCTGCGCGAACAGGTCCTGCCATTCGCGCACCCGCAGGTAGTTGATGAACTCGGCGCGGCACAGCCGGCGGAACGCGGTGGAGGAGAGCTCCTGCTGCTTCTCCTGCAGGTAGTTCCAGAGGTTGAGGTAGCCGGTGAAGTCCGAGTTCTCATCCCGGAACCGCGCGTGCTTCTCCGCGGCCAGCTGCTGCTTGTCCGTCGGGCGCTCGCGTGGGTCCTGAATGGTCAGCGCCGCGGCGAGGATCATCACCTCACGGACGCAGCCGCGCTTGCCGGATTCAACGATTATCCGTCCCAGCCGCGGGTCCACCGGGAGCTGGGCGAGTTGCTGGCCGACGGCGGTGAGGCCGCTGCCGCGGCCACCGGCGGTCCGTCGGCCGGGACGGCCCCCGGTCTCGTCCGGCGCCTCCGGCTGCCGGGCGGCGCTCAACGCGCCAAGCTCACGCAGGAGCGTGACGCCGTCGTTGATTGCGCGGGATTCCGGCGGTTCGACGAACGGGAAGTTCTCCACGTCCTTGGGCCCGCGTGCGACGCCCATGGCGGTCATCTGCAGGATGACGGCGGCAAGGTTGGTGCGCAGGATCTCCGGGTCGGTGAACTGCGGGCGGGACTCGAAGTCCTCCTCCGAGTACAGCCTGATGGCGATGCCGTCGGAGACACGCCCGCAACGTCCCGAACGCTGGTTCGCCGAGGCCTGGGAGACCCGCTCGATCGGCAGGCGCTGGACCTTCGTGCGGTGCGAGTAGCGCGAGATGCGGGCCGTGCCGGTGTCGATGACGTACTTGATGCCGGGCACCGTCAGCGAGGTTTCGGCGACGTTGGTGGCCAGGACGATCCGGCGCTTGCTGCCCGGGTGGAAAACCTTGTGCTGTTCCTGCAGGCTCAACCGCGCGAAGAGGGGGAGCACCTCGGTGCCGGCCAGGCGCCGGTTCGCCTGGATCCTGGCGTTGAGTGCCTCGGCGGCGTCGCGGATCTCGCGCTCGCCGGAGAAGAAGATCAGGATGTCCCCGGGCGCCTCGAGGGCCAGTTCGTCGACGGCGTCGCAGACGGCGTCCAGCGGATCCCGGTCCTCCTCCAGCTCGTCGTCGGAGGCGGTGCCCTCGCCGTCTCCGTCATCCGCGCCGGGACCGCCGGCGGGGGCGGACAGCGGACGGTAGCGGATCTCCACCGGGAAGGTGCGGCCCGAGACCTCGACGATCGGGGCGGGCTCCTCCTCGCTGCCGAAGTGCTTGGCGAAGCGCTCAGGGTCGATGGTGGCCGAGGTGATGATGACCTTCAGGTCCGGCCGCTGCGGCAGGATGCGCTTCAGGTAGCCGAGAATGAAGTCGATATTGAGGCTCCGCTCGTGCGCCTCGTCGATAATGATCACGCTGTACTTGCGCAGCAGCTTGTCGCGCTGGATTTCCGCCAGCAGGATGCCGTCGGTCATCAGCTTGATTTTCGTGGACCGGCTGACCTCGCCGGTGAAGCGGACCTGGAAGCCCACCTCCTGGCCGATCTCGACGCCGAGCTCCTCGGCGATGCGTTCGGCCACCGTCCGCGCGGCGAGGCGCCGCGGCTGGGTGTGCCCGATCAGGCCCTTCTCGGCCAGGCCCAGCTCCAGGCACATCTTCGGAATCTGGGTGGTCTTACCGGAACCGGTCTCGCCGGCGATGATCGTCACCTGGTTGGCGGCGATCGCGGCCATCAGGTCCTCGCGGCGCTCGGAAACCGGCAGCTCGGCGGGGTAGGAGATATGGAGTGTCATGGCTGGCTCCAGTCTACTGGCCGGTTTCCGCGGCAAGGGCTCAAAAAGCTAAGCCTACTGAGGAATATTTGGCCGGGCCGCGGACTTGGACCCGTCATGACTACTATCGCAATCATTGGAGCAGGATCGGGGCTCGGCGCCGCCGTCGCCCGTCGTTTCGGCGCGGAAGGCTTCTCCGTCGCCCTCCTTTCCCGGAATCAGGGCCGCGTTGATGCCCTGGCGGAGACCCTCTCGGCCGAGGGGATCGAAGCCAGGGGTTTCGCGGCCGATGTCCGTGACCCCGCCTCCATCACCCGGGCGCTGGAGGCCGCCACCGAAACCCTCGGCCCCATCGAGGTACTGCAGTACAGCCCGCTTCCGCAGAAGGACTTCATGCGCCCGGTCCTTGAGACCACCCCAACCGACCTCGTGGGACCCGTGGAGTTCTCCATCTATGGCCCGGTGGCGGCGGTCCACCAGGTCCTTCCCGGCATGCGGTTCCTGGGCAAGGACAAGGGCACCATCCTCTTCGTCAACGGCGGCTCGGCGGTCAAGCCCGGACGGAATGTCACCGGCACCTCGGTGGCGTTCGCCGGTCAGGCCGCCTACGCCCGGCTGTTGAACGAGGTGCTCGGCGAGGAGGGCATCCAGGTGTCCCAGCTGATCATCGGCGGCCGCATCATCGACGGCGACCCGGAGAAGGATCCGGCCGTCCTCGCCGGACACCTCTGGGACCTGCACGCCAAGCGCGACCGGTTCCGGCTGCAGATCAGCTCCGACTAAGCATCCCCGAAACATCATCGACAGTTCACCGACACTGGACAGGAGTAAGAGTATGGCTGGGAAGACATGGTTTATCACCGGAACCTCGCGTGGTTTCGGCCGGGAATGGGCCCTCGCGGCGCTGGGCCGCGGAGACAACGTCGCCGCCACGGCGCGTGACGCGAAGAGTCTCGACGCGTTGGTTGAGGAGTTCGGCGACAGGATCCTTCCCATCGAACTCGATGTCACGGACCGCGAAGCCGCCTTCGCCGCCGTGGCCCGGGCGCACGGGCATTTCGGCCGGCTGGACGTGGTGGTCAACAACGCCGGCTACGGCCAGTTCGGCACGGTGGAGGAGCTGAGCGAGGCCGACGCCCGCGACCAGATCGAGACGAACCTCTTTGGTGCGCTGTGGGTCACCCAGGCCGCGCTGCCCTTCCTGCGGGAGCAGGGGAGCGGGCACATCATTCAGGTCTCGTCCGTGGGCGGCGTCTCGGCCTTCCCCACCGTGGGCATCTACCACGCGTCCAAGTGGGCGCTCGAGGGCCTGAGCCAGTCCCTGGCCCAGGAGGTCGCGGAGTTCGGCATCAAGGTGACCCTGGTGGAGCCGGGCGGCTTCGCCACCGACTGGGGCGGCAGTTCCGCCCGTCACGCCGAACAGATGCCGGAGTACGACGGCGTCCGCGAGCGGGCGGCCAACCGGCCCAGCCGGCGCGGCACCCCGGGCGATCCGACGGCAACCCGGGAGCCGATTCTGACCCTGGTGGACGCGGACGAACCCCCGCTGCGGGTCTTCTTCGGCGAGGCGCCCCTGGGCATCGTCACCGCCGACTACGAGTCCCGGCTGGCCACCTGGAATGAGTGGCAGCCGCTCTCCGTGGCCGCTCACGGCGGCTGAGTCCTGCAGGGGAAAGCGGGGGGCCGGCCGGGCGCACTGCCCGGCCGGCCCGCCGCTGTGTGAAGCCGGCGGCCGCGGTTAGAAATTCCGCAGCGTGTAGCCGGTGCTTGGCAGGTCGTGGGCCATCCAGTAGTCCTCCGAGCGGACGGGCGGGTTGTGGCCCAGTCCATCCTTGCGGAGGGCGCGGAGGGTGGCCGCGGCGACGGCAATAACCAGGATGATGACGGCGATTCCGAGGATTTCCATAGCTCTATGGTTCGCCGGTGACGGGTCAAAAATAAGTGGCAGAAAAGCCCAAAAAGCTAAAATTTCTGCCACACTTGAACCATGATCCGTTCGGTGGCAATGATCGTGGTTCCCAACTTTTCCATCTTCGAATTCGGCACCGCCTTCGAGGTGTTCGGCGTCGACCGTTCCGGCCGCGGCGCGGGCCTGCCGGCCTTTGATTTCCGGATCGTCACCCCCATCCCCGGGGACGTCCCGATGCAGTCCGGCCCCACCCTGCACGTGGGACTCGGGCTGGACGCGGCGGCGGACGCGGACCTGGTGATCATGACCCCGTTCGGCAAGGACTCTGATGTTCCCGACGCCGTGATCGAGGCCCTGCGCGCCGCCCACGAGCGCGGCGCGTGGGTGATGTCCATCTGCTCGGGGGCTTTCGCCCTGGCCCGGGCCGGGCTGCTGGACGGCCGGCGCTGCACTACCCACTGGCACTACTCCCGCGAACTGGCCGAGCGGTACCCCGAGGCGGTGGTGGACGAGAACGTGCTTTACGTCCAGGACGGCCGGATCATCACCAGCGCCGGGACCGCCGCGGGGATCGACGCGAGCCTGCACCTGGTGCGGCTGGAATTCGGCGCGGCGGTTGCCGCCAGCATTGCCCGCGACATGGTGGTGCCGCCGCACCGCGACGGCGGACAGGCCCAGTTCATCGACCGGCCGGTTCCCCGGTGCGGGTCCCAGCCGATGGAGGAGCTGCTGCGCTGGATGGTCGGCAACCTGGGGGAGGAGCACCCGGTCAACGAGCTGGCGCGGCGGGTTCACATGTCGCCGCGGACCTTTGCCCGGCGCTTCCGGGCCGAAACCGGGGCGACGCCGGCGGCGTGGCTGAACTCCCAGCGCGTGCTCCGCGCCCAGGAGTTGCTGGAGACGACGGACCTGACCATTGATGAGGTTGCACGGGAGTCCGGGTTCGGCCACCCCGTCCTGCTCCGCCACCACTTCGCCAAGGTGCTCGACACCAGCCCGCAGTCATACCGGAGGGCCTTCCGCGGCCACCTCGCTGCGGTTTAGGGAGGGCTACTCCCGGGGCGCGTCCCCGGCGTCGGCGCGCACGCACTCGACCAGCTCGCGCCACGGGCCTGTGATGTGCCGTTCGGGCAGGGTCGCGCGGCGCCGGCCGGCGCGGATGTTGTAGACGAACCGGTCCGGCTGCGGGGCCTCGTCCGCGTCCCCGGGGAGGTCATCCCATGGGCAGGCCTCGATCAGGCCCTGCCAGCGGTCCACGGCGTCCGGCGTCGCGGGTTCGGTACTCCAGACGCGCTGGAATCCCGCGACGCCGCCGCTGCGCTGCACGGTGATCTTCATGGGTTCGTCTCCAGCCACCAGGATTACGGCCGGCTGCCGCCTTACAGCCTGACTTTGACAGTTTCCCACGCCGAGCGCACCGCGTCATGCTCCGGTGAATCCGCTCCGAACAGCTCCTGGGCGGAGGCCGCCGTGGCCTTGGCGAAGGCGCTGAACGTCGACGCCGGCTTCAGCGATCCTCCGGTCAGGGTCTCGTACCAGATCCGTCCCGGGGCCTCCCATGCGTTCCCGCCGAGGGTGGTGGCCGTGAGGTAGAACGCCCGGTTGGGAATGCCGGAGTTCAAGTGCACCCCGCCGTTGTCCGAGCTGGTGTGAACGTAGCCATCCATCGAGTCGGGCTGCGGGTCCTTGCCCAGGACGTCGTCGTCGTACGCCGTGCCCGGCGCCTTCATCGAGCGCAGCGCCACGCCCTGGACCTGGTCGGTGAAGAGGCCCTCGCCGATCAGCCAGCTGGCCTGCGCCGCGTCCTGCTGCCGGACGAACTGTTCCACCAACGCACCGAAGACGTCCGAGACGGACTCGTTCAGCGCACCGGGCTGGTTCCGGTAGGTCAGCCCCGCCGAGAACTGGGTCACGCCGTGGGTGAGCTCGTGGCCGATCACGCTGAGCGCCACCGTGAACCGGTTGAACACCTGGCCGTCGCCGTCGCCGAAGACCATCTGGTGGCCGTCCCAGAACGCGTTGTCGTAGCGCTGCCCGTAGTGCACCGTGGCGTCCAGGGGCAGGCCGTTGCCGTCCACCGAGTTGCGCCCGAAAGCGTCCGCGTAGAGCCGGTGCGTGTGGCCGAGCCCGTCATACGCCTCATCGGCGGCCGGATCCGAGGTGGCCGGCTCACCCTCCTTGCGGACCAGGGCGCCGGGCAGGTTCTCCGAGCCCTTCGCGTCATAGATGGTGCGCTGCGGCGGACCGGGCGCCACCTGGCGAATTCCCGGCGGGGCCGTCGGAGCGGCCGCGGCCCGTGCGGCCTGGAAGCTCTTGACGTGCAGCAACGCCTCCCGGGCGGCGCGCGCGGCCGCTTCCAGCCGGGGTTCCGACGTCTGTGCCGCCAGCCGGCGCAACAGGTAGGGCGGGATGATGGAGCAGTACATGTGAGACCCCTTTGCTCTAGCCGATGCGACCAGCCTACGAGCGGGGTGCGACATTTGGCAGGGGTGCCGCCGGATCCGCCGGGCGGCCGTCCCGGCGGGTACGGTAAGCCCATGGCACACTCCGGTAAAGAGAAGAAGAAGTCCGGCTCCACGCTGCTGACCGTGATCATCGCGTTCGCGATGAATGTGCTGGTGGCGGCCGCCAAGTCGGTCGCGGCGGTCCTCTCCGGTTCGGCGTCGATGACCGCGGAGGCCGCGCACTCGTGGGCGGACACGGGCAACCAGGTCTTCCTCTTCTTTGCGGAGCGGCGTTCGGCCCGGCCGCGGGACAAGAGCCATCCCATGGGCTACGGCCGGGAGGCCTACGTCTGGTCCATGTTCGCGGCGTTCGGACTCTTCACCGCCGGCGCCGTGGTCTCGATCATGCACGGCATCCAGGAGATCATCGCGCCGGAGCCCGCGGCGGACTTCATGGTGGCCTACATCGTCCTGGCAGCGGCATTTGTCTTCGAGGGGATTTCCTTCGTCCAGGCGTTCCGGCAGACCCGTAAGGCAGCGCACGAACTGGACCGCCACACCCTGGAGCAGGTGCTGATCAGTTCCGATCCGACGCTGCGGGCCGTCTTCGCCGAGGACGCCGCGGCGCTGATCGGCCTGGTGGTCGCCTTCGTCGGTGTCTTCCTGCACCAGGTCACCGGTTCCCCGTTGCCCGATGCGATCGGCTCGATCATCGTGGGCGTCCTGCTGGCCGTCGTCGCCGTCGTGCTGATCGACCGGAACCGCCGCTTCCTGGTGGGCCAGGGCGTCACCAGCGACATCGAACAGTCCATGGCCCGCCGCGTGCTGGAGCACCGGGATATCGCCCGACTCACCTACCTGCACCTCGAATTTGTCGGCCCGCGGAAGCTCTATCTGGTCGCGGCCGTGGACCTGGAGGGTGACCACCCCGAGCACGAGGTGGCCGTGGCGCTGCGCCGGATCGAACGCGAGCTCGAGGACCACGAGACGGTCGAGGAGGCGGTGCTGACCCTGGCGACGCCGGATGAACAGCCACTGCACATCAGCGCGGACAAGGAAGGCGCGACCCCCTAGCCGGCGAACCCGGGCGCAACGCAGAGAACCCCTCCGCTTCAGCTGAAGCGGAGGGGTTCTCACTGTGCCCTCGGTAGGATTCGAACCTACGGCCTTCTGCTCCGGAGGCAGACGCTCTATCCCCTGAGCTACGAGGGCAATCAGGGATTCCTGCCGTCACCGGCGGGACGTCCTAGAGCTTAGCAGGAAGGTGGGCCGCAAACGAAAACGACGCAGCGGGTGCCGGAATTCCGCGCAGATGCGGGCCCCCGGTAGGCTTGAACCGTGACCCCAGAAGAACTTTCCCTTGCCATATCCGCCTGCCTCCAGGACGCCGTCGCCGCCGGTGAGATCGCCCTCGCCGCCACCGATATTCCGGAGGCTGTCCGCGTGGAGCGGCCGAAGAACAGGGACCACGGGGACTGGGCCACCAACATCGCCCTGCAGCTGGCAAAGCCGGCCGGGACCAACCCCCGCCAGCTGGCCGGGCTCCTGAGCGAGCGTCTGGCCGGGATCGCCGGGGTGGCGGCCGTGGACATCGCCGGGCCCGGGTTCCTGAACATCACCGTCGACGCCGCCGCCGCGGGCGCGCTGGCTAAGGCCATCGTCCAGGCGGGGGCCGGCTACGGCACCAACACCGCGCTCGCGGGCCGCACCGTGAACATGGAGTTCGTCTCCGCCAACCCCACCGGGCCGCTGCACATCGGCCACACCCGCTGGGCCGCCCTGGGCGATTCGATCGCGCGCGTGCTCCGGGCCTCCGGCGCGGACGTCACGGCGGAGTACTACATCAACGACGCCGGTTCGCAGATGGACGTCTTCGCCAACTCCGTGCTGTCCCGCCTGCACGGCCGCGACGTCCCCGAGGGCGGCTACCCGGGCGAATACATTGCCGACCTGGGCCACGAGGTCCTCGCCGAGCACCCGGCCATCCGGGAGCTGACGGATGTGGCCGCGCTGCCGGTCATCCGGGCCTCCGCCTACCAGGCGCAGCTGAAGGACATCCAGCAGACCCTCGCAGACTTCGGCGTCGCCTTCGACGTCTACTTCTCCGAGCAGGAACTGCACGACGCCGGGGCGATCGCCAGTGCCGTGGCCCGGTTGCGCGAGCAGGGCCACGTCTACGACGACGGCGGCGCCGTCTGGCTGCGGACCACGGACTTCGGCGACGACAAGGACCGCGTGATGATCCGCGCGAACGGCGAGCCGACCTACTTCGCCGCCGACGCCGCCTATTACCTGTCCAAGAAGGACCGCGGCTTCACCGAAAAGATCTACCTCCTCGGCGCCGACCACCACGGCTACATCAACCGGCTTAAGGCCATCGCGGCCGCCGCGGGCGACGACCCCGAGGTCAACATCGAGGTCCTGATCGGCCAGCTCGTGTCCGTCAACGGTGCCAAGCTGTCCAAGCGGGCCGGCAACATCATCGAGCTCAAGGACCTGATCTCCTGGCTGGGCAAGGACGCCGTGCGCTACTCCCTGGCCCGGTTCCCCGCCGATTCGCCGCTCACCCTGGACCCGGAACTGCTGAAGAAGCACAGCAACGAGAACCCCGTCTTCTACGTCCAGTACGCCCACGCCCGCTCCCGCGGTGCCTCCCGCAACGCAGCCGCCGCCGGCGTCGAGCGCACCGTGGACGGCCGGGAGGCCTTCGACGCGGCCCTGCTGGACCACGCCACGGAGAACGAACTGCTCTCGCACCTGGGCAGCTACCCCTCGATCGTGGCCAAGGCCGCCGAGCTGCGCGAACCGCACCGCGTGGCCCGCCACCTCGAGGTCATCGCCGGCGCCTACCACCGCTGGTACGACGCCTGCCGGGTGGCTCCGCTCGGCGAGGAAGCTGTCACCGACCTCAACCGCACCCGTCTGTGGCTCAACGACGCCACCAGCCAGGTGCTCGCCAACGGACTTGACCTGCTGGGCGTCTCGGCGCCGGAACGGATGTGACCATCATGACCGCAATCCCCGCTAACAACGCCGCGTCCCCGCTCGCCCCGGACTGGCTGGACGTCCCTGCCGACCCGAATGCCCTGCACGCGCCGATGTGGGCCGCCGGCGTCGCCCGCACCGACGGCGGCGAGCTCGCCATCGACGGGGTTCCGGTCAGCGAGCTGCAGCGGCAGTTCGGCACCCCGCTCTTCGTCATGAGCGAGACCGACTTCCGGGCCCGGGCGCGCGCCTTCCAGGACGCCTTCAACGAGGCCTTCGCCGACATCTGCGGGGGAGTGGACGTCTACTACGCCGGTAAGTCCTTCCTCTGCACCGCCGTCGTCCGCTGGGTCGAAGAGGAAGGCCTCCGGCTGGACACGGCCTCCGGCGGCGAGCTGGCCGTCGCGGCCCGCGCCGGCATCCCCGGGGCGGCCGTCGCGCTGCACGGCAACAACAAGTCCAACGCCGAGATCCACCGCGCCTTGGACATGGGCTTGGGCCGGATCGTGGTGGACAGCCTCCCCGAGCTCGAGCGCGTCGCGGCGATTGCCGCCAACCGGGGCGAGACCGCCAAGGTCATGCTCCGGCTGACCCCGGGCGTCCACGCCCACACGCACGAATTCATTGCCACCGCCCACGAGGACCAGAAGTTCGGCCTCTCCATGGCTGGCGACTCCACCGAGCAGGCCGGGCTCTCCGCCGCGGAGGAGGCCGTGGCCGCCGCCGCCGGCCACGCCAGCATCGAGCTGCTGGGCCTGCACTGCCACATCGGCTCGCAGATCTTCGAACCCGACGGCTTCGCCGTGGCCGCGGAGAAGCTTCTGGACTTCCTCGCCGCGATGCGCTCGAAGTACTCCGTGGAACTGCCCGAGCTGGACCTCGGCGGCGGCTACGGCATCGCCTACACCCCGGTGGACACCCCGCGCCCGCCCGCGGAGATTGCCCGGGCGATGGCCGCCGTCGTCCGCGCCAAGGTCGCCGAGCTGGGGATCACCGCGCCGCGGATCTCGATTGAGCCCGGCCGCGCGATCGTGGGCACCAGCACCTTCACGCTCTACGAGGTCGGTACCCTGAAAACCGTGCGGGTGGACGTGGCGGTGCCCGCCGGCGGCGCCGAAGGCCCGGATAACGTTACGTACCCCCGCCGCTATGTGTCGGTGGACGGCGGCATGAGCGATAACGCCCGCCCGGTGCTGTACGACGCGGATTATTCGGCGGTCCTGGCCTCCCGCAGCTCCACCGCGGCCCCGCAGCTGTCCCGCGTGGTGGGCAAACATTGCGAGAGCGGCGACATAGTTGTTAGAGATGTATACCTGCCCGAGGACGTGGCAGCCGGTGATCTGCTCGCTGTACCGGGGACCGGCGCCTACTGCTGGGTCCTCTCAAGCAATTACAACTATCTGGCCCGTCCGGGCGTTGTTGCCCTGCGCGACGGAGCAGCCCGGCTGATTGTCCGCGGGGAGACCGAAGCCGATCTGTTGAACCGCGACATGGGAGTCTGAATGACGCAAATGCGTACCTTGAAAGTGGCCCTGCTGGGCTGTGGCAACGTCGGGGCCCAGGTAGCGCGGATTCTCATTGACGACGCCGACGCCCTCGCCTCCCGCACCGGTGCTCGCCTGGAGCTCAGCGGCATCGCCGTGCGCACCCCGGGCGCCCGCCGCGACGTCGAACTGCCGGCGGACCTGTTCACCACCGACGCCGAGTCCTTGGTCAAGGATGCGGACCTGGTGATCGAACTGATGGGCGGCATCGAGCCGGCGCGAAGCCTGATCCTCACCGCCATCCGGCACGGCGCCTCCGTGGTCACCGGAAACAAGGCCCTGCTGGCCCAGGACGGCCCTACCCTCTACGAGGAGGCGGACAAGGCCGGCGTGCAGCTCTCCTACGAGGCCGCCGTCGCCGGTGCAATCCCCATCCTGCGCCCCATCCGGGACAGCCTCTCCGGCGACCGGATCACCCGCGTCCTGGGAATCGTCAACGGCACCACCAACTTCATCCTCGACCAGATGGACAGCACCGGCGCGCAGTTCGCCGATGCCCTCGCCGAGGCCCAGCGGCTCGGCTACGCGGAGGCGGATCCCACGGCCGACGTCGGGGGCCTCGACGCCGCGGCGAAGGCCGCCATCCTGGCCTCCCTGTCCTTCCACACCCGCTTCGCCCTGGAAGACGTGTACTGCGAGGGCATCAGCGGCGTCACCGCGGCCGACATCGCCGCGGCCAAGGACGCCGGGTTCGTCATCAAGCTCCTCGCCATCGCCGAAAAACTCGGTGATTCGGAAGGCAACGAGGGAGTCTCGGTGCGCGTGCACCCCACCCTGCTGCCCCGCGAACACCCGCTGGCCGCCGTCCGCGGCGCCTTCAACGCGGTCTTCATCGAGGCCGAGAACGCCGGCGAGCTGATGTTCTACGGCCAGGGCGCCGGCGGCACCCCCACGGCGTCCGCCGTGCTGGGTGACCTGGTGTCCGCGGCCCGGCGGATCGTCCTGGGCGGCCCCGGCCGCACCGAGACCACCACCGGACACGTGCCCGCGCTGCCCATCGACGCCGCCGTCACCAGCTACTACATCGGCCTGGACGTGGCGGACCAGCCCGGCGTGCTTGCGCGGATCGCGCAGCTGTTCGCAGAACACGGCGTCTCGATCGAAACCATGCGGCAGACAGTGCACCGCGAACCGTCCTCTCCGGCCACCTCGGCGGAGCTGCGGATCGTCACGCACCGCGCCAGCGAGGCCGCCCTCGCGGCCACCGTCCAGGCCGTCAAGGGCCTGGACGTCATCAATTCAGTCACATCCGTACTGCGGGTAGAAGGGGTCTAAGTGGCTCACCAATGGCGCGGAGTCATCCGCGAATACGCCGAACGCCTGCCGGTCACCGAGGCCACGAAGGTCATCACCCTGGGTGAGGGCGGCACCCCGCTGGTCCACGCGCAGAAGCTCTCCGCGCTCACCGGCTGCACCGTCTACCTCAAGGTCGAGGGCATGAACCCCACCGGTTCCTTCAAGGACCGCGGCATGACCATGGCCATGACGGCCGCCGTCGCCGCCGGCGCCAAGGCCGTGGTGTGCGCCTCCACCGGCAACACCTCCGCCTCCGCGGCGGCCTACGCCACCTCCGCCGGCCTGCGCTGCGCCGTGCTGGTGCCCGAGGGCAAGATCTCCATGGGCAAGCTCAGCCAGGCGATCGCCCACGGCGCCACCCTGCTGCAGGTGGACGGCAACTTCGACGACTGCCTCGAGATCGCCCGGAAGCTGGGGGAGTCCTACCCGGTGTTCCTGGTGAATTCGGTCAACCCGGCCCGGATCGAGGGCCAGAAGACCGGTGCGTTCGAGGTGGTCGACTCCCTCGGCGACGCCCCGGACATCCACATCCTCCCGGTCGGCAACGCCGGCAACATCAGTGCGTACTGGAAGGGCTACAAGGAATACGCGGCGCCCTACGAGTCCGCCACCGCCGGGTCGCTGCCCGCCGTCGCCACCCGCACCCCGGTGATGTGGGGCTTCCAAGCCGCGGGTGCCGCGCCGTTCGTCGCCGGCCACCCGATCACCGAACCGGACACCATCGCCACGGCAATCCGGATCGGCAACCCCGCCTCCTGGGAGACTGCCGTCGCCGCCCGGGACGAATCCGGCGGCGTGATCGAGGCCGTGACCGACGACGAAATCCTCGCCGCGCACCGCTGGCTGTCCGCCCGCGAGGGCGTCTTCGTCGAGCCCGGCTCCGCGGCCGGCGTCGCGGGCCTGATCAAGAAGCACGAGGCAGGCGAGGTCCCGGCCGGCAAGACGATCGTCATCACCGTCACCGGCCACGGCCTGAAAGACCCGCAGTGGGCACTCCGCACCGAGGATGGCAGCGACGTCCAGCCGGTGAAGGTCGCCAACGACGTCGTCACCGTCGCCGCGGAACTGGGACTGGAAGAGCACTAGCAGTGGAGACCACCCTCACCGTCCCGGCGGAGTCCGCCGCCGACACGCCCACGGTGGCGGCCGGACAGTCCGTCACCGTCCGGGTCCCGGCCACCAGTGCCAACCTGGGCCCCGGCTACGACAGCCTGGGACTGGCCCTGTCGCTCCACGACACCCTGACGGTGGAGACGCTCGACAGCGGGGAACTCGAATTCGACCTCAGCGGCGAGGGGGCGGACACGCTGCCACGCGACGCCAGCCACCTGGTGGCCCGGGCGCTGACTGAGGCACTGCACCGGCTCGGATACCGGCACGCCGGCCTCCGGATCACCGCCGACAACGTCAATCCTCACGGGCGGGGACTCGGGTCCTCGGCCGCCGCGGTGGTGGCGGCCGCATCGGCGGCCAACGCCCTGGTCCCGGCCGCGGACCGCCGCGGCAAGGGCTGGGTCCTGCAGTTCACCTCCACCCTGGAGGGGCACCCGGACAACGTCGCACCCGCGATTTTCGGCGGACTGGCGCTGTCATGGCAGGACAGTGACCAGTACAGCAGCACCTGCGCCGCCGTGCACGCGGACATCGTTCCCGTGGTGGCCGTTCCTGACTACGAACTGTCCACCGAGGCGGCCCGGGCGCTGCTGCCGGCGTCCGTGGGCCACCATGCCGCGGCCATGAACTCCGGCCGCGCCGCGCTCCTGATCCACGCCCTGACCCAGAGCCCCGCCTTCCTGCTGCCCGGCACCGAGGACTACCTGCACCAGAGCTACCGCGCCCAGGCCATGCGCCCCAGCGCGGACCTGATCGCCGCCCTGCGCCGCTCCGGTCACGCCGCCGTCGTCTCCGGCGCCGGACCCACGGTCCTGGTGCTCGCCGACGGTGCGGAACGCGCGGCCGGGGCGCAGGCCTTCATCGCCGAGTACACCGCGGCCAACACGCCGGACGTGTCCTGGCGCGTGATGACGCTGGCCGTGGACAGTGAAGGTGCTAAAGTGGAAGTGCACCGGCGGTAATCACGCTAGCTTTTTCAAAAGACCGCGATGTCGGCCACGTTGCCCACTCTCATCTTTCACTGCGCAATATTTTCCGGTGCCACCTGCTTCCGTCTGGCGCAGGACGCTACAGAAGCACTCTGTACCCCTGAAAAGTCAGCCGGCCGTTCCTCCATTTCGGAACGTGTCCTGGTGTAGCAGTATCCGGCCCTGCCGGCCGGTTTGAGTCCGGCAAGGCCGCAAATCCCGGCTGCAGATCTGAACTGCAGCCCAGATCAATCACCGCGTCCAGCTCCTAGCCTGGGCGCCGTCGAGGGGGAAGGATCCTTCGTGACCGAAACCACCGAGCTGTCTCCAGCTGTGGACTCATCATCTTCTGCTGCCACGGCAGCACCCGCCAAGAGCAGCGGCCTCGCCGGCCTGAAGCTCGCCCAGCTGCAGGCCCTGGCCAGCCAGCTGGGAATCTCCGGGGGTTCCCGGATGCGTAAGGGCGATCTGGTGACCGCCATCTCCGCCCACCGCGCCGGCACCCCGGTGAGCAAGGCCCCCGCCGCTGCCGAGAAGGCCAGCGACAACGGAATCATCTCCAACGGCTCAGTTGCGTCGAACGGCGCTTCTTCCAACGGCGCTGCTTCTTCGAACGCCGCCGCCGAGGCTCCGGCGCAGGAAAACCCGCGTGCCCGCCGCGGCCGCAGCCGCCGCGCCGGCAGCGACGGCATCATCAGCACCGCCACCGAGGCTCCCTCCGCCGTGGAAGCCCAGCCGGCCGTTGAGTCCGCCCCGGCCGAACAGCCGGCCGAGACCAACGACCGCGCACGCCAGCCGCGGACCCGAAACCGCCGCCGCGGCGAAGCCGCCGGCCAGACTGCAGGCCAGGCGGAGGCCACGGAGGCTCCGGCCGAGCAGCCCGCCGCCGAGCAGCGTCAGGCCGAGCAGGGCAACGACGATGCCCAGCGCCGCGAGAACACCCGTGGCCGCGGCAACCGTGACGAGAACGCCGGACGCGAGAACGCCCGCGACAATAACCGGGACAACCGCGACAACAACAACGACGACAACGACGGCGGCAGCCGTCGGAACCGCCGCAACCGCCGGGACCGTAACGATCGCAACGACCGTAACGACCGCCAGGACAACAACCGTAACGACCGCTTCCGCGACCGCAACGAACGCCGCCGCGGCCGCAACCAGGGTCCCGACGTCGACGACGTCGAGGTCACCGAGGACGACGTCCTGCTGCCGGTCGCCGGCATCCTGGACGTGCTGGAGAACTACGCCTTCATCCGCACCTCCGGCTACCTGCCGGGCCCGAACGACGTCTACGTCTCCCTCGCCCAGGTCAAGAAGTACAACCTGCGCAAGGGCGACGCCGTCGTCGGCGCCATCCGCGCCCCGCGCGAAGGCGAAGACCGCAGCAACCAGCAGTCCGCCCGCCAGAAGTTCAACGCGCTGGTCCGCGTCACCTCGGTGAACGGCAAGACCGCCGAGGAACTCAAGGACCGTGTTGAGTTCGCCAAGCTGGTGCCTCTCTACCCGTCCGAGCGGCTGCGCCTCGAAACCGACCCCAAGAAGATCGGCCCCCGCGTTATCGACCTGGTGGCCCCGATCGGCAAGGGCCAGCGCGGCCTGATCGTCTCCCCGCCGAAGGCCGGCAAGACCCTGATCCTGCAGTCCATCGCGAACGCCATCACCACGAACAACCCTGAGGTCCACCTCATGATGGTTCTGGTCGACGAACGTCCCGAAGAAGTCACGGACATGCAGCGCACCGTCAAGGGCGAGGTCATCGCCTCCACCTTCGACCGTCCGGCCGACGACCACACCACCGTGGCCGAACTCTCCATCGAACGCGCCAAGCGCCTCGTCGAGATGGGCATGGACGTGGTGGTCCTGCTGGACTCCATGACCCGCCTGGGCCGTGCCTACAACCTGGCCGCGCCGGCCTCCGGCCGCATCCTCTCCGGTGGCGTGGACTCGGCGGCGCTCTACCCGCCGAAGCGCTTCTTCGGTGCCGCCCGCAACATCGAAAACGGCGGCTCGCTCACCATCCTGGCCACCGCTCTCGTCGAGACCGGCTCCAAGATGGACGAGGTCATCTTCGAAGAGTTCAAGGGCACCGGCAACATGGAGCTCCGCCTGTCCCGCCAGCTGGCGGACAAGCGCATCTTCCCGGCCGTGGACGTCAACGCCTCCGGCACCCGTCGTGAGGAGAACCTCCTCTCGCCCGAGGAAGTCAAGATCATGTGGAAGCTGCGCCGCGTCCTCTCCGGTCTCGAAACGCAGCAGAGCCTTGAGCTGCTGACCAACAAGATCCGGGAGACCCAGAGCAACGTCGAGTTCCTTATGCAGGTGCAGAAGACGACGCTTGGTGCGAAGTCCGATAACGACAAGTAGCTGGCTTTAGCCGCTCAAAATATGCCGGCCCCGCCCCTACGCCGGGTGGCTTACGATCTGCGATCGTCAGCCACCCGGCTCCGGCAGGCCCGAAGCCACTCCCTGGCCGGCATATTTTGAGCGGCTGTTGGTTTAAGAGGAACCGCCCGCATAACTAGACTTGGTTCCAAGTCGAAAGAGGTTTTGAAATGTTTGAGTCCGTACAGGGGCTGTTGGATGAGCATGCTGCCATCCAGGCGCAGCTCGGGGATCCTGCTGTGTATGCCGACCAGAAGCTGGCCCGGAAGCTGGGGCGGCGGTCCGCGCAGCTAAACGGCATCGTGGAGGCCTACCACCGCTGGGAGGCACTCAACGATGACCTGGCCGCGGCGAAGGAGATGGCTGCCGAGGATCCCGAGTTCGCGGCCGAGGTGCCCGAGCTGGAGGAGTCGCTCGAGACGGCCGCCGCCAAGCTGCGCCGCCTGCTGATCCCGCGCGACCCGGACGACGCCCGCAACGTGATCCTCGAGGTCAAGGGCGGCGAAGGCGGCGACGAGGCCGCCCTGTTCGCCGCCGACCTGCTGCGGATGTACAGCCGCTACGCGGAATCCCGCGGCTGGAAGACCGAGATCATCTCCGCCACCGAATCGGACCTGGGCGGCTACAAGGACGTCCAGATGGCCGTCAAGGGCAACTCCAACGACCCCGCCGAAGGCGTCTTCGCCCGGCTCAAGTTCGAAGGCGGCGTCCACCGCGTCCAGCGTGTGCCCGTCACCGAATCCCAGGGCCGGATCCACACCTCCGCCGCCGGCGTGCTGGTGCTGCCCGAGGTGGACGAGCCCGAGGAACTGGAAATCAACCAGAACGACCTCAAGATCGACGTCTACCGCTCCTCCGGCCCGGGCGGCCAGTCCGTGAACACCACCGACTCCGCGGTCCGCATCACGCACCTTCCCACCGGCATCGTCGTCGCGATGCAGAACGAGAAGTCCCAGCTGCAGAACCGCGAGGCCGGCATGCGCGTGCTCCGCGCCCGCATCCTGGCCCACCAGCAGGAGCAGATCGACGCCGAGAACTCGGCGCAGCGCAAGTCGCAGATCCGCACCATGGACCGCTCGGAGCGCATCCGCACCTACAACTACCCGGAGAACCGGATCGCGGATCACCGCACCGGCTACAAGGCGTACAACCTCGACCAGGTGATGAACGGCGACCTGGAACCGGTGATCCAGTCCGCCATCGAGATGGACGAACAGTCCCGCCTCGACGCCATCGGGGACTAGCGCCCCGGCGCGACCATCCGACGACACTGATGACCGACCACGATGACGCCTGATCCCGCACAGAGCCTCGCCGACGCCGTCCGCGGGGCGACGGCGGTGCTGGCCGCCGCGGGCGTGCCGAGCCCCAAGGTCGACGCGGAGCTCCTCGCGGGCCACCTCCTGGGCGTCGGGCCGGGGCGGCTCCGTGCCCTCCTGCTCGGCGACACCCCGGCCCCGGAGGGGTACGCGGATCTTGTGGCCGAACGCGCCCGCCGGATCCCGCTGCAGCACATCACCGGGGTGGCGCACTTCCGCTACCTCGAACTCGCCGTCGGCCCCGGAGTCTTCATCCCGCGCCCGGAGACCGAGTCCGTGGTCCAGCTGGTCATCGACTGGCTGGCGGCCCCCGGACGGCCCGCCCGGCCCAAGGTGGTGGATCTCGGCACCGGCTCGGGGGCGATCGCAGGGTCGATTGCGCACGAGGTCCCCGGCGCGGAGGTTCACGCCGTCGAATTCAGCGAGTTCGCGCACGCCTGGGCGGCGAAAAACCTGCTGCCGCTGGGGGTCCGGCTGGTCCGCGGCGACCTGCGCGACGCCCTGCCGGAGCACGACGGAACCTTCGACGTCGTCGTGTCCAACCCGCCGTACATCCCGGCCGAAGCGGTGCCCAACGAACCCGAGGTGGCCCTGCACGATCCGCCCGAGGCGCTCTACGGCGGGGGAGCGGACGGCATGGAACTTCCGACGGCGGCCGCGGCTACAGCCGCGCGGCTGCTGGGGCCCGGCGGTTACTTCGTGATGGAGCACGCCGAGGTGCAGGCCGCCTGGATCGCCAGGATGATGGAGACCACCGGCCACTGGACCGGCATCACCACCCATCAGGACCTCAACGGCCGGGAGCGGGCCACCAGCGCCCGGCGCCTGGCAAGCCCCACCGGCGGCGCGGACCGCGAAGCCCAGCCCGGAATGAAAGGATAGGCCAGTGACCACTAGCTACGATTGCAACGATGCGGCCCAGCGCGCGGCCGGACTGGAACACGCCCAGAAGGCGATCCGCGAGAACAAATGCGTCGTCCTGCCCACCGACACGGTGTACGGCATCGGCGCGGACGCCTTCTCACCGATGGCCGTGACCCTGCTGCTGGCCGCCAAGGGCCGCAGCCGGCAGATGCCGCCGCCGGTCCTGATTCCGCGGCTCAATGCCCTGGACGGGCTGGCCACCGAGGTTCCCGCAGAGGCCCGCCAGCTTGCCGAGGCCTTCTGGCCCGGCGGACTGACTCTCATCCTGCACGCCCAGCCCTCCCTTGACTGGGATCTTGGCGAGACCAAGGGCACGGTCGCGCTGCGCCTGCCGGCCGACGACGTCGCCCAGGACCTGCTCACGCTGACCGGGCCACTGGCCGTCTCCTCCGCCAACCGCACCGGCCTGCCCGCCGCGCAGACCGCCGCCGAGGCCGAGACGATGCTCGCCGAGTCCGTGGAGGTCTACCTCGAGGGCGGCCGCCGTCCCGTCGACGGCGAGGCCGAGTCCGCGCCGTCGACCATCATCGACGCGACGTCGCTGCCGCTGCGCGTGGTCCGGCAGGGTGCCATCAGCCTGGAACGGATCCGCGAGGTGGTGCCCGGCGTGCTCGGGGCCGGCGAGGAACCGGCAACCGCCGATGAAGCCGCCAAGCCGGCCGCCGAGTCGCCCGCAGAAGAACCGGCCGCGGAGACAGCAGCCGGATCCGCCGCAGAAGAACCGGCCGAAGCGAAGCCCGCAGCCGAAACCCCGGAGGCCTAGAGTGCAGCCCAAAGTCGCCGTCGCGGCCGTCACCTTCAACCGCCACGAGGAACTCGCCCTGCTGCTCAAGGGCCTCGCCGCACAGACGGCCCCGATTCACTCGATCGCCCTGGTGGACTCCGGCACTGACCCCGCCGACCGGCTGGTGGCCGAGCAGGGCATGGATAACATCAACTACCTGCGCTCCGAGGCGAACCTCGGCGGAGCCGGCGGCTTCGCCTACGCGATCCTGGCCGCCATGGCCTCCGGCGCGGAGTGGATCTGGATGATGGACGACGACGGGCACCCGGAAGACGCCAGCTGCCTCGAGGAGCTCCTCAAGGCCGCCGACGAACACGGGCTGGACATCATCAGCCCCCTGGTCGCGGCCACGGCCGATCCCAACCGGCTCTCCTTCAACTTCCGGATCAACGGCCTGCTCACCAACGACCGGTCCCGACTGGCCCCGATGGGCTACCTGCCGGACATGGTCCACTTCTTCAACGGCGCCCTGATCCGCACCGAGGTCTTCTACACGATCGGCATTCCGGACGTGAAGTTCTTCATCCGCGGCGACGAGGTCGACTTCCTGTCCCGCGTCAAGAAGGCAGGCCTCAAGTACGGCACCCTGGCCACCGTAGCCGTCCAGCACCCCGCCACCTGGACCGAGATGAAGCCGGTCTTCGGCGGCTTCATCACCCCGGTCATTCCGGAAGGCAACTTCAAGCGGTACTGCTACTTCCGCAACCGTGGCTACCTGACCCGGAAATACCGCAACCTGCGCTGGTTCGGCGCGGACGTGGTCGGCTTCCCGTACTACTTCCTGAAGGCCGGCGACCTGAAGGGGCTGGCACACTGGTTCCGCGCATACTCCACAGGGTTCCTGGGCAAGGGCTTCGGCGCACCCGCGGACCTGATGGCCAGGAACGGCTAGGCGGCGTGGAGAAGCTCTACGCCGTCGTCGTCACCTACAACCGGGCGGAGTTCCTGGCGAACCTGCTGGACTCCTTCGCCAGGCTCGACACGAAACCCGAGGGAATCATCGTCGTCGACAACGCCAGCACGGACGGCACCGCCGCGGTGGTCGACCGGGCCAGGACCGCGGGCGACCTTCCCCTGCAGTACGAGCGGCTGGAGACCAACGCCGGGGGAGCCGGCGGTTTCTCCCGTGGCGTCGAACTCGCGCTGGCGGCCGGCGCCGAATGGCTCTGGCTGATGGACGACGACGTCGAGGTCCTCCCCGGGGCTGTCGACGCGCTGGCGAGGTTCACGCCGGACTACTCATGCATCGTGGGACGCCGCTACGACGCCAACGGCCAACCCTTTTTCTGGCAGCACCACTTCGTCGACGCCCTCGGCGTCTTCCTCCCGGTATCCCGCGACGTGTTCAAGCACTCCGACGTCTTCCGCACCAACGTGGGCAACTTCGAGGGCATGCTGATCAGGGCGTCCGTGGCGCGCGAGATCGGCCTTCCCGATCCGCGCTTCTTCATCACCTGGGACGACGCCGTCTACGGCTGGCTCGCCGCGCAGCGCACGCCGGTGGTGTACGTCAATGCGTTCGTGATCCGGAAGGTGCGGGCGCAGCGCCAGGTGGACCTCGGCCTGCGCCACCTCAACGATTCCTCCGACCTGAGCCGGCGCTACGTGATGCGCAACCGCGGCCACGTCGCCCAGTACCTCCGGGCCCACGGCCGGTACAACCGTGCAGGATTCGCGGCCGGAACGGCGCTGACCTTCGGCAAGGAAATCGCCCGCCTGGTCCTTGTCGAACGCACCCTCAAGGGGGTCGCTGCGCTCTGGCAGGGATGGCGCGAATCGCGCGAAATCCTTCGCGACCGGGCCTGGAAACCCATGCCGCCGCTGCCCGCAGATGCGGGCCGCGGGAACGAAACGGCTTAGTATCGTTCTAGGTTCCGCGCTGTCCGACAGTCCCGCGCGGGTACTTTTTTGACCCAGGCGCCTTGCCGCCGCAGTACTGGAAGTCGGTTGCACACTCTGTTGACTACGAAATCTGAACCTCGAGAATCCGAGCAGATCCGGGACGAAAAGCCGGCCCTCTGGATCTGGATCCAGCTCATCCTGGACTCCATGTCCTGGGTGGTGGCCGTGATCCTGGCCCTGCTGCTGCGCTACGAGATGGGGATCCGCGTCGAGCAGTTCGCCGGTGCCGCCGTGATCGCGGCGATCGCCGTCGTCGTCCAGGTGCTGACCGGCTACGCGCTGGCCCTCTACCGCGGCCGCTACCCGTTCGGAAGCTTCCAGGAGGCGCGGGCCCTGGTCTTCGTCACCGTGATCGTCGCCGCCTCCATCACCGCCAGCCTGCTGGTGCTCTACGAAGCCATCAACATTGGCCGCAGCGTCGGCCTGATCGCGTTCCCGTTCGCCTGCCTCTTCATGGGTGCCGCCCGCTACGCCAAGCGGCTGTACGTCGAGAGCCGCACCCGGCCCGGCGACGGCGCGCAGAACACCCTCATCTACGGCGCCGGCTTCCTCGGCAACTCCCTCCTCACCCGGATGATCCAAGATCCGGAGTCCCCGTACTTCCCGGTGGGCCTGATCGATGACGATCCTGCCAAGAAGCACCTCCGGCTCTCCGGCGTCCAGGTCCAGGGCCGCGGCGAAGACCTTCCCGCCATCATCCGGCGCACCCGCGCCACGGTCCTGGTGCTGGCCTTCGCCAACGTCGAGGCGTCCGTGGTGCGGCGCATTTCCGACGCCGTCGCCGGCCTGAACATCCGGGTGCTGGTGCTGCCGCCGCTGCGGGACATGCTCGGCGGCTCCGCCCCTGCCGGGTTCTCCGACTTCCGCGACGTCGCGGTGGAGGACCTCATCGGCCGCCGCCCGGTGGACATCAAGGTCGACGAGATCGCCGGGTACATCAAGGGCAAGCGTGTGCTGGTCACCGGCGCCGGCGGTTCGATCGGCTCCGAGCTGTGCCGACAGATCATGCCGTTCGGCCCCGCCGAGCTGATCATGCTCGACCACGACGAGACCGGACTCCAGCAGACCCAGATCTCCATCACCGGCCGCGGCCTGCTGGCCGGCCGGGACACCGTGCTGGCGAACATCCGCGACGGTGAAGCCCTGAAGGAGATCTTCACCGACCGCCGTCCGGAGGTGGTCTTCCACGCGGCCGCACTGAAGCACGCGCCGCTGCTGCAGCAGTATCCGGTCGAGGCCTGGAAGACCAACGTCTGCGGCACGCTGAACGTCCTGCAAGCCGCCCGGAGTGCCGGGGTCTCCCACTTCGTGAACATCTCCACGGACAAGGCCGCGAACCCCACCACCGCCCTGGGCCACTCCAAGCGCGTCGCGGAGAAGCTGACCGCCTGGATGGCGGGCCAGACCGGCGGCAGGTTCGTCTCCGTCCGCTTCGGCAACGTCATGGGCAGCCGCGGATCCATGCTTCCGCTCTTCACCGAGCAGATCCGCGTCGGCGGTCCCGTGACCGTGACCGATCCCGAGGTCACCCGCTTCTTCATGACCATCCCCGAGGCCTGCCAGCTGGTCATCCAGGCCGGAGCCATCGGCGCCGGCGGCGACGTGCTGATCCTGGACATGGGCGAACCGGTCAAGATCCTTGACGTGGCACAACGCATGATCGCGATGTCCGGCAAGAAGGTGGAGATCATCTACACCGGGCTGCGGCCGGGGGAGAAGCTGCACGAGGAGCTCGTGGGCACCGGCGAGCTGGACCAGCGGCCGCTGCACCCGAAGATCTCGCACACCCGCGCCACCGAACAGGACCCGGCCACGCTGGACCTCGGAGTCTGGCTGGAACGCTGCGAGGCCGAACAGGGCGCCAGCATCGCGGAGATCCCCGACGACGAGTCGGACGAGACGGGACCGATCAGAATCGTCCGGGTCGCCTCGTGACCGCCCTGCTGGTCACCGCCGCCGTCACGCTCCTGGCCAGCCTGCTGCTGCCCTATGCGGTGAAGCCCTGGCTGATCCGGCTCGGCGTGGTGGACGTGCCGTCCGCGCGGTCCTCGCACGTGAAGACCACCATCCGCGGGATGGGCCTGGCCGCGGCGCTGGCCACCGCGGCCGGCTACGGGGTGGCCGTCCTTACCGGCGCCGTCACCGTCAACCGTGCGGTATTCGCCGTCGTGCTGCTGATCATCGGCGCGTGTGCCGCCGTCGGCTGGACCGAAGACCTGCGCGGGCTCTCCATCCGCGGCCGCGCCGCAGCCCAGCTGGGCATCGGGGCCGCGGGCTCGGCGGTGCTGATCGTCATGACGGGCCAGTCCTTCTGGTGGCTGCCGCTCGCCGCCGTCGCGGTCGCCGCCTACGTCAACATCGCCAACTTCATGGACGGCATCAACGGCATCTCCGGGTTGCACGGCGTCACCGTGGGCGCCGCCTACGCGGCCGCTGGATCCCTCTCGGACCAGCCCTGGCTCACCGCCGGCGGCGCCATCCTGGCCATGGCCTTCCTCGGCTTCCTGCCCTGGAACCTGGGCCGGGGCACTGTGTTCCTCGGCGACGTCGGAAGCTACCTCCTCGGCGCCTCCGTCGCCGCCCTCGCCATCGCAGGCTTCTTCACCGGGGTGTACGTCGAGTACGTGCTCTCGCCGATCCTGGTCTACGTCGCGGATACCGGCTACACGCTGCTGCGCCGGATCAAGGCGGGGGAGCGCTGGTACGCCTCGCACCGCGAGCACGTCTACCAGCGCCTGACCGACGTCGGCTTCTCGCACCTGCAGTCCTCCGCCGCTGTCACCGTCTGCACCGCTGCCGTGATCGTCCTAGGCTTCACCGCCGCGACGGCGCCGCTGCCCGTCGTCGCGCTCTGCGTCGCGGCCAGCGTGGCGGTGCTGGTGCTGTACGTCGCCAGCCCGGACCTCATCCGCCGCTACCGCCGCAAATCCAAGGTCACCCGCCTCCCCGTGGCCTAGCCATGTTCTATCTCGTGTAGAATTCAGGGGCGGACTTCTCCGCGCCCCCGCCCTTACCGCCAGCGACGATTGGGATCCCATGACCTCCAACGCCGAGCCCGGACGCACGCCCGGCCGCGGACGCGTCGGCGTTTCTGGACCCACCACGTCACTCTGGCTGCGCCTGCT
This sequence comes from Arthrobacter sp. NPDC057259, assembly GCF_042668995.1. NCBI lineage: Bacteria > Bacillati > Actinomycetota > Actinomycetes > Micrococcales > Micrococcaceae > Arthrobacter > Arthrobacter sp. NPDC057259. The sequence continues at coordinate 96,762 of NZ_JBHUYA010000001.1, forward strand.
GGCGCTCAGTTCGGTGACCGCCGCCGCGGCACTGGCGGTGACGGCCGTTCCGGCCTGGATCTTCAACGGCGGCTTCGGTGCCCTCTCCAGCGCCTTCGGCGGTGTCCTGGTGATGGCGTTCTTCGCCATCAGCCTGCTGGTCGGACACTTCGTCGGCCGGAACAATCCCTCCGGGGCGATCGGCATGTTCGTCGCCACTTACTTCATCAAGGTCGTTGGCTTCGCCGTCGTCCTGTTTGTCTTGGGTGCCCCGGATTGGCTGCACGCCCGCTGGTTCCTGATCGGCGCCGTCGTCACCGTCGTTGCCTGGCAGGCCGCCGAGATCATCGGCTTCAGCAAGGCCCGGCTGCAGATCTACAACGACCCCGACTCCACGGAAGGCGGACCCCATGCCGGACCGTAAAGAGCGAGACGAGAACACCCCCCGGAAGCCGCGCGGTACCACCGGTGCCCCCGGCGTATCAAAGGACGGCGACGACGGCGGATACAACGCCGGGATCGCAGTGTTCAGCTACATTGTTGGCGGAATCATCGTCTGGAGTTTGATAGGGTGGGGTCTGGATAATCTGTGGGGAACCCGCTGGATTGTGCTCGCAGGCGCCCTGCTTGGAGCTGCGGGAGGGTTCTATCTTTCTCATATGCACGGCCTCACCAGCCACCGGTCTACGGCTGGCGAAGACGGCGCTGCAGGTGGCCCGTCCAAGGACGCGGAACAGTAATGCCAAAAAATTTCAGAGGGGGACTGGTTGGCAGCAATGCCGTCGCTCCCCGCCCAACGCCCAATGATGGACACTGCAGAGAGGAAACGCGTTGATCGCGCTTGCGCTCCCGGCCCAAGATTCAGGAGAGTTTACTCCTCCCGGAATTGAACAAATGCACCTGCCGGCAATCCTGCCCTGGGGTGCTGCCGAAGGATTCTCCAAGCAGATGCTGCTGGTGATCCTCTCGGTCGTCATTATCGCCACCTTCTTCGTGCTGGCCGCGCGGAAGCAGCAGCTCGTTCCGGGCAAGCTGCAGTTCGCCGGCGAGGCCGCCTACGGTTTCGTCCGGAACGGCATCGCCAAGGACATCATCGGCGGCAAGGACTTCATCAAGTACGTCCCGCTGCTGTTCAGCCTGTTCTTCTTCATCCTGGTGAACAACATCTACGGCGCCATCCCGGTGATCCAGCTCCCGAGCTTCTCCCACGTCGGCGGCGCCTACGTGCTGGCAGCCATCGTCTACGTGACCTGGATTGCCATCGGCATCAAGAAGAACGGCCTGAAGTACTTCAAGCTGGCCACGGTCCCCAGCGGCGTGCCGGTCTACATTCTTCCGATCGTTATCCCGATCGAGATCATCTCCAACTTCCTGGTCCGCCCGGTGACGCACAGCCTCCGTCTGTTCGCCACCATGCTGGCCGGCCACCTGATCGTGATGATCGCCGGTTCCGGCATCGAGTTCCTGGTCATGCAGGAGAACGTCCTGCTCAAGGGCGCCTCGGTTCTGGTCCTCGCCGGCTCGCTGGCGATGTACATGCTGGAGGCGCTGATCATGGCGCTGCAGGCGTACGTCTTCACGCTGCTGACCGCGATCTACATCGAAGGCGCACTGCACGCCGACAGCCACTAAGGCTCCAAAAGACTTCCCCTCCGGGGGATGAAGCAACCCAAACAACCTGCCACACGGGTGGCATCTTGAAAGGAAGAAAAATGGAAGGCTCCATCAACGGCTCCCTCAACCTCATCGGCTACGGCCTCTCCGCCATTGGCGGTGGTATCGGTGTGGGTCTCGTGTTCGCTGCTTACATCAACGGCGTTGCACGTCAGCCGGAAGCCCAGCGCGTCCTGCAGCCGATCGCATTCCTCGGCCTCGCGCTGACTGAAGCCCTCGCCATCCTCGGCCTGGTCTTCGCATTCGTTCTCAAGTAAACCTTCAGAACACCAGCGAACATCCAGAACCGAGTAGATAAGGACGGGTGAAATATGAAGCAGCTGATCATCTCAGCCGCCAGCGAGGCCGGGTCAAACCCCCTCGTTCCCAACATCTGGGAAATGTTTGTCGTCCTCGTAGGCTTTGCTGTCCTCCTTTACATCGTGACGAAGTACGTTGTCCCGATGTTCGAGAAGAACTTCGCAGAGCGTGCCGAGGCGATTGAGGGCGGCATTGCCAAGGCCGAAAAGGCCCAGGCTGAGGCCACTGCGGCACTCGAAGAGTACAAGCAGCAGCTGACGGATGCCCGCACCGAGGCCAACCGCATCCGCGAGGAAGCCCGTGCCGAAGGCGCCCAGATCCTGGCGGATCTGAAGGAGAAGGCAGCTGCCGAGTCTGCCCGCATCACCGCCCAGGCACACGCCCAGATCGAATCCGAGCGCCAGGCGGCCGTTGTGTCGCTGCGCGCGGAGGTCGGCACGCTGGCCACCACGCTGGCAAGCCGGATCGTCGGCGAGGCCCTCACCGACGATGCACGTTCGGCCCGCGTGGTCGATCGTTTCCTGGCAGATCTGGAGAACCAGAGCGCAGGTGCAGCTAAGTAATGGCAGGTGTATCGAGCGAATCGCTGACCGCGGCACTCGCCGCGTTGGAGCCCACGCTTCCCAACGCGTCGCTGCAGTTGGCTAAGGAACTCTTCGGAATCCTGGGAACGGTGGACAGCTCCGCTGGCCTGCGCCGCGCCCTGACCGACCCGTCCCGCACCGGCAGCGAGAAGTCGGCGCTGGTCACGCAGCTGTTCAGCGGAAAAGTCTCCGCTGACGCCGTGCAGATCGCGAGCGGACTGGCCGGCTCACGCTGGGCATCGGCCCGCGACATCGGCGATGCACTCGAGACCCTGGCCGCCACGGTGGTCATTGCCGTTGCTGAAAACAAGTCGGCAGTCTCTGCCTCGGGCCTCAGCGGACTGGAGGAGCTGGAGAACGACCTCTTCAGCTTCAACCAGGCCGTCGACGCCAGCCACGAGGTTCAGCGTGCCTTGTCCGAGCCGCAGGCGAGCCAGGCAGCCAAGGCTGCCCTTGCCGCCAAGCTCGTCCCCGGTGCCAGCGAGGAGGCCAAGGTCCTCATCGGCCAGGCCGTCGCGCAGCCCCGAGGACTCAAGGTCACCCGGCTCGTCAGCCGTTTTGCGGAGCTTGCAGCCAAGCGCCAGCAGCGCTGGATTGCCACGGTCAGCGTCACCCGTCCGCTGACGGAGGCCCAGACCGGCCGGCTGCAGACGGCGCTCAACGCCCTCTACGGCCGCGAGCTGAAGCTCAACATGAACATTGACCCGGCACTGATCGGTGGAATCCGGATCCAGGTAGGCGACGAAGTGGTTGACGCTTCGGTCCTCGCCCGCCTGGGCCAGCTCCAGCGACAGCTTGCCTAGTCAGCCGGACAAGCACAACTTACCGACAAGAAACCCCGGTCATCGTGAGCAACGATGATCACGAAAACAGGAGAGCAGGGACTGCAGATGGCCGATTTGACCATCAACGCCGACGACGTCCGTAATGCGTTGAACGAGTTCGCGGCGTCCTACGAACCCGGTAACGCAGAGCGCGTAGAGGTTGGCCGTGTAACGACCGCAGGTGACGGCATCGCCCGTGTTGAGGGCCTCCCCTCGGTCATGGCGAACGAGCTGCTTCGCTTCGAAGACGGCACGCTGGGCCTCGCCCAGAACCTCGACGTCCGCGAGATCGGCGTCATCGTCCTCGGTGACTTCAAGGGCATCGAAGAAGGCCAGGAAGTGCACCGCACCGGACAGGTTCTGTCCGTACCCGTGGGCGACGCCTTCCTCGGCCGCGTGGTTGACCCGCTGGGCCAGCCGATTGACGACCTCGGCGAGATCAAGGCCGAGACCACCCGTGCCCTGGAACTCCAGGCCCCGGGCGTGACCCAGCGCAAGTCGGTCCACGAGCCGATGCAGACCGGCCTGAAGGCCATCGACGCGATGATCCCGATCGGCCGCGGCCAGCGTCAGCTGATCATTGGTGACCGCCAGACCGGCAAGTCCGCCATCGCGATCGACACCATCATCAACCAGAAGGCCAACTGGGCTTCCGGCGATGTGAACAAGCAGGTCCGCTGCATCTACGTCGCCATCGGCCAGAAGGCATCCACCATCGCGGCGGTCCGCCAGACCCTTGAGGATAACGGCGCGCTGGAGTACACCACCATCGTGGCGTCCCCGGCATCCGACCCGGCCGGCTTCAAGTACCTGGCACCGTACGCCGGTTCGGCCATCGGCCAGCACTGGATGTACGGCGGCAAGCACGTCCTCATCGTGTTCGATGACCTGTCCAAGCAGGCCGAAGCCTACCGCGCCGTGTCGCTGCTGCTGCGCCGCCCGCCGGGACGCGAAGCCTACCCGGGCGACGTCTTCTACTTGCACTCCCGTCTGCTGGAGCGTTGTGCAAAGCTCTCCGACGAGCTCGGTGCAGGTTCCATGACCGGTCTGCCGCTGATCGAGACCAAGGCGAACGACGTGTCCGCCTACATCCCGACCAACGTCATCTCGATCACCGACGGCCAGATCTTCCTGCAGTCGGACCTCTTCAACGCCAACCAGCGTCCCGCCGTCGACGTCGGTGTCTCCGTGTCCCGCGTCGGTGGCGCCGCCCAGGTCAAGTCCATGAAGAAGGTCTCCGGTACCTTGAAGCTGGAACTGGCCCAGTACCGCGACATGCAGGCCTTCGCCATGTTCGCCTCGGACCTGGATGCGGCTTCGCGCCAGCAGCTGACCCGTGGCGCACGCCTGATGGAACTGCTGAAGCAGGGCCAGTACTCGCCGTTCCCGGTTGAGGACCAGGTCGTTTCCATCTGGGCCGGCACCAACGGCTACCTCGACGACGTTCCGGTTGAGGACATCAACCGCTTCGAGACCGAGTTCCTGGAGCACCTCAAGCACAAGTCCTCCATCCTGACCACGCTGGCGCAGACCAACGTGATGAGCGACGACACCGCAGAAGCACTGAAGACCGCGATCGTGGACTTCAAGAAGGGCTTCTTCGGCGAGGGCGACAGCCTGCTGGTCGGTGCGGGGCACGAGGAGTACGCCCCGATCGATGAAGACCAGGTCGACCAGGAAAAAATCGTCAAGCAGAAGCGCTAGTTCCGTAGGCCGGGACTGCCGGATCCCTCGAGGGTCCGGCAGTCCCGGCCCAACGGAAGCTTAGGAAAGGATAAGTATGGGAGCCCAGATTCGGGTCTACCGCCAGAAGATCAGCTCGACGACGTCGATGCGCAAGATCTTCAAGGCGATGGAACTGATCGCTACCTCGCGCATCGGCAAGGCCCGCGCACGCGTAGCGGCTTCACTGCCTTACGCAAACGCGATTACGCGTGCCGTTTCTGCTGTCGCAAGCCAGAGCGAAATCGACCACCCGCTGGTGACCGAGCCGGAGCAGATCCGCCGTGCCGCCGTGCTGGTCGTCACCTCCGACCGCGGCCTCGCCGGGTCCTACTCCGCGACCGTGCTCAAGCAGGCCGAAGGCCTCGTCGAGCTGCTCCACGAGGAGGGCAAGGAAGTCAAGATGTACCTGATGGGCCGCAAGGCCCAGGCGTACTTCGACTTCCGGAACCGTCCGTACGAGCGGGTCTGGACCGGCAACACGGACGCTCCGCAGTTCGAGACCGCACGCGAGGTGGGCGAGGCCCTCCTGGCCGACTTCGCCGAGGTCTACGAAGAGGGCGGTGTGGACGAGATCCACGTCGTCTACACGCGGTTCAAGTCCATGGTGACGCAGGAACCGACGGTTATCCGTCTGCTCCCGCTGGAGGTCGTCGAGGAACAGGCTGCCTCCGAGTCGGAGCTGCTGCCGCTCTACGAATTCGAACCGGAGACGGAGCAGGTCCTCGATGCCCTGCTGCCGCGCTACATCGAGTCACGCATCTTCGCCGCCATGTTGCAGGCCGCAGCTTCCGAGCTCGCAGCCCGCCAGCGCGCGATGAAGTCCGCCGGCGACAACGCCACGGAACTCATCAAGAAGTACACGCGTCTGCGCAACACTGCCCGCCAGGCTGAAATTACGCAGGAGCTTTCCGAGATCGTGGCAGGCGCCGACGCACTGAACGCGTCCTAGCCTGCCCGTCACGGGCCCAGCTGTACCTGCACCACAGAACGAACTTAACCGCCCACGCCATCTACTGAGTGAAGTGAGAGAGATGACTGCCACTGCTACCGAACACGTAGCCGCGACGTCCGGTGCCACCGGCCGTATTGCACGTGTTATTGGCCCGGTTGTCGACGTCGAATTCCCGGCTGACGCAATCCCCTCGATTTACAACGCTCTCACCACCGAGATTTCTCTCAACGGTGAGACCAAGACCATCACCTTCGAAGTTGCGCTGCACCTCGGCGACAACCTCATCCGCGCCATCTCGCTGCAGGCGACCGACGGCCTGGTCCGCGGCACCACCGTGGTCGACACCGGTGCCCCGATCTCCGTGCCCGTCGGCGACGGCGTCAAGGGCCACATCTTCAACGTCCTGGGCCAGCCCCTGGACGTCGCGGAGTCCGAACTGCAGGTCTCCGAGCGCTGGCCGATCCACCGCAAGGCCCCCGCCTTCGCGACCCTTGAGGGCTCCACCGAGATGCTCGAGACCGGCATCAAGGTTATCGACCTCCTCACCCCGTACATCAAGGGTGGCAAGATCGGCCTGTTCGGCGGCGCCGGCGTCGGCAAGACCGTGCTGATCCAGGAAATGATCACCCGTGTTGCCCGCAACTTCGGCGGTACCTCGGTGTTCGCCGGTGTGGGTGAGCGCACCCGTGAAGGCAACGACCTCTGGGTCGAAATGGAAGAGGCAGGCGTCCTCAAGGACACCGCCCTTGTGTTCGGCCAGATGGATGAGCCGCCGGGAACGCGTCTGCGCGTGGCCCTTTCCGCCCTGACCATGGCGGAGTACTTCCGCGATGTGCAGAACCAGGACGTGCTGCTCTTCATCGACAACATCTTCCGCTTCACCCAGGCAGGCTCCGAGGTTTCCACCCTTCTCGGCCGCATGCCGTCCGCCGTGGGCTACCAGCCCAACCTGGCCGATGAGATGGGTCTCCTGCAGGAGCGCATCACCTCGACCAAGGGCCACTCCATCACCTCGATGCAGGCCATCTACGTTCCCGCGGATGACTACACCGACCCGGCTCCGGCAACGACCTTCGCACACCTCGACGCGACCACGGAACTCTCCCGTGAAATCGCTTCCCGTGGTCTGTACCCGGCCGTTGACCCGCTGACGTCGACCTCGCGCATCCTGGATCCGCAGTACATCGGCAACGACCACTACAACACGGCCGTCCGCGTGAAGCAGATCCTGCAGAAGAACAAGGAACTCCAGGACATCATCGCCATCCTCGGTGTCGATGAACTCTCCGAAGAGGACAAGATCGTCGTGTCGCGTGCACGCCGTATCCAGCAGTTCCTCTCGCAGAACACCTACACCGCCAAGCAGTTCACCGGCGTCGAGGGCTCCACCGTGTCCATCAAGGACACCGTGGAAGGCTTCGCGGCGATTTGCGACGGCGAGCTGGACCACATCGCAGAGCAGGCGTTCTTCAACGTCGGCGGCCTGGATGACGTCGAGCGCCAGTGGGCCAAGATCCAGGAACAGACCAAGTAATATGGCTGAGCTTGAGGTTGAGATTGTCGCAGCGGACCACTTCGTGTGGTCCGGAGCGGCCAAGATGGTCAAGGCCCGCACCAGCGATGGTGAAATCGGAATCCTGCCCGGCCACTCGCCCCTGCTGGCGATTCTGGCCGAAGGTGAACTGGCCATCGAGCCTGTTTCCGGTGACCGCATCGCAGTGGACGTTGACGGCGGATTCTTCTCCGTCGACAACAACCGCGTGGTGATCGTGGCCGACAACGCCCAGATGGGTGATTCGGCTACTGCGGGGATCCGCTAGCCCTACCTTGATGGACGATACTGGTCTTCCGTTCATCATCCTGGCAACGGCGTTTGCGTTGCTGGTCTTTGCACTGTGCCTCTCCGGGGTGCGCCGCATTAATCTGCGGCGCGCCCTGGGCACGGTGGACGCCTCCATTTGCGTAGCTGGAAACAGCTGGCAGATGGGGGTTTGTCGTTATCAGGACAACGACCTCGAGTGGTTCCGTCTTGCCTCCCTGAGCGTCCGTCCGAAATACACCTTCCGCCGCAGCTCGCTGGAGCTGATCGGCCGGCGTCCGCCCACCGAAACCGAACTGGTGAAGGTGCAGCCGGAGTCCGTCATCGTTGAACTGCGCTACGAGGGCCGGGACGTCCTGCTGGCCATGCGCTTCGACGCGTACACGGGGCTCTCTTCCTGGCTTGAGGCCGGCCCCGTCATCGGCGTCGGCACCTGGCGCTAACCGCCTTGGACTTCGTCGAAGACATCCGGCTGGTGGACGGGCCGGTGCTCTGGGTTGCCTGGGCTGCCGCGGCCGCCGGTGCCGCCTACCTGCTGTGGAAGAGCGGCCGCCGGCATACCCCGGGAGCGACGGCGGTGGTCGTCGGCTCCGCCCTGCTGCTGGGCGCCGGGCTGGTCGCCGGAGTCCATCTCCTCCTGATCTACGTCCTGTCCGTCTTCCCCGAGGAACTGCCCTGGGAGACACTCGCCTGGAGTGTTCCCGGCGTCGCGGCCCTGCTGTTCTGGCTGCTCCGGCTGCACGGCATCTGGGGCCGCCGGCCGTTCCTGGCGGCCATCCCCGGACCCGTCCTGCCGGTGGTGCACCGGATCCGCGCCACCGCGGTGGCCACGGCCGCCCTGCTGGGCGTGCTGCTGCTCTCCGCCGTCCAGATCAACTCCTACTTCGGCCTCAACCACACCGTGAGCGACCTGACCGGCACCGCCGTCGCGCGCATTCCGGTGCTGGAGGACGCGTTGCGCAGGCAGCCCGGGGGAGCCGCCGCGGTTCCGTTGGCCGAGTGGACGGCCCCGAACGGCCTGCCGCCGGACGGCACGGTCCGCAAGGCCACCATTCCCGGCACGGCGTCCGGCTTCCAGAGCCGCGACGCCTACATCTACTTCCCGCCGGCGTACAGTGCCACACCCCGGCCCGCGCTACCCGTCCTGGTCCTCTTCTCCGGCCAGCCCGGGGCCCCGGCCGACTGGCTGACCGGCGGCGCCCTGCGCAGCCGCATGGACCGCTTCGCCGCGGACCACGGCGGGGTGGCCCCGATCGCGGTGGTGGTGGACCCCAATGGGTCCGCCTCCGGCAACACGCTCTGCATGGACAGCCGCATCGCCAAGGCCGACACCTTCCTCTCCCGCGACGTGCCTGACTGGATCCGGGCCACCCTCGACGTCGACGCCGACCCGCACCAGTGGGCCGCCGGCGGATTCTCCTTCGGCGCCACCTGTGCCATGGAGATGGTGACCCGCCACCCCGAGGTGTACAGCGCCGCCCTGGCGTTCTCCAGCGAAAAGGAGCCGTCCCTGGCCAAGGAGCGCCGCAAGACCATCGACGCCTCCTTCGGCGGCGACACCGCGGCCTTCGAGGCACAGACCCCGCTGCGCCTGATGCAGGAACGCCGGTACGAGGGCAACGCCGTGTATTTCGGCGCCGGCGAACGCGACCCCGAGTTCATCGAGTACATGGCCCTGCTCGCCGGGGCCGCACGGAAGGCCGGCTTCACCGTGGAGGACCACCGGATCGCCAACGCCGGGCACTCCTGGGAAGCGGCGTCGCGCGGCATGCCCGGCGGCCTGGACTTCCTCGCGCAGCGGTGGGGGATCAAGCAATGAGCGGGCTGCGCGGCATCCTCCGGCAGGCCCGTCAGCTCCCCGTCACCCTGTCGGTCCTGGCGCTCTTCCTCTTTGCCGGAGCGGCCACCGGCAGCTTCCTCGCCGGCCCGCCGGAAGCGCTGCTGGACTTCGCGTCCGTCAGCGTCCAGGGGCTGCAGGCCGGGCACTGGTGGACGATGTTCACCTCGCTGTTCTTCGCCACCAACCCGCTGGCGTACCTCGCGGCGTCGCTGATGATCCTTGGCCTGATGGGCGTGGCCGAGCGGCGGGTGGGCTCGCTCCGCACGGTCGCGTTCTTCCTCGCCGGCCAGTTCGCCGCGGTGTCCCTGTTCCTGCTGGTCACCCAGCTGGCGCGCTACGCCGGGGATGGCTGGCTGGGCCTGATGGTCGATGCCCCGCTGATAGGACCCTACGCGGCAATCCTCGCCGTGGCCCTGGCCGCCTGCGGGCTGCTGCCCACCCTGTGGCAGCGCCGGCTGCGGACCGCGGTGCTCTCGGTGGCCCTGCTGCTGGTGCTCTACGTGGGCCACCCCGAGACGGTGGTGGGCCTCTCCGGTGCCGTGGTCGGCTTGCTGGCCGGGTGGTGGCTGCAGGGGGACAAGGGCACCCTGCAGCGGCACCGATCCACCGGGCGCGAGACCCGGAACCTGCTCTCGCTCACCGTGGCGATCTTCGCCGTCGGGCCCATCCTCACCGCGGTGGTGCGGACCGCGAACGGTCCGCTGGCCTTGCTGCGCGACGTCGTGCTCAACCCGCTGCCCACGCTGAACCAGCTGGAGCAGAACTGCGGCGGCGCCGTGGATGCCTCGTGCCTGGAGGCGGGCCGGCTGGGCTTCGCCGGGCCACTGGGCCTGGCCCTGGCCGTGGTGCCGGTGGTCCTCCTGCTGATCTGCGCCGATGGCATGCGGCACGGACGGCAGCTGGCGCTGCGGATCGCCATCCTGGTCCAGCTGGGCGTGACGGCGCTGGCCGCGGTCTACCTGGCCCTGTTCGCCCGCATCCCGCATTACCCCAACCGGCCACACACTGCCATCATGGGCTCGGGCTTCGTGCACATCCTGCCGCTCGCGGCGGTGCCCCTGGCGCTGGTGCTGCTGCTGTTCGCCAACCGCCGGCTCTTCCGGGTCGAGACCACCCGGCGGGCCCGGCGGACCCTGGCCCTGACCGTGGGCGGGACCTTCCTGGTCCTGGCCGGCGCGTACACCGGCGCCTGGTTCGCCGCCGGGGGACTGGAGCGCGACGGCGGTTGGCTGGGCCTGGCGGCCGAGCTGGCGCGGCAGTACCTGCCGTTGCCCATCCCGGGGACCTACAACCGGGTCTTCCAGGACCGGAATCCCGTGGAGGCCTTCCTCTTCGCCTACTCCGGCATCGCCTTCTGGGTGGTGGCGCTGGCCGGGGTTTGGCTGGTGCTGCTGCGCCGGGCGCACGGCACCGACGCCGGCCACGGCGACCGGGAGGTGGCACGCCGGCTGGTGCACCAGGGCGGCGACTCGCTCTCCTGGATGGCGCTCTGGGAGCCGAACAAGTTCTGGTTCAACCAGGCCGCCCGCGGTGCGGTGGCGTATCAGCAGCACAACAACGTGGCGCTGACCCTCGGCGGACCGCTTGGACCCGCGGCGAACCGGCTGGATACCGCCGAAGGGTTCCTGGACTTCTGCGCGGACAATGCCCTGATTCCGTGCTTCTACTCCTGCACGGATGAAATCTGGCCGCTGCTGCAGGCCCGCGGCTTCCGGAGGCTGGCCGTTGCCCAGGAGACGCGCCTGGGCCTGCAGGAGCTGACCTTCAAGGGCAAGGAGTGGCAGAACGTCCGCACGGCGATGAACCGCGCGGCCAAGACCGGAGTGCACGCCGTCTGGGGCCGTTACCGCGACTTCTCGCCGGCGCTGCGCGCGCAGCTCAGCGAGGTCTCGGAGGAATGGGCGGCCCGGAAGTCCGTTCCCGAGATGGGCTTCACCCTGGGCGGCCTGGACGAGCTGATGGACGACGAGGTGCTGTGCTGCCTGGCCGTGGACGCCGAGGGCCGGGTGCAGGGCGTCACCAGCTGGCTCCCCGTGTACGACGGCGGTGCGCTGGTCAGCTGGACCCTGGACTTCATGCGGCGCCGCGGCGACGCCTTCCCGGGGGTGATGGAGTTCCTGATCGCCTCGGCGGTGACGGAACTGCGCGACTCGGTGGACGTCATTTCCCTCTCCGGATCGCCGCTGGCGCGCGACGAATCCCGCGACGAGGCCCGCGACGACGACTCCGACGGTGCCGGCGGCGAGGGCCTGGCCGGGATCCTGGACGTGGTGGGCCGGGCGCTTGAACCGGTCTACGGCTTCCGCTCGCTGGCGACGTTCAAGTCCCGCTTCAAGCCGGAGTACCGCACGCTCTACCTGTACTACCAGGACCCGCTGCAGCTTCCGGCCATAGGCCGGGCGCTCAGCCGGGCCTACCTGCCCGACCTGTCCGTGCGCCAGAGCGCCCGGCTGCTGCGGACGCTCGTGCGCTAGCGGGGACGGCGGAACGCAAAAAAATGATCCCCGGCAAAAGCCGGGGATCATTTTCTTTAGCCGGGAATGCTTCTAGCGCATTCCTGAAGACCTCATTAGACGACCGTGACGCCGGTGGCCTGCGGGCCCTTGGCGCCCTGGCCGATTTCGAACTGAACGCGCTGGTTCTCATCGAGGGTCTTGAACCCGCCGGTCTGGATTTCGGAGTAGTGGACGAAGACGTCGCCGTCGGAGTCATCCGGGGTAATGAAGCCGAAGCCCTTTTCAGCGTTAAACCACTTGACGGTTCCCTGAGCCATTTAATTCTCCTCATTGTCGAACTTGAGAAAGTCCGGCGCACCTTACGCCGGGCTTAGTCACTCCGCGGGAAGAACCTTGGCATCCGCCCGGGACTCCGGGTTTCGGCGTCAGGAGCTTCACGCTCGCAACATGTCTTGCGAGCATGAAAAACACCTACACAAAGACTGTTCTAAGAATTTCATGCCCCCACAGTCAGGTCAACGGGCGCGGCTGATAAATCCACAAATTTTATGTAACAAGCTGGTGAACCAATTGGCGCGTGATTGGGGTGCAATTGCCGCGCTTAGAAGAGGCGGGATTCGCTGTCGTCCACACCGCGCATCGCGTCATAGTCCAGCGTTACGCAATCAATGCCGCGGTCGGTGGCGAGGACCCTTGCCTGCGGCTTGATCTGCTGGGCGGCAAAGATACCGCGAACGGGAGCCAGGAGCGGGTCGCGGTTGAGCAGTTCGAGGTAGCGGGTCAGCTGTTCGACGCCGTCGATGTCGCCCCGGCGCTTCAACTCGATGGCGACGGTGCCGCCGTTCGCGTCGCGGGCCAGGATGTCCACCGGCCCGATCGCGGTGAAGTACTCGCGGCGGATCAGCGAAAATCCCTCGCCCAGGGTCTCGATCTGGTCAGCCAGCAGGCGCTGCAGGTCCGCCTCCACGCCGTCCTTGATCAGTCCAGGGTCCTGGCCAAGGTCGTGCGAGGTGTCATGGAGCTGTTCGTGGATGTTGATGATCAGCCGGTCGTCGGTCTTGGTGGACTGCACGGTCCACTGCTCGATCACGCCGACCTCGACGTCGACCTCGTCCGGGGTGGACACCCGGAGCCGGGCGGGCGGGCTCATCCAGTTCAGCGGCTTGTAGGAACCGCCGTCGGAATGGACCAGCACGGAGCCGTCCGCCTTGACCACCAGCAGGCGGGTGGCGAGGGGGAGGTGGGCCTTGAGCCGGCCGACATAATCAACGGAGCAACGGGCTATCACTAAACGCACCCGGTCAACACTACCGGCAGCGGGGAGGCGCCGCGGCGTGGACACCGTCAGGGGACCCGCTGGGGCAGAATGGGACCATGCCCCGTTCCAACCGCCCCCGCCGCCCCGCCCCGGGCAACGGGGGCGCCCGGCAGCCCGGCAAGCACGGCGGGCCGGTGCCCGAGCTGGACCTGGAACGCGCCCGGACCGGGATTGCCCGCCGGGAAAGCGCCCCGGACGGTGAATGGATGGTCCGGTCCATCTCGGCCAGCCGCGCCGGCAAGACCTATGTCTGCCCTGGATGTCTGCATGCCGTCCCGCCCGGAACCGCGCACCTGGTGGTCTGGTCCGAGGACCATCTCTTCGGTGCCGCCGCCGGGCTGGCCGAACGGCGCCACTGGCACACCAACTGCTGGACCTCGCGCACGTACCGGTACCGCTAGGCGCTCACTGCTCCCGCGGGTGCCGCCCGCAGCTTCGCTAAGCTGGAGGGCATGACTTTCGACCCGGCCTCGTACGACTTCACCCAGCCCGCCGCCCCGACCCCCATCCGGGCCGCCACGGTGCTGCCGGCACGGCGGGAGAACATCGAGCTGCGCACCGCGGACGGCCACCTGCTGGTGGGCGAACTCGCGCTGCCGGAGTCCGGCGAGGTCCGGGCCACCCTGATCACTTTGCATCCGCTGCCCACGCACGGCGGCTTTATGGATTCGCACGTCTACCGCAAGGCCTCCTACCGGCTGCCGGCCCTGGCCGGCGTCGCCGTGCTGCGCTTCAACACCCGAGGCACGTCCTCGCCCCGGGGAACCAGCGGCGGCAGCTTCGAGGAGGGCATCGGCGAACGGATGGACGTCGAGGCAGCGGTGCGGTTCGCGGTGGACCGTGGCCTGCCGAACCGCTGGCTGGTGGGCTGGTCCTTTGGCACCGAGCTGGCGCTCATGTACGGCGCGGTGGATCCCGTAGCCGGAGAGATCGAGGGCGCCATCCTGCTCTCGCCCCCGCTGCACCGCGCCACGGACGTGCACCTCAAGGAATGGGCTGCCGCGGGCAAGCCGCTCAAGGTCTTGGTCCCCGAACACGACGACTACCTGCAGCCTGCCGCCGCGGCCGAACGCTTCGCCCTGGTGCCCCAGGCCGACGTCGTCGGCGTCGACGGCGCCAAGCACCTCTGGGTGGGGGAGAAGTACGCCGGACGGGTGCTGAACGAGATCGTCGCCGAGGTCCTGCCGGGGACGGCTCAGCCGCTCCCCGAGGAGTGGGACGGCCCGGTGGCCACGGCGCACGCCTGAGCGGTGAGCGCCTGCCGGGGTTAGTGCTTGCCGGGGTTTAGTGCTTGTCCTGGCGGACGATGAAGATTTCCTTGACCAGGAGCATGATGGCCGCGGCCGTCGGGATCGCGATCAGCGCGCCGAGCACACCCAGCAGGCTGCCGCCGGCGATCACCGAGATGACCGCCACCGCGCCGGGCACCGCCACGGCCTTCTGCATGATGCGCGGCGAGACGAAGTAGGCCTCGAACTGCAGGTAGGCGAAGTAGCAGATCGCGAAGACGACGGCGGTCTGCCAGCCGGCGGTCAGAGCGATCAGGGTGACCAGGATGCCGGCGATCATGCCGCCGACCAGGGGAATGAAGGCTAGCAGCGCCACGACGAAGGCGAGCAGCACCGCGAACGGCACGCCCACGATGGTCATCACGATGAAGGCGAAGAGCGCGTTGAGCAGTGCCACGCAGACTTGGCCGATGACGTAGTTGCCGACCGAGCCGGTGATCTCCTCGGACAGGGCCTCCACGCGCGGCCGGCGGGAGCGCGGAGCCAGGCGGTAGCCCCACAGCTTCATCGAGGGCATCGCGGAGAGGAAGTACAGGCTCAGCACCAGGACGATCAGGGCGCCGAAGAGGCCGTTGGCGATGGTGGAGCCGACGCCCACCACGCCGCCGAAGATGCCGCCCATCGCGTCCGGGTTGTTGACGAACTTCTCGAGCTCCTGCGTGATCCGGTCCCGGACGCCGAACTGGCTGTCCAGGCTGCGGAAGAAGTCCGAGTCGATGAAGTCCTGGATCCACTTGGGGGCCTCCTGGACGATCTGGGTCACCTGGGCCACGATGGTCGGGATCAGGGTGGCGAAGAACCCGGCGACGGCAAGGGCCAGGACGGCCACCGAGACCAGGATGCCGGCCGGCCGGGGCACCTTGCGCTTCTCCAGCCAGCGCACCACGGGATCGAGCCCGAGAGCGATGAAGAGCGCGGTCAGGATCCAGAGCAGCAGTTGGGTGATGTTGGAGCCGATCCAGTAGACCAGCAAGGCCACACCGACGCCCACGGTCCCCATGAACCCGACGTAGAGCGGATGCTGCGCGGAAATCCGCGGCCCGGGACGGCCGAAGCGGGTCTCCTCGGTGTCCTCAAGATCGGCGTCGGCGTCGTCCAGGTGCTCCGGAGGCATCTCGAAGCGCAGCCGGGGCTGGGCGCCCGGCAGGGGCTGCCGCAGGCGGCGGGCCATCGCGGCCAGGAACCCGGCCGGAGCCTGGGCAGGCCGCGCGACGGATTCCGGGGGAGCTGCCTGTCCTGAGGGGGACGAATCCGTGGGGTCAGTCACTGCGCTGCAAGCCTTTTTCTCTCAATTTTCCCCGGAATTCCGCGGCTGCGGGGCCGGTGTGACGATCACCGCAAACACTATCAGCAGCCTTGCTACCGGGCGGATCGACGGGCCGGGACGGTTCGGAAAAGGGGCTTGACAAGCCGCCCGATCTGACTCGGAGGTAACAAAACGGTTACTCTTAAAACTACGTGTCCGCTGATGATAGGTAATATTTTGCGTTTCAAGACTGCAGTTGCACTTGTGCTGCTCGGCCTCCTGACACTGCTGGCGGGGATCGGGCAGAAGACAATCTGGGCTCCGCCGGCGACGGTGACGGCCAGCGTCCCGGCCAACGGCACCGCCGCGCCGCTGACGGTGGTCGACCAGAAGCTGCGCACCCTGCACGGCGGCACGGTCAAGATCCACGTCAAGGGTGAAGGCAACTTCCTGCTGGCCTCCGGCCGCCCCGACGACGTCAACGCCTGGGTGGGCAAGACGGCCCACAACACCATTTCCGGGCTCTCCGAGGACCGCAAGTCCCTGACCGTCGAGCACGCCGACGGCGAGGCCACCGCGCCGTCGCCCGCCGGTTCGGACCTCTGGGTCTCCACCGAGAACGCCAACGGCGAGCTGGACTACTCGTGGACTCCGCCGGCCGACGGCGACTGGTCGCTGCTGCTGGCCACCGACGGCACCAAGGCCGCCCCCTCGGACATTTCGATGACCTTCCCCAATGACACCTCCACGCCGTGGGCCATCCCGCTGATGGTTATCGGCGGGCTGCTGGTAGTCGGCGGCGTCGCGCTGCTGGTGCTGAAGCCCAGGCAGGGCGCGCCGCGCTCCGGCACCCCGGGCGACGGCGGTTCCGGCGATGGCGGCTCCGATAACTCCGGCTCCGGCGATGTCGAGGCCAAGGAGGCCACCGCCGGCAGCGCCTTCGCACGCCGGGCCCGGGCCCGCGCCGCCGACCGGGCCAAGGCCCGCGAGGCCGGCTCCACCCCGGCCGACGGGGACACCGGACAGGCCCCCCGGGCCGCAACCCTGTCCACGCGCCGCCGCGCCGCGGGTGCGGCCGTGGCCCTGCTGACCGCCACCGCAGTCGCCGGCACGGGCGTTGCCGCCCAGGCCAGCCAGTCGCCGTCGCCCGCCCCGAGCGGAAGCACCGGCACGGCCGCCCCCTCCGCCGGCGGGACCCCGATCCTGCTGGATGCCCAGTTCCGCCGGATCCTGGAACAGGTCTCCGCGGCCACGGACGCCGGTGACGCCGCCAAGGACGCGGCCAAGCTCGCCCCGCGCGTCGGCGGGACCGAACTCGAGGTCCGCACGCAGAACTACAAAATCCGCTCGCAGGTGGGCAGCTACGAATCCCGGATGCCCGTGCGCGCCACCAAGCTGCTGACCACCGTGGTGAGCTCCAAGCGAGACTGGCCCCGCTCCGTCATGGCAGTCACCCAGGGCGACGGCAACGTGGTCCCGCAGCTGCTGACGCTGGTCCAGGCGTCCCCGCGCGAGAACTACAAGCTGGTGGGTGCCACGCCGCTGCAGCCGGGAACCACCTTCCCCGCGATCAACCGCGGCGGCACGGAGACGCTGGGCGCCGACGACAAGTCCGGCCTGCTCTACAGCGGCCAGGAGGCCCTCGCTGGCCTGGGCGACCGCCTGACCA
Source organism: Arthrobacter sp. NPDC057259 (assembly GCF_042668995.1). NCBI lineage: Bacteria > Bacillati > Actinomycetota > Actinomycetes > Micrococcales > Micrococcaceae > Arthrobacter > Arthrobacter sp. NPDC057259. The sequence goes on from NZ_JBHUYA010000001.1 coordinate 114,437, forward strand.
ACGCCGACTCGGCCTTCAAGGACAAGCTCGCCGAGGGCCAGTCCTCGCCGTACATCGCCGACACCCTGGCCTACCAGGCCGACGTGGTGAAGTCCGGTGCCAACGGAAACTTTGCCTTCACCCACAAGGCCGTTCCCGAGGACACCGTGGTGTTCCGCACCGCCGACGGCGGGGCCCTGGTCCTGGGCCGGCTCAACTTCGGTTTCGACGGCACGCCGAAGAACTCCGGCGACAAGCTGACCATCGGGGACGACGCCGCGGCCCTGGCCGGCGGCAAGGAGACCAGCACCGGCATGGTCCTGAACTTCGCCGAGTCCGTGGCGGTCTACGTGCCGCCGGCGGGGTCCAAGGATCCGATGAAGCTGGTGGCCGCCACCCGCGGCCTGGTCGGGGCGAGCTTCAAGTAGTCCCGGCCGCGGGCGGAGTCGATAGAGTGGTTCCATGACTTCGCCCGCATCCCGCCCGGTCCCGCCCGCAGCCGCAAACCCGATCAACCTGCGGGGCGCCGTCGATCTTTCCTCGCTGAAGCAACGCCCCGCGCCGCCCGCCGGACCGGGGTCCACGCACGCCGGAGCCGCCCAGCCCGGATCCGCCCAGCAGCCAGCGGGCGGCGGCGCCGCCCCGTTGCGCGTCAACGTCACCGAGGCCAACTTCCAGGACCTGGTGGACCTCTCCGCCCGGGTGCCCGTCGTCATCGCCATGTGGGCCTCCTACTCACCCGGGTCCGGGGATCTGGTGGACGCCCTGGAGCAGATTGTCACCAGTTACGAGGGCCGCCTGGTTCTCGGCGCCGCCGATATCGAGGCCTTCCCGCAACTGGCCCAGGCGTTCCAGGTGCAGGCCGTTCCCACGGCCGTCGCCGTGGTGAAGGGCCAGCCCGTGCCGCTCTTCCAGGGTGGCGCCGACGAGCAGCAGGTCCGCAGCCTCTTCGATGAACTCCTCAAGGTGGCCGCCGCCAACGGCGTCACCGGCCGGATCGGCGGCGGTCCGGCCGCCGCGGAGGCCGAGGCCCCGCCGCTGCCCCCGTTGCACCAGAAGGCCTTCGACGCGATCGAGGCAGGTGACTTCGACGGTGCGGCCGCCGCGTACCGCCAGGCCCTCACCGAGATGCCCGCCGACGCCGACGCCAAGGTGGGCCTGGCCCAGGTGGAGCTGATGGGACGCCTGCAGGCCCTGTCCACCGAGGACGCCGACGCCGTCCGTGCCAAGGCCGCGGAGGAACCGGACAACCTGGACGCACAGCTGGCCGTCGCCGATCTCGACGTCGCCGGCGGGCACGTGGAGGACGGCCTGGGCCGGGTGGTGGCCTTCATCGGCCGGAACTTCGGACCGGAGCGGGAGACCGCCCGGGTGCGCCTGCTGGAACTCTTCGACGTCGTCGGCGCCACCGACGAGCGCGTGGCCAAGGCCCGCCAGAACCTGGCCCGGGTGCTGTTCTAATGGCGTCCGCACTCTTCAGCCCGCTGACCCTGCGCTCCCTGCGGCTCGAGCACCGCGGCTGGGTCTCGCCGATGTGCCAGTACAGCTGCGAACCCGAGACCGCAGAGGGCGTCCCCACCGACTGGCACCTGATGCACCTCGGATCGTTCGCCACCGGGGGAGCGGCCCTGATCCTCACCGAGGCGGCCGCCGTCAACCCCGCCGGGCGGATCAGCCCGCGGGACGCCGGCCTTTACAACGACGCCCAGGCCGAGTCCTGGACCAGGATCGTGGACTTTGTGCACCGGCACGGCACCGCGGAGACCAAGATCGGCACCCAGCTCTCGCACGCCGGCCGCAAGGCCTCCAGCTACTGGCCGTTCTCCGGCAAGACCGGCACCGTCCCTGCCGCCGAGGGCGGCTGGGACCCGGTGGGCCCGGGCACCGGTGCCTTCGACGGCTACGCGCCGCCCTCGGCCATGACCGGGGCCGAGATCGAGGGCGTGATCGCCGACTTCGTTGCCTCCGCCCGGCGGGCAGTGGAGGTGGGCTTCGACACCATCGAAATCCACGGTGCGCACGGTTACCTGCTCCACCAGTTCCAGAGCCCGCTGATCAACGACCGCACCGACGAATGGGGCGGCGACGAGGCGGGCCGGAACCGGCTCATGCTGGCCGTGGTGGACGCGGTGCGCGAGGTCATTCCTGACTCGATGCCGCTGTTGCTGAGGATCTCCGCCTCGGACTGGGCCGAGGGCGGCGTCGACGCCGAGGCTTCCGTCCGGCTCGCCCGCGCCGCCTCCGAGCGCGGCGTGGACCTGGTGGACGTCTCCAGCGGCGGCGCCGTAGCGCACCAGACGATTCCGGTGGGTCCCGGCTACCAGACCGGCTTCAGCGCCAAGATCCGACGCGAGGCCGGCGTCAAAACCGGCACGGTGGGATTGCTCACCTCCGCCGGCCAGGCGGAACACGCCGTGGCGACCGGCCAGGCAGACGGCGTGCTGATCGCCCGCGCGGCGCTCCGCGACCCGCACTGGTGGCTGCGCGCGGCCTTCGAACTGGGCCACGAGCTGGCCTGGCCGCCGCAGTACGAACGGGCCATGCCCCGGCGGACGTTCTAGCCAGCGGCTAAGATGGAAGCCATGACCAGCATGACGGAACCCCTGACGACGGCCCCCCAGAACGCCCTGGACAACGACCTCGACAACGACCCGATGCGCGAGCTTTCCGGCGCCGGGACGTCGACGGCGACGATCGAGCGTGAGGAACTGCGCCAGGAAGTGGAACCGGGAGACCGGGAGCGCTTCGCGCATTACGTCCGCAAGGAAAAGATCATGGAATCGGCCCTCTCCGGGGAACCCGTCATTGCCCTCTGCGGCAAGGTCTGGACCCCCGGACGGGATCCGAAGAAGTTCCCCGTGTGCCCCGAATGCAAAGAGGTTTACGAGGGGCTGCGCCCCGGCGGTGACGACGGCGGCTCCGGCAAGTAGGGCGTGGCATCCGGTTCAACCGAAAAAGATTGGTGTTTTTGTGCTTAGTGGGGCTTTTCCCGAACCAACAGACACGTATGGACGGGAGGCCCGCTAAGTGACGGAAACACTGTTCGGCGGTCCCGTGCTGCCGCCCGCCTATCCCGAGCGGGCCGCGTGGGGAACCGCGCCGAAACTGCGAGCCTGGCAGCAGGAGGCGCTGGATAACTATTTCGCCACCAACCCCCGGGACTTCCTTGCCGTCGCAACCCCCGGGGCCGGTAAGACCACCTTCGCCCTCCGGGTGGCCTCCATGCTGATCGATTCGGGCGTGGTCAACCGCGTGACCATCGTGGCGCCCACGGACCACCTCAAACGCCAGTGGGCCGACGCCGCCGCGAAGGTCGGCATCGCCATCGACCCGAACTTCAAGAACGCCGACGGCCAGCACGGCCGCGGCTTCATCGGCGTCGCCGTCACGTACGCGCAGGTGGCCAGCAAGCCCATGCTGCACCGGGCCAAGACCGAGGCCGCCCGCACCCTGGTGATCCTGGATGAGATCCACCACGGCGGCGAGGCGCTCTCCTGGGGCGACGGGCTCCGCGAGGCCTTCGACCCGGCCGCGCGCCGGCTGTCCCTGACCGGTACCCCATTCCGCTCGGACACCTCCCCGATCCCGTTCGTCGAGTACGCGGAGGACCGCGACGGCATCCGCCGCTCCAAGGCCGACTACACCTACGGCTACGGCAAGGCGCTGCGCGACCACGTGGTCCGTCCGGTGATGTTCATGGCCTACTCCGGCCAGATGCGCTGGCGCACCAGCGCGGGCGACGAGATGGCCGCCTCCCTCGGCGAAGCCGCCGTCACCAAGGACATCACCTCCCAGGCGTGGCGCACCGCGCTGAACCCGGCGGGCGAATGGATCCCGGCCGTGCTGGCCGGGGCGGACAAGCGCCTGAGCGAGGTCCGGCGCACGGTGCCCGACGCCGGCGGCCTGGTCATCGCCACCGACCACGAGGACGCCCGGGCCTACGCCGGGCAGCTGAAGCGGATCACGGGGGAGTCACCCACCGTGATCCTCTCCGACGACGCCAAGGCCTCCTCCAAGATCGAGGAGTTCTCCGCCGGGGAGAAGCGCTGGATGGTCGCGGTGCGGATGGTCTCCGAAGGCGTCGACGTGCCGCGCCTCTCGGTGGGCGTGTACGCGACGTCGACCTCCACCCCGCTGTTCTTCGCCCAGGCCGTGGGCCGCTTCGTGCGTGCCCGCAAGCGCGGCGAAACGGCGTCGGTGTTCCTGCCCTCGGTGCCGCAGCTGATGGCGCTGGCTAACTCGATGGAGGCCGAGCGGGACCACGCCCTGGACCGTCCGGAGAGGGAAGACGCGGACGGGCTGTTCAACCCCGAGGATTCGCTGATGGACGAGGCGAACCGTGAGGAGAAGGCCTCGGACACGCTGATGAAGGGCAAGTTCGAGGCGCTGGATTCCCAAGCGTCCTTCGACCGGGTGCTGTTCGACGGCGGCGAATTCGGCACGGGCGGCGAGGTCGGCTCCGAGGACGAGCTGGACTTCCTCGGCATTCCCGGCCTGCTCGACGCCGAACAGGTGGGCACGCTGCTGCGCCAGCGCCAGCACGAACAGCTCAGCCGCAAGAACAAGCGGGCCCCCCAGGCGGCGGCCTCAGAGCCGGTGCCGGCGGTCCCGGACCACCGGATGCTGATGGATCTGCGCACCGAACTGGCCAAGAACGTCGCCGCCTGGTCCGCCCGGACCGGCACTCCGCACGGGGTCATCCACACCAAGCTGCGCACGGTGTGCGGCGGCCCGCCCGTCGCCCAGGCCAATGAGGAACAGCTGCAGAGCCGGCTGCGGAAGCTGCAGGACTGGTTCATCGGCCGGAAGTAGCCGCACGCACCGCGGGGCCCGGTGCGCGCCCGGGGCCCCCGGTGCGCCCGGAAGCCACGGCACGAAAAAGGGACCGGAGTGATCCGGTCCCTTTTTCGTGTCGTTCGGGGTGCGGCTACTGGTTCGGCTGGCCGGACTGGGCGCCGCCGCCGCAGGCCTGGGAGAAGGTCTGGCCGGCCGAGGTGTACTTGCCCTTGAGCTCGTCGAGCTTGCCCTGGTCCGGGTCCTTCTTGGCGGCCTCGTCCAGGTAATCAACGATCGACTGCAGCGGTGCCTGCAGTTCCTCGGAGGCGGTGGCCTGGATCGGGCGGATCTGGTTTGCCAGGCGGGTCATGCCGAACTTGTCCGAGCTGGAGGACGGGGAGCTGGTGATCGTCTTGATCCGGTCGCAGGTCTCGGCGGTGCTCATCTTCGGGGCCGAGCAGGCGGCCGCTCCGAGGATGGTCCCGGCAGCGAGCAGGACGGTCAGGGTCTTCTTCATGATGATGTACTCCGGGATTTACTGTTCCGACGTTACTGGCAAGGATTCCGAGTCTACTGTGCGCGGCGCCGGGGCCGCGATCTCAGTCCAGCTCCACGCCGCCGAGTTCCATCTCGGCGAAGGCGTCCTCGAGGTCGTCGGCGATGCCCACGGTCAGGCTGCGCGGGACGGTGACGGTGTAGCCGGCCTGGACCGCGTCCAGGGCCGTGGCCTTAACGCAGTAGTCGGCGGCGATCCCCACGACCACAACCTCTTCGACGTCGTGGCTCTGCAGCCAGTCGTCCAGCCCGATCGCGTCCTCGTCCGCGTCCTGGCCGCCGGCTGGGCCGGCCACCGGCAGCGCGCCGGGCGTCCGGTCTCCGGTGGGTACGGCGTCGTCCGGGGCCAGCAGGCCCTCGAAACCGGAGTAGGCGGCCGTGTACTGGCCCTTGCGGAAATACGCCTGGATGTATTCGGTGTCCAGGTCCGGGTGCAGCTCCGCCCCGCGGGTGCCGGCGACGCAGTGCCGCGGCCAGCTCTCAACAAAGTCGGGCGCGTCCGAGAAGTGCGCGCCTGGATCGACGTGCCAGTCCTGGGTGGCCACGACGTGGTCGAACTGCCCGTGGTGGGCGTCGACGTATTCGCTGATCTCCGCGGCCAGTGCCGCCCCGCCCTCAACGGCCAGGGAACCGCCCTCGCAGAAGTCGTTTTGTACGTCGACAATGATCAGGGCGCGGGACATTCAGTCCTCCTCGTAGACGGTGGGGATGGCCGGTTCGCCGCGCTGCAGCCGGTTGACCACGGGCGGCAGTTCGGCCATGGAGGCGGCGTGCCGGTCGCGGGCCCGCACCACGCCCTCCGGACCGGTCCAGCCGGGAAGCAGCTCGCCGTTCTTGATGAACTGCTGCAGCAGCTGGCGGTCGTTGCCGTCGTCCTCGGGCCGGTGGCCGATGCCGACGATCTCCTGGGTCGCGATGCCGCGGTCGTTGAGGCGGCGCAGCGCGTACTTGCGGCCGCCCTTGCTCGCCTTGTTCTTCGCCGCCTTCGCGACCGCGACGAACTCGCCGTCGTCGTTGGTGCGGCTGACGAGCTTGTAGACCAGGCTTGCCGTCGGCGCGCCGGATCCGGTGACCAGGGAGGTGCCGACGCCGTAGGAATCCACCGGGGCGGACTGCAGGGCGGCGATGGCGAACTCGTCGAGGTCGGAGGTGACGATGATGCGGGTGTTGACGTTGCCGAGGTCATCGAGGAGCTGGCGTACCCACTGGGCCTGGGCCACCAGGTCGCCGGAGTCCAGCCGGACGGCGCCGAGCTTGTCCCCGGCGAGGTCGACGGCGGTGCGCACGGCGGCCTCGACGTCGTAGGTGTCCACCAGCAGCGCCGTGCCCGCTCCCATGGAGGCCAGCTGGGCTTCGAAGGCGTCCCGTTCGGTGTCGTGCAGCAGGGTGAAGGAGTGGGCCGCGGTGCCGACGGTCTTGATGCCGTAGCGGCGGCCGGCCTCCAGGTTGGAGGTGCTGGCGAAGCCGGCGATCACGGCGGCGCGGGCGGCGGCGACGGCGGATTCCTCCTGGGTGCGGCGGGAGCCCATCTCCACGCACGGCCGGGTGCCGGCAGCGGTGATCATCCGGGACGCAGCGGAGGCGATGGCGGAGTCGTGGTTGAGGATCGAGAGGATGTAGGTTTCCAGGACGCAGGCCTCGGCGAAGGTCGACTCGACGATCAGGATGGGGGAGTTGGGAAAGTACGCGTCGCCCTCGGCATAGCCCCAGATGTCGCCGGAGAAGGAGAAGTCCGCGAGGTACTCCAGGGTTTGTTCGTTGACCACGCCGGTGCTGCGCAGGAAGTCGATTTCCCCGGGGCCGAAGCGGAAGTTCGCGATGCCCTCCAGCAGGCGGCCGGTACCGGCGACGATGCCATAGCGGCGGCCCTCGGGCAGCCGGCGGGCGAAGGCCTCGAACACCGACTTGCGGTGGGCCGCGCCCGAGTGCAGGGCGGCCTGAAGCATGGTCAGCTCGTAATGGTCGGTGTACAAGGACGTGCGGGGGTGGTCCCAGCCGGCGGAGGTGCTCACGAAATTTACTCTAGTCCCCACCGGCTCCCTCGTCTCGCTCCGCTTCGACGCGGGGCCCTCGCCGTCGGGGGCCCACCCGACCGGCTCCCTCGTCTCGCTCCGCTTCGACGCGGGGCCCTCGCCGTCGGGGGCCCACCCACCGGCTCCCTCGTCTCGCTCCGCTTCGACGCGGGGCCCTCGCCGTCGGGGGCCCACCCACCGGCTCCAGCCGGGCTCCTTCATCGCCATAGAATGGACCAATGACCCTCAGCGTTGCGCTTGGCCCCGATACCGAGGCCGGCACCCACACCGGAACGGCGACGTCCACCGACGTCCTGACGGCCCCGGACATCCCCTGGAACCTCGTGATCTGGAACGATCCCGTGAACCTGATGAGCTACGTCAGCTACGTTTTCCGCAGCTACTTCGGCTACTCCGAGGCCAAGGCCACCAAGCTCATGCTGGAGGTCCACAAGAAGGGCCGCTCCATCGTGGCGCACGGCAGCAAGGAGCAGGTCGAACAGCACGCGGTGGCCATGCACGGCTACGGCCTGTGGGCCACCGTGGAGAAGGCCAGCGGCGGCCCCGGCAACGGATCGGGCAAGGGCAAGGGAAAACGTGGCTAAAGCATTCAAATACGGCCTCAAGGGCATCACCGGCTACCTCGAACCGGCCGAGCGCGACCTGCTGCGCAGCCTCTTCGACGACGTCATCTCCATGCTGGAGCCGCACGAACGCGCCAATGAGGATCCACTCGCGGCCCTCGTGGGGTTGGACACGGAGGCGCGTGAACCCTCCGACCGCGCCCTGCGCCGGCTGCTGCCCAACGTCTCCAAGAACGACGCCGAGGCCTCCCTGGAGTTCCGCCGGTACACGGAACGCTCGCTGCGGGAGAGCAAGATCGGCGCCCTGAAAGCCGCCTCGCTGGGCCTCGACAAGGAAGAACTGGTGCTGACCCCCGCCGACGCCCGGCACTGGTCCACCGCGCTCAACGACGTCCGCCTGGTCCTCGCCGAGCGCCTCGACATCCGCGACGACGCCGACGCCGAACACGTCCACCGGATGCAGGACTGGTCCCAGGCCGAAGACGTCGAAAGCTATCTGGCCCTGGTCTACAACTTCACCACCTGGCTGCAGGAATCCCTCGTCCAGGCAATGCTGGCCTCCCTCGAGGCCTAGGCCGCCCGGCCCTGTACACCCCCCCAGCCCGCGGCGTAGCGTGATCCGCCGTGGACGGACTTTCCCGCGACGAATTTTCCCTCCCGGAGCGCCTCACCGGGGCCCTGGGCCGCAGTGCCGCGGCCGGCCGGATCGGCGCCGCGCAGGAGGCGATCTACGGGCCGGTCATCGACTGGGCGCGGCGCACCCCGCTGCACAGCGGAACCCTCGGCCACTCGGTCCACCCGATGCTCACCGACGTCACCCTGGGCTGCTGGCTCAGCGCCGCGATCCTGGATATAGCCGGCGGTCCTGCCTCCCGGCCTGCGGCCACGGTGCTGACCGCCGCGGGCCTCGCGGCGGCGGTTCCGACGGCGTTTGCCGGTGCCGCGGACTGGTCCGAGACGGAGGGGGAGGAGCACCGGATCGGCGCCGTCCACGCCCTCGGCACCGACGCCGCAACCTTTCTCTTCCTGGGCTCGCTGATCGCCCGGCTGCGAGGCCGGCACGCGGCCGGGGTCCGGCTGGGCCTGGCCGGTAATGCGGTGGCCGCGGCCGCGGGATTCCTCGGCGGCCACCTGGCGTTGAACCGCGGCACCGCCCGCCGTTCCGCCGCCGCCGTGTGATCCATTGCACACGAGTTGCTCGACACAATGTCATGGTCCGGCCCGGGGCGAAGCCCTATTCTCGTAGAACCATGACTTCAGCATCGAGCACGGACCCCGAGACCTCGGCACTGGCCGAACGCCCCATCGGCGTTTTCGACTCCGGCGTCGGCGGCCTCACGGTGGCACGCTCCATCATCGACCAGCTGCCCAACGAGTCCATCCTGTACGTCGGCGACACCGCGCACGGCCCCTACGGCCCGTTGCCGATCGCCGAGGTCCGCGCCAACGCCCTTGGCGTCATGGACGAACTGGTCGACTCCGGGGTCAAGCTCCTGACCATCGCCTGCAACTCCGCCTCCGCCGCCGTGCTCCGCGACGCCCGCGAACGCTACACCGCCCGCTACGGCATCCCCGTCATCGAGGTCATCCAGCCCGCGGTCCGCCGGGCCGTCTCCGCCACCCGCACCGGCCGCGTCGGCGTCATCGGCACCTCCGCTACGGTCGGCTCCCGCGCCTACGAGGACACCTTCGCCGCGGCGCCGGACCTGCAGATCACCTCCGCGGCGTGCCCGGCCTTCGTGCCCTACGTCGAGGCCGGCATCACCACCGGCCCCGAGCTGCTGGCCGTGGCCCGCGAATACCTCGCCCCGCTGATCGCCGCCAAGGTGGACACCGTGGTGCTCGGCTGCACGCACTACCCGCTGCTGACCGGCGTGATCTCCTTCGTCATGGGCGAGGACGTCACGCTCGTCTCCAGCGCCGAGGAAACCGCCAAGGACGTCTACCGGGCCCTGGCCTCCCGCGGGCTGGAACGCGCCGGCAGCACCGCCCCGGAACACAACTTCATCGCCACCGGGGACGCCGCGCAGTTCGAACACCTGGCGCGCCGCTTCCTGGGCCCGGAGGTGCTCAGCGTCCGGCACGTGGACCACGTCGCGGCGCAGTACCCCACCGGCAGCCTGGCCCGCATCACCCCGGAGATGATCGCCGCCGCCCAGGCCGCCGTCGGCCGGCCCCGGATCTCCAACTTCGTCTCCTCCGCCGCGCAGATCTCCCCGCCGCGGACCAGCGACCTGTGAAGCTCACCATCGTCGGGTGCACCGGCTCGTTCCCCGGCCCCGGCTCGCCGGCGTCGTGCTACCTGCTGACCGCCGACGACGGCGAGCGGCGCTGGAAGGTGGTGCTGGACCTCGGCAGCGGGGCGCTCGGCGCCGTCCAGCGCTACACCGACCTCGAGGACATCGACGGCATCTTCCTCACCCACCTGCATCCCGACCACTGCATGGACCTCTGCGGCCTGCACGTGGCGGTGCGCTGGAAGCCGGGCGGTTGGGGCCGGGGGCGGATCCCCGTCTGGGGGCCGGCGGCGACGGCGGATCGGATGGCCACGGCCTACGGGCTGGACCTCGACCCGGGGATGCACGAGGAATTCGACTTCAGCAACTGGGCCGAACGCTGCCCGGTGACGATGGGGCCCTTCACCATCACCCCGTACGCGGTCAACCACCCCGTCGAGGAGGCCTACGCCCTGCGCGTGGAGGTCACCGAGCCGGACAAGGACGGCAACCCGGTGACCCGGGTGCTCAGCTACTCCGGCGACACCGACTCCTGCACCGGGCTCGAGGATGCCGCGCGCGACGCGGACCTGTTCCTCTGCGAGGCGGCCTTCGAGGAGGGCCGCGACGACGGCATCAAGGACGTGCACCTGACCGGCAAGCGCGCCGGCGAGGCCGCCGTCGCCGCCGGCGCCCGCCGGCTGCTGCTCACGCACATCCCGGTCTGGACCTCGCACACGACCGTGATGGCGGAGGCGAAGGAGGTCTTCGGACCGCACGTCGCCGTCGCCGTCGCCGGGGTGCACTACACCGTCTGACCGGGCCGCCCGGCTGTCGATAAGCTAGGGGGCATGACTTCCGAAGCTCCCACTGCCCCCGTTCTCCGCGCCGACGGCCGGACCCCGGACCAGCTCCGCCCCATCAGCATCACCCGCGGCTGGTCCAACCAGGCCGAAGGCTCCGCGCTGATCGAATTCGGCAACACCCGGGTGCTGTGCACCGCCTCGCTGACCGAGGGCGTGCCCCGCTGGCTCAAAGGCGAGGGCCGCGGCTGGGTCACCGCCGAGTACGCCATGCTGCCCCGGGCCACGAACACCCGCTCCGCCCGCGAATCCGTCAAGGGCAAGATCGGCGGCCGCACCCACGAGATCTCCCGCCTGATCGGCCGCTCCCTCCGCTCCATCATCGACACTAAGGCCCTGGGCGAGAACACCATCGTGCTGGACTGCGACGTGCTCCAGGCCGACGGCGGTACCCGCACCGCGGCGATCACCGGCGCCTACGTCGCCCTCGCCGAGGCGATCCGCTACGCCCGGGAGAACAAGCTGATCGCCCGCAACGCCGAGCCGCTGACTGACACCATCGCCGCCGTCTCGGTGGGCATCATCGACGGCATTCCGATGCTGGATCTGCCCTACGTCGAGGACGTCCGCGCCGAGACCGACATGAACGTGGTGGTGACCGGCTCCGGCAAGTTCGTCGAGGTCCAGGGCACCGCCGAGGGCGCCCCGTTCGACCGGGACGAGCTGAACAAGCTGCTGGACCTGGCCCTGCTGGGCACCGAACAGCTCGCCGCGATCCAGCGCGAGACCCTGGCCGAGGCCCCGTGAGCGGCGAGGCAGCCGCACCTGTCCTCGTTCTCGCCACCCACAACCAGGGCAAGCTCCGGGAGCTCCGGGAGCTGCTCCGGGGGCAGATCCCGGGCCTGGACGTGGACACGCAGGTGGTGGACGCCGGCGCCGTGGGGGCTCCCGACGTCGTCGAATCCGGCGTGACTTTCGCCGAGAACTCGCTGCTGAAGGCCCGCGCCGTGGCGGAGGCCACCGGGCTGGTGTCGATTGCGGACGACTCCGGCCTGGCCGTGGACGTGCTCGGCGGGGCGCCGGGGATCTTCTCCGCCCGCTGGGCCGGCCGGCACGGCGACGACGCCGCGAACCTCGAACTGCTGCTGAACCAGCTCTCCGACGTCCCGGACGGCTTCCGCGGCGCCGCGTTCGTCTGCGCCGCCGCGCTGGCCGTTCCCGCGTCGGCGGCGGGGGAGGGACGTGAGGTAGTGGAGTACGGCCAGCTGGAGGGCACCCTGCTGCGCGAGCCGCGCGGCGCCGGCGGCTTCGGCTACGATCCGGTGCTGCAGCCGAGCGGGCTGGACCGCAGCTGCGCCGAGCTCAGCCCGGAGGAGAAGAACGCCATCAGCCACCGCGGGCACGCCTTCCGCGCGCTGCTGCCGGCGATCGTGGAGGCACTGGCCGGACGGTAGCCGCGTTTCAGCAGCACAAAAGAGGATGGCGCCCCACCTTGGTGGGGCGCCATCCTTTGTGCGTTGTGACGGTTCAGGCTGCGGCGCGGGTCAGGGCGTCTTGCGCTCTTCCTCGGGCTCGTGCTCCTCGATGAATTCATCGACGACGTCGGTGCCGTACTTCGCGGCCTGGCGCTTGGCGATCATGCCGCGGATGACCTCAATGGCGATCGGCACCACGGAGACCAGGACGATCACGATGAAGATGATGTCCAGGTTGTCGCGGACCCACGGCACGGTGTCGCCCAGCAGGTAGCCCAGCAGCGTCACGCCGCCGCCCCACAGCGCCGCGCCGATGACGTTGTAGAGGAAGAACTTGCGCTTGCTCATCTGCGCCACGCCCACGATCACGGGGACGAAGGTGCGGATGATGGGAACGAAACGGGCCAGGATCAGGGCCTTGCCGCCGTGCTTTTCGAAGAAGGCGTGGGCGCTCTCGACGTTCTCGCGCTTGAAGAGCTTGGAGTCCGGCTTGTTGAAGATGGCCGGGCCGGCCTTGGAGCCGATCAGGTATCCCGCCTGGTTGCCGATGATCGCGGAGACCACGATCAGGGCGGCGAACGCCCAGATGTTGAACTGGATGGTGCCCGTGGCGACCAGCAGGCCCGCGGTGAACAGCATGGAATCACCCGGCAGGAAGAAACCGACCAGCAGGCCGGTCTCGGCGAAGATGATGCCGCAGACCAGCAGGACGACCCAGGGGGCCAGAGCGGGATCGGCCAGGAAGACCTGGGGGTTGAGCCAATCGGGCAGGAACGAGGCCATGTGCGGCTGGACCGGGCCGGCGCCGCCGAGGGTGGACACGGCGAGGTCGTGCAGGGTATTTGGGTTCACCCTCCAAGCGTACTGGAGAAGGGGCTGCCGGTTCCGGCGGTAAAGTACGGGGCGTGGCTTTGGACTTTACGGCGATCGACTTCGAGACGGCGAACGGGTTCCGGGGCTCCGCCTGCTCGGTCGGCCTGAGCAAGGTCCGCAACGGCGTCGTGGTGGAGGAGGCGTCCTGGCTGATGCGTCCTCCCGCCGGCCACGACATCTTCGACCACCACAACGTGCGCATCCACGGCATCCGGCCCGAGCACGTCGCCGGCCGGCCCCGCTTCGGTGAGCTCTTCCCGGAGATCGGCGCATTCATCGGCGAGGACATCCTGGCCGCTCACAACGCGGCCTTCGACCTGGGCGTCATCCGGTCCGGCCTCGAGGTCTCCGGCCTGCCGGGGCCGGCCTACGACTACGTCTGCACCGTGATGCTCTCCCGCCGCTGCTATTCGCTGGTCTCCAACTCCCTGCCCTTCGCGGCGGAAGAGGCGGGCGTGCCGCTGGTCAACCACCACGACGCCGCCGAGGACGCCCGTGCCTGCGCCGGGATCCTGATCGACATCGCGGCCCGCAACGGCGCCGCCAGCATCGCCGAACTCTACCTGTCCCTGGGGCTCACCGTGTCCCGGCAGCCGGCCTTCGACCCGCGGCGCGACCCGCTGTCCAAGGCCAGCCAGTCGGCGCTGGAGGCGCTCGCCGCCGGACAGGGCCCGGCAGTGACCCGCCCGTACCGCGCCGGTTGGCCGGAGGAGGGTGAAAACCCGCCGCCGAACCCGCTGGCCGAACCGGGGCACCCGCTCTTCGGCCAGACCGTGGTCTTCACCGGCGAACTGGCCATCCCGAGGCAGGAGGCCAAGGTGCGCTCGGCCGAGCTGGGCGCAGCACCGGAGAGCCGGGTGACCGGGCGCACCACGGTGCTCGTGGTGGGCGACGGCTTTGTCGCGGCGGACCTGCGCTCCGGCCGGCTGACTGGCAAGGCCCGGCGCGTGCTGGAGCTGCATCAGCGCGGGCAGCGCATCGAGGTCCTGTCCGAGGGTGAATTCCTGCAGATGGTGGGCGGCCACTCCGCCCCCGCGGCCCGGGCGGTCTGAGGGGATCTGTTCCGGCCGGCTTCACATGACGCAACATTCATTTCGGCCCCGCGCCCGGGGCTCTTAGCTTTAAATGATGAGCAAACTGATCTCTTCACCTGCCCGCCCGGCCTCCCGGGGCCCGGTCAGCTTCGACACTGCTCAGGCCAACCTCGTCACCGTGCCTCCCGCCCGCGGCGGAGTGGATTGGGGCAGGGTCTTCGCCTTCCCCAATCCGGTCAACGAATACTCCGCCCGCATCACGGCGGCGCTCGTGGTGCTGCTGTCCGTGGCGACCCTGCTCACGGGCTCCGGCTGGGGCCTGGCCGTCGTCGCCGTCGGCTTCTGGCTGCGGGTGCTCTTCGGGCCGCGGATCTCGCCCTTCGGCATCCTCTCGGTCAAGGTGCTCACACCGGCGCTCGGCCGGAAGCGGTTGGTCCCCGGGCCGCCCAAGCGCTTCGCCCAGGGCATCGGCGCCGCACTCTCGACGACGGCGGCCATCCTCTTCGCCACGGGCCTGGCGCACGCCGCCTGGGTCCTCCTGGGCCTGCTGATCGTGGCGGCCTCGCTCGAGGCGTTCGCCGGCTTCTGCCTGGGCTGCGCCATCTTCGGCCTGCTGCAGCGCCGGGGACTCATCCCGGCCGATGTCTGCGAGGCCTGCAACAACGTCTCGTTCAGGCGCCGGTAACCGCCGCCAGCCGCTCGGCCATGCCCTTCACCAGTGCCACGGCCTCCGGTTCCGGGGCTTCCAGTTCCGCCAGCCAGTCCGCCGGGAGGGCCGCCGCTCCGTAGTGGGCGCCCACGAGGTAACCGGCGAGGGCGGCCGCGCCGGCGGCATCGTCCGCCCGCTCAGCCGCCGCGGTGACGGCCGCCCGGAAGTGGGTCCGGCCCGTCTCCGGGTCGTTGCCGTCGTGCGTGGCGTCCGGCGCCGTCATCAAAACCGCCGACAGTGCGACGGCGAGGAGGCCCGCGGCGTCCGCGCCGCCGGCGGAGGCGGCAGAGATTTCCGGTGCCCGGAGTACCGCGGTGAGCGTTTCCAGCACGCCGGTGTCGGCGTCCTCGCCGCGGGGGAGCGGGGCCCCTGCCAGATGGGTGACCGCCTCGCCGGCGGCCTCCGCCAGGCCCGCGCCCAGGGCCAGGGCCCGGATGGTGAGGCTCAGGACCCCGGCGCTCTGCCGGGCGGAGGGGTGCCCGTGAGTGAGTGCCGCCGCGTCAGCGCTGAGCTTGTAGACGGCAGCGGCGTCCAGGTGGGGCACCAGGCCGAAAGGCGCCGAGCGGAGCAGGGCGCCGCCGCCGCGTGAGTCCGGGTTCATCGGCCGCTGCACCGTCCCCATCTCGCCGGTGACCAGGGCGGCGACGGAATCCGGGTCGGGGGAGCGGGACTCCCGCGGCAGGCCGTGAGCGTCAATCCAACGCGGCGGCTGGAACGGGGCCTCCTCCGGCAGCGACATCCCCTGGGTGCCCAGCCAGCGCAGGTAGGCCAACCAGAGGCAGGCGTTCGCGTCCGCTGCCACCCCCGAATTGGCCCACTCCAGTGCCTCCAACAGGCCGTCCACCGTATAGAGGGTCATCCGGGTGCGGCCGGAGAGGACGCCGGTTCCGTCCGTTCCGGCGGCGCTGCCGCCGGAGGCGCCCAGCGTGTCACCGAGGGCACCGCCCAGCAGGCAGCCGTGGATGCGGGATTCGTGCGACGGGACCGGGGGCTGCTCGTTCATGGTTTCAAATTTACCGTCCCGGACCCCCGTGCCTGACGCGGTTGCCGCGTTTGCCGTGGCCGTCGAACGAGGCCGGTCGTGCGGCCCGGATCCAGCGAACGTCCAGACTTCGCTGGAAGACTGCTGGCGGCACCCGACCCGAAGCGAAGGAAACCCCACGAGATGACACACCCCGCGCCCGATGCCCGGCCCGCCGCCGTTCCGCCCTCCGACCAGGCACCGGCTGCTTTTCAGCCCGCCGTCGGACAGCCCGGGCTGCTGGCCCGGTTGTCCGCCGAGGGCCTGGGGACGCTGCTGGCGGTCGTGATCGGACTCGGCGTCCCGATGTTCGCGGTGCCGCAGTACAACCCGCTTCCGGCCCCGCTGGCCGCCGGCCTGGGCCTTACCGCCGCCATGCTTGCCTTCGGGTACCTCAGTGGCGGCCACTTCAACCCCGCCGTCACGGTGGGCCATATAATTGCCGGCCGGACCCGGCTGGTTGAGGGTGCCGCGTACGTGGCGGCGCAGTTGGTGGGTGCCCTGCTCGGTGCCCTGGCCCTCTTCGGCGTGCTGCGCACGGTGCCCAAGCTCAACGGCACCCAAAGCGCCTTCGACACGGTTGCCGCCGGCTTCGACTCACGCTCGATCATCCAGGCCCCGATGCCCGGCGTCCTCCTGGTGGAGGTGCTCGGCGCGGCCCTGCTGGTGGCGGTCTTCCTCGGCACCAGCGCCGGCCGCAACCCCGCCCGCACCGCCGCGCCCTACGCCGTGGGCCTGAGCTACGCCGGCCTGCTGCAGCTGGGACAAAGCATCGGCAACACCCCCTTCAACCCGGCCCGTGCCACCGCCTCCGCGATCTTTAGCAGCCCGGATGCCCTGGGCCAGCTCTGGCTCTTCTGGGTGGCCCCGCTGGTGGGCGCGGCCGTTGCCGGCCTGGTCTTCCGCGGATTCTCCCAGGCTGCCGTCGTCGCCCCCGACGCCGTGGCCGCCGATTCCACTGCCGTGGCCGGGGACCCAAACATCGTGGACCCGGAGGTTGAGGATCGGCAGGTAGCGGGCGTGGATGCCGCCGATCCGGAAGCCGAGGGTAGCGACGTCGACGTCGTGGAGACCGCACCCACAGCCCCGGCGAAGGCTGCCCCTGCCCGCGCCGACGAGGCCCGCGACTTCTTCGACAAGCGCACCCCGTAAGCGTTCTCACACACCGATACATGGCCTCGACGCCGGGCCTGCGCTTGAGTGTCAGTGCCAGCCGTTAGCGTAGTTATATGCGGTTATTGCACACCTCGGACTGGCATCTGGGCCGGTCGTTCCACGGCGTCGGAATGCTTGACGCGCAGCGGTCCTTTGTCGACCAGCTGGTCGCCTTCGTCCGCGACCAAAAGGTCGACGTCGTCCTCATCGCGGGCGACGTATACGACCGTGCGCTGCCCGGCGTCGACGTCGTCGGTCTCCTGGACGACGCCCTGGTGCGGCTGACCGACGCCGGCGCCGCGGTGGTGCTGACCAGCGGCAACCACGACTCCGCCATCCGGCTCGGCTTCGCTTCCCGGCTGCTGGAACGCGGCGGCGTGCACCTGCGGACCAGGCTCGACGACCTCGCCACGCCCCTGCTGCTGCCCCTCAACGGCGACGACGCCGGCCCGCAACTTGCGATCTACGGCATCCCCTGGCTGGAACCCCGGCTGGTCGCCGGCGCCCTCGGCGTGGACACGGCCAGCCACTTCGAGGTCACCCGTGCCGCCACGACCCTGGTCCGCGCCGACCTCGCCGCCCGGTCCGCCGGGCGCACGGTCCACTCCGTTGTGCTGGCCCACACCTTCGCCAGCGGCGGGATCAGCTCCGACAGTGAGCGCGACCTGAGCATCGGCGGCGTCGGTGCGGTGCCGCTGGATCTGTTCGACGGGTTCTCCTACGTGGCACTCGGCCACCTGCACGGCCGCCAGGAACTGTCCCCGGCGGTCCGCTACTCCGGATCGCCCCTGGCCTACTCCTTCTCCGAGGCCCGTCACCGCAAGGGCGGCTGGCTGGTGGACATCACGGCCGACGGTGTGGACAGCGTCACGGAGGTGCACTGGGAAGCCCCGCGAGAACTGGCGGTGCTCCGCGGGACGCTCGAGGAGCTGCTCGCCGACGACGGGCTGGTGTGGGCCGAGGCGGCGTACTGCCAGGTGACGCTGACGGACGCCCAACGCCCCGCCCAGGCCATGGAACGGCTGCGCGCCCGCTTCCCGGATACCCTCGTGCTCGGCTTCGACCCCGAGGGTGCCAAGGACGCGCCCAAGACCAGCTACAGCAGCCGGCTCGCCTCCGCCGTCGACGACCTCTCTGTCTGCTGCGGCTTCCTGGAACACGTCCGCGGCCGGAGCGCGGCCGAGGCCGAGGCGGCCGTCCTTGCCGAGGCACTCGAAGCGGTCCGGCTGGAAGGGGTATCCCGATGAGGATCCACCGCCTGGAAATCTCCGCGTTCGGCCCCTTCGCCGGCACGGAAGAAATCGACTTCGACCGGCTCAGCGCCCATGGTCTGTTCCTGCTCAACGGTGCCACCGGCGCCGGTAAAACCAGCGTCCTCGACGCCATCTGCTTCGCCCTCTACGGCTCCGTTCCCGGGGCCCGGCAGGAGGGCAAGCGGCTCCGAAGCGACCACGCCGAGGCGGGAGCCGAACCGCGGGTCACCTGCGAATTCTCGGCCAAGGGGCGGCACTTCGAGGTCTCCCGCACCCCGGCCTGGAACAAGCCCAGCGCCCGGGGCAAGAACGGCTTCACCGAGCAAAAGGCGAACACCCTGCTCCGGGAGCGGGTGGACGGCACCTGGGTGGAAAAGTCGGGCCGCAACGACGAGGCCGGGGCCGAGATCACGGCCCTCCTGGGCATGGACCGGGACCAGTTCACCCGGGTGGTCATGCTTCCGCAGGGGGACTTCGCCGCGTTCCTGCGGTCCAAGGCCGCGGACCGCCTGGCCCTCCTGCAGAGCCTGTTCGGGACCCAGCGGTTTGAGGCCGTCGAACAGGAGCTCGGCCGGAAGGCGGCAGCCGCCCGGGCCGAGGTAGAGACCCTCAACGGCGAGCTGGCGCTGCTCGTCGCCCGGGCCGGCACCGAAGCCGCCGGGCTGGGGATCGACCCCGACGGCGGTTCGGAAGACGTTTCGCAGGACGACCCCGCCGCGCTGCTGGACTGGTACGGCCGCGAGGCGGAAGCGGCCGGCGCTGCCCGCCGCGCCGCCGCCGGGGACGCCGACGCCGCCGCCGCCGACCTGTCCGCCCGTGCGGAATCTCTCGCGGCCCGGGCCGCCCGCCAGGCCCGCCTCACGGCCGCCCGGCAGCGGCGGGAGCTGGCCGAGGCGGCTGCCCCGGACCTGCGCACCGCCGAAGAGCGGCTTGCCCGGCACCGTAAGGCGGAAGTCCTGGGCGGACACCTCGACACCCTCGACGGCGCCACCGCCGCCGAGGACCGTGCCGGGGAAGCTGCCCAGGCTGCGGCCACCGTCCTGCACGCCGCAGCTGCCACCGATCCCGAACTGGCGGCGCTGCCCGGCCTGGCCCCGGACCAGGGCGGGCCCGACCCCGCCGCGCTCCGCTCCGGCGTCACCCGACTGCGCAGCCTCCGGGCCGTCCTGGCAGAACGGATGCCGGACGAAGAACGGCTCGCCGCCCTGCGCACGCGCTCCGCGGGCCTGCACCGGGACGTCGAACGGCTCACCGACACCGGCACGGCCACCGCGGCGCGGCTGGAAGCGCTCCGGGCGGACGCCCTCGGGTTCCGGCACGCCCTGGCCCCGCTCGAAGAGGCGGCGGCCGACCTCCAGCTTCGGGTCAAGGAAGCCGACGCGGCCGACGAACTCGTGGCCGTCGTGAAGCGGCACGCCGCGGCCGCGGAGGACTGCGACCGGCTGGCCGAGCGGCGCCGCGTGGCCCGCGACACCCACCAGGACCGCCGCCAGGCCTGGCTTGACCTCCGCGAGGAGCGCCTGGCCAACGCCGCCGCCGAACTGGCCGCACAGCTGCACCCGGGGGAGCCCTGCGCTGTCTGCGGCAGCCCCGACCACCCCGCGCCGGCACCGCTGGCGGCCTCCGCGCTGACCATAGCCGACGCCGAGCAGGCAGCCCAGGCCGCCGCCGAGGCGGCCGAAGCGGTGCTCGCGGACCTCGACCGCGAACTCGCCGACGCCCGCCAACACCTGGCCGTCCTCGCCGCCCAGGGCGGGGACGCGGCCCTCGAGGACGCGCTGAGCGATGCCGGGCGCGCCCGGGAACGGGCCGCGGAGGCCACGAAGGCTGCTGCAGACCTCGAAGCCGCCCGGAACCGCTGCGAGGGGCTGGACGAGGAGATCTCCGCCCTCGAGGACGCGGAGGAGGATTCCGCCGCCGAGCTGGCCCGGACCCGTACCGCCGTGGTCGAGGTGGACACCCAGGCCGCCGAGCTCGACGCCACCCTGCTGGGCCTCCGAAGCGGGCACCCCGGACTGGCCGGCCGCATCGCCGCCGTGGACTCGGCCGTTGCCCTCCTCGAAGACGCCGACGCGGCCGCCGTCAGCCTGGCGCAGGCACAAGCCCGGACAGCGGAGGCCCGGGAGCGGCTGGAGCAGGCCCTGCCCGCCGCCGGCTTCGACTCCGCCAACGCCGCACGGGAGATGCTGCTGTCCGCCCGGGAAGCCGCCAACCTGGAAGCCGCGGTCCGTGCCGGACGGGACGAAACCGCGCGCCTCGAGGAACTGTTCGCGGGGGAGGACCTGGTCCTGGCCGCCGCGGAACTCGCCGACCAAGGACCGGTCCCCGCCGGTGCCCTCGAACAGCTCAGGTCCGAGTCCGCCGCGGCGCTGGACTCGGCCCGGGAAGCCGGGGTGTCCGCCGGTCTGGCCGCCTCCTCGGCACGGACCCTGGCCGCGCTCCGCTCCCGCTACAGCGAACTGGCCGAAGCCAGCCGGGAACCGCGGGAGCGGGCGGCGCTGCTCACCGCTGTGGCCGAGGCTGCCCGAGGCGGCGGCGACAACAGCTACCGCATGAGCCTGAACAGCTACGTTCTGGCCGCCCGGCTGGAGCAGGTGGCCGACGCGGCCTCCGAGCGGCTGATCGGCATGAGCGACGGCCGGTACACGCTCCAGCACACCGACGCGAAGGCCTCCCGCGGGCAGAAGTCCGGCCTCGGTCTGGAAGTCGTGGACCTCTGGACTGGCCAGCGGCGGGATACCGCCACCCTTTCCGGCGGCGAATCCTTCATGGCGTCGCTGTCGCTCGCCCTCGGACTGGCCGACGTGGTGCAGATGGAATCAGGCGGCGTGGACATCGAGACGCTCTTCGTGGACGAGGGCTTCGGCAGCCTGGACGAGCAGTCCCTGGAACAGGTCATGGATGCCCTCGAGGGTCTCCGGGACGGCGGCCGGGTGGTGGGCCTTGTCAGCCACGTCGCCGAGATGAAGCAGCGGATCACTACCCAGCTGCAGGTTGTGAAGGGCCGGAACGGATCGACCCTGCACATCTCCGACGAGGTGCCCGCCTAGGTCCGGCCGGGAGTTGCCCTTCGAACGCCGTCCCGGGGGAGGCCACGGCACGTGCCGCCCGATATACTGGGACGGTCACCGGGTCGCGCGCATCGGGAGGGGGGACGATGCGCACCTCTTAGCGAACCCGGAAACCATGAACCCCTCAGCCTCATCGACGCCTCACGCGTCCCCGGATGTCTCCGCCCCGGCCCAGAAGCAGGAGCGCGGCGGCCGGTTCGCCCGGCTCCCCGTTCTCGCCGGGCGCGGCTTCATCCCCCTGGGCCTTGCCGCCCGCCTGCCCCTGGCGATGCTCACCGTCGGGGCGCTCACCCTCGTCACCGCGGTCACGGGCTCCTACGCCGTCGGCGGTGCCGCGGCAGGCGCCGTCGGGATCGGGTCCGCGGCCGGCGCCCCCGTCTTCGGCGCGCTCGCTGACCGGCTTGGCCAGCGGCGCGTCCTGATCGTCGCCGCCCTGCTGAACGCCGCCGCCGTGACCGCCCTGATCCTCGCCGCCTACCTGGTGCCCGACGCCCGTGACCTCGCCGCCGCCGTGCCGGTCCTGGCCGCTGCCCTGATCGCCGGCGCCAGTTGCCCGCAGGTGGGACCGCTGGCCCGCGTCCGCTGGATGGCCCTGACCTCCGGCCGGTCCGGCCGGCCCGGGGACCTCGACACGGCACTGTCCTACGAGAGCACCGCCGACGAGATCACCTTTGTGCTCGGCCCCGCGCTCGTGGGCATCATCGCCAGCCTGCTCAGCCCGTGGCTGCCCCTGGCCATCGCCGCGGTCCTGACCCTGGCACTGGTCCCGGCCTTCGCCGTCCACCCCACGCACCTCGCCGTGCCCCGCACCCGCAGAACGCAGGAGGCCGGGATCCCCGCCCCCGCGGCACCGGCCTCCACCGCCGCCCGGCTCCGGGCCGCCGTCGCGATTGCCGTACCGGTGCTGGCCATGGTCTGCATGGGGACCTTCTTCGGCGCCACCCAGACCTCGCTGAGTTCCTTCTCCGCCGGGTTCGCCGGCTCCGAACTGGCCGGCCTGCTCTACGCGGTGATGGGCCTGAGCTCCGCCGCGGCCGCCCTGTCCGTGGCGTACTGGCCGCGGCGGATCGGGCTCCGCGCCCGGTGGCTTGCCTGCGCGGGCCTGATGACGGCCCTCGCGCCGCTGCTCTTGCTGCCCGATTCCCTGCCGCCGATGATCGTGGTGCTGCTGGTACTCGGCCTGCCGGTGGGACCGCTGATGGTCACAGTCTTCGGCATCGGCGGCCTGGTGGCGCCGGCGGGACGGCTTGGGACCGTCATGACCGCGCTGGCCAGCGGGATTGTCGCCGGCACGGCCATCGGCTCCTCCGTGGCCGGCCAGCTGGCGCAGACCGCCGGCTACTCCACGGCGTTCATCGTGCCGGTCTGCGCGGCCGGTGCCCTGTTCCTGCTGGGAGCAGCCGCCGCCGTCGTCCTTCGCCGGCGGCCCTAGGGGCTCAGCCCAGCTGGGCCTCGATCCGGGCGGCGCCGGCGGCGAGGGCCGCGGCCACCGCGGCGGGATCCTGGGCGGCCCTGAGGTACACCACGGCCAGGGCCGCCGGCCGCCCGCCGGGCACGCGCACCGGGACGGCCAGGGACGAGACGCCCGGGATGACCTCGTCGTGGCTGGCGGCGTAGCCAAGCCGGCGGGCCGTGGCGGCCTCGGCCCGGTACGGCACTGCCGGTGCCAGGGCACGCCATTCCTCCTCCGTGTAGGCGGACTGGATGGCGATCCCGGGGGCGCCGGCGTTGATCGGGTGCCGCGATCCCGGGTGCTGGACGACGGCGGGGCCGGCGTGGCGCGGATCGACGGTGACCAGCGTGACGCAGTCCTCCCGGTCCCAGACCGCCAGAAAGGCACTCATGGCCAGGGCGTTGGCCAGCTGGGTCAGTTCCGGCAGGGCCGCCGTCTGCAGGTTGCGGGACACCCCGCGCGCCAGGACGGCCAGCCCCGGCCCGGGCTGAACCCGTCCGGCGTCGTCGCGGACCAGCAGGGAGTGGTCCTCAAGGGTCCGCAGGATCCGGTAGGCCACCGAGCGGTGGACTCCCATGGCAACGGCCAGTTCCGCGATGGTCATGGGTTCCGGGGCGTCCGCGAGGATCTCCAGCGCGCGGATGCCGCGGGAGAGGGTCTGGGACGGGGGCGCCTGGACGCCGGCGTTGGGGGTCATGTGCCCATCCTAAATTTGCACGGCTCCTAAGTTCGCACGGCCCGCTCCTGCGACGCGACGGCGGCAGGGGACCGTAACGGCGTGCCGGACGGGCGCCCCTTGTGCGCGGGGTCACAGTGCAGTAGCGTGTGACAGCAGTGTTCCATATATGAACATCAAGTTCAAATATAGAACAGCACACCAAACCGACATCGGTTCGTCATCAACCGAAAATGTGTGCCTTATCACAACTTTTGTAGTAGGCTCACGATACTAACTGACCGTTCGATCAGTAAATCGGTAGGCATCGCAACACTTAGCACCCACTGGCAGTACCTCTGCCCCAGCAACGGAGTTCCAATGACCGCAACTTCAACCGTCGATTCAGCGGCGGGCCCCAGCACTAAACATGAGGAACGCAAGGTCCTCGCCGGGACGCTGGTCGGTACCACCATCGAGTGGTACGACTTCTTCATCTTCGCCCAACTCACAGCAACGCTGCTGTCCCCGCTCTTCCTCGCCCCGCTCAACGCCTCCAACCCGGGCCTGGCCCAGATCCTCTCGTTCGCGTTGATCGGCATTAGCTTCCTGTTCCGTCCCCTCGGCGCGATTATCGCCGGCCACCTCGGCGACCGTCTCGGCCGCAAGGCCATGCTCGTCTTCACCCTGGTGATGATGGGCGCAGCCACCGCCCTGATCGGCGTGCTGCCCACCTACGCACAGATCGGTTTCTGGGCCCCGGTCCTGCTGATCCTGCTGCGCGTCATCCAGGGCTTCTCCGCCGGCGGCGAATGGGGCGGCGCGGCCCTGATGGCCGTCGAACACGCCCCGGTCGGCCGCCGCGGACTCTTCGGCGCTTACCCGCAGATCGGTGTCCCGGTCGGCATGATCCTCGCCACCGGCCTGCTCTACTTCCTCAACACCGGCATGTCCAAGGAAGACTTCGCCAGCTGGGGCTGGCGGGTGCCGTTCCTGCTCTCGATCGTGCTGATCGTCGTCGGCTACCTGATCCGCCGTGCCGTGGCCGAAAGCCCGGTCTTCAAGGAGATGCAGGAGCGCAAGGAGGAAAGCAAGGCGCCGCTGGGCGAGCTGATCCGCAAGCACAAGAAGGCCGTCCTCTACTCGACGCTGATCTTCATCGGCAACAACGCCGCCGGCTACCTGCTGATCGCCTTCTTCATCTCCTACGCCACCAAGACCCTGAAGATGCCCACCCCGCAGATCCTGCTGGCCACCACGCTGGCGTCCTTCGGCTGGCTCATCTTCACCCTGGTCGGCGGCTGGCTCTCGGACAAGATCGGCCGGGTCAAGACCTTCCTGATCGGCTACGCGATCGTCTTCGCATGGATGATCCCGATGTTCGCGCTGATCGACACCAAGGACATCATGCTCTACGGCATCGCCCTGTTCGTCCTCACGGTGGGCCTGGGCCTGTCCTACGGTCCGATGTCCGCGATGTACGCCGAAATGTTCCCGGCCAACGTCCGCTACTCGGGCATCTCCATCGGCTACGCCTTCGGCGCGATCCTGGGCGGCGCCTTTGCGGCCACCATCGCCGAGGCACTGCTGCAGGGCACCAAGTGGACCGGCTCGATCGGGATCTACATCATGATCCTCTGCGTCATCTCCGCCGTCGGCGTCGTGCTGGCCAAGGAAACCAAGGGACGCCCGCTGGGCGTCAGCAGCCACCACTAGGCCGCGGCTGCCGGCAGGCAGCACCGCACCGCGCGGGGTCACATGCGCTCATCCGGTACCGCCGGGCGGGCAGCATGTGGCCCCGCGCCGCTTTTGGCGGCCAGGACGCACGACGGCGGCTGCCGCGCCGGACCGATGGGGAGCACTATCCATCCATCAAATGGAAAAATCCCGGTAGTCTGACGCGGTGGGCTGCCGGAGGCGGCCCGACGCGTATCCATGATGCGGACTGACGGGGGATTGAGTGGCCGGGACCTTCTATGGCGCCGACGCGGCGCAGCTGCGCAGCCTGGCCGCGCGCGCAGGCAGCGGGGCGGGCAGCGTGGGTGCCCTGCAGCGCCGCCTTGGCGCGGAGATCGCCGGGTCCGCCTACTGGCAGGGGCACGACGCCGGGGCCTTCCGGTCGGAATGGGACCGCGTCCACGCGCAGTCCCTGGCCCGGGCGGTGGCGGGGCTGGAGCAGATGCAGCGCGAACTCACCGCCCACGCCGACCAGCAGGAGAGCGCCAGTGCCGCAGCCGGGGCCCCGGCTCCCTCCGGAGGGTCCCCGTCCGGCGGGTCCACGCCGTCGACCGTCCCGCCGTCAACCGCCCCGGCCGGCGCGCCGCCGTCGGTGCTGCTCACGCCCGCTGCGCTCTCCGCACTCACGCCGCACCAGGTCGGCAGGTGGTGGGCCGGCCTGGACGCGGCCGGCCGGGCCGACTTTCTCCGGCTCTACCCCTACGCGGCCGGCAACACGGACGGCCTGCCGGTCGACACCAGGATCGAGGCGAACCGCGTCGCCGCCGGCACGCGCCTGGCGGAGCTGGAGCGGGAGGGAAGGGGTTCGACGGAGGAGGCTCAATACCTGAGGAACACGGTCAAGGGGAACATCCGCCTGGCGGCGTACGACCCCTCGAAAGGTAACCTCATTCAGATGATCGGCGACTATGACGGCAGCACCACAACGGTCCTGACCTATGTGCCCGGCACGTTCGCGACGGCCGGCGACTTCTACGCCGGCAGCGCCCAGAAGATGGCCGCGTACCTGCAGCAGTCCGATCCCACCGGCCGGACGGCGGCCTTCGTCTACAAGAACAGCGAGTTCCCGCAGGACGGGACCTTCCGGCAGTCGGCGGACAAGGCCTTCGGCGAGGCGGCCGGACGGAAACTGGCCGCCTTTGAGTCGGGCCTGGCGGACCAGAACCCTTCCGGCGCCCGCACCGTCGCGGTGTCCCACAGCTGGGGCGAGGCCGCCGTGGCATCCTCCGAAATGTACGGTACCCACTACGACCGGCAGATTTCGTTGTCCGGAGCCTGGATGCCGGAGGGATGGAAGGCCGATCCCGGCACCGCCTATGATCACTTCGCCTACGATTTCGACGCGCTGGCCACCGCCCAGGGCCTCGGCCTGGTGGGGGATAAGTACCCGCTGGCCGATCCGGCCTTCACCAAGCACATCTACGATGACCCGGCGCGGAACATCGTCCTCGGCCCGGTGAAGATCACCACGGATCCGATGGCCAAGATCGACAACCACAGCCTGATTGCCAACGCCCAGGACGCGCGGAACCGGGCTGCCCGCGAGGACGTCGCCAAACTCATTTTCGGCGGCCGGCGATGAGCCCCGCCACGGTCGCCCGCCGGCTGTCCACCGCCGTGACCCTTACCTGCCTGGCTGCCATCCTGGCCGCCTGTGCACCCGCCGCCGATCCAGGGAGCCCCAGCATGGACCTCACCACCGCGAAGCAGTCAACCCGCAGCCAGCAGCAGGAACTGATGGCGGTCGTCCCCCCCGCGGAGATCGCGACGACGACCCAGACGGAGACCTCCCGCGCCCTTTTCGAATGTGACGCCAACAGCTACTACTGGCCGGGAACGATGGATCTGGTCCTCACCCCGGAGGCGGACGGCGCCGGGCTGCTGCAGCAGATCAAGGCCGCGTGGTCCGGCAAGGAAGGCTGGACAGTGGAGGAAAAGACCAGCGTCAACGGGATCCCCGAACTCGTGATCGTCAGCCGGGAGGGGTTCCGGCATTCGATCGAGTTCAACCCGCAGCGGAACGCGCTCTACACACTCTCCTCGTCGGCGTGCTTCCAGATGGAGGGCAAGCCCGACCCCGGGACCGACTACTGAGCGGGGCCAGGTCCTAGACGCCGAGGAACTCGATGGCCCCCTGCTTGAAGGCCCGGCTGGTCACGGCGTTGGTGTGGTTGCGGCCCGGTAGGACCAGCTGCTCCACCAGGGCCCCGGCCTTGCTGCCCAGCGCGGCCAGTTCGGGCATGGACGCCGCCCGCTCGTCCTTCTCACCGGCCACCAGCAGCATCGGCATCGGCGGGACCGCCTCGGCCGGGTCGAAGGGTTCGTCCTTGATCGCCTCGATCAGGGACAGCAGCGCGAAGATGTTGTTGCTCGGCAGCAGCTGGGCCATCTTCAGCAGCCCCGCGGTGGAGTCGTCGGCGATCGGGGTTCCGTCCGCCAGGTAACGCTGCGCGGCGGGCAGGTCGAACGCGGCCAGGGGGTCCGCCACGTTGGGGCCGCCCAGGACCAGGCGGTGCACCAGCTCGTGCTGGGTGGCGCCGAATTCCCAGGCCAGCCGGGACCCCAGCGAGTAGCCGATCACGTCCAGGCCGGACGCCGGGTCGCCGTCGCGCAGGGGCCGCGCGCCGGCGTCGAACGCGATCTGGAGCAGGTCGGCGCGGATCCGGCTGGGGGAGTAGGAATCCCGGTCCTCCGGTGCGCCGCTGCGGCCGTGGCCGGGAAGGTCGACGGCGATCACGCGGCGGCCGGCCTGCGTGAGGGCGGTGATCCAGCCCGTGTCCTCCCAGTTCAGCTTGGAGGAGGAGGAGAAGCCGTGCAGTAGCAGCACAGGGCGGAGGCCGGCGTCGTCCTGCGGGTCGACCACGTTGACGTACAGCTGGGGGTCGGTGCCCTCGACCGTGTGCTGGTGCTGTTCCCCGGTGTGCCTGCCGCTCATGGCCTCAGTCCTCATCAAGTACGGCGCTCAGGCGGACCCGGCGCTTCGGTGCCTCTTCCTTCGGGACCGTGCCCACGATGCCGGCGGTGTCATCCGGCACCTCGAACACGATCAGCGGCTCGCCGACGTTGATCTTCTCACCTGGTCCGCCGTGAATACGCACTACCTTACCCGCCTGGGGGCTGGGCAATTCGACCGCGGACTTGGTGGTTTCAACCTCCACCAGGGGCTGGTTGCGTTCCACCTGGTCGCCGGGGGCGACGAGCCATTCCAGCACGGTCGCCTCGATCAGGCCCTCGCCCAGGTCCGGCAGGGGGAAGGAAAGTTCAGCCACGTTTGTACTCCAATACTCGCTGGATGCCGAAGAGGATCCGGTCAATGTTCGGGATGTATTCGTCCTCCAGGTCCCCGGAGGGGTACGGGACGTCGAAGCCGGTGACGCGTTCCACCGGCGCCTTGAGGGTGTCGAAGCAGGCCTGCGTGATCAGCTGGGCCACCTCGGCGCCCAGGCCGGAGGTCAGCGGCGCCTCGTGCACCACGACGGCGCGGCGCGTCTTGCCCACCGAGGCGGCCAGCGCGGCGGCGTCGATCGGCTTGAGCCAGCGCAGGTCCAGGACCTCGATCTCGATCCCGTCCTCGGCGGCGAGCTCGGCCACCTGCAGGCAGCGGGCCACCATCGCGCCCCAGGCCACCAGGGTCAGGTGCCGGCCCTCGCGCATCACCTTGGCGCCCTCCGGCGAGCCGGGATTGGCGGTATCCACCTCGCCCTTCTGCCAGTAGCGGGACTTCGGTTCCATGAAGATCACCGGGTCCGGCCGGGTGGCGGCGTGCTTGAGCAGGTGGTAGGCCTCGTGCGGGTTCGACGGCGAGACCACCTTGAGCCCGGGCACGTGGGCGAAAAGCGCCTCCAGGCTCTCGCCGTGGTGTTCGGGTGCGCGGATGCCGCCGAAGCTGGGCACGCGGAGGGTGATCGGCATCGGCAGCGTGCCGCGGCTGCGGTAGTTCATCCGGGCGATCTGGCAGACGATCTGGTTGATTGCCGGGTAGGCGAAGCCGTCGAACTGGACCTCGGGGATGGGGTGGAAGCCGGCCATGGCCAGGCCCACCGACATCCCGAGGATGCCCGACTCGGCCAACGGGGTGTCAAAGACCCGCTGCGCGCCGTGCCTGGCCTGCAGCCCGTCGGTGATCCGGAAGACCCCGCCCAGCCGGCCGCAGTCCTCGCCGAAGATCACCGCCTTCGGATTCTCGGCCAGCACCTCGTCCAGCGCCCGGTTCAGGGCCTGCTGCATGGACATCGTGACCGTGGCGGCCGCGGTGGTGGCGGTGCCGCTTTCCAGGGTCGGGCTAGACATGTTCGGACTCCTCGCGCCAGTTGGCCGCCTGCGCCTGCAGGGCCGGGGTGGGTTCCTGGAAGACCAGGTCAAACATTTCCGCACCGGGCCGGGACCCGAGCGCCTGGATGCCGGTGCGGATGGCTTCCTCCTCGGCCTTGGCGGCGGCGAGGGCCTCCGCGAAGAACGCCTCGTCGGCGATCCCCTCGGCCAGCAACCGCTGCTTCAGCCGCTCCAGCGGGTCGGCGCCGGCGCCGTCGCGCTCCTCATCGAGCGAGCGGTAGCGTCCCGGATCGTCCGAGGTCGAGTGCGGTCCGCGCCGGTAGGTCATGGCTTCGATCAGCACCGGGCCGTGCCCGGCGCGGGCGTGGGCGAAGGCGCGGCGGGTCGCCTCAACGACGGCGACGACGTCGTTACCGTCCACCTGCAGCGCCGGCATGCCGTAGCCGGCCGCCCGGGCGGCGACGGAGCCGCCGGCAACCTGGCGTTCGGTGGGCACGGAGATGGCCCAGCCGTTGTTCTGCACGAAGAAGACCACGGGAGCCTTCATGACGGCGGCGAAGTTTAGCGCCTCGTGCACGTCGCCCTGGGAGGAGGCGCCGTCGCCGAAGTAGGTCATGGCCACGCCGCCGGTGTTCTCCAGGGTCTGGCCGTGGGCCCAGCCGACGGCGTGCAGGACAGAGCCGGCCACGACGGCCTGGATCGGGGCGAGCCGGGATTCCAGCGGGTTGTAGAGGCCGCCGTGCCAGGTGGCCTTATGGGTGGACATGTAGCCCACCATGTCCACGCCCATGGTCCGGGCCACGCCCATCTCCCGGTAGGTGGGGAAGACGAAATCGCGGCTGGTGTCCACGGCGTAGGCGCTGCCCACCTGGGCCGCCTCCTGGCCGAGTTCGGGCGCGTAGCCGGGAATGATGCCCTGGCGCTGCCACGCGATGGCGGAGGTGTCCAAGTGCCGGACGGACGCCATCAGCGTGTACAGCTCGCGCAGCTGGTCGGGGGTGAGCGGTGCGGCGTCGTCGCCGGACACCGCAAGCGGGAGTGTATCCATGGCTGTGACCCTAGTCACGGGCTAGGCGTTGGGCAATCAGCCCACAACACGCTGGCCAATCTGCCAAAAGCTGCCGGCGTCTACGCATCCATGGGTAGCAGCTTGTATAGCTGCGCCCCGGTCGGGTCAGCCGTCTATCCGGCGGGTCCTGCCGAACCGGGCCCCGGCCCAACAGGCCGCGGCGATGGCGGCCACCAGGATCAGGGTGCTGACCAGCTGCTTGCTGCTCTCCGGGCTGCTGAACCCGACGGCGAAGATCAGCGCCAGCAGCACCAGGCCGACAATCGTCAGCACCGGGAACCCCTTCATCCGCAGCGGCAGCGCTGTCCCCTCCCGGTCGGCCCGCCGGCGCAGCACCAGCTGGGAGACCAGGGCCGAGCCCCAGACCACCAGGCAGGTCGATCCCACCAGCTGGAAGAGCGCCGGCAGGATCCGGTCCGGGAAGAGCAGCTCCAGTACGGCGGCCACGAAGCCGAAGGCCACCGAGACCGCCACCGCCACCACCGGGACGCGGGCTGCGTTCAGCCGGGACAGTACCCGCGGCGCCTCCCCGCGCTGGGAGAGCGAGAAGGCCATCCGGGACGCGCCGTAGAGGTTCGCGTTCAGCGCCGACAGGAGGGCGACGACGGCCACCAGGGTGATCGCGGCGCCCGCCCCGGGAATCCGGGCGGCGTCCAGGACCCCGGCGAAGGGGGACTTCAGCGCCTCCGACGTCGAGGGCAGGACCGCGGCGATCACGAAGACCGAGCCGATGTAAAAGACCAGGATGCGCCAGACCACGGTCCGGATCGCGTGGCGCACGCTGCGCTCCGGATCCCTGGTCTCGGCGGCGGCGACGCTGACGATCTCGGTGCCGCCGAAGGCAAAGATCACCACGAACAGGGCCGTGGCGATGCCGCCCAGGCCCGCGGGCGCGAAGTCGGCGGTGATAACCGACAGCCCGGGGCCCGGCACGTCCGGCAGCAGCCCGAGGATCAGGGCGGCACCGATGATCAGGAAGATGACGATCGCGGCTACCTTGAGGATGGCGAACCAGAACTCGAACTCGCCGAAGTTCTTCACGCCGGCGAGGTTGATGGCGGTGAACACCGCCATGAAGATCAGCGACAGGGCCCAGACCGGCACTACCGGCCAGACGGTGAAGAGCAGGCCCGCCGCGCCGAGGGCCTCGGCGGCGATCACCACCACCAGCTGCAGCCACCAGAGCCAGCCGACGGTGGCGCCGGCGGTGTTGCCGAGGGCGCGCTGGGCGTAGACGGAGAACGCCCCGCTGACGGGATTCGCCGCGGCCATCTCGCCGAGGGCCCACATCACGATGACGATCAGCGTCCCGGCCACCAGGTAGGAGAGCAGGACGGCGGGGCCGGCGGCCTGGACGCCCGCCCCGGAGCCGAGGAACAGCCCGGCGCCGATCGCACTGCCGAGGCCCATCATGGTCAGCTGCCGGGGCAGCATGGTGTGGCCGAGCTCGCGGCCGGGTTCCGTCGCGGCGGACTTCGTTGTCATCTGGCGGACCTTCTCTGCGTGGTGGGATGTCCTTTTGGGACCATTTGAATTTACCGCCCGTCCGCGGCGCCGAAGAACCACCGGCGTGAGATTATGGTGGCAGTTTGCTTTCCAAACCGGCCGTTATTCTGCTGTTTGTACTTCTGCTTCGCCCGAAATCGAGGAATCCGCCATGACCGTCGACGCGCTCGATGCCAAAATTGTCCGATTCTTCACCGACTCCCCACGCTCCTCGGTGCTGGAGGCCTCCCGCGTGCTGAAGGTGGCCCGGGCGACCGTGCAGTCCCGGCTGGACCGCATGCAGGAGTCCGGGGTGATCGGCTCCTGGGTGCCGCAGCCGGACCCCGCCCGGTTCGGCTACCCCGTGGTGGCGTTCTGCTCGCTGACCATCAACCAGGACCTGGGCCACGACGCCGTCGTGGAGGCGCTGGCGCAGATCCCGGAACTGATCGAGATCCACACCGTCTCCGGCAGTTCGGACCTGATGGCCCGGATCGCCGCCCGCTCCAACCCGGACCTGCAGCGGGTCCTGGATGCCATGATCGCCACGCGGACCGTGCTGCGCTCCTCGTCGGTGATCGTGCTCAACACCCACTTCGAGGGCAGGACGCTGCCGCTGCTGGAGTCCGCGGCCCGCCCGCAGTAGCGCCCCGTCACCATTTGGTGCCCCGCCGGCGTCGGCGTAGAATCAGTTCTAGTCAATCTGACTATAACTACTCCGGCAGTCGGGCCGGAGCCGTCCGGCCGGCGCCCGCCACCGGCCCCGGACCCCGAACCGCGGGGGCAGACCACCATGTACACCTCACCGGCCAATGTCAGCGAGCGCCGCCTCGCGCCGCCGTCGTTGGCCATTTCCACGGTGATCTTCGCCCTCCGGCCAAGCGAGTCCTCGGGCCGGCCCACCCTCTGGATCCCGCTGGTGCGGCGGATCCGCGAACCGTACAGGGGGCTGTGGGCGCTCCCGGGCGGCCCGCTCAGCCACGACGAATCCTTGCAGGACGCCGCGTCCCGGAACCTGCGCGAGACCACCGGCCTGGCGCCCAGCTACCTCGAACAGCTCTACGCCTTCGGCGGCCTGCACCGCTCACCCACCCAGCGCGTGGTCTCGATCGTCTACTGGGCGCTGGTGCGCCCCACCGAGGCGGCGCTCGCCGACGAGTCGGAGAACGTCCGCTGGGTGAGGGCGGACCGGCCCGGCCAGCTGGCCTTCGACCACAATGCGATCGTCGACTACGCGCTGTGGCGGCTGCGCAACAAGCTCGAATACGGCCCCATCGCCTACCACTTCCTCGGCGAGTACTTCACCCTCGCCCAGTTGCGCGAGGTCTACGAGGCCGTCCTGGACCGCGAACTGGATCCCGCGAATTTCCGCCGCCAGATCAAAGCGGCCCCGGAAATAGAAGAAACCGACGAATACCTCCAGGGCGGCAAACACCGCCCGCCCCGCCTCTACCGTTACACCGGCCGCCCCGGCCTCGATCCCGACCACAGGAGCACACCATGAGCAGCGTCAACACGGCGATCCAGCTGATCACCCGGGAGGCGGCCACAGGCCAGGCATCAGGCAGTCCGGCCGCGGCATCCACCTGCAGCCCTGCGCTGGCCAGCGGTCCCTGGGACTTCGACCTGGCCGAGGCCCTGGCCGGCGTCCCGGCGTACGGTCCGGGCGCCTCCGCAGCGGACGTGGCCCCTCCGTCGACCCCCCGGCAGGGGCAGCTGCCGGAGGAGTACAAGCGGGCCACCGACGCCGAACTCGACGCCCGGATCCGCGCCGCCAAGGTGGCGCTGGGGGACCGGGCCGTGATCCTGGGCCACTTCTACCAGCGCGACGAGGTGGTCGCATACGCCGACTTCGTGGGCGACTCCTTCCAGCTGGCCAACGCGGCGCTGACCCGGCCCGAGGCGGAGGCAATCGTCTTCTGCGGCGTGCACTTCATGGCCGAAACCGCGGACATCCTCTCCGCCCCGGAGCAGGCCGTGATCCTGCCCAACCTCGCCGCGGGCTGCTCGATGGCGGACATGGCGGACATCGACTCGGTCACCGAGTGCTGGGAGCAGCTGGAGGAACTCTTCGGTACCGAACCCGACGCCGACGGCCGGGTCCCC
Source organism: Arthrobacter sp. NPDC057259 (assembly GCF_042668995.1). Classification (NCBI taxonomy): domain Bacteria; kingdom Bacillati; phylum Actinomycetota; class Actinomycetes; order Micrococcales; family Micrococcaceae; genus Arthrobacter; species Arthrobacter sp. NPDC057259. The sequence continues at coordinate 148,730 of NZ_JBHUYA010000001.1, forward strand.
GTCATCCCGGTCACCTACATGAACTCCTCGGCCGCACTCAAGGGCTTCTGCGGCGAGCACGGCGGCATCGTCTGCACCTCCTCGAACGCCGCCACGGTACTGGAATGGGCGTTCGAGCGCGGCCAGCGGGTGCTGTTCTTCCCCGACCAGCACCTGGGCCGCAACACCGCCAAGGCCATGGGCGTGCCGCCGGAGCAGATGCCGATGTGGAATCCGCGCAAGGACCTGGGCGGCAACGACGAGCAGACGCTGCAGGACTCCCGCGTGATCCTCTGGCACGGCTTCTGCTCGGTGCACAAGCGCTTCACCGTCGCGCAGATCGAGAAGGCGCGGGCCGAGTACCCGGACGTGCAGGTGATCGTGCACCCGGAGTGCCCGATGCCGGTGGTCGATGCCGCGGACGCCGCCGGCTCCACCGACTTCATACGGAAGGCCATCGCGGCCGCCACCGAGCCCACGGTCTTCGCCGTCGGCACCGAGATTAACCTGGTCAACCGGCTGGCCGCGGAGTACCCGCAGCACACGATTTTCTGCCTGGACCCGGTGATCTGCCCCTGCTCCACGATGTACCGCATCCACCCCGGCTACCTTGCCTGGGTGCTGGAGGCCCTGGTCCGCGGCGAGGTGGTCAACCGGATCACCGTGGCCGACGACGTCGCCGCCCCGGCCCGGGTGGCACTGGAACGCATGCTGGCGGCGCGGCCGTGACCAGGTGCCTGGTCATTGTCGGCAGCGGCATCGCCGGGCTGTACGCCGCGCTGCTCGCGGCCGAGGCGCCCGGCGTCGAGGCGGTGCTGCTGACCAAGGGGACGCTCGGGGACGGCAACACCGGCTACGCCCAGGGCGGGATCTCCGCCGTTCTGGGCCCCGGGGAAGCGGCCCCCGGGGACTCGGTCTCCGCCCACATCGCCGACACCCTCGCCGCCGGCGCAGGACTGTGCGACCCCGAGGCCGTCCGAGTGCTTTGCACCGAGGCGGTCCGGGACATCGCGGGGCTGCGCCGCTTCGGCGTGGAGTTCGACGCCGCGGCCACCGGCGGGCCCGCGCTGGGTCTCGAGGCGGCCCACTCCGCCGCCCGGATCCTGCACGCCGGCGGCGACGCCACGGGCGCCCGGATTTCCCACGCCCTCGGTGCCGCCGTGCTGGAACAGGCAGCCCGCGGCCGGCTGCGGGTCCTCACCGGGGCCTTCGCCACCGCGCTGCTGACCGGCCCTGATGCCGGCGGCCAGGACGCCGGGGCAGTGAACGGCGTCGCCTACCTCGCCGGCGGGCGGCGGCACCGCCTGGACGCCGACTCCGTGCTGCTGGCCACCGGCGGGGCGGGCCGGATGTTCTCCCGCACCACCAACCCGCGGGTCGCCACCGCCGACGGGCTGGCCTTGGCTTGGCGCGCCGGTGCCGCCGTGCGGGACCTGGAGTTCTACCAGTTCCACCCCACCACCCTGGCCACCGCCGACACCCCCGACGGACCGCCCGCCCTGCTGGTCTCCGAGGCCGTACGCGGCGAGGGCGCCGTGCTCCGCGACGCCGCCGGCCGCCGCTTCCTGCCGGACTACCACCCCGACGCCGAACTGGCACCGCGCGACGTCGTCTCCCGCAGCATCGCCCTGCACCTCGCCGCCACCGGCGCCGACGCCGGAACCGCCGTCCACCTTGACGCGCGCGGGATCGAGGCCGCCCGGGGCGCCGGCTACCTGGCACGAAGGTTCCCCACCATCAGCGCGGGCACGCGTGCGGCCGGCTACGACTGGACGGCGGAGACCGTTCCCGTCTCGCCGGCGGCGCACTACTGGATGGGCGGCGTCGCCACCGACCTCGCCGGGCGCACCAGCGTCCCGGGGCTCTACGCCGCCGGGGAGGTTGCCTGCACCGGGGTGCACGGGGCCAACCGGCTGGCCAGCAACTCCCTGCTGGAGGGGCTGGTGTTCGGGCGCCGGGCCGTTGAGGACTTCCTCGGAGCTGAGCCGTCGCACCACAGCACTGCTCCGCGTGCTCCCCACGATCGCCCTAACCTCGCAAGCTCGGTCAGGGAACCCGGATCGTGTGAGCCCACGGCCGCGGGCGGCCTCGCCTTGACGCACGCTTCCGCAGCGCTGTCGCGCGACGCGGAATCGGGAGGCTCCACACCGGCTTTTCCCGAGGGCTGTATAGAGACTTGGCCCGGGACGTTTTCCCGGGACGCCCTGGGGCGGCTTATGACCCGGACCGCCGGGGTCTCGCGCACGGGCGCCGGGCTCGATGCGGCCGCGGCCCGGCTCGCCGCCTGGGCGTCAGACCTCCGGCCGGAGGCCGTATCGGAGAGCGCGGACCAGGCCGGGCACGAGGACCGCAACCTGCTGCTGGCCGCCACCCTCCTCGTCGAGGCGGCCCGGCGCCGCACCGGCTCGGTGGGCGCACACTTCCGGGCGGACCCGGAGGCCGCGGCGGCCGTCCCGCACACCCCGGAGTCCCGGTCCCTCCACCTCCCGCAGCCCGCCCACGGCCCGCGGCACGCCACCCGTTCCAAGCAAAGGATCACGTCATGACAGCACCCGCCCCGGCCACTCGCAGCACCCGCCCGGCCGCGAGCCCCGCCGTCGCTCCCGCAGCCGTGGCCGGGACCCTGCCGGCCGCCGCCGTCGAAGCCGTCCTGTGCGCCGCGCTCGCGGAGGACGCCCCTTACGGGGACATCACCTCCCAGACGCTCATCCCCGCCGGGACCCGCGCGACGGCGGTGCTGGCCGCCCGCGTGCCCGGGGTCTTCAGCGGCGGCCAGGTCTTCGCGGCGGCCATGAAACTCGCCGACGCGGACGCCGTCGTGACCCTGTTGCTCATCGACGGGGAGCGCTTCGACGCGGGCACGCCCCTGGCCAGGGTCACCGGTGACGCCCGCGGCGTGCTGCTGGCCGAACGGGTGGCCCTGAACCTGGTGCAGCGGATGAGTGCGATCGCCACCAAAACCGCCGAGTACGTCGCCCTCGTGGCCGGCACCCGGGCCCGCATCACCGACACCCGCAAGACCACGCCGGGACTGCGCGTGCTGGAACGTTACGCCGTGCGGTGCGGGGGCGGCAGCAACCACCGGGCGGGGCTCTCGGACGCCGTCCTGGCCAAGGACAACCACCTGGCCGTGCTCACCGGGGGAGACCCGGCCAGGCTGACCGCCGTGCTGCGGGAGGCCAGGGCCCGGCTGGGCCACACCACCCACTTCGAGGTGGAGGTGGACACCATGGAGCAGATCGAACCGGTGCTTGCCGCCGGGGTGGACACCATCATGCTGGACAACTTCTCCCTGATGGAGCTGGCCGACGGAGTCGACCTGGTGGCCGGGCGCGCCCGGGTGGAGGCCAGCGGCAACGTCAACCTGGGCACCGTCGCCTCGATCGCGGCCACGGGCGTGGACGTGATCTCCATCGGTGCCCTCACCCACAGCGTCGCCGCCCTGGACCTGGGGCTGGATATTGAACTGGACTTTGAACCGGGCACCGATCTGGACACTGACCTGGACACCGACGCCGGCTCCGGCACCACTCCGCAGCCCGACCCGGGAGCCCAGGGGACGCCGTGATCTTCCTCGACGCGGCCGCCACCACCCCGGTCCGCCGGGAGGTGCTGGCGGCCATGTGGCCCCACCTGAGCGGGGAGTTCGGCAACCCCTCCAGCCACCACTCGCTGGGGGAGGCGGCCGCGGCGGCCCTCGCGGACGCCCGGGCGGCGGCGGCCCGGGTCCTGGGCTGCCGGCCAGGCGAAGTGGTGTTCACCTCGGGCGGCACGGAGGCGGACAACCTGGCAGTCAAGGGCATCGCGCTGGCCCGCCGTGCTGCGGATCCCCGACTGGACAGGGTGGCCATCAGCGCCGTCGAACATCCCGCCGTGACCGAATCCGCCCGCTACCTCGAACGCGTGCACGGCTTCGCGGTGGACGTGATCCCGGTGGACCGCTACGGACAGGTCACGGAGGATGCCTTTGCCGCGGCGCTGCGCCCGGAGACCGCCGTCGCCAGCGTCATGTACGCCAACAACGAGGTGGGAACCGTCCAGCCCGTGGCCCGGCTGGCCGGCGTGGCCGCCGACGCGGGCGTCCCGCTGCACACCGACGCGGTGCAGGCCACCGGCTGGTTGCCGCTCGACGCGGCGGCGCTGGGCGTGGCCGCGCTCTCGGTGTCCGGGCACAAGCTCGGCGCGCCCAAGGGCTGCGGTGCCCTGGTGGTGCGCGGCCGGACCAGGCTGGAGCCGCTGGTCCACGGCGGCGGCCAGGAACGCGGCCGCCGCTCCGGGACCGGAAACGTGGCCGCCGCGGTGGCGCTGGCGACGGCGCTGACGCTCGCGGCGCAGGACCAGGCCGGGCGTGCCGCCCGGGTGGCGGCGCTGCGGGACGGGTTCATCGCCGCGGTCCTCGCCAATGTGCCGGGTGCGGTCCTGACCGGGCACCCGGCCGAGCGGCTGCCCTCCGTGGCGTCGTTCTGCTTCCCCGGCACCAGCGGCGAGTCGGTGCTGCTGGAGCTGGAGCGCCGGGGCGTGGTGTGTTCCAGCGGCTCGGCCTGCGCCGCCGGGTCCGATGAGCCCTCCCCGGTGCTGGTGGCGATGGGGATCCCCGCAGCGGTGGCGCAGACGGCGGTCCGGTTCAGTTTCGACGCCGGCATCACCGCCGCCGAGCTGGACCAGGCGGCCGCCGCGGTCCGCGGGGCGGTCGGCAGCGTGCGGTCCCTCGGGGCGTAACGCCGGGCTATATTGGCGAAGGGCCTTAGCGGTGCCGGGCCCGCCGGAAGATCCAGTGCCGCAGCATGGTGAACCGCACGGCGGTGGCGAGGAAGCCGGAGAGCGTGGTGGTCCAGAGCTCCTCGGCCACGGTGGCGTCCGGCTTGACCCAGTGCAGGATGCCCAGGCTGCCGCCGGTGATGAGCAACGCCACCAGGATCACGATCAGGCCGTTGAGGTGGTCGCGGCGCATCCGGTGGGTGTCCGTGATCTTGAACGTCAGCCGCCGGTTCAGTGCCGTGTTCATCAGGGAGGTCAGGATCAGCGCCGCGGCGTTGGCCGGCTGCGGTCCGATCCACGGCCGCAGCAGCGCGAAGAGCGCCAGCGACGTCACCGTGCACACCACGCCGACGCCGGTGAACCGCAGCAGCTGCCGCACCACCGGGTACCGCAGCAGCCCGCGGCGCCGGGGCGCGCGGGTGACCGGGGGAGCGGGGGCCCCGGGCGGGTCGGCCTGGAGTTGGGGTTCCATCCGGCTAGTAGAGCTCCCCGGCCGGCAGCTCGACCGCCAGCCGGTTGGACGGGCCGGGCAGCGGGCAGGCCCAGGCCTCGTTGTAGGCGCAGGACGGGTTGTACGCGAAGTTGAAGTCCAGGACGAAGCTGGCGTCCGGACCGGATCCGGTCACCCCGTGGAACGCGCCCTTGATCGTGTCGATCAGGTAGCGTCCGGCCCCGTAGCTGCCGCCGGGCTGTCCCGCGGTGGCGTCGCGGAACGGCACGAAGATGCCGCCGCCGTAGCCCTGGTGCTTCCAGACGGCCAGCTGGCCGATCTCGGGCAGGTCGAAGGTGCCGAGCCGGACAAAGCGGACGACGCCGTCGGTGCCGGTTTCGACGTTCATCTCACGTCCCGCCCCTTCCGGGGTGATCGGGACGTGGAAGCGGTAGATCGGGTCGTAGTCGGCAGTCTTAAGGCCGGAGAATTCGGCCTTCGCGGCCCGGGTCAGGGGCGAGGCGGGGTGGGTACCGAACATCCGGTCGCGGGTGTGGCGCCAGTAGGCGTGCGCCTCGGCGGGGCTGTCCGCGGCGATTTTCCGGACGGTGGCGTAGAGGTCGAAGGTCCGGAGCCGCCAGTCGGCGATGTCGAGCGCGGACATCTGCAGGACGTCGTCCCCGCTGTCGGCCTCCGTCCCGGCAGCCGCATCCGACTGGACGTCCTTATCCGTACCCTCAAGATCCTGTTCCGACATCCCTCCAGCCTAACCCTGTTTGCGCCGCGGTCCCCGCGCGCGGTGACGCCTCCGGCGGTCCGGGGCCGGCCGTGCCTAGACTGGCGCGCATGCACTGCACCGACACAGCCGCCGCCGCGGATGCCCTCGCCACGCTGGTCAGCTTCCGGACCGTCTCCTCCCGTGCCCGGGGCGGGACCGACGAGGCCGAATTCGAGGCGTTCCTGGCTGCGCTGCCCGGGCTGTTCCCGGGGGTGTACGCGGCCATGGACGTGGAACGGGTCAACGGCCGCGCCCTGCTGTTCCGCTGGGCCGGCGTCCCCCGCACCAGCAGCCCCACCGACAACACGGCCCCCGCCACAACCGGTACGGCCGGCGGACTGGAGGGGCCGGCGGTGCTGATGGCCCACTACGACGTCGTTCCCGCCGGGGACGAGGCGGCCTGGACCCACCCGCCGTTCTCCGGCCACAACGACGGCACGCACCTCTGGGGCCGCGGCACCCTGGACGACAAGGGCCAGCTCGCGGTGATCCTATCCGCCGCGGAGGCGCTGCTGGCCGACGGGTTCGTGCCCGCCCGGGACGTCTACTTCTCCTTCGGCGACAACGAGGAAACCGCCGGGGACAGCGCGGCCGCCGCCGCGGAGCTGCTGGCCGAACGGGGTGTCCGGCCCGCACTGGTGCTGGACGAGGGCGGCGCCGTGGCCGGCGGCGCTTTCCCGGGCGTTACCCGCCCGGCCGCCGTCGTCGGGGTGGCCGAAAAGGGGATCCTGGACGTCGAACTGCTCACCCGGGACCTCGGCGGCCACGCCTCCACGCCGCCCCGGATGGGCGCCACCGCCCGCCTGGCCCGGGCCATCACCCGGATCGAGAACCACCCGTTCCCGCAGCACCTGTCGGACGTCACCGCCGAGATGCTGCGCCGCTTCGGCCCGCACGCGCCCCTCCCGCTGCGGCTGGCGTTCGCCCACGTGGAGCGCCTGCGCACGCCCCTGACCTGGCTGTTCGGCCGGCTCGGCGGCGAGACCAACGCCATGACCCGGACCACCGTCGCCATCACTACGCTGCGGGGCAGCGCCGGCGCCAACGTCCTGGCCGCCACCGCCGCCGCCAACGCAAACATCCGCGTGGCCGTCGGGGAGACCGTGGCCGGGACGGTGGAGCGCCTCCGCCGGATCATCCGCGACCCGAAGGTGGAGCTGCGGGTGGTGGAGGGCAACGAACCCTCCCCGGTCTCCGCGAGCTACGGCCCGGCGTGGGAGCTGCTGACGGAGTGCATCGGCACGGCCTACCCGGAGGCGATCGTCACCCCGTACATCATGATGGGCGGCACCGACTCCCGCCGCTTCACCGGAATCTGCGAGGCGGTTTACCGGTTCGCGCCGTTCGCCATGGACCGGGCGGACCGTGCCTCCATCCACGCCGTCGACGAGAAGATCTCCCTCGACGCCCTGGGCCGCGGCGTCCGCTTCTACGAAACGCTGCTCCGGAAGCTCTGAGCGGCGCCGGGACCGCACTACGCTGGCAGCATGATGCGGATGAGGCTGCGGACCGGTGGACAGGTTGGGCTGCCTGTGGGGCTGGTCGCGGCGCTGGTGCTCGGCACCGGCGCGCTCGCGGGGTGCTCCGGCGGACCCGCCGCACCGCAGTGGACGGCCGACGCCGGCGGGACGGCGACGTCGCAACCCTCCGGCGGCGCAACGCCGTCGGGCTCCGGCTCGCCGGGAACCGCGTCACCGGGGTCAACGTCGACGGCCACGGCGTCTGCCGGCGCCACGGCGGCGGCCTGGAAGACCTACACCGATCCGGCCAAGTCGGTCAGCTTCGAGCTGCCGCAGGAGTGGATCGCCCAGTCACAGACCCCGGCCCAGGGCAGCCTCCCCGGCGCGGTCAAGGTCGAGGTCAAGGACGCCGCCGGCCGCTACCTCGCCACCCTGCAGACGGGACTGCCGCCGCGGACGCCGGCCTCCTGCGCCCCCGACGCCGCCAAGCCCTACATCGTGGTCAGCAGCGTGCCGGTGGAGCTGCCGCATGCCTCCGGCGACGGGATGATCGATCCGCACGTGGTCTACCGCGTGATCCAGGGCTACAAGTATTTCGGCTCCTACGGCATCACCAACATCGTCGGCGGCACCGGGGGCAAGGCCTGCGCCCTGCAGAACGTGGTCCGAGGGCCCGAGGGCAAGGGCGACATCTCCTTCGGCGACCTGGGCGAGCTCACGGCCTTCGCCCCGGACCAGCGGGTGGCCCCGGCCAAAGCGTTCGACACGCTGGCCCAGGCCGACGCCTACGTCAACGAGGGGTCCGAGTTCGCCAATGTCCAGCGGATGCTAATGTCGCTGAGGATCACACAGTAGCCCTGCCGCGCCGGCCCCACGGCAGCCAGGGAACCCCCGGCGGCAGGCGCACGCGCCCCGCCCGCACCCCCGGAGAATTATGGAACGCATCGTGTCCGCCCGCATGGCCTTCAAGACCGTGGCCGGCACCAAGGTCGCCATGGCCGTGGCTGTGGCGCGCAACCCCGGCTATACCGGCTTTGACGAGGAACTCTCCGTTACCGCCGACGGCGCCGAGGTTCCCCTGACCGAGCTCGCCGACCACCACGGCGGCCGGTTCCACTGCATGGAGTTCGCCGAGCCCACCGAGGTGCTGGTGGAATACGACGCCACCGTCACCGGCGCCGCGGACCCCGAGGCGCCGGGGCTGATGGAACTGATCCGCTACGTGCGGCCCAGCCGCTACGCCGAATCCGACCGGCTGCTGCCGACGGCCTACGCCGAGTTCGGCGGCCTGCAGGGTCCGGAACTGCTGCACGCCGTCCGCGACTGGGTCTTCAACGAGCTGCGCTACGTCAGCGGCTCCTCGCGCGGCACCGACGGCGCCGTCGAAACCCTGCTGCACCGGCGCGGCGTCTGCCGCGACTTCGCCCACCTGGCCATTGCCCTGCTGCGCTCCAAGAACGTCCCGGCACGGCTCGCGGCCGTCTACGCCCCCGGGCTGAGCCCCATGGACTTCCACGCCGTCGCGGAGGCCCACGTCGACGGCGCGTGGCACGTGATCGACCCGACCGGCCTGGCGCCGCGGGAGAGCATGCTGCGGATCACCGCCGGCCGGGACTCCTCGGACACGGCCTTCCTCTCCACCGTCGGCGGCAGCCTGTCCCTGAAGGAACTCAAGGTCACCGCCACGGTAACCGGGGACCTGCCGGAGGAGGACCCGGCGGCGCTGGTGACCATCCGCTAGCTGCGGGCCTGCACCGAGGCCCGCAGCTTGTCCGTCAGCCGCAGCAGCTCCTGCTGCTCCTCGGCGGTCAGGGCCGGGCCCACCAGGGCGGCAATGTCCCGCACGTGCTCGCGGCCGATCTGCTTCTGCAGGTCCCGGCCGGCGTCGGTGAGCCGGACCAGGACGCCGCGGCCGTCGTCGGGGGCCGGCCGCCGTTCCACCAGCCCCCGCTTCTCCAGCCGCTCCACCAGCCGGCTCAGGCTGGACTGGCTCAGCAGCACGTGGTCGTTCAGTTCGTTCTGCCGCAGCCAGCCCGTGGGGCAGCCCGAGAGGGTGAACAGCACGTCGTACTCATTGACGGCCAGGTCGCGGAACGCCGGGCCGCCCTGCAGGCGCCGCATGACGGCTACCTGCGCCCGGAACAGCGACTCCCAGGCCTGGGCCGCCAGCCGGACTGTCGGCGCCGGGGAGGTGCCGGTAGCTGTGCCGGTGCCGGTCCCCGAGCCGGGCGCCCCCGCGGCCATCATGCCTCCTGCGGGGCGGCCTGGTGGGCCGCCAACTGCGCGGCGACGCGGCCGGCGTGGGTGGGCGGCGCCGGGACGTGGGCCGGGGTCTTCTCTGCATATTCCTTGCGCAGCACCGGCAGCACCTCCTCGCCAAACAGGTCCAGCTGCTCCAGGACGGTCTTCAGCGGCAGGCCGGCGTGGTCGATCAGGAAGAGCTGGCGCTGGTAGTCGCCGAAGTACTCGCGGAACGTCAGGGTCTTCTCGATGACTTCCTGCGGGCTGCCGACCGTCAGCGGGGTCTGCGAGGTGAAGTCCTCGAGGGAGGGGCCATGGCCGTAGACCGGGGCGTTGTCGAAGTAGGGACGGAACTCCTTGACCGCGTCCTGGGAATTCTTCCGCATGAAGAACTGGCCGCCGAGGCCCACGATCGCCTGGTCCGCCGCGCCGTGGCCGTAGTGCTCGTAGCGTTCCCGGTAGAGGCCGATCAGCTGCTGGTAGTGCTCCTTGGGCCAGAAGATGTTGTTGGCGAAGAAGCCGTCACCGTAGTACGCGGCGACTTCGGGGATCTGCGGGGTGCGGATGGAGCCGTGCCAGACGAAGGGGGCGACGCCGTCGAGCGGGCGCGGCGTGGAGGTGAAGTTCTGCAGCGGGGTGCGGTGCTTGCCGGACCAGTTGACCGTGTCCTCGTCCCAGAGCTTGCGCAGGAGGGAGTAGTTCTCGATCGCGAGTTCGATGCCGTCCTGGATGTTCTTGCCGAACCAGGGGTAGACGGGCGCGGTGTTGCCGCGGCCCAGCACCAGGTCCACGCGGCCGTCGGCCAGGTGCTGGAGCATCGCGAAGTCCTCGGCGATCTTCACCGGGTCGTTCGTGGTGATCAGGGTGGTGGCGGTGGAGAGGATGATCCGCTCCGTCTGCGCGGCGATGTAGGCCAGCGTGGTGGTGGGGGAGGAGGAGAAGAACGGCCGGTTGTGGTGCTCGCCGATGGCATAGACATCCATGCCGATCTCCTCGACCTTCTTCGCGATCGCCACCGAGGCCTTGATGCGCTCGTGCTCGGTGGGGGTCCGGCCCGTGGTGGGGTCGGTGGTGATGTCGCTGACGCTGAATACGCCGATCTGCATGATGATCCTTTCCGTTCCGGAGGCTTCCGGGGTCCTGCTCCAAGTGTAACCGATTTACATGCATTTGCATCTATCGACCGGTATAACAGCCGCCACGCGCGGGTATTCCCGGACCTTCGCCGCCGCCGGCCGCGCCGGGACCTAGGATGCAATCAATCTGCTGGCCGCCCCGGGTCCAGCCCGTACGGAAGGCCCGCATGCGCCGGATCATCGCGTTCCTCTGCCTGGTGGAACTCACCAGCGGCATCCTGCAGGGGTACTACACGCCCATCCTCACGGACATCGCCCGCCACCTGGGCATCCACGACGCGGACGTCAACTGGTTCGAGGCGGCGCAGCTGACCGTCAGCGCCCTGGCCGTCCCGGTGCTGGCGAAGCTGGGCGACCTCTACGGGCACCGGCGGATCCTGCTGGTTTCCACCGCGCTCACCGCCGCCGCGTCCTGGGCGGTGGCGTTCGCGCCGGACTTCTGGACCTTCCTCGCCGCCTGGTCGCTGCAGGGGTTCTACGTGGTCTGGCTGCCGCTGGAGATCGCCCTGGTCTTCAGCCGGGTGCATGGACGGCCCGACGGCGCCGCCCTCACCCGCCGGGCGGCCGGCGTGCTGGTGGGGGCGCTGGAGTTCGGCGTGATCGCCGGCGCCCTCGCCTCCGGGGCGCTCGCCGAGGCGTTGGCCGGCCAGCTGCCGCTGGTGCTGACCGTGCCGGCGTTCGCCGTCACCGCCTGCTGGTTTGTGATCCGCTTCGGGGTCCCGGAGTCCGCCGGGCGCGCCGCGGGCTGGGTGGACACGCAGGGCCTGGCGTTGCTCGCCGTCGGCCTGCTGCTCGTCACCTCCGGCCTGACCCTGGTCCGGCTGAACGGTCCCGGTGCCTGGTGGGTGTGGGCGGTGCTGGCCGCCGGCGTCGCGGTGTTCGTCCCGTTCGTGCGGGTGGAGCTGCGCAAAGAGGACCCGCTGGTGGACATCCGGATGCTCCGGTCCCCGGCGATGTGGCCCGTGCAGCTCACGGCCGGACTCTTCGGCGTCTCGGTCCTCGGCGCCCAGGCCCCGCTGTCCACCTTCGCCCGCACCGATCCGGGGACCTACGGCTACGGGCTGGGGCTGCGCTCCGGCCAGGTCTCGATCATCATCGGGGTGTACGTGCTGGCGCTGCTCGCCGGGGCCCTGCTGTATCCGCTGGTGACCCGGCGGCTGACCCCGCGCCTGACCCTCGTGGGGGCCGCGGCGCTGGTGGGCATCGGCTACCTGCTGTTCCTGCCGCTGCACTCCAGCCTGGCCGAGACGCTCGTGAACATGGCCATCGCCGGCGTCGGCTCCGGCGCGCTGGTGGCCGCGCTGCCCTCGGCCGCGGCGGCTGCGGCCCCGTTGAACCGGACCGCCATGGCCACAGGGCTGACTAACACCACCAAGACCATGGGCGGAGCCTTCGCCTCGGCGGTGTTCGGCATCGCCCTGCTCAGCCACGCCGCGGCCGACGCCGGGGTCGGAGGTGCCGACGCGGGGCAGACCGCGGCCCCGTTGGCCGGCTACCTGCTGGTCTGGGCGATCTGCGGCGTCACCGGTCTGGCCGCGGCGGCGGCCCTGGCCCTGGTGCCCCGCCTGGCGTTCTCGGACCCGGCTCCGGAAGCAGCCGTCGGCCCCGCCAACGCCCGCACCTGACTAGTTGCGGAACGCCGGGGCCGCGTCCGGGTCATCGGAAGTCGCGGTTGCATCCTCTGCGGCGTCCCCGTTCCGGCCAGCGGGAGCCGCGGGCCGGGCGTGGCGTCCACTTGTCGGCGCGCCGCCGTCGCGCTCCAGGGCCTTCCGCTCCCGCCGTCCCTCGACCAGCCGGTACAGCACCGGCACCAGGATCAGGGTCAGGGCGGTGGAGGAAATCAGGCCGCCGATGACGACGACGGCGAGCGGCTGGGAGATGAACCCGCCGCCGCCGGTCAGGCCGAGGGCCATCGGGGTCAGTGCGAAGACCGTGGCCAGGGCCGTCATCAGGATGGGGCGCAGACGCTGTCGGGCGCCGTGGGTGATGGCGTCGGCGACGTTCATGCCGGGTTCGCCGTTCCGCGGCTGACGGTACTGGTTAATCAGGTCGATCAGCACGATCGCGTTGGTGACCACGATGCCCACCAGCATCAGCATGCCGATCAGTGACGGCAGGCCCAGCGGGACCTTGGTGATCAGCAGCAGGGCAATCGCACCGGTCGCCGCGAACGGAATCGACACCAGGAGGATCAGCGGCTGCACCAGCGACTTGAAGGTGGCCACCATGATCACGTACACGATCGCGATCGCCGCCAGCAGGGCCAGGCCCAGCTGGCCGAAGGACTCGGCCTGCTGGGTCGTGGCGCCGCCGATTTCCGCGGTGACGCCCGGCGGCAGCTGGACCGTCTTCAGCCGGGCCTGCACCTCGGTGCTGACGGCCCCGAGGTTCCCGCCGGAGGGGGTCACGGAGACGCGCGCGGTCCGCTGCCCGTTGCTGGCGGTGATGGAGACCGGCACGTCGGCCTGCTCCACGGAGGCGATGGAGGACAGCGGCACGGGTCCGCGCGCGGTCGGCAGCTGCAGGTCGCGGACCGCGCCGATGCTGCTGAACTTCGTTCCCTCGCCGATCCGGACCGGGTAGTCGTTGGTGCCGATCCGGACCGTGCCGGCCGGGACCGGGCTGATGGTGGAGGCGAGGACGGCGCCGACCTGCTGTTCGTTCAGGCCGGCCGCGGTGGCCTTGGCGCGGTCCACCTTGACCTGGACCACGGGCTGGCTGGCGGCGAGGTTGGTGCTGACCTCCGAGGAGCCGGGGACGCCGTCCATGGCCTTGACCATCGTGTCGCTGGCCGCCTGAAGGTCGGCAGAACCGGCGGCCTTGAGTGTGATGTCCACGGTCGACGTCGTCCCGAAGCCGCCCTGCTGGGAGCCGACGGTGATCTTGCCGGCGTCGGAAATTGCGGCCAGCCGGGTCCGAACGGTGTCCTGCAGCTTCTTCTGGTCCGCCTTTTCGTCGGTGACCACGGTGAAGGTGGAGTTGGCGGCGCCGGTGGACTGCAGGGCGGAGAAACCGGTCTGGGCGTTGCCCGTGGTGACCTGGACGTTCTTGATCCCGTCGATGCCGCGGAGCACGTCCTCGACCTTGACGGCGGCCGCGTTGCCCTGGTCCAGGCTGGTGCCTGCGGGCAGTGCCTGGCTCACGGTCAGGCTGTTCTGGCCGGAGCTGCCCAGCAGGTCGGTGGCCAGCAGCGGGGTCATGGCGACGGTGCCGCCCAGGACCAGGACGGAGGCGATGAGCGTGATGACGGGGTGGCGCTGGGTCTTGGTGAGCACCGGGAGGTAGCCGCGCTGCAGCAGGCTGCGCCGCTCGGCGTCGTGCGCCTTCGCGGCCGCTTCGGCGGCGTCGGTGTTCCCGACGGCGTCGTCACGTGCTGTTGTGTCACGGGACCGGGGGCTGCGCAGGAACCAGTAGGCCAGTACCGGCACGATCGTCAGGGAGACCAGCAGCGAGGAGATCAGCGCGATCGTGACCGTCAGCGCGAAGGGACGGAACAGCTCCCCGGCCAGGCCCGCCACGAACGCGATCGGCAGGAAGACCGCCACCGTGGTCAGGGTCGAGGCCGTGATCGCCCCGGCCACCTCGCGGATCGAGGTGAGGATCGCGGTGATCTTCGCCTCGCCATAGCTGAGGTGCCGCTTGATGTTCTCGATCACCACGATCGAGTCGTCCACCACGCGGCCGATCGCGATGGTCAGCGCGCCCAGGGTCAGGATGTTCAGCGAGTAGCCGGTGGCCTTCAGCCCGATGAACGTGATCAGGAGCGAGAGCGGAATCGAGACGGCCGTGACCAGGGTGGAGCGGACCGAGAGCAGGAACAAGAGGATGATGCCGACGGCGAAGCCCAGGCCCAGCAGGCCCTCGGTGGTGAGGTCCTTGATGGACTTCTCGATGAACGGCGCCTGGTCGAAGACAGGGGTGAACTTTGCGTTGGACCCCAGTTCCGCCTCGAGCTGCGGGATGGCGTCCTTGACCGCGTGTGAGATGCCCACGGTGTCGCCTTCGGGCTTCTTGGTGACGGAGACCGCCAGGGTCTCCTTGCCGTTGGTGCGGGTGATGGAGGTGCGGGCGTCCTCGGCGATCGAGACGTCGGCGACGCTGCCGATCGTGGCGGCGTTGCGCGCCCCGCCCAGCGGCAGGGCCTTGATGGCGTCCACGGAGTCCACCGGGCTGCCGATCTGCAGGGAGAGGGTCTTGCCCTGGTCCTGGATGCTGCCGGCCGGGACCAGGCTGCCGTTGTTCTTCAGGGCGTCGCTGATCGCCTGGATGGAGGTGCCGGCGGCCGCCATCGCCTCGGGCTTCGGCTGGATCTGGATGTGCTCGGTGGCGCCACCGGTGACCTCGGCGCCGCGGACGCCGTCGATCTTCTGCAGCCGCGGCACGCTCAGCCGGGCGAGGTCGGTGTTGAGCTCACTGAGCGGCTTGTCCGAGGAGACCGCCAGGTACACAATCGGGAAGTCACTGATGCTGCCGGCGATCGCCTGCGGCTGGACATCCTTGGGCAGCGCCTGCTTGGCGTTGGAGATGGCACGGTCGATCTGGTTCCGGGCCCGGTCCAGGTTGGAGCCGTAGGTGAACGCCAGGGTGATCTGCGAAACGCCGTTGCGCGAGGTGGACGACGTCGACTCCAGGCCCTCGACGCCACGCAGGGCGGTCTCCAGCGGACCGCTCACCTGCTTGTCCACGACCTCGGGCGAGGCGCCCGGCATAGAGGTGATCACCGTGATCTGCGGGAACTCGATCGAGGGGATGAGCTCCTGCTTCAGTGAGGTCATGGTGATCACCCCGAAGACCGAGGCGAAGACGGTGATCAGCGCGATCAGCGCCCGGTTTCCGAGCGAGAGCCTGGCCAGCCGGAACATTCATGAACTCCTGTGGGTCTACGGACGCCGTACCGGACGGGACGCCTCAAGGGACTAAACGTGCCGCAACCCGGCAGAGTTTCAGCGGGAGGCCGGGACCGTTTCGAGCTGCAGGACCTTGGCCGTGTCGGCCTCGAGCTGCGCGGCGAGCTCCGGGTTCTCGTTGAGCTTGACGCCGTAGCCCGGCATCATCTCCTTGAGCTTGCCCTGCCAGCCCTTGAAGTCCTTCGGGAAGGCCTTCTGCAGCAGTTCGATCATGATCGGCACGGCGGTGGAAGCACCCGGGGAGGCACCCAGCAGGGCGCCGATGCTGCCGTCGCGGCCCGCGATGACCTCGGTGCCGAACTGCAGCACGCCGCCCTTCTTCGGGTCCTTCTTGATGATCTGCACGCGCTGGCCGGCGGTGATGAGCTCCCAGTCGCCGTCCTTGGCCTCGGGGTAGTACTCGCGCAGGGCCTCAACCTTGGCGCCGTGGCGCTTGGCGACTTCCTTGACCAGGTAGGCCGTGAGGTCCATGTTGTCCTTGGCCACGGCCAGCATCGGGATGATGTTGGAGGGGCGGATGGACAGCGGCAGGTCCAGGTAGGAGCCGTTCTTCAGGAAGTTGGTGGAGAAGCCGGCGTACGGGCCGAAGAGCAGGGAGCGCTTGCCGTTGACGTAGCGGGTGTCCAGGTGCGGGACGGACATCGGCGGGGCGCCCACGGAGGCCTGGCCGTAGACCTTGGCGCTGTGCTGGGCGGCCAGGGACTCGTCGGTGCAGCGGAAGAATTGGCCGGAGACGGGGAAACCGCCGTAGCCCTTGCTCTCGGGGATGCCGGAGGCCTGCAGCAGGTGCAGGGCGCCGCCGCCGGCGCCGACGAAGACGAACTTGGCGTGGATGGACCCGCGCTCACCGGAGCGCGGGTGCTTCAGGGACAGGTCCCAGCCGCCGTCGGCGGCGCGGCTGATGCCGGTGACGTCGTGGCCGTAGTTGATCTCCACGCCGTTGTTGCCCAGGTAGCCGGTGAGCTCACGGGTCAGGGCGCCGAAGTCGACGTCGGTGCCTTCGGCGGCGCGGGTCGCGGCCACGCGCTGCTTCGGGTCGCGGCCCTTGATGATCAGCGGCGCCCACTTGGCGATCTGCGCCTGGTCCTCGGAGTACTCCATGGAGCGGAACAGCGGGTTCGGCTTGAGCGCCTCGTAACGGGTCCGCAGGAACTTGGTGTTCTCCTCGCCCACCACGAAGCTCATGTGCGGGACGGTGTTGATGAAGCCCTTGGGGGAGCCGATCAGGGAGTTGGTGACCAGGTGGGACCAGAACTGGCGGGAGAGCTGGAACTGTTCATTGATGTGCAGCGCCTTGGACGGATCCACCGAGCCGTCTTTGGCGGCGGGGGAGTAGTTCAGTTCGCAGAGGGCGGCGTGGCCGGTACCGGCGTTGTTCCAGGGATCGGAGCTTTCCAGGCCCGGGCGGTCCAGCCGCTCGAACAGCGAGATCGTCCAGTTCGGCTCGAGCTGCTTGAGGAAGGCACCGAGCGTGGCGCTCATGATGCCGCCGCCAATCAGGACGACGTCGGCGTGTTGGGTCTTGGAAATGAAGGTCACATCAGTCTCCGGTAGCAGCGGCTCTGGCTGTCACAGAATATCCCCGCACGGCCCACTAACTGAAATTGGCCCGGCACGTCAAGACTTGAGGACCACCTTCGTGAAAACTTCGTTGAGCACCGGCGACGCCGGGTACTTCACCACCCGGTCGGAGAGCGCCAGCGCGGAGATCGGGAAGGCGATCGGCACGGCCGGCACCGACGCGGCGATCTGCGCGTTGATGGTCTGGTACTGCCCGGTGCGGTCCTTGCCGTCCGGCAGGCCGCGGGCCCGGGCGATCTTGGAGAACACCTGCGGGTCCTGGTAGCCGAACTCGCCGTTCTTCTCGCCGAAGAGCGGGCCGACGAAGTTGTCCGGGTCCGCGTAGGAACCGTTCCAGCCGAGCAGGTGCAGGGCGTGGTCCCCGGGGGAGGTGACCTTTTGCAGGTAGCCGTCGGACCAGTCCACCGGGACGGGCTTGATGTTCAGGCCGACGGCGATCAGCTCTCGGCTGATCTCGGCGTAGACCTTCTCCGGCGTCGGCAGGTACGGCCGGGTGACGTTCAGCGGGTAGTAGAACTTCAGCTCCTCGCCCTTGTACGTGGACTGGGCCAGCAGCTCCTTGGCCTTGGCCGGGTCGTGGCCCAGCGACGGGGCGTTGTTGTTGAAACCGCTGAGCTTCGGCGGCACGAACTGGGAGGCCGAGGACGTGTTGTCGATGAAGAACTTCCGGATCAGGGTGTCCTTGTCCAGGGCCATCTCGATCGCCTGACGCACCTTCAGGTCCTGCAGGGCCGGGATGTCCTGGTTCATGCCCAGGTACATGACGGAGAACGGGTCGCGCTGGATGATCTGCTTGCCGCGCTTGACCAGCTGGTCGAAGTTACCCACGGTGACGGAGTCGTAGGCGTCGATCTTGCCGTCCAGCAGCGCCTGCATCCGGGTCTGCGGGTGGTCGTAGGTGACGAAGTTGATTGTGGCGATCTGGCCCCTGTCACCCCAGTAGTTCTTGTTGCTGGAAAGCGTGACGGTGTCGTTGTCCCAGGACGTGAACACGTACGGGCCGGTTCCCACCGGCTTGAGCGCGTAGGCGGAGACCGGCTGGCCGTCCCGGGTCTGGTTCAGCACGTCCGCGGACTGCGCCGCGAGGGCCTTCGGCGAGGACATGGCGAAGGCGGGGAGGGTCAGCGCCTGCAGGAAGCCGGTGAAGGGCTGGGTCAGGTCGATCTCGACGTTGCCGCCCGCGAGCGGGGTGCAGCCCTTGTAGATGGAGAGCGAGGCCTGGTCCGCGTTGGCCTTGAAGACGCCCTTGAACGAGGTCCCGGGGGCCTGTTTCCGCAGCGCCTCGGAGAAGTTGAACCAGCGGTTGAAGTTCGTGCACACCGCGGGACCGTCGAAGGGGGTGCCGTCCTGGAAGGTGACACCGTCGCGGAGCTTGAAGGTATAGGTGCGGCCGTCGTCGCTGGTCTTCCACTCGGTGGCCAGCAGCGGCGTGGGCTTGCCGCTGTTTTGGTCAACGCCCACCAGGCCCTCGAGGATCTGCCGGGTGATGCGGTACGAGTCGACGTCGGAGACCAGCGCCGGGTCCAGTCCCAGCGGGCGGGACGCGGTGCCGAAGGTAAAGGTTTCGGTGGGTCCGGTGCCGGCGGCGGCCGACGACGACGGCACCGGCCCGGGCGCGCCCGTGCAGGCAGCAACGGGAGCCAGGAGCAGCAGCGCGCCCAGGCCTGCGACGAGGCGGCGCATCCTGCGCGGTCCTCTGATGGGCGCGGTCCTGCTGGGCACTGAAGAATCACCTCGGGAAACGATGGGGCCGCCGGCTGCGGAGTGAGCCCCATTCTAGTGGACGGTGCCGTGCCGCAGACTCCCGCAGACTCCGGCGCGGCCCCGGCCCGGCCCCGGCCCGGCCGTCATGAACGCCCCGGGCACGGCGAAGGCCCGCACCGATGGTGCGGGCCTCCGTTTTCTCCGGTCGGGTCCGGGGAGTCAAGCCGGACCCGGAAAGGGAGGTTGGTGGTGGTTACTTCGGCATCAGCACGGAGTCGACCATGTACACGGTGGCGTTGGCGGTCTTGACACCGCCGCAGACGACGTTGGCGCCGTCGACCATCAGGGCGTCCTTGCTGCCGGTCACGGTGACCGAGCCGCCCTCAACCGTCTTGTGGGTGCCCACGATCTGGTCCGGGGAGATCTTGCCCGGAACAACGTGGTAGGTCAGGATCTTGCTCAGCAGGGCGTCGTCCGTCTTGAGCTTGTCGATCGTGGCCGCGTCGATCTTCTTGAAGGCGTCATCGGTCGGGGCGAAGACGGTGAACTCGCTGCCGTTCAGGGTGTCCACCAGGTTGACCTTGGGGTTGAGCTTGCCGGAGACGGCGGCGGTCAGCGTGGTGAGGATCGGGTTGTTGGAGGCTGCGGTGGCTACCGGGTCGAGAGCCATGCCGGACACGGAGCCCGCACCGCTGGGGACCTGGGCGGCGTAGGCGGCGCAGCCGGAGCCGACCAGGTCGGCGGCCGGGTCCATGGCGCCGGCAGAGGCGCTCATCGACGGCGAGGCGCTCATGGAGGGGGAGGCTGCCATGCTCGACGCGGACGGGGCCGCAGCCGGGGCCGACGAGCTGGAGGAGCCGGTGGTGGATCCGCCGCAGGCGGTCAGGCTCAGCATGGCGACGGCGGCGATGCCGGAAACGGCGAGCGTGGTGCGCTTGATGGTCTGCATTGTGAATCTCCTTAGTTGTGCCGAGGTAATGCGTGCAACGGAGGGTTGTTCCGGTGCTGCTGTTGTTCGACTGGCGGGCACCGACCCTTGGTTGGTGTCTCACTGAAGATTCGGGCGATGGGGCCGGGGGGATGGGTGGGATTGCAGAAATATTTTAAAAACGGGAAAACCCCGGCCAGAGACCGGGGTTTTCCAAGGTGCGCAAGGGGGGACTTGAACCCCCACGCCCGAAGGCACAGGAACCTAAATCCTGCGTGTCTGCCAATTTCACCACTCGCGCGCGGCGCCGTCGTCGGCGGATCCGGGGATCCGGCGTCGGACGCCAGGGACCATTCTACAGATCGAGCTTGAGGTCCCGCCGCAGTTTTGCCACGTGGCCCGTGGCGCGGACGTTGTACTGGGCCAGGGCCACCTTGCCGTCCGGTCCCACCACCACGGTGGAGCGGATCAGCCCGTCGTAGGTCTTGCCGTAGTTTTTCTTCTCGCCCCAGGCGGCGTAAGCCTCGGCGACCTTGTGGTCCGGATCTGACAGCAGGGGGAAGGTCAGGCCCTCATTCTCGGCGAACGTGGCGAGTTTGGCGACGGGGTCGGGGGAGATGCCGACGACGTCGTAGCCGGCGGCGGAGAGCGAAGCGAGGGAGTCCCTGAAATCGCAGGCCTGCTTGGTGCAGCCCGGGGTCGCGGCCGCCGGGTAGAAGTAGACGACGGTGCTGCGGCCCTTGAAGTCCTTGAGGCCCACGGTGCGGCCGGTGGAATCCTGGAGGCTGAAATCGGGCGCGCTGTCGCCGGGGACGAGTCGTTCTGCCACGGTGGGCTCCTGTTCTGGGACGCTCCGGAGAGCGGATGTGACGGACGGAACCCCAGCTTAGTGAGCGCCTAAACCGACGACGAATCAGGGATTCGGTATACTGCTTACTATGCCCGATTTGGATCGCTGGCCCACTGGCCGCCTTTTGTCCACGGCAGCACGCCTGGTTGAGCACTCCTGGAATGAAAAGCTGGGAGCAATCGGCCTTACCCACGCGGGGGTCATCGCGATGGAAGTGCTCTCCGTCCATGGCCCCATGACCCAGGCGCAGCTGGCACAGCTGGTGCGTGTCCAGGCTCAGACGATGGGCAAGACCCTCAGCCGCCTCGAGGCGCACGGCCACATCTCCCGTGAGCGCAGCGTCTCTGACCGGCGCAGCCACGTGGTGACGCTGACCGACCGCGGCCGGGAGGCCGTCGTCGCCGCCGCGGACATGGAACGCTCCGTGCTCGCCGCCGCGTCCATCGACCCGGATACCCTTCGCCACGAGCTGCAGGCCGTGGTGCGTGAACTTGCAAACCGCATCTCCTCCACCGAGGACGCGAAGGACATTGTCGACGCCCCTGCACCCAAGGTGTCGGCGGACGCAGGCACCCTCTCCTAGCCTGTCCTTTCCGGCCGGCACCGTCCTGCCCCCGGGAGCACGGCGCGAACTGCGTGTCACGCCCCGGGGTGCCGGTCGACCTCGCATAGGGTTGTGTGCCATGGACACGTCGCACCCGCCGGAGCTGGAAGGGCAGACCTCGATCAATGAGCTGCTCGACGAGCCCGTGGGCGCAGATCCCGTCCAGTTGGTCCTGCCCCTGCTCTTCCACCCGGCGCTCCGCGTCCGCGGCTGAGCCCGCGCCGGAAATTGCCATGACCGATCACCGCTGTGCGCGCCGCCCCTCCCCGGGAGCCGTTGCCGCGACTCTGGCCGCCACGGTCCTGGCCCTCACGATCTCCGCGGCACCGGCGAAGGCCGAGACCTGCGCACCCGTGATCGTGTTGCCCCTCGGGCCCTGCCAGCCGACGGCACCGTCCAGTCCCAGGCCCACGGCCACCGCCGGCCCGGCGCCTGCCCCCACCACAGCCCCCGTGGCCCCTGCACCAGCCCCGGCCGTTCCCGCTCCCGTGGCCCCGGCACCGGTTTCCCCGGCGGACCGGGCCGCCCCGGCCGCCTCCGGTGTGCCGCCGGCAACGACGGCGCCTGCCACACCCACGAGCCCTGCGTCCCCTTCCCGGGCGCCCTCCGCTTCCGTTCCGCCGCAGCCCGCCGCCCCTACCCTCCCGGCGGACGCTCCGTCGGGCGGAGGCGCCACGGACGCGCCGGAACCGGGGGAGCGGGGCACCATGGGGCTGGGGGCTGCTCTGCTGGCCGGCGGCGGCGTCCTGGTCTCGGCATCAGCTGCCCTGGGACTGCGCGCCCGCCGCCTCCGGCTGCGCTGACCGGAACCCCCTCGCCGCAGCGGCTCCCTGCCTTCGGGTAATCCACCTTGCCGCCCGAAATCCGCGCAGACACAAAAAAGCCGCTCCAACTCCGACTTTCATCGGTGTTGGAGCGGCTTCTTTTCGTGTGCACCCCCCGGGACTCGAACCCGGAACCCATTGATTAAGAGTCAATTGCTCTGCCAGTTGAGCTAGAGGTGCAGCTGTTGTTTTCGTTCCCCCGGGCTGTTTATTTCCCGCGGTGTTCTCCGCAACGACATGAAACTCTACACGAGATTTGCCGGAGTGCGAAATCGGGGCCCGGGAGGTTGTCCAGGCGGGCGGGACGATGCGCGGCAACCCCGCAATTCCGCGGATTTCCGGGCCTCGGGGGCCCGCCCGCCCTGCCCTGAACGGATGCCGGGAGGGGCGGCGGGCCGGCGTTGCAAAGTGTGAAGTGAGTCACAGTCCGGAAGCGTCAGAGCCTGACGCGGCGGGGCGGGCGGAAACCGGCCGCCTCTGCGTGCGCGGCCGACTCGAACCACACCCCGGCCCGGGTCTCCTCGTAGCCCTGGCTGGTCTCCTCGAAGTAGGTCATGGTTTCCGCGTCACCCTTGACGGTGAAGTCGGCCGGGCCGCTGCCGTCGGCGGCCGGTGCGGCCGAGCCGACGCCGTAAGGCTGCTCGGCGGCAAGGTGGCCGGCGGGCTCCGGTTCGGGCATCGGTTCCGGCATCGGCTCGTGGCTGGGAGCAGGCGCCGGTTCGTGAGCGGGTTCGGTCGCCGATTCGTGCACCTGCTCCTGGGCCGGGGGAGCGGAGTGGCTGGCCGAGCCCTCGACCGCGGCGGAGGATGCCGCCGCCTGCAGGGTCTCCGCTTCTGCGGCCTCGGCCGCCGCGGACTCCGCCCCCGGGAGAGTGGGCGCGTGCGGTCCGGTGTACTCCGGGTGGTGCACCGGCGCGGCTTGGGCTTCCGCGGGGGCAGCCTCAGCAGGGGCTGTCTGGGTAGCGGGCTCAGGTGCGGCGGTGGGTTCTGAGGCGGCGGCCGGTGCTGCGGACGGTGCGGGCTTGGCGGACGGTGCGGGCTTGGCGGCCGGCGCGGGCTCGGGGACAGGCGCCGCGGCTGCCGGAGCAACGGGCTCCCGCTCGGCTGCCCGCGGCGTGCTGCCGGCGGCCGGTGCACCGGCGGACTGCGTGCCGGAAGCCTGGGTGCCGCCGGTCCGTCGGCTGTTGCGGTTCAGGAGCGTCCACACCACCGCGACGATCAGCACGATGACAATGAGCCAGATAATCCAATCCATGGCCGGATCCTTCGGGTCGGGCGGCAGGGTTGCCGTGTGCTTGACGTTACGTCCGGCCCTCGCGGGTGTCCAGCAACGCCCGGACGGCCCGTGTAGCCTCGGCTCATGGACTTCAAGAGGCTGCGGATCCTCCGCGAACTGGCGGACCGCGGCACCGTCGGGGCCACCGCGGAGGCCATGCAGGTCACCCCGTCTGCCGTCTCCCAGCAGCTGAAAACGCTGCAGGAGGAACTCGGGGTGGTGCTGGTCGAGAAGTCCGGGCGGGGCGTCCGCCTGACCGAGGCCGGCCTGGCGATGGCCGGCGCCGCGGCCGAAGTGTCTACCGCCATGGCCCGGGCCGAGGCCACCATCGACACCTACCGCCGCGGCTGGCAGACACGGGTGAGCGCGGCGTTCTTCCCCAGCGCCGCGGAAATGTTCCTGCCCGGCCTGCTGCATCGGGTCCGCGAGATCGACGGGCTGCGCTTCGAGGCCCACTTCGAGGACCCCGGCGTCGCAGGCTTCGCCGCCCTGGCCGCCGACTACGACGTCGTCCTCGCGCACAGCGTGGACGGCCCCGAGGTCTTCGCCAGGCAGGGCCTGGAGGTGGTCCCGCTCCTCGACGAGCCGCTGGACGTTGCGGTTCCCGCGGGGCATCCGCTCGCGGCCAAGGCCAGCCTCAGTGCCCAGGACGTCATCGGCTGCCCGTGGATGGGCGTGCCGGACGGCTTCCCCTTCGATACCGTGCTGCGCCAGATCGAGATGCAGGCAGACTCCCCGGCGCTGAGGGCCCAGCTCTACCCGGATTTGCGCGTCCTCGAGGCCCTGGTCAGTGCCGGGCACGGGCTCAGCCTGCTGCCGCGCTACACGGCCCTGAAGAACCAGGGCCGCGGCTTCGTGCTGCGCCCCCTCCGGGGCGTGAAGGCGAGCCGCAGCATCGTGGTGCTGGCCCGCCCCGAGGCCGCGGCACGCACCACCATCCAGGAAGTGATCGCCCTGTTGCAGGCCGAGGCGCGGGCGGTGGCGTTGGCGCCGGAACTGCGTGGCGGAGATCACGGAAAACCTGCGGGTCATGCGGCGGCTTCCGCAGTCTAGGACGTGAGTCCGCCGTGGGGGCGGAAATATTCCGGAATTGCCGCTTAATCCGGCCGGGCGGCTCGTTGGCATCCTCGCCGGACCCATAGACTTTGAGCCATGAGCCAGGACACCGAAGCAGCAGCAGCCACACCGGACATCAAGCCCCGCAGCCGCGTCGTCACCGATGGCATCCACGCAGCCCCGGCCCGCGGCATGTTCCGAGCCGTCGGCATGGGCGACGACGACTTCGCCAAGCCGCAGGTGGGCGTCGCCAGTTCGTGGAACGAAATCACCCCCTGCAACCTCTCCCTGAACCGGCTGGCCCAGGGCGCCAAGGAAGGCGTCCACGCCGGCGGCGGCTTCCCGATGCAGTTCGGCACCATTTCCGTCTCGGACGGCATCTCCATGGGCCACGAGGGCATGCACTTCTCCCTGGTCTCCCGCGAAGTCATCGCCGACTCCGTCGAAACCGTCATGCAGGCCGAGCGGATCGACGGCTCCGTCCTGCTGGCCGGCTGCGACAAGTCCCTCCCCGGCATGCTGATGGCGGCGGCCCGCCTGGACCTCGCCAGCGTCTTCCTCTACGCCGGCTCGATCATGCCCGGCTGGGTCAAGCTCGAGGACGGCTCGGAAAAGGAAGTCACCCTCATCGATGCCTTCGAAGCCGTGGGCGCCTGCGCCGCCGGCAAGATGAGCATGGAGGACCTGACGCGCATCGAAAAGGCCATCTGCCCGGGCGAAGGTGCCTGCGGCGGCATGTACACCGCCAACACCATGGCCTGCATCGGCGAGGCCCTGGGCATGTCCCTCCCCGGTTCCGCGGCCCCGCCCTCGGCCGACCGCCGCCGCGACGACTTCGCGCGCAAGTCCGGCGAGGCCGTGGTGAACCTGCTCCGCCTCGGCATCACGGCCCGCGACATCATGACCAAGAAGGCCTTCGAGAACGCCATCGCCGTCACCATGGCCTTCGGCGGTTCCACCAACGCGGTCCTGCACCTGCTCGCGATCGCCCGCGAGGCCGAGGTCGAGCTGACCCTGGACGACTTCAACCGCATCGGCGACAAGATCCCGCACCTGGGCGACCTCAAGCCCTTCGGCCGCTACGTCATGACCGACGTCGACAGGATCGGCGGCGTGCCCGTGATCATGAAGGCGCTGCTCGACGCCGGCCTGCTGCACGGCGACTGCCTCACCGTGACCGGCAAGACCGTCGCGGAGAACCTGGACGCTATCAACCCGCCGGACGTTGACGGCAAGATCCTCCGCGCCCTGGACAACCCGATCCACAAGACCGGCGGCATCACCATCCTGCACGGCTCGATGGCCCCGGAAGGCGCCGTCGTCAAGAGCGCCGGCTTCGACGCCGACGTCTTCGAGGGCACCGCCCGCGTCTTCGAACGCGAGCAGGGCGCCCTGGACGCGCTGGATAAGGGTGAGATCAAGGCCGGCGACGTCGTCGTCATCCGCTACGAGGGCCCCAAGGGCGGCCCGGGCATGCGCGAGATGCTCGCCATCACCGGCGCCATCAAGGGCGCCGGCCTCGGCAAGGACGTCCTGCTGCTGACCGACGGACGCTTCTCCGGCGGCACCACCGGCCTCTGCATCGGCCACGTGGCGCCCGAAGCGGTCGACGGCGGCCCAATCGCCTTCGTCAAGGACGGCGACCGGATCCGCGTCGACATCGCCGCCCGATCCTTCGACCTGCTGGTCGAGCCCGCCGAGCTGGAAGCCCGCAAGGAAGGCTGGCAGCCGCTCCCGGCCCGCTACACCAAGGGCGTGCTCGCCAAGTACGCCAAGCTCGTCCACAGCGCCTCCACCGGCGCCTACTGCGGGTGATTCCTACCCTGGGGTTCCGGCGCTGGGCGCCGGAACCCGAGGGGCCCTCGGAATCCCAGTTATTAAGCCCTTCCGCCTATCGCGGTCGGGTCGCGGAGGGGGAGTAATACGTTCAGCAGGTGGACAATGGTGTCCAAATAGTGAGACAGGCGTCGGCCTCGTTGACACCCGTCTCGCTCAGAGGGAAAACTGAACGCATGACCGCAATCGTTACCGCCGGCATTGCTGCAGGTGTATCCGTCGTACTTACCAAGCGCGTGGCCTCATAGCCTCCACTGGTAACGAACCGTCACGCGCAAACCCCTCGAAGAGCCGGCAGGCTGAGGGGTTTTTTTATTTCCGTTCCACCCGTTCCGCCAGCACCACACGATCACTGTAGATCCACCCGAAGATCCACCTAAGGAAGAGTCCGATGAGCAAAGGATCGCCGATCAGCCCCTCGCTGATGGCTACGAAGTCCGCTGGAGCGCACAAAGCTCCGGAACGCGTCGAACGACCGGCCGACACCGCCGTCGTCGAGCATGCTGCTGCCTCTCCCGTCCTTGGGCCGAACAACGTCGTACCCCCGACGGTGATGACCGGCTCGCAAGCAATCGTCCGCGCACTCGAAGAACTCGGCGTCGAGGACATTTTCGGTTTGCCCGGTGGCGCGATCCTGCCCACCTATGACCCCTTGATGGCCTCCAGGATGAATCACGTCCTGGTCCGTCACGAACAGGGAGCCGGCCACGCCGCGCAAGGCTATGCCATGGTTACCGGACGGGTGGGCGTCTGCATCGCCACCTCCGGCCCCGGTGCCACCAACCTCGTTACCGCCATCATGGATGCCCACATGGACTCCGTGCCGATGGTGGCCATCACCGGCCAGGTCTCCAGCGGAGTCATCGGCACCGATGCCTTCCAGGAAGCCGACATTGTCGGCATCACCATGCCGATCACCAAGCACTCGTTCCTGGTCACCGACGCCAACGACATCCCCCACGTGATGGCGGAGGCGTTCCACCTCGCCTCGACCGGCCGCCCCGGCCCGGTCCTGGTGGACGTGGCCAAGGACGCCCAGCAGTCAGAGATGACCTTCTCCTGGCCGCCGAAGATCGACCTGCCCGGCTACCGCCCGGTGCTCCGCGGCCACAGCAAGCAGGTCCGGGAGGCGGCCCGCCTGATCGCGGCCGCCAAGAAGCCGGTCCTGTACGTCGGCGGCGGTGTGGTCAAGGCCCACGCCTCCGCGGAGCTGCGGGAACTGGCCGAGCTTTCCGGCGCCCCCGTGGTCACCACCCTGATGGCCCGCGGCGTTTTCCCCGACTCCCACCCGCAGCACGTCGGCATGCCCGGCATGCACGGCACGGTCTCGGCCGTCACCGCGCTGCAGCAGTCGGACCTGCTGATCACCCTCGGCGCCCGCTTCGATGACCGGGTCACCGGCATCCTCTCCTCCTTCGCCCCCAACGCAAAGGTGATCCACGCGGACATCGACCCCGCGGAAATCTCCAAGAACCGCACCGCGGACGTGCCGATCGTGGGTTCGGTCAAGGAGATCATCCCCGAACTGAGCGAAGCCCTGCGGCTGCAGTTCGAGGCCTCCGGCACCCCGGACCTGGCCAACTGGTGGGCCTTCCTGAACAACCTCAAGGACACCTACCCGCTCGGGTGGACCGAACCCGAGGACGGCCTGACCGCCCCGCAGCGGGTCATCGAGCGGATCGGTGCCCTGACCGGACCCGAAGGGGTCTA
Organism: Arthrobacter sp. NPDC057259; assembly: GCF_042668995.1. NCBI lineage: Bacteria > Bacillati > Actinomycetota > Actinomycetes > Micrococcales > Micrococcaceae > Arthrobacter > Arthrobacter sp. NPDC057259. Next base: position 176,788 of record NZ_JBHUYA010000001.1, read on the forward strand.
CGTGGCCGGCGTGGGCCAGCACCAGATGTGGGCCTCGCAGTTCATCAAGTACGAGCGCCCGCACGCCTGGCTGAACTCCGGCGGCGCCGGCACCATGGGCTATGCCGTGCCCGCGGCGATGGGCGCCAAGGTGGGCAACCCGGACCGCGTGGTTTGGGCGATCGACGGCGACGGCTGCTTCCAGATGACCAACCAGGAACTGGCCACCTGCGCGATCAACAATATCCCCATCAAGGTCGCCGTCATCAACAACTCCTCCTTGGGCATGGTCCGCCAGTGGCAGACCCTGTTCTACGAGGGCCGTTACTCCAACACGGACCTCAACACCGGCCACGACACCGTCCGCATCCCGGACTTCGTCAAGCTCGCCGACGCCTACGGCTGCGCGGCCCTGCGCTGCGAACGCGACGAGGATATCGACGCGACCATCCAGAAGGCCTTGGAAATCAACGACCGTCCCGTGGTGATCGACTTCGTCGTCAGCCCCAACTCCATGGTCTGGCCGATGGTGCCCGCCGGAGTGAGCAACGACCAGATCCAGGTTGCCCGGAACATGACCCCGGACTGGGAAGAAGAGGACTGACCATGACCCGCCACACACTCTCCGTCCTGGTCGAGGACAAGCCCGGCGTGCTGACCCGCGTGGCCAGCCTCTTCGCCCGGCGCGCCTTCAACATCAACTCCCTGGCCGTCGGCCCGACCGAGGTCGCCGGCATCTCCCGGATGACCGTCGTCGTCGACGCCGACGGCGAGCTGATCGAACAGGTCACCAAGCAGCTGAATAAGCTGGTCAACGTGATCAAGATCGTCGAGCTCACCCCAGAATCTTCCGTACAGCGCGACCACATCCTGGTCAAGGTACGGGCGGACGCCGCAACCCGGCTGCAGGTAACCCAGGCAGCCGACCTCTTCCGCGCATCGGTGGTCGACGTCTCCACAGAGTCGGTCGTCATCGAGGCCACCGGCCACCCCGACAAGCTCACGGCATTGCTCTCGGTGCTGGAGCCCTTTGGCATCCGCGAAATCGTGCAGTCCGGCACCCTGGCCGTCGGCCGCGGGTCCCGCTCGATGAGCGACCGGGCCCTGCGCTCCGCGTAGGCGGCGCCGCACCTGCAGCACAGCGCCACACGAATTCACAGACAACACCCCACGAATCCATTAATAAGGAGACACCCCAGTGACTGAAATGTTTTACGACGACGACGCCGACCTGTCGATCATCCAGGGCCGCACCGTCGCCGTGATCGGTTACGGATCCCAGGGCCACGCACACGCCCTCAGCCTGCGCGATTCCGGTGTTGACGTCCGCGTCGGACTCAAGGAAGGTTCGAAGTCCCGCGCCAAGGCCGAGGCGGAGGGCCTGCGCGTCCTCAACGTCGCCGACGCCGTCGCAGAGGCCGACCTGATCATGGTCCTTACCCCGGACCAGGTCCAGCGCCACGTCTACGCCGAGGACATCGCCCCGAACCTGCAGGCCGGTGACGCCCTGTTCTTTGGCCACGGCTTCAACATCCGCTACGGCTACATCCAGCCGCCGGCCGATGTCGACGTCGCCCTGGTCGCCCCGAAGGGCCCGGGCCACATCGTCCGCCGCGAATTCGAGGCCGGCCGCGGCGTGCCGGACCTGATCGCCGTCGAGCAGAACCCGTCCGGCAAGGCCAAGGAACTGGCCCTGTCCTACGCCAAGGCCATCGGCGGCACCCGCGCCGGCGTCATCGAAACCACCTTTACCGAAGAGACCGAAACCGACCTCTTCGGCGAGCAGGCGGTCCTCTGCGGCGGCGCCTCGCAGCTGATCATGTACGGCTTCGAGACCCTGACCGAGGCCGGCTACAAGCCCGAGGTCGCCTACTTCGAGGTGCTGCACGAGCTCAAGCTGATCGTCGACCTGATGGTCGAGGGCGGCATCGCCAAGCAGCGCTGGAGCGTCTCCGACACCGCCGAGTACGGCGACTACGTCTCCGGCCCGCGGGTCATCACCCCCGAGGTGAAGGAGAACATGAAGGCCGTCCTCAAGGACATCCAGGACGGCACCTTCGCCAAGCGCTTCATCGACGACCAGGACGCCGGCGCACCGGAGTTCAAGGCCCTTCGCAAGAAGGGTGAGGACCACCCGATCGAGGCCACCGGCCGGGAACTGCGCAAGCTCTTCTCCTGGATCAAGAACGAAGACGACTACACCGAAGGATCAGTCGCCCGCTAGGGAACTGACCGGCAGGGGGAGCCGGACACCCGCAACGGGGGTCCGGCTTTCCCTGTGTTTACCTGCACCATCTGTTTACCCGCACCATCGATTCACCAAAATCCCCACCTGAATACAAGAGAGCTAAAGAGGTCACCGGTGACAAGCACCAAACCTGTCGTACTCCTCGCCGAGGAACTTTCGCCCGCCACAGTCGAGGCCCTCGGCCCGGACTTCGAGATCCGCCAGACCGACGGCGCCGACCGTTCCCAGCTGCTCTCGGCGATCGCCGACGTGGACGCGATCCTGATCCGCTCGGCCACCCAGGTCGACGCCGAGGCCATCGCCGCGGCAAAGAACCTCAAGGTCATCGCCCGCGCCGGCGTCGGACTCGACAACGTGGACATCAAGGCCGCCACCCAGGCCGGCGTCATGGTGGTCAACGCCCCGACGTCGAACATCGTCTCCGCCGCGGAACTGACCGTCGGCCACATCCTGAGCCTGGCCCGGCACATCCCGCAGGCCTCCGCGGCGCTCAAGGATGGCGAGTGGAAGCGCTCCAAGTACACCGGTACCGAACTGTTCGAGAAGAAGATCGGCATCATCGGCCTCGGCCGCATCGGCGCCCTGGTTGCGGCACGGCTGAAGGGGTTCGACACCAAGATCCTCGCCTACGACCCCTACATCACCTCCGCCCGGGCCGCCCAGCTCGGCGTGCAGCTGGTGACCCTGGACGAGCTGCTGGCCCAGTCCGACTTCATCACCATCCACATGCCCAAGACCCCGGAGACCGTCGGCATGCTCGGCGCCGACGCGTTCGGGAAGATGAAGCCCACCGCGTACGTCGTCAACGTCGCCCGCGGCGGCCTGGTGGACGAGGAAGCCCTTTACACCGCGCTGGAGTCCGGCGAGATCGCCGGCGCCGGCGTCGACGTCTTCGTCAAGGAGCCAAGCACCGACCTGCCGTTCTTCAAGCTCGACAACGTGGTGGTCACCCCGCACCTGGGCGCCTCCACCGACGAGGCCCAGGAGAAGGCCGGCGTCTCGGTGGCCAAGTCCGTCCGCCAGGCCCTGGCCGGCGAGCTGGTCCCCGATGCCGTGAACGTTGCCGGCGGCGTGATCGCCCCCGACGTGCGCCCCGGCATCCCGCTGATCGAGAAGCTCGGCCGGATCTTCACCGCCATGACCCACGCGTCGCTGACCCAGTTCGACGTGGAGGTCGCCGGCGAGATCTCCGAACTGGACGTCAAGGTCCTCGAACTCGCCGCGCTCAAGGGCATCTTCGCCGACGTCGTCACCGAGCAGGTCTCCTACGTCAACGCCCCGGTGATCGCCGAGCAGCGCGGCATCAACGTCCGGCTGATCACCACCCCGGATACCGAGTCCTACCGCAACGTCCTGACCCTGCGCGGGGCGCTCAGCGACGGCAGCCAGATCTCCGTGGCCGGCACCCTGACCGGACCCAAGCAGATCGAGAAGCTGGTCGGCATCAACGGCTTCGAGGTCGAAATCCCGATCAGCGAGCACCTCGTGGTGGTCGCCTACTCGGACCGCCCCGGCGTGATCGGCACCATCGGCCACATCCTCGGCATGAACAACATCAACATCGCCGGCATGCAGGTGGCCCGGCAGGCCGAGGGCGGCCAGGTGCTCGCCCTGCTGACCATCGACAGCTCCGTGCCCCAGCAGGTCCTCGACGCCATCAAGGCCGGCATCGGCGCCGAGATGGTGCGCGAAGTGGACCTCGAGGACTAAGCACCCTTACCGGTTTGCCTGCGGCGGCGCGTCCGCCGCAGGCGTCCGGGAACCACCGGCCGGTCTGCGTACAATAGCTACGTCCGATTCCAGGATGTGGCCGGCAGACCGGCCTTTACTTTTGCACGCCCGGCAGGGGAAGCCTTCTCATCCGCGCCGAGAACCCGCGGACACGAACAGCGGCGTGTGCACGCAATCCAGCTTTCAGGAGCCCAATGAACGCCGTCCAAAGGTTCATCAGAAGCAGAGTGCTTTTGCTGACCGCGTCCATTTTGATCGTCGCCATGTGCCTGTCCGTCCTCGTGCAGGGACAGTCCCAGGCGGCGCTCAACCGCACCGTCGACCAGAACTCGCGCGGCCTCTACGACATCCTGGTCCAGGCCAAGCCCAGCTCGTCCGGAGCGCTGATGCAGCCGGACATCGCCACCGGCCAGGGCGGCATCGGCTTCGACCAGCTCGACGCCATCCGGAAGCTCTCCGGCACCTCCGTCGCCGCGCCGATCAGCCTGGTCTCGCGCGTCTCGCAGAACCTGGAGGCACCCCGCCTCTACGCCACCGACTACCTGGGCTACAACGCCGGCCTCGCCGGCACCGCCGGTGACCCCACCGCCACGGACCCCTCCAAGTGGCCCGCCGCGCAGTCCGTCCTGAGCGACACCCCCAAGAAGTACCGCGTGACCGCCAGCGCCGTCAGCTCCAACGGCTCCAGCGAACAGACGCTGTTCAAGACCACCGCCGAGGGCACCCTCGGCAAGGGCAAACTGGTCGAGGAACAGGTCGCCGGCGGCAAGAACGTCCGGATCGCGGGCCCGGCGGGGGAGACCGGCATCAAGTTCCCGGCCCCGGCCGGCGGCTCCGAACACACCCTCTTCAACCTCTCCGTGGCGCTGCCCCTGGCGCCGCAGGTCACCGAGTCCGTTGTCGCCGTCGACCCCGTCGCCGAACGCGCCCTGCTGGGTGGTGCCGGCGACTTCCTGGCACCCCTGGAGAAGGCCCCGCCCGCCGACGCCCGCGACGCCGGCGCGATCGGCCGCCACTTCGAGAGCCTCTTCACCAGCGGCATCACCATGGACCAGCTCAAGGAAGGCCCCGACTTCCTGGGCGTGAAGCTCAAGTACTGGGCGCCCCTGATGACCCAGTACCAGCAGGCCAAGAACGCCGGCCAGCTCACCGCCGACTCGCAGGCCATCCCGCTGATCGTCCGCTCCGGCACCTCCCTGGACCTGAAGTACTCGGTCAAGATCGAGGAAATCGACAACGCCGGCAACGTCACCAAGGACGTCGGCACCGTGACCCGGTCGCTGGACAAGGACTACCTGCCGTTCGTCTCGAAGGCCCCGTTCGACCTGGCCTGGCCCGGCTCCAAGGACCTCAGCTCGCTGATGGGGGACACCGGCGGCTTCGGCCAGGGCCTCTACAACCCCGCCATCTGGAGCACCGACTTCGCCACCGCGCCCAAGTACAAGGACGGCCAGACCGCCGGCAACGGCGCCGTCGAAAAGTCCGCCGTCCCCGGTGAATGGGTCACCGTGAACCGGCTCCCCGAGAAGGGCGCCAACGGTGCCGCCGTCGACCAGACCCAGCGCACCCCGGTGGACGAGCGCTCCTACCGGGAGAACCTGCAGACGGGCAAGAAGCCGGCGACGCCGCTGCCCATGGTCTACGGCACCTTTGATCCGGCCAAGGTCCAGGAGGCCGCCGGCGACGTCAACCGCCTCCCGCTGGGCGGCTACGACCCGACGCCGATGACCCTGACCAAGGACGGCTCCGGCAAGGACACCACCCCCACCGCCCTGAAGCCCTCGCTCAGCGCCACGGGCCTGGTGAGCCAGTCCGCCGGCGCCATCACCGACTACTACGGCCTGGCCGCCGCCCGCGGCTACGATAAGAACGCCTCCGTCATCGACGCCGTGCGGGTCCGCGCCAAGGTCGACGGCACCTGGAAGCAGGCGCAGCCCGAGGTCGAGAAGCTCGCCAACCAGATCCGGGACATGGGCCTGGAGGCCACCGTGGTGGCAGGCTCCGCCCGCGAGGACGCCAGTATCTTCGTGCCCGGCTACTCCAAGGACGACGCCGGCAAGGAATCCCCGCTGGGCACCGTCACCCAGTCGTGGGTGCGGCAGAACGCGGCCGACGCCGTGACCGGCTCGCTCTCGGGCACCAACCTCACCCTGCTGTTCCTGACCCTCTGCGGGGCCGCCCTGCTGACCGGCGCCTCCACCGTCAGCTACGTCCGCAAGCGCCGCCGCGAGGCCGGAACCCTGCGCGCCATGGGCTGGACCCAGCGCCGGATCCGCACCTGGGTGCTGGCCGAGTTCGGAGTCGGCGCCGCGGCGCTGGCCGCCGCCGGGATCATCCTGAGCCTGGTCAGCTGGAACCCCGCCACCGCGATCGTCTCCGCCTCGGTCCTGGTGCTCTACTGCGCCGCGGCCTTCTTCGCCGCCCAGCAGCTGCGCCACCGCGAGGTGATCGACCAGGAACCCCAGCATGACGAGCGGCTCATCCCGGTCGACTCCCCCCTGACCTTCGCCAGCCGGCAGCTGAGCACCAACAAGTTCAACACCGGCTCCCTGGCGATCGCCGTCGGCGTCTTCGGCGCCGCGGTGGGCGGCCTCGCCGCCCTGCTGATCGACATCCCGCGCGCCGCCGGCGCCAGCGCCCTCAGCGGCGTGGCCGCCGCCAGCATCGCCCTGCCCAGCATCATCCTGGGCATCTCCGGGGTTGCCGTGGGCCTGCTGCTGACCATGGTCACCGGCCGGTTCGAGCTCGCCGCCAAGCGCCAGTACCTGGGCACGCTGCAGGCGATGGGCTGGAACCCGGACATGCTGGGCCAGGTCCGCTTCTTCGAAAATGCCATGGTGGGAACCATCGCCCTGCCCCTGGGCGTCCTCGGTGCCCTGGGCGTGGGCCTCATCCTCGCCCCCTACGCCGCACTCTGGGCCGCCGTCGCCGGCCTGGTCGCGGTCCTCTGCTGGATCCCGATTGCAACGAAAGTAGTCCAATGACCAACGAGCTGAACCTTGACCGGGAAGCACACGACCGGATGACCACCAGCACCCGCCGTGCGGCGGCGCAGAAGACCCGCGCCAACACGATCGTGCGGCCGACGGACCACGCCACGCCGCTGGAGCTGAGCAACATCACCATCCACTACGGCGGCGGCAAGAACGGCGCCGAAGCCGTCAACGTCGTGGACGACTTCAACATGACCCTGCACGCCGGCGAGATGCACTGCGTCGCCGGCCGCTCCGGCTCCGGCAAGACCAGCATCCTCACCGTCGGCGCGGGCCTGACCCTGCCGACGTCGGGCCGGGTGTTCTGGGAGGGCGACTCGCTGGAGACCATGGGCGACGACGAGATCGCCGACCGCCGCCGCGCGCTGATCGGCTACGTGGACCAGGGCGGCGCCCTGATCGACGGCATGAGCGCGCTGGAGAACGTCCTGCTGCCGGCCGTCCCGGATGGCGAGGTCGAACAGCGCCGCGACATGGCCAAGGACCTCCTGGACCTGGTGGGCCTGGGCCGGCGCATGCGCCACCGCCCCGCCCAGCTCTCCGGCGGCGAACGCCAGCGCGTGGCGATCGCCCGTGCGCTGATCCTGGGCACCCGGGTGCTCGTGGTGGACGAACCGACCGCCAGCCTGGACCGGGCCTCGGCCAACCGCATCATCAGCATCCTCAAGGACACCACCTCGGACGGCATCGCCGTGCTGGTCGCTTCACATGACCACGAACTTGTCCGCCAGAGCGATACCCTCACCGAACTGATTTAGGTTTAACCCGTGACGTCTTCCGAAAAGCCCCCGTTCTACATCACCACAGCCATCACCTACCCGAACGGCGTGCCGCACATCGGCCACGCCTACGAATACATCGCCACCGATGCGATGGCACGGTTCAAGCGGCTGGACGGCTACGACGTCTTCTTCCTTACCGGGACCGACGAGCACGGGATGAAGATCGCCCAAGCTGCCGAGAAGGAAGGCATTTCGCCCAAGGAACTGGTCGACCGGAACGCGGAGATCTACCAGGCCGCCCATGCGGCCCTCGGCATTTCCTACGACCGCTTCATCCGGACCACGGACGCCGACCACTACGCCGCGTCGCAGGCCATCTGGAAGAAGATGGAAGCGAACGGGGACATTTACCTGTCCAACTATGAGGGCTGGTATTCGGTCCGCGACGAGGCCTACTACGGCGAAGACGAGACCGTGGTCAAGGACGACGGCCTCCGCTACTCGCGGGAGACGGACACGCCGGTCACCTGGACCGCCGAGGAGAGCTACTTCTTCCGGCTCTCGGCCTACCAGGACAAGCTGCTCGCCCTGTACGAGGCACACCCCGAGTTCGGGGCGCCGCAGTCCCGCTTCAACGAGGTCATCAGCTTCGTCAAGCGCGGCCTGGAGGACCTCTCCATCAGCCGGACCACCTTCGACTGGGGCGTCCCCGTCCCGGGCAGCGACGGGCACGTCATGTACGTGTGGGTGGACGCGCTCACCAACTACCTCACCGGCGTCGGCTACCCGGACCTCGACTCCGAATCCTTTAAGAAGTACTGGCCGGCCGACGTGCACGTGATCGGCAAGGACATCTCCCGGTTCCACGCCATCTATTGGCCCGCCTTCCTGATGTCCGCCGGGCTGGAGCTGCCCAAGCGCATCATGATTCACGGCTTCCTGCACAACAACGGCGTCAAGATGTCCAAGTCGCTCGGCAACGTGGTGGCGCCGGCGGACTTCGTCGCTCAGTACGGCCTGGACCAGGTCCGGTACTTCTTCCTGCGGGAAGTCCCCTTCGGGGCGGACGGGAACTACAACCACGAGGCGATCGTGGGCCGGATGAACGCGGACCTGGCCAACAACTTCGGCAACCTGGCCCAGCGGTCCCTGTCCATGGTCGCCAAGAACTGCGAGGGCAAGGTCCCCGTCCCGGCAGGCTTCAGCGCCGAGGACGACGCCCTGCTGGGACAGGCCCGCGGCCTGCTGGAGACCGCCCGGGCTGCGTTCGAGAAGCAGGAATTCAGCCGCGCGCTGGAGGCCATCTGGAATGTCCTGGGCGACACCAATGCCTACTTCGCCGAGCAGGCTCCGTGGGTGCTGCGGAAGACCGACGTCGAACGGATGAACACGGTCCTCTACGTCACCCTCGAGGTGCTGCGCAACGTCGCCATCCTGGCGCAGCCGGTGATGCCGACGGGGGCCGGCGCCATCCTGGACAGCCTTGGCCAGCCCGAGGGGGAGGCCCGCAGCTTCGCCGCGTTGGCCACGCCGATCGAGGCCGGCACCGCCCTGCCCGCGCCGGCTCCGGTCTTCCCGAAGTACGAGGAGACCGCGGAGGCCTGAGCCACCGGCCCGAACTCCGCGAACACCCCCGGCACGCCGCCGGGGGTGTTCGTATTTTGAGACGGATTGCCCAGCATGCGGATGGCCTTACTACCCTGAAGGTATGAGCGAATCCACGATCGACCTGGCCGTTATCCCCGGCGACGGCATCGGCCCCGAGGTCGTAGCCGAAGCCCTCAAGGTGCTCGAGAAGGCCGCCGCGGCCGAGGGCATCGTGTTGCAGCAGACCCACTACGACCTCGGCGCCGCGCACTGGCTGGCCACGGGGGAGACCCTGCCCGAGGAGACCCTGGCGGACCTGCGCGGCCGCGACGCCATCCTCTTCGGCGCCGTCGGCGCCGCTCCCGGGGACACCCGGATCCCGTCCGGCATCATCGAGCGCGAACTGTTGCTCAAGCTCCGCTTCAGCCTGGACCACTACGTGAACCTGCGCCCCTCCAAGCTGTACGCCGGCGTCGGCAGCCCGCTGGCCAACCCCGGCGAGGTTGACTTCATCGTGGTCCGCGAGGGTACCGAGGGCCCGTACGTCGGCAACGGCGGCACCCTGCGCAGCGGCACCCCGCACGAGGTCGCCACCGAGGTCTCGCTGAACACCGCCCACGGCGTCGAGCGCGTGGTCCGGGACGCCTTCCGCCGCGCCAACGAGCGCCCGCGCAAGAAGCTGACCCTGGTGCACAAGCACAACGTGCTGGTCTACGCCGGCCACCTCTGGAAGCGCACCGTGGAGGCCGTCGCCCAGGAGTTCCCCGAGGTCAGCCACGACTACCTGCACGTGGACGCCGCCACCATCTTCATGGTCACGGACCCTGCCCGCTTCGACGTGATCGTCACCGACAACCTCTTTGGCGACATCCTCACCGACCTCGCCGCGGCCATCACCGGCGGCATCGGCCTGGCCGCGTCCGGCAACATTAATATGGACCGCACCGCGCCGTCGATGTTCGAACCCGTCCACGGCTCCGCCCCGGACATCGCCGGCCAGCAGAAGGCCGACCCGAGCGCCGCGATCCTCTCCGCCGCCCTGCTGCTGGACCACCTCGGCTACGGCGCGGCCGCGCGGCGGATCGAGGCGGCCGTGACCGCCGACGTCGAGGCCCGCGACGGGAGCTTCCGCAGCACGGCGGCGATCGGCGACGCCATCGCGGCCGCCCTCTGACGCCCGGGCGTAAGCTAGTTTCGACTCACCAATTTGCTGCCGTGGTCCGAGGATGAACCACGTTCACACCGCCAGGCAGCCGACCATGGAGGAACCATGACCCAGACTGCCCATGGCGTCGAATTCGCGCAGCGGCTCTCGGCGAACCCGAAGTCCGCGGAAGAGCGCGCAGCCATCCTGGCGAACCCGGGATTCGGCGACTACTTCACCGACCACACCGCGATCGTCGACTATAGCGTCGACGCCGAGGGCAAAGGCGGCTGGCACGACGCCCGGATCGAACCCTACGGTCCGATCATGCTGGACCCCTCCGCCGCGGTCCTGCACTACGGCCAGGAAATCTTCGAGGGCCTGAAGGCCTACCGCCACGCGGACGGCTCCGTCTGGACGTTCCGGCCCGAGGCCAACGCCGCCCGGCTGAACAAGTCCGCCCGCCGGCTCGCACTGCCGGAACTGCCCGAGGAATACTTCCTCGCCGCCATCCGCGAACTGGTCTCCGTCGACCGTGACTGGGTTCCCTCCGGCGACGGCGAGGCCCTGTACCTGCGGCCGTTCATGATCGCCACCGAGGCGTTCCTGGGCGTCCGGGCGGCCCGCGAGGTCTCCTTCCGCGTGATCGCCTCCCCGGCCGGCAACTACTTCGGCGGCGAGCTCAAGCCGGTTTCCATCTGGATCTCCCGCGAATACGCCCGCGCCGGCCGCGGCGGCACCGGTGCCGCCAAGTGCGGCGGCAACTACGCCGCGTCGCTGATCGCCCAGCAGGAGGCCGAGGCCAACGGCTGCAAGCAGGTGCTCTTCCTGGACCAGTTCAACGACAACGCCGTCGAGGAACTCGGAGGCATGAACGTCTTCTTTGTGATGAAGGACGGCTCCCTGGTCACCCCGGCGCTCTCCGGCACCATCCTGGAGGGCGTCACCCGCTCCTCGGTGATCCAGGTGGCCCGCGACATGGGCCGCGAGGTCACCGAACGGAAGATCACCCTGGACGAGTGGCGCGACGGCGTGGCCTCCGGTGAGATCGCCGAGGTCTTCGCCTGCGGCACCGCCGCCGTGATCACCCCGATCGGCGTGCTCAAGGACGCCACCGAGTTCATCGGCTCCGAGGACGCCAAGGCCGGCGAGACCACCATGGCCATCCGCGAACAGCTGCTCGGCATCCAGACCGGCACGGTCGAGGACACCCACGGCTGGCTGACCCGCCTGGCGTAAGCACTCCGGCCCTGCCCTCCGGGCGGGCGCGGTGGGAAGATGGGACTGTGATCCATGACGACGTCCGGGCCCCGGTCCGGAGTACCGACCTGACCGCCTTCCATCTGGCGCCCAACCCGGGGCCGATGAGCCTGCACGGGACCAACTCGTACGTGCTCTCGGCCCCGGGGGCCTCCGCCGTCGTGGTGGTGGACCCGGGCCCGCTGGATGAGGAGCATCTGGCCGCGCTCGGCCGGGCCGGGACGGTGGAACTGATCCTGATCACCCACCGCCACGCCGACCACACGGCAGCGGCCGCCCGGTTCGCGGAGCTGACCGGCGCCCCCGTGCGGGCCGCCGACCCCGCGCACTGCCACGGCGCCGAACCGCTGGCCGACGGTGAGGTGCTGCACGCCGCCGGCGTCGAGATCCGGGTGCTGGCGACGCCGGGCCACACCTCCGACTCCGTCTGCTTCCATCTGCCCGGCGACGGCGAACACGGCTCGGTCCTCACCGGCGACACCGTCCTTGGCGTCGGGACCACGGTGCTGGACTACCCCGACGGGCGGCTGGGGGACTATCTCGACTCGCTCGACCGGCTGGAGCGGATCGGCCCGGCGACGGTCCTGCCGGCCCACGGGCCCATCCTCCCCGCGCTGGACACGATCGTCCGGGCCTACCGCGACCACCGCCAGGACCGGCTCTCCCAGATCCGCTCCGCCCTGGCCGAACTCGGCGGGGACGCCGGCGTCGTGGAGGTTGCGGACGCGGTCTACGCCGCCGTCGACCCCTCCGTCCGGCCCGCCGCAGAACTGTCCGTCGCCGCGCAGTTGGACTACCTGCGCGGACGGTAGGCTAGGGCGCATGCGTATCGCCCGGTTTGTAGTTGATTCTGATCCCCTTTACGGCATCGTCGAAGGCGAGCCTGGCAGTGAGGTCATCACTGTCATCCACGGCGACCCCTTCTTCAACGGCGTCGAACGGACCTCCGTGAAGCACCAGCTGGAGGACGTCCGCCTGCTCGCGCCGATCATCCCGCGCAGCAAGGTCGTCGGCGTCGGCCGCAACTTCGTGGAGCACGCCCACGAACTCGGCAACGAGGTGCCCGCCCAGCCGCTGCTGTTCCTCAAGCCCAACACCTCCGTGGTGGGCCCGAACGACCCCGTGGTCCTGCCCGAGTTCTCCGAGGAGATCTCCTTCGAGGCCGAACTATGCGTCGTGATCGGCCGGATCTGCAAGGACGTCCCCGAGGAGCGTGTGGACGACGTCGTCTTCGGCTACACCTGCGGCAACGACCTCACCGCCCGGGACGTCCAGAAGACCGACCTGCAGTGGGCCCGTGCCAAGGGCTTCGACACCTCCGCCCCGCTGGGCCCCTGGATCGAAACCGAACTGGACACCGAGGACCTGCAGATCCAGGGCCGCCTGAACGGCGAACTGCGCCAGGACGGCAACACCAACCAGATGATCCGCGGTGTCCGCGAGCTGGTCTCGATCGTCTCGCACGCCTTCACCCTGCTGCCCGGCGACGTCATCATGACCGGCACCCCGGCCGGCGTCGGCCTCGTCCAGGCCGGGGACCGCTACGAGGTGGAGATCGAGGGCATCGGACGCCTCTCCAACCCGATCGTCCGCCGCTAAAGAAACCCGCGCCGATTTCGGACAGCCGCACCGTGGAACAACGGTGCGGCTGTCCGTTTTCACAGCGGGAACGGGGACCGGGCACGCGGTAAAGTTGGTACCACTATGACTACTCCCACCGCGCCCGACGCCGTCTCCAGTTCTGCCACCACGGACCCGAACCGTGAAGCCCCCCGCGAAGTCACCGCGGACACCCCGGTCCGGGTCCGGTTCTGCCCCTCGCCCACCGGAACCCCGCACGTCGGCCTGATCCGCACCGCCCTGTTCAACTGGGCCCACGCGAAGCACACCAAGGGCACGTTCGTCTTCCGCATCGAGGACACGGACGCGGCGCGCGACTCGGAGGAGAGCTACCAGCAGCTTCTGGAGGCGCTGAAGTGGCTCGGCATCAGCTGGGAAGAGGGCGTCGAGGTGGGCGGCCCGCACGAGCCTTACCGCCAGTCCCAGCGCCTGGACCTCTACAAGGACGTGGTGGCCAAGCTGGTCGCCGGCGGCTACGCCTACGAGTGCTACTCCTCCCCGGAGGAAGTCGAGGCGCGCCACCGGGCCGCCGGCCGCGACCCGAAGCTCGGGTACGACAACTTCGACCGGAACCTCTCCGAGGAACAGCTCGCCGCGTTCCAGGCCGAGGGCCGGCAGCCGGTGTTGCGGATGCGGATGCCCGACGAGGATGTCACCTTCACCGACATGGTCCGCGGCGAGATCACCTTCAAGGCCGGCAGCATCCCGGACTACGTGATCGTCCGCGCCGACGGTTCGCCGCTCTACACCCTGGTCAACCCGGTGGACGACGCGCTGATGGGCATCACCCACGTCCTCCGCGGCGAGGACCTGCTCTCCTCCACGCCCCGCCAGGTGGTGCTGTTCCGTGCGCTGATGGAGATCGGCGTGGCCAGCTACCTGCCCGAGTTCGGCCACCTGCCCTATGTCATGGGCGAGGGCAACAAGAAGCTCTCCAAGCGCGACCCGCAGTCCAACCTCTTCCTGCTGCGTGACCGAGGCTTCATCCCGGAGGGCCTGCTGAACTACCTCTCGCTGCTGGGCTGGAGCCTCTCCGCGGACGAGGACATCTTCACCGTGGAGCAGCTGATCGAGAACTTCGACGTCCACGACGTGCTGGCCAACCCGGCCCGCTTCGACCTCAAGAAGGCCGAGGCCATCAACGGCACGCACATCCGTATGCTCGACGCCGAGGACTTCCGCGGCCGGCTGGTCCCGTACCTGCAGACCGCCGGCCTGGTGGGGGAGACGCTCACCGCGCGCGAAGAAGAGATCCTCGCCGAGGCTGCGCCACTGATCCAGGAGCGCATCTCGCTCCTCGGCGAAGCGCCCGAGATGCTCGCCTTCCTCTTCAAGGCCGACGACGCGGTGGACGTGGCCGACGACGCCCGCAAGGGACTCCCGGAGAACCTCACAGAGGTCCTCGACGCGGCCCTGGCCTCGCTGGAACCGCTGCAGGAGTGGACCGCGGAGAGCATCCAGGCCGCCCTGAAGGAATCGCTGGTCGAGGGCCTCGGCGTCAAGCCCCGCCTGGCGTTCGGGCCGGTCCGCACCGCCATCTCCGGCCGCCGGATCTCCCCGCCGCTGTTCGAGTCCATGGTCATCCTGGGCCGGGACTCGTCCCTGGCCCGCCTGCGCGCCTTCCGCGGCTGATGATGGATGCCGCCACGCGGGGCGGGGACCGGGCGGCCGGCGTGCTGGCGTCCGGTCTCACCTCCGTCACCGGCGTGCTCTTCGATATCGACGACACGCTGGTGGACCTGGAGTTCGCCATGACGGCGGCCCTGCGCGGCGTCAGCGAGCACCTGCTCCCGGGCCTGGATGAGGCCTCCTGGGAGAAGTTCGGCCGCATCTTCACGAAGGAAACCACGCACTACTACGACCGCTACCTGGCTGGCGAGCTGACGTTCAACGAGCAGCGCCTGCTCCGCGGCCGCGCCGCACTGGGGCACTTCGGCGTCGAGCTCGCCGAGGGGGAGCAGGCCCATCACTGGGTCAGCTCCTACGCGAGCCTGCAGCACAGCTACATCCGCGCCTTCGACGACGTGGTTCCGCTGCTGGACGCCCTGGACGCCGCGGGGATCCCGTACGGTGCCGTGAGCAACAACGTCCACGATTACCAGCGGGTCAAGCTCAACGCCGCCGGGCTGGAGCGGATCGGCGTGCTGGTCGGCACGGACACCGTGGGCGTCCCGAAGCCGGACCCCGCCATCTACCTCGAGGGCGTGCGCCTGCTCGGTACCGGCCCGGGCGAGACGCTCTACGTCGGCGACAACCGGCTACTCGACACGGACGGCGCGACGGCGGCCGGGCTGGTGGGCGTGTGGCTGAACCGCGGCGGAGACCCCGCGCCGGAGTTCACCGGACGCGAGGTCTCCACGCTGCTGGACCTGCTCGCCTGAGCTGATGTCCTTGGACGGCCTGGCGGGCTGGCCTGGGCGGTCCTTTAGGCCGGAGCCTGGGCGAGCCGCCGGTTCCGCAGCGCCAGGTAGGCGCCGACGGCGCCGAGCGCCAGCAGGGTCACCAGGCCCAGGGCCACGGCGACGTCGTTCTTGATCATGCTCGACGGCGACACCGCGGAGGCGCTGGAGAAGAGTGTGCCGGTTCCGGCGGCGATCTGCGCGTTGCCGTCGGCCAGTTTGTCGGCGCCGGTGGCGAGCTGCGTGGACCCCGCGGCGAGCTTACTGTTGCCGGTGTGGAGGTCGGAGGCGCCGGTGGCCAGTGCGGTGGACCCGTTCAGCAGGCCCGGGTTGGCCGGGTCCGCGGGATCGCCCTTGATGCCCGTGTTCAGCGCCAGGGTTCCGTCCGCGAGCCGGGAGCTGCCGTCGGTCATCTTGGCCGTGGCCTTCAGCAGGCCCGGGTGCTCCGGATCACCGGGTACACCGTCCATGCCCACCCGGATTTTCGAGGTGCCGTCCGCCAACAGTCGGGTGCCCAGGACAACGCCGGGGTTGTTGGGGTCCTGGCTGTTGAGCTTGGCCGCCAGAGCGGCGAAGCCGGCGGTAAGCTTCCCGGTTCCGGCGTAGAGCTGCCCGGCGCCGGTGTTCAGCTGGGCGGCGCCGCTGCGGAGCTGGCCGGCCCCGGCCTGCAGTTGCGAGGCGCCGGCGTCCAGGCGGTGGGCGCCGTCGAGGATCTTGGCGATCTTGTCCTTGACCACGGCCAGCGGCACCAGGCCCTGGACCGGATCATTGGCGGCGGCGTTCAGCTGCTCCAACGCCTGGGCCAGGGCAGCCGTTCCGGTTCCGGCCTCGGGGTTGTTGTTGGCGCCCCGGTAGCCCTTGAGCTGGTCGGTGCCGGCGGCGAGCTGGTCCGTGCCGGCGGCCAGTTGGCCCGTGCCGGCGGCCAGCTGGCCGGCTCCGGCGTTGAGCTGGGTGGCGCCGTCGGCCAGGTTGTTTTCCGCGTTGCCGGCGGCCGTGGGGGTCAGCGCGGCGGAGAGTTGGACAGCACCCGCCGCCAGCTTCTGGGCGCCGTCGTCCACCTGGTAGACGCCGGGGGCGAGCTTATTGTCCACGTCCGTCTGGATCTTGACCGCGCCCTCGGAGAGCTGGGTCGCGCCCTGCTGCAGTTGGTCCGCGCCGGGGGCGAGCTTGCCGGCGATGCCCTGGTGGATCTTCTCCGCGCCGTCCGAGAGCTTGCCGGAGCCGGTGTCGGCCTGGCCCGCGCCGTCGGCGAGCTTCCCCGCGCCGTCCTTGAGCTGCTGTGCCCCGGCGGCGGCCTGGCCGGCGCCGTCGTTGAGGCGGGCGGACCCGTCGGTGATCTTGCCCGTGACCAGGGTGTAGAAACCCAGCAGGGCGATCAGCAGCAGCGCCAGGACGGCGATGGCGATTTGTTGGGCCCGGTTACGGGGCGGAGCGATGGCGACACGACTCTGTGGCACTTTCTGTTCCTCTCGACGATCCAGCCGGCAACGGCTTCGCTGCCGGCCCCGCCAGTGTGATGCAGCTAACAGCCGTCTCCGGCCGTGGGGATGCTGCTTTTTGATTGGGGGAGGGTTTGGTTACTCGTTGGTAACTTACCGAGAGTAAACTTACCGGCGCCGGATTGGCAAGGGTTTTTCGCAGATTGACCGAAGTCGTCGGCCGCCAGGAGCGCCTTCGGGGGCGTACCGGCGGGGCCTTCGGGCCGATTTGTGCCGGACAAAAGTCTCGGGTAAAGTAATTACTCGTGCTGAGGCGCCGGGAGCGCGGGTTTAGGCCTGCGGAACCGGTCCGAAAGTCACATTGGGATATGGTGTAATTGGCAACACTACGGTTTCTGGTACCGTCATTCTAGGTTCGAGTCCTGGTATCCCAGCTCTGAAAATCCGCGGATTTCCGCGGAAAATCGGAGCATCTGAGTCGGTTCGACCGATTTGGAGAACAGCTGAAGATGTGAAACAATCTTCGAGCTGGAAAAGTGCAAGGCCCCATCGTATAGCGGCCTAGTACGCCGCCCTCTCACGGCGGTAACGCGGGTTCGAATCCCGCTGGGGTCACAAATTTCCCCCGGAGACTACGGTCTCCGGGGGATTTTTTATGCCCGGAGTGCCGCGGCCCGGCCGTCCCGGACCGCCGACCTGCCATGATGAAGCTGTGAGCGACCACGAGAGCACCATTCCAGCCCGCGCAGGGCAGGCCGCCGCACGGCAGATTAACGCGGTGGAGCTGCTGGAGTCCGCCCGCCGCGACCTGGCCACCGTGGTCCTGCCGCTGGACCTCCCCGGGGTGGAAGACGCCCGCCGCGACGTCCGCAACGCCGCCGCCCAATTGGATGACTACATCCTGCCCCGCTACCGCAGCCTCGACGCGCCCCTGCTCGCCGTCGTCGGCGGATCCACCGGCGCCGGCAAGTCCACATTGGTCAACGCCCTGGTGGGCCACCCCGTCACCCGCGCCGGGGCGATCCGTCCCACCACCCGCCAGCCCATCCTCCTGCACCACCCGGCCGACGCCGCCTGGTTCGAGGACCAACGCGTGCTGCCCACGCTCGGCAGGGTCCGCGGCACCGTCCTCGCCGGCCCGCCCCCGGCGCAGGCCGACTCAATCCCCGCCGTCGGCGGGGAGACTGCCGCGGTGACCTCGCTGGTCCTCGCCGGCGACCCGGCGGTTCCGGCCGGCGTCGCCGTCCTGGATGCCCCCGACGTCGACTCCGTCTCCGATGAGAACCGCCGGATCGCCGGACAGCTGCTCGCCGCGGCGGATCTCTGGATCTTCGTGACGACGGCCAACCGCTACGCCGACGCCGTGCCATGGCGTCTGTTGCTGGACGCCGCCGCCCGCGACATCACCGTCGCCGTGGTGCTGGACCGCGTACCGCCGGCGGCCGAGGACGAAGTGGCCGCCGACCTGCGGACGATGCTCGAGCGCCAGGGCCTGGGCTCGGCGCGGCTGTTCATAGTCCCGGAGGTGCCCCTGGACCTAGAGGGCATGCTGCCGCCGGCTACGGTGGCGCCGCTGCTTGCCTGGCTGCGCGGAATCGCGGCGGACGCCGCCGGCAGGTCCGCAATCGCCCGGCGGACCCTCAACGGCGCCATCAAAGGCCTCGCCGCCAGGTTCACCGCCGCCGCCGACGCCGTGTCGGCGCAGCAGGAAGCGGCCCGGCACCTGGAGCACGACGCCTCGAGCGCCTACGGGGACGCCGCCGGCCGCATCCAGGCCGCCACCCGCGACGGCGCCCTGCTGCGGGGAGAGGTGCTCGCCCGGTGGCAGGACTTCGTCGGCACCGGGGAGTTCTTCCGCGTCATGGAACAGAACATCGGCCGGATGCGGGACCGCGTCGGGGCGTTCTTCCGGGGCGAACCGGCCCCGGCGGTCCGCGTCGAAACAGCCATCGAGACCGGCCTGCAGGCGGTGATCCTCGACGAGGCGGCAAATGCCGCGGAGGAGACGGACCGGCGTTGGCGCTCCGACCCGGCCGGCCGCCGCCTGCTCGGGACCGACGACCTGTCCGGCACCTCGCCGGGCTTCGCGGACGCCGTCGCGGCCGAGATCCGGGCTTGGCAGGGAAGCCTGATGGAGTTGATCCGGACCGAGGGGCAGGGCAAGCGCACCCAGGCGCGCTGGCTGTCCTTTGGAATCAACGGGCTCGGTGCGGCGCTGATGATCGTCGTCTTCTCCATGACTGCCGGTCTCACGGGCTTGGAGATCGGCGTCGCCGGCGGAACGGCCGTGATCGGCCAGCGCGTCCTGGAGGCGGTCTTTGGCGAGGATGCCGTGCGCCGGCTGGCCAGGACCGCCCGCACCGAACTGCAGGAACGCTGCCGGCGCCTCCTCGACGACGAGCGGCAGCGGTTCCTGGACCGCCTCGAGGCCGCGGCGCCGGACGTCGTCCCGGCCAAAGATCTGCGGGCGCGGGCCGCCGCCCTGACCGCTCTGGCGGCCGGATGAACCGCCACGCCTCGGCCCGGGAGGCATCCCGGCTGGACCGACGGCTGGAAGCACTCGATGACGCCCGGCAATTGGCGGCCGGGGTGCTGCCGGACGAGACCTTGGACGAGGTCCTGCAGGTCTTGGAGCGTGCCAGCTCGCGGCGTTCCCTCTCCGCCGAACACACCGTGGTGGGCTTCTTCGGGGCCACCGGCAGCGGAAAATCGTCGCTGTTCAATGCGGTGGCCGGCGCGGCCATCGCGACGGCGGCGGCCCGCCGCCCCACGACGTCGGAGCCGCTCGCCGGGATCTGGGGCGCGGAAGGCAGTGGGCAGCTCTTAGACTGGCTGGACGTGCGCCACCGGCATATCGCCGCGGCCGTGCCCGGCTTCGCGGACGACTCCACCGGGCTGATCCTGCTGGACCTGCCCGACATTGACTCCACCCGCGCCGAAAACCGGGCCATCGCGGAGCGCCTGACGGGCCTGGTGGACGTCCTGGTCTGGGTACTCGACCCGCAGAAGTACGCCGATGCGGCGGTGCATAACGACTTCCTCGCCCCGCTCGCCACCCATGCCGCCGTGACTTTGGTGGTCCTCAACCAGGTGGACCGGCTGCCGGAACACGACGTGCGGCCGGTCCTGGAATCCCTCCAGTCCCTGCTCCACCGCGACGGACTGGGTTCAATGCAGGTCCTCGGAGCCTCGGCCCTCGTGGGGACCGGGGTGGACAAGGTCCGCGCCGCGATCCGTCAGGTGGCCATGCAGCGGCGCGCGCTGTCCCAGCGGCTGGCTGCCGACGTCGACCACGCGGCCAACCGTTTGGCCGAGGCATCCGGGACGGGTGAGGCCGCCGGGGTTCGTCCCGGCAGCCGGGAACGCCTGTCCCGGGAACTGGCGACGGCCGCCAACGTGCCGCTGGTGGTGGACGCCGTGGCCGCCTCCTACCGGCTGGAGGCGACGCGCCGGACCGGCTGGCCGGTGACCCGCTGGCTCGCCCGGCTCCGGCCTGACCCCCTGCGTAGGCTGAACCTGCGCCGGACCGGGGAGCCGCCACAGCTGAACCGGACCTCGCTGCCGCCTGCCGGTGCACCGGAGCGTGCGCGGACGGACGCCGCGGTCCGGGACTTCGCCGACGCCGCCTCCGACGGCGCGCCCGGCCCGTGGCGGGCGGCGATCCGCGCCGCCGCCCGGGAGGGCCGGGAACAGCTGCCCGACGCGCTCGACCAGGCGATCGCCGGGACCGAACTGTCCGCGGGGCGGGGCTCCTGGTGGTGGCGGGTCTTCAACGTCCTGCATTGGCTGGGCCTGGCCGCGGCGGTGGCCGGTCTGGGGTGGCTGGGGGTGCTGGCGGGGCTGGGCTACTTCCAGCTGCCGGTTCCGGAGGTTCCCCGCGTCGAGGGCTGGCCGGTGCCCACGGTGCTGGTGGCCGGGGGAGTGCTGCTGGGTGTGGTGTTGGCGCTGGCGGCGCGGACCCTGGCAGGAATCGCCGCCAGGGCGCGGGCCCGGGCCGCGCGGCGCCGGCTGGAAGCCGCGGTCGACGCCGTCGCCCGTGACCTCGTGGTGGCGCCCGTCGAGCTCGAAGCCGGGCGGCTCGCCGCGTTCAACGGCGCACTAAAGGTGGCGGCGGGCTAGACGCGCCCTCCCTGCAGCTGCGCGGCGGCGTCGCGGACCTTGATCAGGGTGCGCAGGTTGCGCGTGGTGGTGGAGGACTTGTACTTCGGTTTCGAGGAGAGCTTGCTGAACGGGCTGTCCAGGGTGCCGCCGGCCGGGGCAAGCCACGCCACCGCCTCGGGGCCCAGCAGGGTCAGCTCCACGCCGTCCAGTGCGGTTCCGGCGTCGTACAGTTCGGCGAGGACGCCGGCGTCGGAGGACAGCGTGACGTAGCTGTGCGTGCCGGCGTCGTCCGGCGGATACGGGTATGCGGCCACCAGCTCCGCCAGGCGTTCGGCGGGCAGTACCACCACCCAGGCGTCGTAGCCGAAAGCTTCGCGCAGGCACTCCTCGAACTCGGCCTTCACCCCGGCCGCGGGCAGGTCGCTGGTCAGGACCACGTTCCCGCTGGCCAGCAGTGTCTTCACGGAGCCGAAGGGCCGCTGCTTCAGGGCATCCTTCAGTTCGGCCATTTTGATGGTGATGCCGCCGACGTTGACCCCGCGCAGGAAGACCGCATAGCTGTTCATCCGCACAGCCTAGCGCCGGCCGCCGAGGCCGGGGCGGATTAGTCGTTGGTTTTGCGTAGCGCCTCGGTCAGCGTGCGGGCGGCGTTGCAGACCACCTCGGCATGCAGGCGGCCCGGCTGGCGGGTCAGGCGCTCGATGGGTCCGGAGATCGAGACCGCGGCGATGACGCGTCCGGATGGACCGCGGACGGGGGCCGAGACGGAGGCGACTCCGGGCTCACGTTCGCCGAGGCTCTGTGCCCAGCCCCGGCGTCGTACTCCGGCCAGGACGGTGGGCGTAAAGCGTGCGGCCTGCAGGCCCTCGAGCAGGCGGTCGTGGTCCTCCCAGGCCAGGAGCACCTGGGCGGCCGAGCCAGCCTTCATGGACAGCTGGGTCCCGACCGGGATGGTGTCGCGCAGGCCGATGGGACGTTCGGCGGAGGCGACGCAGACGCGCCAGTCGCCCTGGCGGCGGAAGATCTGGGCGCTCTCGCCCGTAGCGTCGCGCAACTGCATCAGGACCGGGCCGGCGGAGGCGATCAGCCGGTCCTCGCCGGCGGCGGAGGCCAGTTCCACCAGGCGGCTGCCGAGGACGAAGCGGCCCTGGATGTCGCGGCTGACAAGCCGGTGGTGGACGAGGGCAAGCGCCAACCGGTGCACCGTGGGGCGGGCCAGTCCGGTGGCCGCGACAAGCTGGGCCAGGGTGGTGGGCCCGGCCTCGAGGGCGTCGAGTACGTGTGCCGCTTTATCGATGACGCCAACGCCACTAGAGTTGTCCATGTAATGATATTGCCGTCTCAATATCTGAGATGCAAATCATTGCGCTGGCTTATTCGGTCAGCGGGCTGATTCAGTGGATACATCAACGCCGCCGGGCGGATCCCGGCGGCACTGGCAGCAGCGAACGCAGTGGAGGGAGCAGGCCGTGGGAAAGACATTGGCCGAGAAAGTCTGGGACGCGCACGTGGTGCGCAAGGGGGATGGCGAAGGCGCCAACGCCCAGCCTGACCTCCTCTTCATCGACCTTCACCTCGTGCACGAGGTGACCTCCCCGCAGGCGTTCGAGGGGCTGCGGCTGGCCGGCCGCCAACTCCGCCGGCCAGACCTGACGATCGCCACCGAGGATCACAACACCCCAACGCTCGCGATCGACAAGCCTATCGCCGACCTAACCAGCCGCACGCAGATCGAGACCCTGCGGAACAACTGCAAGGAATTCGGGGTGCGCCTGCACTCCCTGGGCGACGCCGAACAGGGAATCGTCCACGTGGTGGGCCCGCAGCTTGGACTGACCCAGCCGGGCATGACGGTGGTCTGCGGCGATTCACACACCTCCACCCACGGCGCCTTCGGTGCGCTCGCGATGGGCATCGGCACCTCCGAGGTGGAGCACGTCATGGCCACCCAGACGCTCTCGCTCAAGCCGTTCAAGACCATGGCCATCAACGTCGAGGGCACGTTGCGCCCTGGCGTGACGGCCAAGGACATCATCCTGGCGGTCATCGCGAAGATCGGCACCGGCGGCGGCCAGGGCTACGTGCTGGAGTACCGCGGCTCGGCGATCCGTGCGCTGTCCATGGAAGCCCGGATGACGATCTGCAACATGTCGATCGAGGCCGGGGCCCGCGCCGGCATGGTGGCCCCGGACCAGACGACGTACGACTACATGCAGGGCCGTCCGCACGCCCCCGAGGGCGCGGACTGGGACGCAGCGATTGAGTACTGGAACACGCTGCGGACGGACGACGACGCCGTCTTCGACGCCCAGGTGGACCTCGACGCCGACACACTGGAGCCCTTCGTGACGTGGGGGACCAACCCCGGCCAGGGAGTTTCCCTGTCGGAGAAGGTGCCCTCGCCCGCGGACTTCGGCGACGAGAACGCCAAGGCCGCCGCGGAACGCGCCCTACAGTACATGGGACTCGAGGCCGGCACGCCGATGAAAGACATCCGGGTGGACACCGTCTTCCTGGGCTCTTGCACCAACTCCCGGATGGAGGACCTGCGGGCCGCGGCGGACATCATCCGCGGGCGCACCAAGGACCCGAACATCCGCATGCTGGTGGTCCCCGGTTCCGCCCGCGTCCGGCTGGAAGCCGAGGCGGAGGGGCTGGACAAGGTCTTCAAGGATTTCGGCGCCGAGTGGCGGTTCGCCGGCTGCTCGATGTGCCTGGGCATGAACCCGGACCAACTGGAAGTGGGGGAGCGCTGCGCGTCCACCTCGAACCGCAACTTCGAGGGACGGCAGGGCAAGGGCGGCCGCACCCACCTCGTCTCGCCCGTTGTGGCGGCGGCGACGGCGGTGCGCGGCACCCTGAGTTCTCCGTCGGACCTTGACCCCGAGCCCGTGTCCGCCGGACACCGCTCCAGCGCAGCCTAAGGAGAGACGATGGAAAAGTTCACCACCCACACCGGCATCGGCGTCCCGCTGCGGCAGAGCAACGTCGACACGGACCAGATCATCCCCGCCGTCTATCTCAAGCGGATCACGCGGACCGGCTTCGAGGACGCCCTGTTCTCCGCCTGGCGCAAGGAACCGTCCTTCATCCTTAACCAGGAACCGTTCTCCGCGGGATCGGTGCTGGTGGCCGGGCCGGACTTCGGGACAGGGTCTTCGCGTGAGCACGCCGTGTGGGCGCTCAAGGACTACGGCTTCAAGGCAGTGCTGTCCTCCCGGTTCGCCGACATCTTCCGCGGCAACTCGGGCAAGCAGGGGCTGCTGGCCGCCGAGCTGTCGCAGGACGACATCGAATTGATCTGGAAGGTGCTGGAGAACGCTCCGGGCACCGAGGTCCGGGTGGACCTGGTGTCCAAGACGGTCGAGTGCGGCAATGTCGTTGCTCCGTTCGAGATCGACGACTACACCCGCTGGCGCCTCTTGGAAGGTCTGGACGACATCGGGCTGACCCTTCAGCACGAGGAAGACATCACCGCCTACGAGGCCACGCGGCCGGCATTCAAGCCCACGACGCTGCCCGCCAAGCTGGGCTGATTCTGTCGCAGGCAGAATGCTGCCGCTTCCACCGCCGCCGGGCTCTTGCCCGGCGGCGGTGTGGTTTAAGGGGGCGGCGTGGTTCAAAGGGCTCGCTGGTGACCTGCTAGGACGGCAACCGGGCGCGGCTCCTGGGACGGCGTCCCTTGCGGCGGTGGGCT
Organism: Arthrobacter sp. NPDC057259; assembly: GCF_042668995.1. Lineage (NCBI taxonomy): Bacteria > Bacillati > Actinomycetota > Actinomycetes > Micrococcales > Micrococcaceae > Arthrobacter > Arthrobacter sp. NPDC057259. The sequence goes on from NZ_JBHUYA010000001.1 coordinate 201,708, forward strand.
TGAGCTTCTGAGCCACAGAGAAGGAGTTCGCCTAGGAGAACCTCCGCATGCGATCTCCGTGGCCCGTCGCTGCGGGTTTCCGGCATCGGCGGTGCGACAGAGAGATAGACGTGGCCGCTGGGCGTCGTCACTTCGAGAGCGTGACGTCCGTCGGGCGGTCTGGCGCCGGGTTCTGCCCTGTGGCCGGGCTCTGGTCTACCGACGGGCTGGGCGGTCCAGCCGGGGGTTTCCTTGGTGTGGTTGCAGGCTTCGCAGAGTCCGGCGCCGTTGGCCGCTATGGTTTCTCCGCCGCGGTGCCAGGGAACGATGTGGTCCAAGTGCCGGATGGGTGCGCCGCAATACGGCGTGCGGCAGGTGTTGTCGCGGGTTTCGATGAACCGACGCAGGCCCGTGGGGAAGAGCCGGGCCCGGGAGTCCATGCCGGTCAGTTCACCGGTGCCGGGGGCGGTGTAGAGCCGGCGGATCCAGGTTGTGAGCTCTGGGCTGTCGCCTTTGCCGACCACGAGTTTCCTGGCCCATCCGGCCGGGACGATGCCGTAGCCGGCGAGCCTGGCGGGTTCACTGTCCCCGGCGAGGAGGGTGCGGTCGGTCATGACGAGTTGGACTTCGATGCCGGTGATCCCGCCGGGTGTGCCGGTGATGCGTTCGACCAGGGCATCGGCCATGAGTTGGCTGCGGGTGCTGGTGTCTCCGGTGGTGCGGGCGGTGTCGGCGTGCCGGGTCAGGGCGGCGTAGGCGGCGACTCCGGCGGCGACGGGGAGCAGGGCGGTGAGGTAGCACATGGTGTCCGGGGCAGGGCGGAGACTGACAGTGCGTTCGGTTTCGGCGTGGGCTGCGCGTTGGGTGACGGATCTCGGGTCGTGCCGGTAAGCGGCGGCTTTGGCGGCGGAGATGATGGCACGGTCGCCGGCGCCGTCGAAGGCGCCGGTGTCGGCGGCGAGTTCCTCATCCACCGCGGCACGGTCGGCGGCGTCCAGGCAGGCGGTCTCACGGACCAGCAGGGTGGCGCACCATTCGTTCAGCCGCCCGGTCTCGAGGGCGGCGAGGGTGTGCGGCATCTCGGTCACCAACGCCCGGGCCAAACCCAGCAGGCGGGAGCCTTTGACCGGGGATTCCCGCCGCGCCAACGCGACCTCCGCCGCCACACCGGCGCCGAGCTGGTCCGCGGGCAAGCCAAGAGCGGCCTGTTCCCGCCGCCGGACCAGATCCAGCGCCACGGCCAACCGTGCCTGCCGGGCCGCGATCGCCGACTTCCGGTCCTCCAAAGCGCGGATCTCATCAACGATCGCCGCCGCGTCCCCCACCACCGGGACCGCGCCTACTGAATCCTCGAAAAGCTTCCGACTGCCTTCCATGAACCCATTCAACAGCGAGGGTCTGACATCAAAGGATTGGGCGTTGGGTGCATTCGGATGGGGGCGGGATCACAGAAGCTCGTCCCGCGGCATCCCGGGAACACACCCGAACAGGTCAATTACGAGCCCACCCTCGCCCGTACGGCAAGCGCCGCGCAGAGGATGACGGCCATTCCGCCTGCGACGGTCAGCCAACCCACCGGTTCGCCCAGGAGCAGCGCGGCCCAGCCGATGCTCAGCACCGGCTGGACCAGCTGGATCTGGCTGACCTTGGCCATCGGGCCCAGCGCCAGTCCCCGGTACCAGGCGAAGAAGCCGAGGAACATGCTGACCACGGCCAGATACCCGAACGCCGCCCACTGGCCGGGATCGGCGTCTATCGGCTGCGCGACAACAGACACAACAGTGAGGCCTGCCATGACCGGGAAAGCAGCAACCAGCGCCCAGGACACCGTCTGCCACGAGCCCAGTTCACGGGCCAGCAGTCCGCCCTCCGCATAACCGACGGCGGCCGATGCCACGGCGCCCAGCAGCAGCAGATCTGCCCACTGCGGCCCCTCGATCCCGCCGGACTGCAGCAGGCCGAACGCGGCGGCCGCCAGGGCCCCGGCCGCGGTGGCCGCCCAGAATCGGGTCCCCTGCCGGGCACGGGTGCGGATCACGACGACGGCGGCCGTCGCGGCCGGCAGCAGTGCGATCACCACCGCGCCGTGGCTGGCGGCTGCGGTGTGGAGGGCAAAGGACGTCAGGAGCGGGAAGCCGAGAACGATTCCCCCGGCAACGACGGCGAGGCGGAGCCACTGCCGCCGCGAGGGGAGCCGCTGGCCTGTGGCCGCCAGGACCAGCATGGCGAGGACCGCGGCCACCACCGCGCGGCCGGCCCCGATGAACAGCGGGGACATCCCGCCCACGGCCAGCCGGGTCATCGGTACGGTCAGCGAAAATGCCGCCACGCCCAGGAGCCCCCATCCGTATCCCGTGGACGGCCCGGCCGATAGCGGAGCGGGAATAATGGCAGTAGCGCTACTATTGATCTTCATGTCTGACAATAGCAGTTCACGGATCGCCGATGGCCTCCGGGCCTGGGTGTCGGCCGCCGCGCCTGGGGCCCGGCTGCCGTCCACGCGGGCGCTCGTGGCCGAATACCAGGCCAGTCCCGTCACGGTGCAGTCTGCGCTCCGGTCCCTGGCCGCACAGGGGCTGATCGAGAGCCGACCCGGCGTGGGTACCTTCGTCCGTCCCCGCGCCCAGGTCCGACCCTCCGACTACGGATGGCAGTCAGCGGCCCTGGGTCCCGCGCCAGGCGCGCTTCGGCCCAATCCCGCCGCCATGCGCGACGTGCCAAACGATGTCACCGCCTTCAACGCCGGCTATCCGGACCGGGAGCTGCTGCCCGGCCGGTTGGTCCGCGCGGCCCTGGCCCGCGCCGCCCGGAGCGATGCGGCCGTCGCCCGCCCGCCTGTGGCCGGGTTGCCGGAGCTCCAGGCCTGGTTCGCGCAGGAGCTCGGCGCATCGTCGCTGCCGGACGTGCCGCCGCCCGTCGCGGCCGACGTCGTGATCCTCCCGGGATCCCAGAGCGGACTCAGCTCCCTCTTCCGCGCCCTGGTGGGCGCCGGCCAGCCGCTGCTCATGGAGTCGCCCACCTACTGGGGCGCCATCCTGGCCGCCGCCAGCGCCGGCGTACGGGTCATCCCGGTGCCGAGCGGGCCGGACGGGCCCGATGTCGAGGAGCTCGCCCGCGCCTTCGAGGAAACCGGCGCCCGCGCCTTTTACGCCCAACCGAGCTTCGCCAACCCCACCGGCGCGCACTGGACACGGAACCTCGGCGACCAGGTGCTGGATGTGGTGCGACGCCACGGGGCCTTTCTGATCGAGGACGACTGGGCCCACGACTTCGGCATCACCGCGGACCCTGCGCCGCTCGCCGCCCGTGACGGATCCGGCCACGTGGTCTACCTCCGGTCCCTGACCAAAAGCCTCTCCCCGGCAGTCCGGGTGGCCGCCGTCGTCGCCCGCGGTCCCGCCCGGGAGCGGATCCTCGCGGACCGGTTGGCGGAGTCCATGTACGTCAGCGGCCTGCTTCAGGCCGCCGCCGTCGACGTCGTCACCCAGCCGGGGTGGCAGACGCACCTGCGCGCCCTCAAAAGCCAGCTGAAATCACGCCGCGACCTGCTGCTGGACAGCCTCCGCGAGCACGCGCCGGCGGCGCACGTGGCCTCCGTCCCGGCCGGGGGACTGAACCTCTGGGCCCGGCTCCCGGACGGAACCGCAATGGACCGCCTGGTCCGGGACTGCGAGGCCGGCGGCGTGGTGATCGCCGACGGCGCCGGCTGGTTCCCTGCGGAGGCCTCGGGCCCGTTCCTGCGGCTCAACTATGCCGGCCCGAACCCGGCGGCGTTCCCCCGGGCCGCCCGGGTGCTGGGGGAGGCGCTGGAGCGCAACGGCCGATAGTCAGCCAACTGCCCATCGGGCCGGGACGCGGCGCCGCCGAAACGTGCCGTATTTCAGATCGGTAACGCGACCTCCTACACTTAGCGGGAGCCTTTGTAAGGATTTGGGGGCGAGTAGTCGTGAGGAAACTGGTAAATGAGTAGTGTTCTGACAATCCGCGGAGGCGTCCCGCTGACCGGCCGCGTCACCGTCCGTGGGGCCAAGAATCTTGTCCCCAAGGCGATGGTGGCCGCCCTGCTCGGCAACGAGCCGTCCGTGCTGCGCAACGTCCCGGAGATCAAGGACGTTGAGGTTGTCACTAGCCTGCTCCAGCTGCACGGCGTCACCGTGGACAAGGACCCGGTCACCGGGGACCTGACCCTGGATCCGACCAACGCCAAGACTGCCTCCCACACCGCCATCGACGCCCACGCCGGTGACTCGCGCATCCCGATCCTGCTCTGCGGGCCGCTGATCCACGCGATCGGCGAGGCCTTCATCCCGGACCTGGGCGGCTGCAAGATCGGCGACCGCCCGATCGACTACCACCTGAACGTGCTCCGCCAGTTCGGCGCCGTCGTCGAGAAGCGCCCGGGCGGCATCCACATATCCGCCCCTAACGGCCTCAAGGGTGCCAAGATCGCCCTGCCCTACCCGTCCGTCGGCGCCACCGAGCAGGTCCTGCTCAGCGCCACCCGGGCCGAGGGCATCACCGAACTCTCCGGCGCGGCCACCGAGCCGGAAATCGTTGACCTGATCGCCGTGCTGCAGAAGATGGGCGCCATCATCAGCGTCCAAACGGACCGCACGATCCGGATCGAGGGTGTGCAGGACCTCGGTGGTTATAACCACCGGGCCCTCTCCGACCGCAACGAATCCGCCTCCTGGGCCTCCGCCGCCCTCGTCACCCGCGGCGACATCTTCGTCGAGGGGGCCACCCAGCGGGACATGATGACCTTCCTCAACACCTACCGCAAGGTGGGCGGCGGCATGGACATTGGCGACGACGGCATCCGTTTCTACCACCCGGGCGGCAAGCTCAGCCCGCTGGTCCTCGAGACCGACGTCCACCCCGGCTTCATGACCGACTGGCAGCAGCCGCTGATCGTCGCGCTCACCCAGGCCGAGGGCGTCTCGATCGTGCACGAAACCGTCTACGAGAACCGCTTCGGCTTCACCGAGGCACTCGTGCGCATGGGCGCCAACATCCAGGTGCACCGCGAATGCCTGGGCAGCGTCCCGTGCCGCTTCGGCCAGCGCAACTTCCTGCACTCCGCCGTCATCTCCGGCCCCACGCAGCTCAAGGGCACCGACATCGACGTTCCCGACCTGCGCGGCGGCTTCAGCCACCTGATCGCGGCACTGGCCGCCACCGGCACCTCCCGCGTCACCGGCATCGACATCATCAACCGCGGCTACGAGCGCTTCACCGAAAAGCTCGCCGGCCTGGGCGCCGATTTCGATATCACCTCGGCCGGGTAGCGGACCCGATGAAAGAAACGGCCAAGAGCCAGACCACCTTCGTGATCGTCGCCGGAATCGTCCGGCCCATCATGAACCTGCTGATGCGGAAGAAGTGGGAGGGCCTGGAGAAGCTGCCCGCCGGCGGTTTCATCGCGGCGCCCAACCACTGCACCGAGATCGATCCGCTGGTGATCGGGCACATGCTCTACAACCAGAAGCGCATGCCGCACTTCCTCGCCAAGGGCAGCCTGTTCAAGGTTCCGGTGGTGGGCGCGGTGCTCCGCAACACCAAGCAGATCCCGGTGGAACGGTCGACGGCGGGCGCCAACCAGTCCCTGCAGGTGGCCCGGGAAGTGGTCAACGAGGGCGGCGCCATCATCATCTACCCCGAGGGCACGCTCACCCGTGACCCGGAGCTTTGGCCGATGAAGGGGCACACCGGGGCCGCCCGGATGGCCCTCGAGTCCGGCATCCCCGTGGTGCCCATGGCCCACTGGGGCGCCCACGAGGTGTTTCCCCGCTACGCCAAGCGGTTCCACGTCTTCCCGCGCAAGACCTCCCGCGTCCTGGTCGGCGATCCCGTGGACCTCAGGGCGTTCGAGGGCCGGCCGCTGGACCGCGCCACGCTGACCGAGGCCACCGACGTCATCATGGACGCCATCACCGAACTGCTGGCCACCCTGCGCGGCGGCCAGCCGCCGCTGGTCCGCTGGGACCCGTCGGCGCACAACCAAAGCACCCACGGCCGGTTCGTCGAACGCGGCGGAACCGGCCCCTCGACTACCGGCCCCTCCACCACGGCTACCGACGGCGGCGCCCCTGGAACTGCTAACGACGGCGGCACCACGTGACGGCGGAGCACGCGCGCAGCTGGGAGGGTTCGGCCCGGCGGGTCGCCGTCCTCGGCGCCGGCTCCTGGGGGACCACCTTCGCCAAGGTCGTCGCCGACGCGGCCACGGCCTCCGGCGTGGACCGCACCATCCGGATCTGGGGCCGCCGGGCCGACGTCGTCAACCAGATCAACGCCGAACACCGCAACGAGCAGTACCTCAAGGGCATCCTGCTGCCGGGGAGCATCACCGCCTCCACCGATGTCGCCGAGGTCCTGGACGGCGCCGACTTGGTGATCCTCGCCGTTCCGGCGCAGACCCTGCGGCCCCAGCTTCGCGACTGGAAGAACCTGATCGCGCCCGATGCGCTCGTGGTATCCCTGATGAAGGGACTGGAACTGCACACCGATTCCCGGATGAGTGAGGTCATCCGCGAGGAACTCGACCTGCCGGCCGGCCGCGTCGCCGTCGTCTCCGGACCCAACCTGGCGATGGAAATCGCCCGGGAGGAACCCACCGCGTCCGTCGTCGCCTGCACCGAATCCGCCCCGGCCGGGTGGATGGCCCGCAGCTGCACCGCACCCTACTTCCGGCCCTACACCACCTTAGACGTGGTCGGCGTCGAAATCGGCGGCATCGTCAAGAACATCATCGCCCTGGCCGTCGGCATCTGCGAGGGCAAGCAGATGGGCGACAACACCAAGGCCTCCGTCATTACCCGCGGCCTCGCCGAAACCTCCCGCCTGACCCTGGCCCTGGGCGGTGAGGCCCGCACCATGGCCGGGCTCGCCGGGCTGGGCGACCTGGTGGCCACCTGCTCCTCGGCACTGTCCCGCAACCACACCGCCGGCAGGCTGCTCGGCACCGGACTCACCCTGGACCAGGTCACCGCCGAGATGACCCAGACCGCCGAGGGCATCAAGTCCGCCCAGGCCGTCCACGAGCTTGCCGGAAAACTGGGCGTCGAGATGCCCATCACCGCCGCCGTCGTCGCCGTGCTGGCCGGAAAACTCCACGTAGACCAACTGGGAAAGCTGCTGCTGTCCCGGGACCTGAAACCCGAAGGCGATTACTGACAGTGCCGGAAAACACCCCGACCCCTGAAGCCCCGACCTCAGCTGCCCAGACCTCGGACGCCCTGAGCGGCTCCGCGCGGCCCCGCGTGGCCGTGCTCTTCGGCGGCCGCTCCAGCGAACACGCCGTCAGCTGCGTCACCGCCGCCGGCGTCCTGGGCGCGATCGACAAGGCCAAGTACGAGGTCATCCCGATCGGCATCGCCAAGACGGGCCAGTGGGTCCTGGCCTCCGGGGACACCAGGGACTGGTCCCTCTCCGCGTCCTCCCTCCCGGAGGTGGCGCCGTCGGAGCGGACCGTGACTCTTGCAGAGATCGGCGGCGAGCACCAGCTGATCGTGGCCGCACCGAACCAGGTTCCGCAGGAACTCGGCTCCGTGGACGTGGTCTTCCCGCTGCTGCACGGCCCGTTCGGCGAGGACGGCACCATCCAGGGGCTGCTGGAGCTCTCGGACACCCGCTACGTGGGCGCCGGGGTTCTGGCCTCCGCCGTCGGCATGGACAAGCACTACATGAAGGTGGTCTTCGAGTCCGCCGGCCTGCGCGTGGGGCCCTACATCACGGTCACGGACCGCCAGTGGCTGACCGACCCGGAGAGCGTCCGCAAGCGCGTCGACGCCCTCGGCTTCCCGGTCTTCGTCAAGCCCGCCCGCGCGGGCTCGTCGATGGGAATCTCCAAGGTCGACTCCCTGGACGGCCTGGACGCCGCGATCGAAACCGCCCGCGGGCACGACCCCAAGCTGGTGATCGAGGCCGGGATCGTGGGCCGCGAGATCGAGTGCGCCGTGCTCGAAGGCCGGGGAACGGACGCCCCGCGCACCTCCATGCCGGGCGAGATCTCGGTGGCCGGCGGCGGCCACGACTTCTACGACTTCAACGCCAAGTACGTCGAGGACGACGCCGCCTCGCTGAGCTGCCCGGCGGACCTTCCGGAAGAGGACATCGCCCGGGTCCGCGAGCTCGCCGCCGTGGCGTTCGACGCCGTCGGCGCCGAGGGCCTGAGCCGAGTGGATTTCTTCTACACCCCCGAGGGCGAACTGATCATCAACGAGATCAACACCATGCCCGGCTTCACGCCCAAGAGCATGTACCCGCAGATGTGGAAGGCCTCCGGGCTGGACTACGCGGAGCTGATCGACGAGCTCATCTACTTGGCCCTGCACCGCAAAACCGGCCTGCGCTAGCAGCCCCGTAAAGCCTACCCGCCGCTACTTGCCGGTGGGCAGGTTCTGCAGGTCCTGCTGGCCGACGCAGTTGCGGGTGGACCTCACCTTGCCGGCGGCGTTCGCCAGCTCCGCGAGGACCGTGGCGGAGCTGATCTTGTTGGGGTCCATCAGGATTTCCGTCGCGGGTTCGCGGCCGAACGTGGTCAAAGTCCACACCGGATCGCCCTCCTTGATGACCCAGTCCACGCCGTTGACGGTCACGCAGCGGTCCGTGGTGGGGCCGGGGACGTTCACGCCGCAGCGCAGCACCAGCAGGGACGGATCCCCCCACGCGGCGGTGCCCTGGCTGTTGGTCTTGCGGAGCTTTGCGTCGCCGATCGAATCCGGCAACGCCACCATCATGGGCGCGCACGCCGGGTTGGCCGCATCCTTGGCGGGGGCGACGTCGACGGCGGGGGAGCAGGCGCTCAAAGCCAGCCCGGCAGCGGCGACGGTGGCCAGGAAGCGGAGGGGGCGACGGGATCCGGACTGGCGGTGCTGCTGCATCCATCCAGCCTATCCCGGCCGGAGCGGGCGCCCGGACCGTCACTGTCGGACCCGGACGGTAGCGTAGGAACGTGCCTGACATCGTGAACACCACCCCGCTGACCGTGGCCGACCTCTCCGAGTCCCAGCTGCTGCAGCGGATCTTTCCGCGCCTGAACGCCGGCGACGCCAACGTCCTGCTGCTGGGCCCCGGGGACGACGCCGCGATCGTCGCCGCCCCGGACGGCCGCACCGTGATCAGCATCGACACCCAGGTGGCGGACCAGGACTTCCGGCTGCAATGGAACAACGGCTACCGGACCACCGGCTACGACGTCGGCTGGAAGGCCGCCGCCCAGAACCTCAGCGACATCAACGCCATGGGCGCCCGGGCCACCTCCCTGGTGGTCAGCCTGACCGTGCCCCCGGAAACCACCGTGGGCTGGGTGGAGGACTTCGCGGACGGCATCAGCGCCGGCATCAGCGGACTCGGCGCCGGCGGCTGCGCGGTCGCCGGCGGTGACCTCGGCCGCGGCCGCGAACTCTCCGTCTCCGTCGCCATCCTCGGCAGCCTCGACGGTCGCGCCCCCGTGCTGCGCTCCGGCGCCCGGCCCGGGGACACGCTCGCCCTCGCCGGCACCGTCGGGCACGCCGCCGCCGGCCTCGCCCTGCTCGAATCGGAGGTCCCGGTGGATCGCCTGACCCGGGAACAGCGCGCCCTGCTGGACACCCAGTGCCGGCCGCGGCCCCCGCTCGCCGCCGGGCCCTCCGCCCGCGACGCCGGGGCCACCGCGCTGATGGATATTTCCGACGGCCTGGTCCGCGACGGCGGCAGGCTGGCAGACGCCAGCGGCGCCGTCCTCGACCTGGACCCCGCCGCGCTGAAACAACTGGCCGCCCCGCTGCAGGACGCCGCCGCCCTCCTGGGGACGGACCCGCTGGACTGGGTCCTGGGCGGCGGGGAGGACCACGGGCTGCTGGCGGCCTTTCCCGCCGACGTTCAGCTGCCTCCCGGTTTCACTGCGATAGGCTCGGTAAAGGCCCGGGCAACGAATGACGGCCCGGCCGTGACCATAGCGGGCAAGCCCGCTGACACTGTGGGATGGGATCACTTTGCAGACTAAGATTGCCGCCAACGCGCAAGCGATGAAGCGGTGGTTGGGCAAGGCAGAAACGACGCTCGGAAACCACAGCGACCGCCTGAACGCCATCAATATCTTCCCGGTGGCCGACGGCGACACCGGCACCAACCTCTACCTCACCGTCCGTGCCGCCGCCCGCGCGCTGCAGGACGTCGCCACGGACACCTCCGCCCTCCCGCAGCTGCCCGCCGGCGGCCAGCCGTTCGCCGTGGCCGCCCCGGACCCGGCCCAGCACGACGTCGGGGCGCTCCTGGCCCGCGCCGGCCAGGCCGCCATTGAGCAGGCCCGCGGCAACTCCGGGACCCTGTTTGCCGTCTTCCTCTGCGCCGTCGCCGAGCCGCTGGCCGGCCACCCCCGGATGAGCTCCCCGCTGCTGGCCGCCGCCCTGAACCGCGCCCAGCTCCGGGCCTGGTCCGCGCTGAGCGACCCCGTTCCCGGAACCATGCTCTCGGTCATGGAGGCCGCCGCCCGCGCCGTGGCCGCCGTCGACGCCGAACACGGCGGGGACGACAGCAACCACACCCTGGGCCTGGCCCTGGACGCCGCCGTCGAGGCCGCGCTGGGTGCCGTCATCCGCACCGAGGATCAACTCGAGGCACTGCACACCGCCAAGGTGGTGGACGCCGGCGGCGTGGGCATGCTGCTGGTCCTCGACTGCCTCCGCTCGGCCGTGCTGGGGGAGGAGCTCCAGGAGGCCCTGCTGGACGGACTGCACGGCTACGATGTGCAGGACCCCCACATCCACGCCGACATGCCGCGGGACGAGGGCGTGGAGGTTATGTGCACCATCTCGCTCTCCCCGCTGGACGCGGCCACCATGCGGCAGCGGCTGGACGAGATCGGCGAGTCGGTGATCATGAGCCAGGTGGGCAAGGACGCCGACGCCGAGGGCGCCTACCGCTGGCGGGTCCACGTGCACGTCCCCGACGCGGCGCCCGCCGTCGCCCTCATCCGTTCCCTCGGCGAGCCCACCGAGACCAGCATCAGCGACCTCGCCGTCCCGCGGGACCCCGCGGAGGCGGCCGTCCCCGGCGCCGGCGGCGGCAGCACGGACTCCGACGGACATGTCCGCTGAGCTGAACCTCGCCCTGGACCGCCGGATCGGGAAGCGGTCCGCCGCCGTCATCGAGAAGCACCTCGGCATCACCACCGTTGGCGGCCTGCTGAACTACTTCCCGCGCCGTTACGTCACCCGTGGCGAGCTGACCCCCATCAGCGAGGTGCCGCTCGATGAGGAAGTCACGCTCATCGCCCGGGTGCTCTCCAACAGCACCCGGCAGATGCGCGCCCGCCGCGGCTCCATCACCGACGTCGTGATCTCCGACGACGCGGGCTCGGGGAGTGCGACAAGTGCCGCACCGCGGGCCGGGACGGCGCAGCCCGGCACGCTCAAGGTCAGCTTCTTCAACGGCTTCCGCGCCCGGGCGGAACTGCAGCCGGGTGTCCGGGCGCTCTTCTCCGGTAGGATCACCCGCTACGCCGGGAGCCTGGGCCTGACCAACCCCGACTTCCAGCTCCTGGACGAGGACCCGGACGTGCCGGGCATGGACCCGGAGAAGCTCGCCGCCATGCCCATCCCGGTGTACCCGGCCACGGCAAAGCTGACCAGCTGGTCCATCCAGAAGGTCATCGCCACGCTGCTGGAGACCGCTGACCTGACCGAGTTGCCCGACCCGCTGCCCGCCGCGATCTCCGGCCGGGAAAAGTTCCTGCCGGTCGCCGAGGCCTACCGGCTGATCCACGCCCCGGAGGTCCACGCCGACTGGCGCCGCGCCCGGGACCGCTTCCGCTACCAGGAGGCCCTGGTCCTGCAGTCCGCCCTCGCCCGTCGCCGCTCCCAGCTGGCCGCCGAGGAAGCCACCGCCCGCCGCCCCGTGGCCGAGGGGCTGCTGACCGCTTTCGACCGGCAGCTGCCGTTCACCCTGACCGCCGGCCAGGCCGCCGTCGGGAAGACCCTCGCCGCGGAACTGGCCGGGGACTCACCGATGAACCGGCTGCTGCAGGGCGAGGTGGGCTCCGGCAAGACGATCGTGGCCCTGCGCGCCATGCTGCAGGTGGTGGACGCCGGCGGCCAGGCCGCGCTGCTGGCCCCCACCGAGGTCCTCGCCGCCCAGCATTTCGAGTCGATCCGGCGGACCCTGGGCCCGCTCTCGCGCGACGGGCTGCTGGGCGGCTTCGGCCCCGACTCGGTGCAGGTGACGCTGCTGACCGGTTCCATGCCCACCGCCGCCCGCCGGCAGGCGATGCTGGACGCCGCCTCCGGCACCGCCGGCATCGTGATCGGCACCCACGCGCTGCTGAGTGAGAACGTCTCCTTCTACGACCTCGGCATGATCGTGGTGGACGAACAGCACCGCTTCGGCGTCGAACAACGCGACGTGCTCCGCTCCAAGGCCAGCAAACCCCCGCACCTGCTGGTCATGACCGCCACACCCATCCCGCGCACCGTCGCCATGACCGTCTTCGGCGACCTGGAGACCTCCGTGCTGGACGAGCTGCCGGCGGGCCGCGCCCCGATCTCCACCCACGTGGTGGGACTGGCCGAACACCCGGCCTGGGCACAGCGGATCTGGTCCCGGTCCCGCGAGGAGATCGACGCCGGGCACCAGGTCTACGTCGTCTGCCCCAAGATCGGCGATGACGACGACGGCGACTTCAGCCCCGGCGAGGCCGAACCCAGCGACGCGGACCTGGCCGGCGGCGGCGCCCGGGAGCTAGCGTCCGTCACCGGCGTCGTCGAACTGCTGCAGGACGAACCGGCCCTCGCCGGGGTGCCGGTGGCGCCGCTGCACGGACGGCAGGACCCGGTGCTGAAGTCCGACACCATGGCCGCGTTCACCGCCAACCGGACCAAGCTGCTGGTCTCCACCACCGTGATCGAGGTGGGCGTGGACGTGCACAACGCCACCCTCATGGTGATCCTGGACGCGGACCGCTTCGGCATCTCCCAGCTGCATCAGCTCCGCGGCCGGGTGGGCCGCGGCGGCCTGCCCGGGACCTGCCTGCTGGTGACCACCTTGGAGCCGGGCCACCCCAGCCGGCGGCGCCTCGAGGCCGTGGCGTCCACCACCGACGGGTTCGAACTCTCCCAGGAGGACCTCAAGCTCCGCCGCGAGGGTGACATCCTGGGCGCGTCCCAGTCCGGCGGCCGGTCCACCCTGAAGCTGCTGCGGGTCCTCGAGCACGAGGATGTCATTGCCCGGGCCCGGCAGGACGCGCAGGCGATCATCGGCGGGGACCCGGGGCTGACCCGCCACGCGGCGCTGGCCGCCGCCATCGACGATTACTTGAACCCCGAGAAGGAGGCGTTCCTTGAACGCGGTTAGTACTGAGGAGAGCCGCCCGTGAGCCGGATCATCGCCGGCGCGGCCGGCGGCACCACCCTGGCCGGGGTTCCGGGCTCACTGACCCGGCCCACCACGGACCGGGTCAAGGAGGCCCTGTTCTCCCGGCTGGACGCGTTCGAGGTGATCTCGGACGCCCGCGTGCTGGACCTCTACGCCGGCTCGGGCTCCCTCGGCGTCGAAAGCGCCAGCCGTGGTGCCGCCGGCGTGGACCTGGTGGAGTTCGCCGCCAAGGCCTCCGAGGTCTGCCAGCGCAACGCGGACCTGATCAACACCGTGCTGCGGCGCAAGGTGGTCTCCGTGCACCGCTCCAAGGTCGAATCGTTTTTGGAACGGGCGGGGGAGGGAACCCGTTGGGACCTGGTGTTCCTGGACCCGCCCTACCCGCTCGAGGAGGACGCCCTGGCCGCCGTGCTGGCCAAGCTCCTGCCGCACCTGGCCGAGGGCGCCGTCGTCGTGGTTGAACGTTCAGCCCGCACGCCGGAGCCGTCCTGGCCCGAGGGGCTGGAACGGTTCGCGGAGAAGAAATACGGCGAGACCAGGCTCTGGTTCGCCGAGCCCGGCGTGCCGGCGGACGAGGCCGCCGGCGACGCCGGGGAGTAGCCGCTACTTCAGGATGGTGCCGGAGACGTCCGGCTCCGAGGGAACGATCTTGTACTTGGCCATCAGCGCGCCGAGCTTGGTCAGCGTCGGCTCGTCCACGGCGCCGTCGAACTTCTCCAGGCGCAGGGTCTTGGCGACGTTCTCCGGCATCTTCATGAACGCGGGCAGCAGCGCCCGGACCTTGTCGGGGTTGCTCTGGGCCATGCTGAGCGTCTCCGTCATGGCGTCCTTGAAGTCCTTAACCACCTCGGGGTTCTGCTGGGCGTAGTTGCCGCTGGTGAACGTCACCATGGTGGGGAGCCCGGGCAGGGCGGCCTGGTTGTTGTAGGTGACCAGCTTGTTGCCGTCCGCCAGCAGCTTGGACAGGAACGGCTCCGGGACCCAGACGGCGTCCACGTTGCCCTGCGCCAGCTGTGCGCCCATGTCCTGGAAGGGCAGTTCGAGGAACTGCACCGCATTCGGATCGCCGCCCTGCTGGGAGACGACCTCCTTGATGGTCAGGTCGCCCTGGGCGTTGATGGTGTTGACGGCGACCTTCTTCCCGGCGAGGTCCTTGGCGGAGGTGATGCCCGAATTGGCCTTCGCGACCACGCCGTTGATGTCCTCGCCGGTGGCCAGGGAGTTGGAGTATCCGGTGACGATCTTCATGTCCAGGCCCTTGTTCTTGGCCAGGAGCACGGACAGCGGGTTGCCGACGGAGAAGTTCATGGTGCCGGTGGATACGGCTGGAAGCATCGCCGCGCCGCCCTGCCCGCTCTGCAGCTCGACCTTGAGCTTGTGCTTGGCGAAGATGCCCTCGTCGATGCCCATCTGCACGGCGGCGGACGGCGCGATCGAGATTACGCCGACGCTGATGCTGCGGAGACCGTCCGCCCCTGCGGCCGGCGCCGCGGAGCCGGTGCCGGACGGGGAGCCTCCGCCGCAGGCTGTCAGGAGCACCGCGGCGGCAACGCAGACGGCGGCAAAGGTCAGTCTCTTCATAACAGTCCACTTCCTTGGGGTAAGTTATCCGGCCTTCGGGGCCCGGGCGGACGCAAACGACCTTTGCGGCGGACCCCGGATTACATAAATGACAACCCACATAATTGACAAAGTCAATCATTATTTTTTCAATGATCCGTGTGCGCGCCGCCGGAGGACCGTGGCAGGGGCCGCGGGTAATGTTGCTGCTGTCATGCGCGCTGCGCACCCGCCAAGAACTGCGAGGATTTGTGGCCGCAACACTCACGCCGGACCCGGACCAGGGGGAAGGCTCCGCCGCCGTTCCGGACCGCCTGCTGGCCAGCGACCTGGCCGGCGAGATCGAGTTCCTGGCCGCCCGCGCCCGTTCGGTGGGCATCGGCCACGCCAACGCGCTGCTGGCGCCGCTGGAGCTGAAGGTGCGTTCCTACTCGGTGCTGGCCCTGGCTTGCAGCGGCACCGACCCCTCACAGCGGGAGCTCTCCGGCTTCCTGCGCCTGGACCCCAGCCAGATCGTCTCGCTGGTGGATGCACTGGAGGCCCGCGGCCTGGTCGAACGCGCCGCCGACCCGCGCGACCGGCGCTCCAAGGTCATCCGGGCCACCGCCGCCGGCCGGGACCTGTTCGCCCGGGCCGCCGCGGCGGTCCGGGACGCCGAGGACACGTCCCTGGCCGCCCTCAGCGGCACCGAGCGGGACCAATTAAGGGAGCTGCTGCGGAAGATCGCCTTCGGCTGAGCAGCCGAAGGGTTTTGCAATTCGGGCCCTAGGCCTCAGCGATCGCGTCGAGCTCGACGCCGGTGAGCACCCTCGCCGGGTGCGGCCCGCGGGCGGTGAGCGCGGCCGTCCACGGAGCCGGCCAGGGGCCCTGCGTGCCGACGAGGATGATGTTGCCGGGGTAGCGGCCGGAGAACAGGCCGGACTCGGCGAACGCGGCGACGTCCGCCATGGCCCGGCGCAGCGCGGCCACCTGGCTGCGGACCAGGGTCAGGCCCGGCTCGTCGCCGACGTTGACCACCAGCACCCCGCGCGGGGTGAGGCGGGCGGCCGCCTCCCGGTAGAACTCCGTGCAGGCGATGTGGGCGGGTGCCTCGGGGCCGGAGAAGATGTCCAGGATGACGACGTCGAAGCGCAGCTCCGGCGGCAGGGTCGCCAGGGCCTCCCGGGCGTCGCCGATGACCGTGTGCAGTTCCGTGCCCTCCGGCATGGGCAGCCGCTCCAGCACGAAGTCCAGCAGTTCGCGTTCGAGTTCCACCGCGTACTGCACCGACCCGGGCCGGGTCGCCTGGATGTACCGGGCCAGGGTGAGGGCGCCGGCGCCCAGGTGCAGCGCCGTGACGGGCTCGCCCCATGGCGCGGCGAGGTCGACGATGTGCCCGATCCGCCGCAGGTACTCGTAGAAGATGTCGTCCGGTTCGGCCAGGTTGACGTGCGACTGTTCGGCGCCGCCGATGCTGAGGATGTAGCCGCCGTCGGTGAACTCGTCCCGTTCGATCGCGGCATGCTGGCCGGTGGTGCGCAGGAACCGCGAGCCTGCCGGGGACGGGGAGCTCACAGCCGGTCCCGGAGGGTCGCCAGGCGCTCCGCGGCCTCGGCGAGCACCGACGTCCGCTTGCAGAACGCGAAGCGGAGCAGGCTGCGGGTCCGTTCGGCGCCCTCGGCGTGGCAGAACACCGGGACCGGGATCGCGGCGACGCCCACCAGCTCCGGAAGCCGCCGGGCCAGGTCCAGGGCGTCCGTGATGCCCAGCGGCGCGGTGTCCACGTTGACGAAGTACGTGCCCTGCGGGGTGAAGACGTCGAAGCCGGCGGCCCGCAGCCCCTCGCTGAGGATGTCCCGCTTCAGCCGCAGGGTGTCCGCGATGCCCGCGTAGAACTCGTCCGGCAGGCCGAGCCCCAGGGCGATCGCACTCTGGAACGGGGTGCCGGAACTGTAGCTGAGGAACTGCTTGACCGTGCGCACGGCCGCGATCAGCTGCTCCGGGCCGGAGATCCAGCCGATCTTCCAGCCGGTGAAGGAGAAGGTCTTGCCGGCGGACGAAATGGTCAGGGTGCGGTCCGCGGCGCCGGGCAGCCCGGCGACGGGAAGGTGGGCGGGGCCGAAGGTGAGGTGTTCGTAGACCTCGTCGGTGACGATCACGGCGTCGTGCCGGCGGGCGAGGGCGACGACGCGCTCCAGCACCTCCCGGGGGAAGACCGCCCCCGTGGGGTTGTGCGGGTTATTCACCAGCACCACCCTGGTCCGGTCGCTGAAGGCGGCCTCCAGGGCGTCCAGGTCCGGCATGAAATCCGGGGCCAGCAGCGGCGCGGTGACATGCGTGGCGCCGGCAAGGCCGATGATCGCGCCGTAGGAGTCGTAGAACGGTTCGAAGGTGAGGACCTCATCGCCCGGGCCCACCAGGGCCAGGAGCGCGGCGGCGATCGCCTCCGTGGCACCGGTGGTGACGATCACCTCGGTCTGCGGGTCCGGGGTCAGGCCGTAGAAGCGTTCCTGGTGCAGTGAGATGCCCTCGCGCAGCTCGATGATCCCCTTGCCCGGGGCGTACTGGTTGGCTCCGGCGGCGATGGCGGCCTGGGCGGCGTCCTTGATCTCGGCCGGGCCGTCCTCGTCCGGGAAGCCCTGGCCCAGGTTGATGGCGCCGGTGGAGAGCGCCAGGGTGGTCATTTCCTCGAAGATGGTGACGCCCAAGGTCCCGTCGGCGCCGAGCAGGTTCGCTCCGGTGGCCGTCCGCTGCCAGGGTGCCGGATTCGGGACCTGCGTCACGGCGTGCCCGCCGTCGTGTCCGGTGACTGGTTCGCCGCCGTGCCGGAGGGGGTACAGGCCGCAGTGCCGGAGGGGGTACCGGTCCGGCCCGTGAACTTGTCCATGGTGGTGTAGATACCGAAGATCCTGCCGCCCACGAAGTCCCAGGCGCGCACCGGCAGCAGCCCGCGCAGCACCTTGCCCAGCTGCGCCGTCGCCGGGGCGATCAGCTGCGGCCGGCCCTCCTGCATGGCATTCCAGGCGCGGTTGATGGCATCCTCGGGGGTCATCAGGGGCGTGAACAGCGGTCCGCGGGCGCCGGCGAACATGCCGGTGGAGATGTAGCTGGGGCAGAAGGTGGTGACCTTGAGGTGGTCGAAGCCCTGCTGCTCGAGTTCGAGCCGCAGCGAGTCGCTCCAGCCGATCACCGCCCACTTGGAGGCCGCGTAGACACTCATCCGCGGGTTGGAGACGGTGCCGGCCGCGGAGGCGATGTTCAGGATGCGGCGCGGACGGCCGGCGTCGGACATCATCGCCGGCAGGAAGGCGTGGGCGACGTACATCGGGGCGAGGGCGTTGATGTCCATGGTCAGGGCAATGTCCCGGGCCGGGTCGTGCTCCCAGAACAGGGCGCCGCGGACAATCCCGGCGTTGTTGACCAGCAGGGTCAGGGGGCCCTCCGCGGCGGCCTCGGCGGCGGCGTCGGCGATTGCCTCCCGGCTGGCCAGGTCCACCTGGCGGACGACGGCGCGCGCGCCCAGGGCGGTGACCTCCGCGGCGGTCGAGGCCAGGCCCGCGGCGTCGACGTCCCAGAGGATGACGACGGCGGCACCCTCTCCGGCAGCGCGCAGGGCGTACAGCCGGCCCATGCCCATCGCGGCACCGGTCACCAGGACGGTCCCTCCCGAAACGCTGAACGGCGCGGACACAGGCGCGGCAGAAGAAGAACTCTTCGATGCTGACATGCCGCCATGCTATCCCGGCCCGCAAGCCCCATGCGGTAGGTTCGGAGGATGAGACGCGCGGTGTGCCCAGGCTCCTTCGACCCCATCCACAACGGCCACCTGGAGGTCATTGCACGGGCCGCGAGCCTGTTCGATGAGGTCATCGTCGCGGTCTCCACCAACTACGCCAAGAAGTACCGCTTCACCCTCGAGGAACGGATCGGCATGGCCCGGGAGACGCTGGCCTCGCTGCGCGGAATCGTGGTCGAGCCCGTGGGGGAGGGGTTGCTGGCCGAGTACTGCCGCCGGCGGGGTGCCTCCGCGATCGTCAAGGGGCTGCGTTCCTCCTCCGACTTTGACTACGAGCTGCCCATGGCCACCATGAACCGCCAGCTCACCGGCGTCGAGACGGTCTTCCTCCCCGCCGAGGGGCACTACCTGCACCTGTCCTCCACCCTGATCAAGGAAGTCCACACCCTCGGCGGCGACGTCTCGGAGTTCGTGCCGAAGTCGGTTCTGCGGCGTCTGGGGTCCGGCGGGGCGGTTTGAGTCCGCTCGAAGAATCAGGCTAAGATAGTACGTCGGTCATATGTTCTACAGGAGTTCTCATTAAGCGAGATGCAAGTTCGCCCCTGGCGTTCGACGTCAAGGACCTCGGACGCAGTCCGGGAAGCATGCGGACACTGAAAGAACATGTACCCGCGCCGGGTGATCTCGGCGTGGCGCTCATTGGTGTGCAGGAAGGCTCGGATGTCGAGCTGGATCTGCGCCTGGAGGCCGTACACGAAGGAATTCTGGTATCGGGCACCGCGTTCGTCGAAGTAACCGGCGAATGCGGTCGATGCCTGGATCCCCTTGCGTATGACCAAGAGGTCAATGTGCAAGAACTTTTCTTCTACGAGGATGCTGAATTCTCGGACGGAGAAGACGAAGAAGAGCAACGTCGAGTCGAGCACGATCTAATCGATCTTGAACCGGTGTTGCGGGACGCAGTTGTCACCATGCTGCCGTTC
Organism: Arthrobacter sp. NPDC057259; assembly: GCF_042668995.1. Classification (NCBI taxonomy): domain Bacteria; kingdom Bacillati; phylum Actinomycetota; class Actinomycetes; order Micrococcales; family Micrococcaceae; genus Arthrobacter; species Arthrobacter sp. NPDC057259. The sequence continues at coordinate 221,298 of NZ_JBHUYA010000001.1, forward strand.
CAGCCGGTGTGCCGGGAAGACTGCCAGGGCCTCTGCTCCGAATGCGGAGTTCGCCTGGAAGACGAGCCGGGGCACCACCACGAGGTCCTGGATCCTCGCTGGGCTGCCCTAGCCGACCTGGCTAAGCCTGACCGGCAAAACTGATTTGTAAGTGTTGGACTAGAGAGAAATGAGTTAGCCGTGGCTGTTCCCAAGCGGAAAATGTCTCGCTCGAATACCCGCGCCCGCCGCTCCCAGTGGAAGGCAACCGCCCCCCACCTGGTGAAGACCGTGGAAAACGGCCAGGTTGTTTACAGCCTGCCTCACCAGGCAAAGGTCGTTACCGACTCGGCTGGCACCGCGCTGTTCCTTGAGTACAAGGGCCGCAAGGTCGCAGACGTCTAATCCGCCAACAGGCTGACTAAGATGTCTTCAACTGAAGAGCTTCTGAAGCGTCTCGGTGTCTCTATTGACGCCGGGACGCTTCGTCTTGCTCTGACCCATCGTTCCTACGCCTACGAAAACGGCGGCATCCCCACCAACGAGCGGCTCGAATTCCTGGGCGACTCGATCCTGGGGTTCTCGGTCACGGACGCGCTCTACCGTGACAACCCGGACCTTCCCGAAGGTGACCTGGCCAAGCGGCGCTCCGCCGTCGTCAGCACCCGGGCGCTGGCCGGCATCGGCCGCAGCATCAACTTGGGCGACTACATCTACCTTGGCCAGGGCGAGAAGCTCACCCAGGGCAAGAACAAGGCCTCCATCCTCGCGGACACCATGGAGGCGCTGATCGGCGCCACCTACCTCTCCAATGACCTGGAGACGGCCCGGCAGCTGGTCATGCGGCTGGTGGGTCCGCTGCTGAAGGACGCGGCCGCTCTGGGCGCGGGCACCGACTGGAAGACCAGCATCCAGGAGCTCGCCGCCAGCCGGCAGCTCGGCACCATCAACTACGCCGTCGAGGGGTCCGGCCCGGACCACGCACGGACCTTCGAGGCCGTGCTGCGCATCGGCGGCACCGACTACGGCACCGGCACCGGCAACTCCAAGAAGGAAGCGGAACAGGAAGCCGCCGCCGACGCGTGGCGCCGGCTGTCCGCCCCCGCGGAGTCCGACGGCGACGCCGCTGACGTTGCGGGCCGCCGCGATTCCGCCGCCGCCCCGGCCGGCAGCTAGGAACGCCCTTGCCCGAGTTGCCCGAGGTTGAGGTGGTCCGGCGCGGCCTGGTGAGCTGGGTCCGCGGCCGGACCATCACCCGCGTCGAGGTGCTGGACCCGCGGTCCGTCCGCCGGCACGCCCTCGGCCCCGCTGACTTCATCGGCAACCTGCAGGGCGCCCGCGTCCTGGACGTGGTCCGCCGCGGCAAATTCCTCTGGCTGCCGCTCGCGGACGCCTCCGCTGAGGCGTCCGGCGGCGCCTCAACGGCCGGTGGCGCCGATGCCTCCGGCGGCGCCGCGAACGTCGCCCTGATGGCACACCTGGGCATGTCCGGGCAGCTCCTGATGCAGGACGCCGAGGTTCCGGACGAGAAGCACCTGAAGATCCGGCTGCGGCTCAGCCCGGCGGCGGGCATGCCGGAGCAGCTCAGGTTCGTGGACCAGCGGATCTTCGGCGGCCTGTTCCTGACCTCGCTAATCGCCACCGCGGACGGTGGCCCGGGCGGCCTGGCCGAGACCCCGCTGCCGCTGATCGCCGAGGAAGCCTCGCACATCGCCCGCGATCCGCTGGACCCGCACTTTTCCTTCGACCTGTTCTACCGCCGCCTCCGGGCGCGCCGGACCGGTCTGAAACGCGCCCTGCTGGACCAGGGCCTGGTCTCTGGCATCGGGAACATCTACGCGGATGAGGCGCTGTGGCTGGCCAAGCTGCACTACGCCCGCGCCACGGACCGGATGCGCCGCGCCGACGCCGAACGCGTCCTCGACGCTGCCCGGCAGGTCATGACCGACGCCCTGGCCGCCGGCGGCACCAGCTTCGATTCGCTCTATGTGAACGTCAACGGTTCCTCCGGCTACTTCGAACGGTCCCTGAACGCCTACGGCCGGGAGGGCCAGGAGTGCCGGCGCTGCGCCGCGAACGGGATCGTCAGCCTGATCAAGCGCGAGCAGTTCATGAACCGCTCGGCGCACACCTGCCCGGTGTGCCAGCCGCGTCCGCGGAACGGCCGCTGGTAGCACCGTAGTGCGCCGCCAGCCGGGCCAGCCCCTCGTCCAGGCTGACCGCGGGGGTCCAGTCCAGGAGTTCCCGGGTCCGGCGCTGGTCGAACCAGTGCGCCGTGGACAGCTGCTCGGCCAGGAACCGGGTCATCGGCGGCTCCTCCACCCGGCCGGACCGGAGCCAGGCCTTCTCCACCAGTGACCCCACGGCCCGGGCCACACGTCCCGGCACGGACCACGCCGGCGCGGGCACGCCGCCCGCGGCGCAGATTCCGGCCAGCAGCTCACCCACCGGCCGTGGCTCGCCGTTGCTGACCACCAGCGCAAGCCCGTGGACCCGGTCCATGCGGTGCAGCGCTGCCACAATGGCGGCCGCCGCGTTGTCGATGTATGTCGTGTCGATCAGGGCGCCGCCGGCGTCCAGCAGCGGCAGCCTGCCCTGTGCGGCGCGTTCCAGGACCCGTTCGACCAACTGGGTGTCGCCGGGTCCCCAGACGATGTGCGGCCGCACGGCGGTGACCCGGAAACCGGGTGCGTCCGCGGTGAGGGCCAGCAGTTCGGCGGCTGCCTTCGTGCGGGAGTAGTCCCCGTGCGCCCGGGCCGGGTCCGCCGGTTCGGCGTCGAGCCCCGCGATCGCCTGCCCGGAATTGGCTACCGACGGGGAGGAGACGAACACCAGGTCCCGCACGCCGGCGTCACGGGCGGCCGCCAGGAGCCGGGCGGCGCCGGCGATGTTGACCGCATCGAAGTCTTCGGGACGGCCGGTGAAGGAGACCTTCGCGGCGAGGTGGATGACGCCGTCCATGCCTGCGACGGCACTGCGCATGGCGGCGTCGTCCGTCACGGAACCTTGCAGGTCCGCGGCTCCCGGAACCCCGGAGGGCCGGCGCTGGAAAGTGGTGACCTCGTGGCCCTGCTCCATCAGCAGCCGGGCGACGGCGCCGCCGAGCAGCCCGCTGGCGCCGGTGACCAGTATCCTCACGGCGTGCCGGGCCGGCCGCCGGCCAGCACGGAGCCCGCCCAGCGGGCCAGCCGGGTCCGGTCGATCTTGGCGTTGTGGCGGATGTCGGTGGGGTGGGCCGGGACGGTCAGGACGGCGGAGACCTCGACGCCGGCCCGCCGTGCGGCGGCGCGGACCCGGCCGGCGAGCCCGGGCTCGGCCGGTCCCGCCTTGCGGACGGCCGGAACGGTCTCGACGACTGCGGCGACCGCCTGGGTGCCGGCCGGCCCTACGCCGACGACGGCGGCGAGTCCGACCCCGGACAATGCCTCGATGGCCTGCTCGGCTCCGACGGGTGTGACGACGCCGCCCGGGGCGGTGACCACGTGCGCCAGCCGGCCCTCCACCCAGAGCCGTCCGGCGGCGTCGAGGTGCCCGACGTCGCCGGTGCGGTGCCAGCCCGCCGTCCGGGCGCTCTCGCGCTGGGTCAGCCACAGCCGGTCGTAGGAGTCCTTGACGTGCGCGGCGCGGACCAGGATTTCCCCGGTCACTCCCGCGTCCGTGACCGGCCGGTTGGCCGGCGCGGTGCCGTCCGCGGCGAGCGGGGCCACCGCCAGCTCGGCCCCGTGCACCGCCCGGCCCACGCAGATGCCGTTTCCGGCGCCGGGCACCGTCCCTGAGGCGGCGTCGGCCGCGGCCTCCCGGATCTGCGCCAGGTTGATGTCCGTCACGGGAAGGGCCTCGGTCATCCCGTAGGGGGTGTGGAGTCCGGCTGCGGGGACCAGGTCCTGAAGGTCCTCGAGCAGGCTTCGCGGTACCGGGGCCCCGGCGGAGAGCAGCAGCTCCACGGCGGCGAGGGCCTGCCGGCCCTCCGGGGTGAGGGTGTCCCGGGTGGCCAGGACGTTGCGCAGCGCGGCGGGGGAGGCGAAGACCACCGTGGCGCCGATCGCGGCGGCCGCATCGGCCAGGGCCCGGGCCGTCAGGGTGCGGGGCCGGGTCACGTCCATGTCCGGGGTGACGGACACGGCGCCGAGGGCGGGGCCCAGCAGGGCGAACGGCGCGAAGCCGGCCACCAGGCGTGTGCCGGGGCGGAGGTCCAGGGTGGCGGCGAGGGTGTCCCGCATGGCGGCGAGTTGCCGGTGCGTGTACTGAACGCCCTTGGCCGGGCCGGTGGACCCGGAGGTGAACAGCACGGCGGCGGGGGCGTCGGCCGCCGGGACGGGCGGCAGGCCGGCGTCGGCCGCCGCGCCGGTGTCACCGAGGCGTTCGAGGGAGGTTTCGACGCCGAGGATCCGGCGGCGGGCCGCCGGGAGGTCGCGGACGCTGAAGCGCCGGGCCTCCCAGCCGAGGGCGGCGGCCGCGGCGAGGGCCTTGTCGATGCCGATCAGCACGTCCGGGGTGGCTCCCCGCACGGCGCGGCTCAGGCCGCGGAGCCCGAGCCCGGCGTCGGCCACGACCACGACGGCGCCCACGCGGAGGCAGGCGTAGAGGACGACGGTGAGGTCCACTCCGGGCGGAACCATCAGGCTGACCCGGGTCCCGGCGGCGACGCCGGCGCCGCTGAGGCCTCGGGCCAGGTCGGTGACCCGCCGGTCCAGTTCGCGCCAGCTGAGTGAGCGGGACACGCCCCCGTGGGGCGCCATCTCGGCTACGGCCGTCTGGTCAGCGTCGGGGCCCGAGGCAAGGACGGTCAGCGGGGCCCAGAGCGGCCCGGTCCCGGCGGTCTCTGCGGCGGCCGGTGCGGCGGCTTCTGCCGTGGGAGCGTCGGAAACGTGTTCGGTGAGCCAGGTGAAGATGGGATCCGCGATGTTGCGGTCCTCGGCCATCAGGTGGCCGGCCCCCTCGAAGCGGTGCACCTGGGCGTGCGGCAGCCGGCCAACCAGGTCCTTGAGGTACCGGTCGGAGAAGATCGGGTCCCGGGGTCCCCACAGCATCAGCGCCGGGACAGTGAGTCCGCGCACCCCCTCGGCGACGGCCGTCAGGGCCGGGTAGCTGGGGTGGGAGGCATCGGCCGGGATGTCGGCCACGAAGTTGCCCACCCCGGCGCGGCGGCGGGCGTTGCGGTACGGGGCCATGAACGCCGCGCGGACCGCGGGGTCCAGCGCCGGGTGCGCCAGGGCGTGGGTCACGCGCAGGAAGGCGTCCGACGTCGTCGTGCCCCAGCGGTGCACGGCCGGATGCAGCGCGAGCCGCAGCGCCGCGGGGATGGGCACCCCGGCGGGCTGGTGGACAGCCGTGTTGGTGAGGACGACGCCGGCGAGCCGGTCCTGGTGGGCCAGCGCCCAGCCGAGGCTGATGACCCCGCCCCAGTCGTGGCCGACCGTGACGACCGGTCCCGTCAGGCCGAGTTCGTCGGTGAGGTTGCCGAGGTCGTCGATCCGGTCCTGCAGCCGGCGGAAGGTGCCGGTCCGTTCGGAAAATCCCATGTCCAGCTGGTCCACCGCCACCACCCGCCAGGGGTGGGCGGGGTCGGTTCCGGCGGCCAGCAGGGTCCGCCAGAGGTAGGACCAGGTGGGGTTGCCGTGGACGCACAGCAGGGTCCCGGCGGGGGTGAGGCCACGCTCGGCCAGCTGGGCCGCGTTGTCCAGGATGTGCCAGCGGCGCCTTGTGCCGTGCTTGTCAGGGCCCGGCGCGGTCCCGGCACCCGAGGTCGCGGGCACGTCGATCTCGCGGGACCAGGCGGGATCGACGCCGGGCCAGGTGGCGGCTACCAAGCGATTTCCACCATCGCGGTGTTCAGGCCGGAACCGACGCCCATGCACAGCACGCGGTCACCGCTGGTGAGGGTCTGCGCCTCTGCGGCGAGGGTCATCGGCAGGGACGCAGGGCCCACGTTGCCCCAGTGCGGGAAGGTGATCGGCACCTTGTCCGGGTCCAGGTCGATCGCGTCGATGATGGCCTGGGTGTAGGCGTTGCTGACCTGGTGGGTGACGTACCTGTCCATCGAGGCCCAGTCCCACTCCGGCTGGGCTTCGCGCCACGCGTCCACCACCAGCTGCAGGCCGCCGTCGAGCAGTCCCTTGGTGTCCGTGGCCATGCCGTTGATGCCGCCGACGCAGAGTTCGTGGTGTTCGGTGCCGGCGCGGACCACGCCGCCGACGACCCGGTGCGCGCCCGGGTGCTGGTCCGCGGGACCCAGGACGGCGGCCGCGGCGCCGGAGCCGAGGGTGAGGGTGGCGAACTCGCGGTTGAAGTCCTCGCGGGTGGTCTCGGGACGCTGCAGCCGGGCCAGGGTGGCCTCCTGCGTGGCCTGGGCGTCTTCGCCGTTGACGATCACGGCGTACTTGATCTGGCCGGAGTCGATCATGGTGGCGGCCAGGGTCATGCCGTTGACGAAGCCCAGGCAGGCGTTGGCCAAGTCGAAGTTCATGGCGGAGGAGGGCAGTCCCAGCCCGTGGTGGATCTTGACCGCGACAGACGGTTCGAGGTTCCGGCGGGTGACCGAGGTGTTGATCAGGAGCCCGACGTCGGAGGCCGCGATTCCGGACTCGGCGAGGGCCTTGGCGCCGGCTTCCACGGCGGCGTCGTCGAACGCCGTCCCCGGGGCCCACCAGCGCCGGTGCGTGATCCCGGCGACCCGCTCCAGCAGGCGCGGCGGGAACTTCAACCGGCGCAGCGTCCCGGCCAGGGCCTGGTCGAAGTCGCGGGAACTCACGATCGTGGGCGCCTCGACGCTGCTCACCGAAAGCAACGCGGTGTTGGTGTGCCGGAAGGTGGCATTGCCTATCAAATCAAGCCTCTGTTCGTATCTGTCCTGCGCTCCTGCGGCTCACTGCGCCGTCAAGCACAAGCCCAAGTGCTTAACTATGCCCGCTGCACATCCATTCCTGCATATGCAGTCCACGGCATCGACGGCGGGGACAGAGGGGCCCAGCGCGCCGCCGGAACCGCGATGGCGCGGATTCTGACGGTGCCCCGCAGTAGATTGTATGTAGCCGGTAGCGGCTGCCACCGCTTCATTTACCTCACCCACAGCAGGAGACCGGAACCACCGTGCACCTCAAAAGCCTGACCGTCCGCGGATTCAAGTCATTCGCGTCCGCGACGACCTTTGAGTTCGAACCCGGCGTCACCGCCGTGGTGGGTCCCAACGGTTCCGGCAAGTCCAACGTGGTGGACGCCCTGTCCTGGGTGATGGGCGAACAGGGCGCCAAGACCCTGCGCGGCGGCAAGATGGAGGACGTCATCTTCGCCGGCACCTCCGGCCGGCCCCCGCTGGGCCGGGCGCACGTGTCCCTGACCATCGACAACAGCGACGGCGCCCTCCCGATCGAGTACAGCGAAGTCACCATCGCGCGCACGCTGTTCCGCACCGGCGGGTCCGAGTACGCCATCAACGGTGCCCCCTGCCGGCTGCTGGACATCCAGGAACTGCTCTCCGACTCCGGCCTCGGCCGGGAAATGCACGTGATCGTCGGACAGGGCCAGCTGGACAAGGTCCTGCACGCCACCCCCGAGGACCGGCGCGGCTTCATCGAGGAGGCCGCCGGCATCCTCAAGCACCGGCGCCGGAAGGAAAAGACAGTCCGGAAGCTGGAGGCCATGCAGGCCAACCTGGCCCGGCTCGGGGACCTGACGGCCGAGATCCGGCGGCAGTTGACGCCGCTGGGCAAGCAGGCCGCCGTCGCACGCCGCGCGCAGACCGTCCAGTTCGAGGTCCGCGACGCGCGCTCACGGCTCCTCGCCGACGACCTGGTCCAGCTGCAGTCCACGCTTGCCCGGGACGTCGCGGACGAATCGGCGCTCAAGGCCCGGCGCTCCGTCGTCGAACGGGACCTGGACCTGGGCCGGCGCCGCCAGGCGGAACTGGAGCAGCAGGCCGCCGAGGCTACGCCCGCCCTCAACGCCGCCCGTGACAACTGGTACCGGCTCTCCTCCGGGCGGGAACGGCTCCGCTCCCTCGGATCGCTGGCCGAGGAACGCCGGCGCCTGCTCGGCGCCGCGGACCCGGGACCCGCGACGGGCCGGGACCCCGACCACCTGGACCAGCAGGCCGCCCGCGTCCGGGCCGAGCAGGCCGGGCTGGAAGAGCAGATCCGGCTGCGGCGGGACGCGCTCGCGGACGCCACCGCTGCCAAGCAGGAAGCCGAGGCCGCGTCCACCGCCGAATCCAAACGCCTCGACGCCCTGCTGCGGGCCGCCGCGGACCGGCGCGAGGGCCTGGCCCGGCTGGCCGGGCAGGTCGGCGCGGCCCGTTCCCGGGTCGAATCCGCGCAGGCCGAGGTGGGCCGGCTGCGGGAATCACTGACAGCCGGCGAGGAACGCCGGCGCCAGGCCCAGGCCGAGTTCACCGCCCTGGAGTCCCAGGTGGCCGGCGTCGAGGACGGGGAAGAGAGCCTCGACGCCGAGTACGAGGCCGCCAGCGAGGCACTCGACGCCGTCACCGCAGAGATCGACGCGCTGAAGGCCGCCGAACGCGATGCCGACCGGGAACGCGGTGCCCTCGCGGCCCGGCACGAAGCCCTGCAGCTCGGCCTGAACCGCAAGGACGGCTCCGGCCACGTCGCCTCCTCCGGCCTCGCCGGGATCCTCGGCCCGCTCGCGTCGATGCTGGCCGTTGAACCCGGCTACGAGGCCGCCATCGCCGCGGCGCTGGGCCACTGCTCCGACGCGGTCGTGGTGGCCGACCGGGCCGCGGCCACCGCCGCGCTCGGCCTGCTCCGGGAAGAGGACGCCGGCCGTGCGTCGCTGCTGCTCGCCGCGGCCGGTGCCGAGGGCCGGGACAACGTGCCCGGGACAGCGGCGCTGCCGGCCGGGGCACGCCCGGCGACCGGACTGGCTGCTCCGGCGGCCGACGCGGCGGACGCCGTGCCCGTGCGCGGGCTGCTGGACCGGCTGCTGGCCGGCACCGCGGTCGTCGAGGACCACGACGCCGCCGCGTCCCTGCTGGCCGACCACCCGGAGCTGACCGCCGTCACCCGGGCGGGGGATGTCTTCACCGCGCTTGCCGTCCGCGGCGGCTCGGCTTCGGCCCCGTCGCTGCTGGAGGTACAGGCCGCCGTCGACGACGCCGCCGCCCGGCTGGCCGCCGTGACCGCGGAGCTGGAACGCACCCGCTTCGCCCTGGCGGCCGCGGCGCCCCGGCGGGCGGAAGCGCAGGAGCGCGCGGACGCGGCCCTGGACAAACTCCACGAGTCCGACGCCCGGCTCGCGGCCGTGGCCGAACGCCTCGGGCACTTGAATTCCGTGCTCCGCAGCGCCGCGGGGGAGAGCGAACGCCTGGCCGCCTCCCTGGCCCGCGCCGAGGCCGCGGTCACGGTCGAACAGGATGCCCTGGAAACGGTGGCCGCCCGGCTGGCCGCCGCGCATGAGGCCCCTGCGGAGGAGGAACCTTCCCAGGACCAACGGGACGCCCTCGCCCAGACCGCGGCCGCGGCCCGCGCGGCCGAGATGGAGGCCCGGCTGGGCCTTCGCAGCGCCGAGGAACAGCTCACCGCCATCAGCAACCGTGCTTCCTCGCTGGAACGGGCCGCCGCCACCGAGCGGCAGGCCCGCGCCGAGGCAGCCGAACGCGCCCGCCGCCGCGCCCTGCAGGCCCGCCGCGCCGCCGCCGTCTCCGCCGCCGTCGCCCACGTGGCCCGCTTCCTGGACGTGTCGGTCGAGCTGGCCCGCGTGGACCGGGACCTTGCCGAGGAGCGTCGCATACGGCTGGACCAGGAACTGGCGGAGGTTCGGACCGGCAACGACGCCCTGGCCCGCGAACTGGCGGAACTGACCGACTCCGTGCACCGGGACGAGCTGGCCCGGGCGCAGCAGCGCCTGAAGATCGAGGCCCTCGAGCTGCGCAGTGTCGAGGAACTCGGGCTCAGCCCGGACCAGCTGGTGGGGAGCTTCGGCCCGGACCAGCCGGTGCCGGTGCCGGCGGAGGAGACCGGGGACAAGTGGGCGGCCCTGCGCGCGCCCGTGGACGAAGACGGCCGCGCCATCCTCGAGGGCAAGCCCTTCGTGCGGGAGGAACAGGAAAAACGGCTGCGGAAGGCCGAACGGGACCTTGCCGCCCTGGGCCGGGTCAACCCGCTGGCCCTGGAGGAATTCGCCGCGCTGGAGGAACGCCACCAGTTCCTCAGCACCCAGCTTGAGGATCTCAAGGCCAGCCGCAAGGACCTGCTGGACATCATCAAGGACGTCGACGACCGGGTCCAGAAGGTCTTCGCCGAGGCCTTCGAGGACACCGCCCGGCAGTTCGTCCGGGTCTTCGCCCGGCTCTTCCCGGGCGGTGAGGGACGGCTGGTCCTGACCGACCCCAGCGACATGCTGACCACCGGCATCGAAGTGGAGGCCCGTCCCGCGGGGAAGAAGATCAAGCGCCTCTCGCTGCTTTCCGGCGGCGAGCGGTCCCTGACGGCCGTGGCGCTGCTCGTGGCCATTTTCAAGGCCCGGCCCTCGCCGTTCTACGTTATGGACGAGGTGGAGGCGGCCCTCGACGACACCAACCTGGGCCGGCTCATCACGATCTTCGAGGAGCTCCGCGAATCGAGCCAGCTGATCGTGATCACCCACCAGAAGCGCACCATGGAGGTCGCCGACGCCCTCTACGGCGTCACCATGCGCGGCGACGGTGTCTCCACCGTGATCAGCCAGCGGCTCGGCGCCGAGGTCTGAGCCGGGGCCGATTGGGCCGCCGACCGGCGGCTTTAGCGGTTATGAGAAGCTAGGGGAGTGAACGACATCCTCCCTATCATCCTGCCCATTATCGTTGCCCTGGTGGTCATCGGCGCCCTCATTCCGGTGCTCGTGCGGACCCGGAGGAACATCACCAACTACCCCACGCAGCGTGACGCCAACGACCCCGTCCAGGGCACCGGCGGCGGGACCCTGCTGGAGGACCGGACCGGGGCCCCCGCCCGGGACACCGAAGGCCTCGAGGACCTCGGAACCGTGGAGGTGCCGGACGACGCCGCCGGCCTGGAGACCGTCCCGGTCGAGACGCCGCTGCCGGTCGCCGGCCGCCTGACCCGGCTGCGTGAACGCCTGGCCAAGTCCAACAATGTCCTCGGCAAGGGCCTGCTGGCCCTCCTGTCCTCCGACAAGATCGACGAGAACGTCTGGGACGAGGTCGAGGAGACCCTGCTGCTCGCGGACCTGGGCACCGAGCCGACCATGCAGCTGGTGGACGCCCTCCGCGCCCGCGTCAAGGTCCTGGGCACCCGTTCCCCGGAAGAGGTCAAGGCGCTGCTGCGCGAGGAACTGCTCAAGCTCGTCGACCCGACCATGGACCGCAGCCTGAACGTCCAGCGCCACGCTGACAAGCCGGCCGTGATGATGGTCGTCGGCGTCAACGGCGTCGGCAAGACCACCACCGTCGGCAAGCTGGCCCGCGTCCTGGTCGCCGAAGACAAGGACGTCCTGCTCGGCGCGGCGGACACCTTCCGCGCCGCCGCGGCCGAACAGTTGGCCACGTGGGGCCAGCGGGTCGGCGTCCCCACGGTCAAGTCCGACATCGACGGCGCGGACCCCGCCTCCGTCGCCTACGAGGCCGTGAAGGCCGGCATCGACCAGGAAGTCGATGTCGTCATGATCGACACCGCCGGCCGACTGCAGAACAAGGTCGGCCTGATGGACGAACTCGGCAAGGTCAAGCGCGTCATTGAAAAGCTCGCCGAGGTCGACGAGGTGCTGCTGGTCCTGGACGCCACCACCGGCCAGAACGGCCTGAACCAGGCCCGGGTCTTCGCCGAGGTCGTCAACATCACCGGTATCGTGCTCACCAAGCTGGACGGCACCGCCAAGGGCGGCATCGTCGTCGCGATCCAGAAGACCCTGGGCGTCCCGGTCAAGCTCGTGGGCCTGGGCGAAGGCGCGGACGACCTGGCCCCGTTCGACGCCGACAGCTTCGTGGACGCGATCCTGAACTAGCGCGATCCCGAGCTGGACCGGTTGCCCTACCCGGCCGCCGGGGCTGCGGGCCGGAACGTTTCCCGCGCCAGCAGCCATCCGGCGGCCGCGGCCAGCAGCACGCCGCCGGTGACGCCGAAGGCCCAGCCGTAACCCAGCCGGTCCGCCAGCAGGCCGGCGATCACCGGCCCCACGATCGCGCCGCTGTCCTGCGTCATCTGGAATACCGCCAGCACCTTGCCGCCGGAGCGTTCGTTGCCAATCACGTCCGCGATCGCGGCCTGCTGCGCCGGGCCCAGCAGGCCGGAGCCGATGCCGGCGACCGTGGAGGCCAACAGGAACAGCGGCAGATCGTGCGTCAGGCCGATCGAGGCGGTGGCCAGGCCGGTGACCACCAGGCCCGCCAGCATCATCGGCTTCCGGCCGGCGGAATCCGCGAGCCGTCCCGAGAAGGTCAGCGCCACGGCGTTACCGGCCGCGAACACCGCCAGCGCCCAGCCCGCGGAGGACGCCCCGGCACCGAGGGCCGCGACGGCGAACAGCGGCACCGTCGCCATGCGCACCCCGAACGTGGCCCAGCCGTTCGCGAAGCTGGAGGCCAGCCCGGCCCGGTAGGCGCTGTCCCGCACCGCGTCGCGCAGTAGCATGGCCGGGGCGGCCGTGCCGGCCTCCCGGGACCCGGAGGGGACGTGCGTGAGTTGGGTCTGGACGACGGCGGCAGCCAGCACCAGCGCGGCGGCGTAGGCCAGGAACGGCACCCGCAGGCCGAATCCCGCCAGCAGGCCGCCGACGATCGGGCCGCAGACGTTGCCGATCAGGAAGGCCGAGGCGTACGCGCCGGAAACCCGGCCGCGGCTCTCGGGCGGGGCCAGCCGGACCACCAGGGCCATCGACGCCACCGTGAACATCACCGAGCCGGCGCCGCCGAGGCCGCGGAACACCAGCAGCTGCCAGTAATCCTGGGCGAAGGCACACGCCGCCGTCGACGCCGCCACGATCAGCAGCCCGGCGACGTACACAGGCCGCTCGCCCAGCCGCACGATCAGCGCGCCGCCGGCCGGGGCGAACATCAGCCGCATGAAGGCAAAGATGCTCACGATCACCGCTGCCGCCGTCGCCCCGACGTCGAACGTCGTCGCGAACTGGGGGAGCACCGGCGCCACCAGCCCGAAGCCCAGCGCGATCAGGAAGGCCGCGGCCAGCATCACCTTGATGTCGCGGGGGAGCCGCGGTCCGCGGGAGGGGCGCAGGGCGGAGAGAAGGCTGGAATCCCTGGCGGGACGGGCTGTTTTACTCATGGTGCTGCTTTCGATGCCTTGAGAGGCCGGTGGGGGGATGGGTCCGCGTGAAACACAACCGTAACAAGCGCGAGACGCACCATTTACTTCCGGGAGGTTCTTGTAACAGCCCGGCAATCTAAATCCCGAGCCGGTGAAACACTACGCCAGCAGACTCTTTGTAGAACGCAAAATGCGTTGAACTTGCGGACTGGATCCGCACCTAAGAGCAAGAGAGGACGCAGACCATGGAACTCACCGCGGGTCTCGTTTGGCTCCTGGTCGCAGCAGCGCTCGTGCTGTTCATGACCCCGGGCCTGGCATTTTTCTACGGCGGCATGACGCGCGCCAAGTCAGCCTTGAACATGATGATGATGAGCTTCGTCGCCATCGGCACCGTCGGCATTGTCTGGGTTCTGTGGGGCGCCTCCATGGCCACCAGCAACGAAGACAACTTCTTCCAGATCTTCGCCAACCCGTTCACGCACTTCGGGCTGCACAACTTCACCGATCCGGCGGACCTGCTGAAGGTCGGATACGCCGCAACCTTCGCGATCATCACCGTGGCCCTGATCTCCGGTGCCGTGGCCGACCGCGCCAAGTTCTCCGCCTGGGTCATCTTCACCCCGATCTGGGCAACCCTGGTCTACGCCCCCATGGCCTTCATGGTCTGGGGCGGCGGCCTCTTCTCCAAGGACGGCTGGTTCGGCCAGACGTTCGCCCCCGTGATCGACTTCGCCGGCGGCACCGTGGTCCACATCAACGCCGGTATCGCCGGCCTGATCCTGGTCCTGGTCATCGGCAACCGCAAGGGCTTCGGCAAGGACCCGAACCACCGCCCGCACAACATCCCGTTCGTCATGCTCGGTGCCGCCATCCTCTGGTTCGGCTGGTTCGGCTTCAACGCCGGCGCCGCCGCCACGGTCGAGCAGGCCGGCCTGATCTGGGTCAACACCCTCGCCGCCCCCGCCGCCGCCATGCTCGGCTGGCTCGCCGTGGAGCGGTTCCGTGACGGCCACCCGACCTCCCTCGGTGCGGCCTCCGGTGTGGTCGCCGGCCTCGTCGCCATCACCCCGGCCTGCGCCAACGTCTCCCCGCTGGGCGCCATCATCCTGGGTGTCGTCGCCGGTGTCGCCTCCGCCCTGGCCGTCGGCCTGAAGTTCAAGTTCGGCTACGACGACTCGCTCGACGTCGTCGGCGTCCACCTGGTCTCCGGCGTCGTCGGCACCGTGGCCATCGGTTTCCTGGCCACCCCGTCCCAGGGCACCGCCGGCCTCTTCTACGGCGGCGGCAGCACCCAGCTCGTCGCCCAGGCCCTGGCCGCCCTGTTCTCGATCATCTTCACCGCCGTGATGACCTTCATCATCGCCTTCCCGATCCACAAGCTGATGGGCTTCCGGGTCTCCCAGGAGCAGGAAGTCGTGGGCGTGGACCTCAGCCTGCACGCCGAGACCGCCTACGAGTTCGGCCTCAGCGGCCGGGGCGGCAGCTTCCAGCCGCTGCACGAAATCATCACCGGCAAGTCGCTCGGCGGCGAGGCCGTTCAGCTCCCGGCCGAGGACATCGCCGGCGTCCCGCAGCACGGCAAGCAGACCGCAGCAGGCAAAGAAAGCGTGGAAGCATGAAACTGATCACCGCCATCGTCCGACCGGAAAAACTCGACGCCATCCGTGAAGGCCTGGAAGCCTACGGGGTGCAGGGCCTGACGGTCAGCGCGGCCAGCGGCTACGGCCGGCAGCGCGGCTACACCGAGGTCTACCGCGGGGCCGAGTACAACGTGGACCTGCTGCCGAAGATCCGGGTGGAGGTGCTGGCCACCGACGAGCAGGCCGATGACATCCTCGATGTCATCATCGCCAGCTCCAACACCGGCCGGGCCGGCGACGGCAAGGTCTGGACCATGGACGTCTTCGAGGCGGTCCGGGTCCGCACCGGCGAACGCGGCGCGGCCGCCATCTAGCTGCAATCCCTCCAGCCGCGGACCGACTCAGCGGAACGCGAATGAGGGTTGCGAACAACGGGCCGGGCACCTGAACAGGTGCCCGGCCCGCTTTTGTGTTCAGCCGGGTGACTTAGGTAGGCCAGCCCTCGGGTCCCGGGGTGCCTGCCGGGTATTCCTCCAGCGGCACGCTGTCCCTGGCCCAGGCCTTGATGACCGGTTCCACGATCCGCCAGCAGTCCTCGGCGGTGTCGGCCCGGACCGAGAGCAACGGATCGCCGCTGAGGACACCCTCGAGGACTTCGCCGTAGGGGAGCAGGTCCGAGGCGCTCAACTCCGCCTTCAGGGTGGCCCGGTCCAGGCTGAGCACGTTTCCGGGGCCGTTGACGTCGACGTCGAACTGCAGGGTGTCGGGACCGAAGCCGATCCGCAGCTGGTTGGGGGAGTCGACGCCGGTGAACCCCTTGGGAAGGTGCGGCACCGGGCGGAACGTCACGATGGCCTCTTTGCGCATCGATCCGAGTGCCTTCCCGGACCGGAGCAGGAACGGCACGCCCTGCCAGCGCCAGTTGTCGATGTCCACCCGGACCTCGGCGAGGGTCTCGGTGTTCCGGGACGGGTCGACGCCCTTTTCCTTCGCGTAGTCGGGAACCTTGCGCCCATCGATCGAGCCGGCGGAGTACCGGGCGCGGCGGGTGTTCTTTGCGTAGGGGGCCTTGATGCTGCTGGCCCGCAGGAGGGTGGCGACGGCGTCCCGCAGGTCGCGTTCGTCCACGGAGGCCGGCGGCTCGATCGCCATCAGGGCCATGATCTGCAGCAGGTGGCTCTGGATCATGTCCCGCAGCGCGCCCGCCCCGTCGTAGTACCGGGCCCGGCCCTCGAGCGCGAGGTCCTCGTCGAAGATGATTTCCACCTTCTCGATGTGCTCACGGTTCCAGACCGGCTCCAGGAAGGTGTTCGCGAAGCGGAGGCCCAGGATGTTCAGGACCGTGGCCTTGCCCAGGAAGTGGTCCACCCGGTGGATGTGGTCCTCGGGGACCAGAGCGGCGAGGGTCTTGTTCAGGTGCCGGGCCGATTCCTCGCTGGAGCCGAAGGGCTTCTCCATCACCAGCCGGGTGCCGGCGGGGACTTCCTCCGGGGTCAGTGCCTCGCAGGCCAGCTGGCTGATTTTCGGCGGCAGCGCGAAGTACACCGCCACCGGGCCGTCCAGCCCGGCCAGCAGGGACGCGAGCTCGCCGCCCGAGGTGACATCCAGGCGGTGGTAGCTGGTGGAGGTGCGGATCCGCTTGAGTTCGCGTTTTCCGTCCGTGTTTGCCTGCGAATTCGCGTCCGCGAAGGCGGTGTCCAGCCGCTCCAGCCACTGCTCCTGGCTCCAGTCGTCGGAGCCGGCGCCCACCAGGGTCAGGCCGGCGGCGTGGCCGCGGGCCACCAGCCGGGCCAGGCCCGGAAGCAGCAGCCGGCCGGTCAGGTCGCCGGACGCGCCGAGGATGAGCAGGGTCTTTACCGTCGGTTCACTGGTCACCTACGCCAGCATGCCACCTCCGAGCCGGGTCTTGGTACCCTAGATAGTCGAGTCCCGTTGTCGGGCCGGTTCGTTCCGGCGAGACAGTTCCGACACTGGCGCGCCGTTCCGGACGCCAGCTGCAGATCCACTGAAAGAAGTGCACGGCGCGTGTTCAATTCACTCTCTGACCGGTTGACAGCAACCTTCAAGAACCTTCGCGGCAAGGGCCGCCTGACCGAGGCCGACGTCGACGCCACGGTCCGGGAGATCCGCCGTGCCCTGCTGGACGCCGACGTCGCCGTGCCGGTGGTCCGCGAATTCACCTCCCGCGTGCGCGAGCGTGCCCTCGGCGCCGAGGTCTCCGGTGCGTTGAACCCCAGCCAGCAGATCGTGAAGATCGTCAACGAGGAACTCGTCGAGATCCTCGGCGGCGAGACCCGCCGGATCCGGCTGGCCAAGACCGGCCCCACCATCATCATGCTCGCCGGCCTCCAGGGCGCCGGTAAGACCACCCTCGCCGGCAAGCTCTCGAAGCACCTGAAGTCCCAGGGCCACAGCCCCATGCTGGTGGCCTGTGACCTGCAGCGCCCCAACGCCGTTACCCAGCTGCAGGTCGTCGGCCAGCGCGCCGGCGTACCGGTGTTCGCCCCGCACCCCGGCGCCACCTCCACCGAGCTGGACCACCCGGCCGGCGACCCGGTCGCCGTCGCCCGCGCCGGCGTCGAGGAAGCCAAGCGCACCCTGCACGACGTCGTGATCGTTGACACCGCCGGCCGCCTCGGCGTCGACGCGGACATGATGGAGCAGGCGCGCCAGATCCGCCGGGCCATCGTCCCCAACGAAGTCCTGTTCGTCATCGACTCGATGATCGGCCAGGACGCGGTCAACACCGCCATGGCGTTCGACGAGGGCGTTAACTTCACCGGCATCGTCCTCTCCAAGCTCGACGGCGACGCCCGCGGCGGTGCCGCGCTCTCCGTCGCGTCGGTCACCGGCAAGCCGGTCATGTTCGCCTCCACCGGCGAAGGCCTGGACGACTTCGAGCTCTTCCACCCGGACCGCATGGCCTCCCGCATCCTCGACATGGGCGACGTGCTCACCCTGATCGAGCAGGCCGAGAAGTCCTGGGACAAGGACGAAGCGGCCCGGATGGCGAAGAAGTTCGCCGACCAGGAAGACTTCACCCTCGAGGACTTCCTCGCCCAGATGCAGCAGATCCGCAACATGGGCTCGATGAAGAAGATGCTCATGATGATGCCCGGCGCGCAGAACATCCGGCAGCAGCTCGAGCAGTTCGACGAGCGCGAAATCGACCGGGTTGAGGCGATCGTCCGGTCCATGACCCCGCACGAGCGGGTCGCGCCGAAGATCATCAACGGTTCCCGCCGCGCCCGCATCGCCCGCGGCTCCGGCGTGCACGTCTCCGAGGTCAACGGCCTGCTGGAACGCTTCGCCCAGGCGCAGAAGATGATGAAGAAGATGGCCGCCGGCGGCGGCATTCCGGGCATGCCCGGGATGCCGGGCATGGGCGGCGGGGCCCGCAAGGGCAACAAGCCCGCGCCAAAGAAGAAGGCCCGCTCCGGCAACCCGGCCAAGGCCGCGCAGGAGCTCAAGGACGCGGAGGCACGGCGCGCAGCCGGCGCCAAGGCCGTCCCCACCGGCGCCTCCTTCGGCCAGCAGGGCGACTTCGACCCCTCCCAGCTGAACCTGCCCAAGGGCTTCGACAAGTTCCTTGGCGGCAGCAAGTAGCGACACGCTGCGGCGGGCCGCGGCGTATGTCGCGGCCCCGTTGACGGACCCGTGGAATAGGCTTGGAGCATGTTCAAGGAGCGCGTAGTTTTCGTCCACGGGGCCGGCAGTTTCGGTGCCGCGGCGTGGCCGAAACAGCACGGCGTGGCCTTGGCCTATGACGCGCTCTTCCTCCGCCGGCATGGCTTCGACCCGGTGGCCGAGCCGCTGGAAACCGACTTCGCGGCCGACGCCGGGATCGTCCTCGGCGCACTGGCCGACGACGGCCGCGGTGCCGCCGGAGGCCACGTCGTCGCCCACTCCCAGGGCGCCATCGCCGCGATGATGGCTGCCGTCGAACGGCCCGACCTGGTCCAGTCCCTCACGCTGGTGGAACCGGCCTGCCTGTCCCTGACGGCGGAACTGCCGGCCACCGCCGCGCACCGGGCCCTGATGGAACCGCTCTTCGACGTCCGGCACAGCCTGGGCGACGAGGACTTCCACCGCGAATTCGTCCGCCGGGTGTTCGCCGCGCACGCCCCGCTGCACGGCGCCCCCGGGGAAGTCGCGGCGGACAACGCCCGGGAGGCGCGGCGGCTCCGGCTGCAGGCGCCGGCCTGGGAGGCGCCCCTGCACATCGTCCCCGGCGTCCCCACACTGGTCCTCACCGGCGGCTGGGAACCGTTGTACGAGGAGATTGCCGGTTACCTCGTGGAGACCGGCGCCCGGCACCGCACCGCCCCGGGCGGGCACCGGCCGCAGGACTCACCGGAAGGGGACCGGGCGATCCGCTCCTTTATCGCCGACGTCGTCCGCAGCCGGCACGCCCGCGCCTCCTAGGCTGGGACCCATGAGCGGCATCATCGAATTCACCGGGCCCGTCCTCACCGCCGTGAACCGGGAGCGGCGCGGCCTGTGGTCCGTGGACGGGGTGCTGACCTTCGACCGTCCGGAGGCGGCGCCGGACCAAGTCATCGACGGGTGGGTAATCCCGGGACTGGTCGACGCTCACTGCCACATCGGGCTCGGGCCCGGCGGTGACGTGGACGCCGCCGTCGCCGAAACGCAGGCGCGCACGGACCGTGACGCCGGGACCCTGCTGGTCCGCGACGCCGGAGCGGTGCACGACACCCGCTGGATCCAGCAGCGGCGGGACCTGCCCCGGATCATCCGTGCGGGCCGCCACATCGCCCGAAGCCGCCGCTACCTGCGCGGCCTCGCCGTTGAGGTGGACCCCGGTGACCTGGTCGAGGAGGTCCGGAAGCAGGCGCGGGCGGGGGACGGCTGGGTCAAGCTCGTGGGGGACTGGATCGACCGCGACGCCGGGGACCTTGCCGCAAGCTTCCCCGCCCGCACCGTCAGGGACGCCGTCAGCGCCGCCCACGACGAGGGCGCCCGGGTCACCGCTCACTGCTTCGCCGAGGACACCCTCGATGACATGCTCGACGCCGGGATCGACTGCATCGAACACGCAACCGGGCTGCTGCCCCGGCATCTTCCGCGTTTCGTTGATCAGGGCGTGCCGATCGTCCCCACCCTGATCAACATCGCCACCTTCCCGGACATCGCCGCGCAGGCCGAACCCAAGTTCCCGCGTTACGCCGCCCATATGCGCGCGCTCTGGGAACGCCGGGCCGAGCGGGTCCTCGAGGCCCACGAGGCCGGGGTGGCCATCTATGCGGGAACCGACGCCGGGAGCGTCATTGCCCACGGGCGGATCGTCGACGAGCTGGAGGCCCTGCACGCCGCCGGACTGGGCGCGGCCACCGCCCTCGACGCCGGCGCCTGGTCCTCCCGGGCCTGGCTGGGCGCCGCCGGAATCGCCGAGGGTGCCCCCGCCGACGTCCTGGTCTGCGCCGCGGACCCGCGGCGGGATCTCTCCACCTTGCGGAACCTGCGCGCCGTCGTCCTCCGCGGGGTCGTCATCGGCGCGGCGTCCGCGGAATAAATTGAAGCTTCAAGTAATTTTATCTGGTGAGAGCCGCCGAACGACGGCAAAACCCCACAACACCGGAGTGATGCAATGACCACCAACGCCGCCACCCAGGACCTCTTGCCGGCCGACCTGTCGATGGGCACCGTGATGCTCAAGGTGGGCGACCTGGCGCTGATGACCGACTACTACCAGCGCGCCCTCGGCCTGGAGGTGGTGGCCGAGCAGGACGGCGGCCTCTACCTCGGACGCGGCCGCACGCCCCTGGTGCACCTCGCGCCGGCGCCGGGGCTGAACCTCCCCTCCCGGGGTGAGGCCGGGCTCTTCCACACCGCCCTCCTGTTCGAGGACCAGGCGGCGCTGGCCGCCACCGTCGCCACCGCAGCCCAGTACGATCCCCGGTTCTTCACCGGCAGCGCGGACCACCTGGTCAGCGAGGCCTTCTACTTCAACGATCCCGAGGGCAACGGCATCGAACTGTACTGGGACCGGCCGCGCGAGGAATGGTCCTGGGATGGCGCGAATGTTGTCATGGACAGCCTGGCGCTGCCGCCGCAGCGCTACCTGGAGCAGCACCTCACCGAGGCGTCGCTCGCCGGCCAGCACGAAACCGGCGCCGGCGTCGGGCACGTCCACCTCCAGGTCGGCGACGTGCAGTCGGCCCACGACTTCTACGTCGGGACCTTGGGCTTCGAAAAGACCGCAGGCTGGCACAGCCAGGCGCTTTTCGTCTCGGCGGGCGGCTACCACCACCACATGGCCATGAACGTCTGGAACAGCCGCGGCGCCGGCCCCCGGCGCGACACGCTGGGCCTGGGCGAGGTGCTGATCGAGGTGCCCTCCGGGGACGACGTCGGCGCCCTCGCGGACCGGCTGAAGGTCGCCGGCGTCGCGTCCCACCACACCGGTGCCGAGCTCCGGTTCGATGACCCCTGGCGCAACCGAATCCGGGTCGCCGTCCGCTGACCGGCCTCCGGGCCGCCAGCCGATAGGCTGGGACCACGCCACACGCCGCGGCCCCCGGGCCGCCCGAAATCCAAGGATGAGCCCCGTGGGATTTACCGAAGTCTTCGTCGCCACCCATGACGCCGCGCTCAAGCGGGCCGCTGCCCTCGCCGGGGGCGCCCCCGCCGGCCCGGACGCCGTCCGGATCGAGGGCATCAGCGACTACGAGATCGAACGGCTGGGCGACCTCGCCGGCACCGCCGTCCACGCCGCCGGCGCCGACTACGAACTCGCGATGGTCGACGTCTCCAGCGACGCACTGCTCGGCGTGCCCGCCGCCATGGTCCGGACCCTCGCCGAGCTGCTCAGCTACGAGACCGACGAGGGCGAAAGTGTCCTGGCCGATGTCGCCGGGCAGTGGGCGGCCGAGGAGGACATGCCCTTCGGTGCCGCCGAGGCCCTCGGCCACACCCGCCGGATCGCGGAGCTCGCCTCGGGCGTCGACCCCGCCGCCCGCACCGAACTGTACGTCTGGACCGCCTGAGCCGGACTGCGGCGCCACCCGCGGCGGCCCGCCGCGGGTGTCAAGTCGAAATCGGCGCGGTGATCTGGCACAATGATCAGGTACTTGATCTGCGTGGCCCCTCTCTCCGCGTCTGGATCTTGTCCTTTTAGAACCCCCTAGTATGGCCCGCCCCACGGGTGCAGAACGCCGGGTTCGACCCCGTTTCAGAAACAGGAGTGACCACAAAAGTGGCCGTTAAGATTCGCCTTAAGCGCTTCGGCAAGATGCGCGCCCCGTACTACCGCATCGTCGTCATGGACTCACGCTCCAAGCGTGACGGCCGTGCCATCGAGGAGATCGGCAAGTACCACCCGACCGAAGAGCCCTCGTACATCGAGGTCGACTCGGACCGCGCCCAGTACTGGCTCGGCGTCGGCGCTCAGCCGTCCGAGCAGGTTGCCGCGATCCTGAAGATCACCGGTGACTGGCAGAAGTTCAAGGGTCTGCCCGGCCAGGAAGGCACCTTGAAGACCAAGGCTGCCAAGGAAGGCTTCGTAGCCCCGGAGAAGGGTTCCGTCATCATTCCGGAAGCCATCACCAAGAAGGCCAAGAAGGACGACGCAGCCGAGGCCCCGGCCGACGCCGAAGCAGAGACCACCGAGGCTGAGTAACTTGCTGGCAGACGCGCTCGAACACCTGGTCCGCGGGATTGTAGACAGCCCCGAGGACGTCAAGGTCAGTGCCAAGAACAACCGCCGGGGGGACACCCTTGAGGTGCGCGTTCACCAGGACGACCTTGGCCGGGTGATTGGCCGCCAGGGCCGGACCGCACGCGCACTGCGCACCGTGGTTGCGGCGCTGGCAGACGGTGAGCCGGTGCGGGTCGACGTCGTGGACACCGACCGCCGCCGGTAGCGCAGCCAGCACACGCTTGATCTCTGTCCGGCCCCTCCACCAGCATTGGTGGAGGGGCCGGACTGTTTTGCGCACACTGCGCCCCCACAACGACCCATCCTTCCCATCCCCGAACAAGAGGACAGCATGCAGCTTCAGGTGGCACGAATCGGCAAACCCCACGGCATCCGCGGCGAGGTCACCGTCCAGGTGCTGACGGACGCCCCCGGTGACCGGTTCGTGCCGGGCACCCAGTTCGTCGTGGAGCCCGCGTCCGCCGGGCCGCTCACGGTCGAGAGCGCGCGCTGGAACAAGGAGATCCTGCTGCTGGCATTCGAGGAGGTGGAGACCCGCAACGATGCGGAGGCCCTGCGCGGCGCCAAGCTCTTCATCGAAACCGAAGAACTCGACGAGGACGACGACGAGGGCTGGTACGAACACGAACTCGTCGGCCTGGACGTCCGGGTGGGCAACGAGGTGGTGGGCACGGTGTCCGCGCTGCACACCATGCCCGTCCAGGACCTGCTGGTGGTCAAGGACCCCGCCGGCAAGGAGATCCTGATCCCGTTCGTGGAGCAGATCGTCCCCGAGGTCAACGTCGCCGAGAAGTACGTCGTCGTCACCCCGCCGGCGGGCCTGTTCGAAGTCAACACGGAAGCCTCCGCGACGCCCGACGACGGCGACTCCGAAGACAGTGCCGCCGAGGGCGCAGACGGGGACCGCGCCTAAGATGCGGATCGACGTCGTCAGCATCTTCCCCGAGTACCTCGCCCCGCTGGAGCTGTCCCTGATCGGGAAGGCCCGGCAGGACGGACTGCTCAAGCTCACCGTCCACGACCTCCGCGACTTCACCACCGACCGGCACCGCACCGTCGATGACACCCCGTACGGCGGCGGCGCCGGCATGGTCATGAAACCGGAACCGTGGGCCCAGGCGCTCGGCGCCGTCGCGGGGACTGCGGCGGCAGGGGAGGGTGAGGCCCGGAAACCCGTGCTGATTGTCCCCTCGCCCGCGGGGGAGCGCTTCACCCAGGCCATCGCGCACGAGCTCGCCGAGGAGGAGCAGCTGGTCTTCGCCTGCGGCCGGTACGAGGGCATCGACGAACGCGTCCTCGAATGGGCGGCGGACTACTTCACCGTCCGCCCCATGAGCTTGGGCGACTACGTGCTCAACGGCGGCGAGGTGGCGGTCCTGGCGATGGTCGAGGCCATCGGGCGGCTGCTGCCCGGTGTCGTCGGCAACCCCGAATCCCTCGTGGAGGAATCGCACTCCGACGGGCTGCTGGAGTACCCGGTCTACACCAAGCCCTCCAGCTGGCGCGGCCGGGACGTCCCCGCCGTGCTGCTCAGCGGCAACCACGGCAAGATCGCCCAGTGGCGCCGGCACGAACAGTACCGACGGACCGCGGAGCGCCGCCCCGACCTGCTCGAGGCGTTCGACGCCGGGACGTTGCCCCGCGCGGACCGCACCGCGTTCGCGGACCTCGGGTACAGCATCGAAGACGGCCGGCTTCGCCGCCGCGACGACTCCTAACCACTGCCACACACCGGACTTTCCCGCCGTCGTCGAGCGTCCGGCGGACTCCGCGGATTGAGCAAAACCCGCCATTCTGTGGCAAAATAAGTCCTTGTGCCTGCTGGGTGCGAACCTGCCACAGGGGGAGCGTCACCAACAGCGCGGCACCCCGGCCCGGTCAATTCCTGACTGGACCGGAACGACACATTTTCGGCGGTGATTTCCGGGCGCGACTGCGGCCGGGCTTGGCCGCCGTGACCCAACGTGAATGACCTGTGGCGTTCACCAGGAGTGGATCAATGCATATCCTCGATTCCGTCGACGCAGCCTCGCTGCGCAACGATGTTCCCGAGTTCCGCGCGGGTGACACCATCAAGGTGCACGTGAACATCATCGAAGGCAAGAACTCCCGTGTCCAGGTCTTCCAGGGCTTCGTCCTGGGCCGCCAGGGTGACGGCGTCCGCGAGACCTTCACCGTCCGCAAGGTTTCCTTCGGTGTCGGCGTGGAGCGTACCTTCCCGGTGCACTCCCCGATCATCGACAAGATCGAGCTCGTCTCCAAGGGTGACGTGCGCCGCGCCAAGCTTTACTACATGCGTGCACTGCGCGGTAAGGCTGCGAAGATCAAGGAAAAGCGCGACTTCCAGACCGCCAAGTAAGTCCCCGGACTTACTCCGCGGATCCACGGCCGGCCCGGCTCACCCCGGGCCAGCGCCACTGCGCCGATCAAGCACTTCACGCGTCAGGGGATGTGGACCATGGAACAGCCAAAACGCCGGCCCAGGAAACTGGGCTGGCGTTTTGTGCTTCTGGGGCTCGTGCTGGCCATCGCCATCAGCGGCCTGGTCAGGTCCCTGTGGCTGGACGTGTACTTCATCCCGTCCGCCTCGATGGAGCCGCTGCTGCGCGACGGGGACCGGATCCTGGTCTCCCGTACCGACTTCGCCGCCGACCCGATCCGTCGCGGCGACGTGGTGGTCTTCGACGGCCGCGGGTCCTTCGCGCCGCTGAACAGCGGCGCCGGCCCGGCCGCGGAGCTGGTGGCCGGGGCGGGGCACTGGCTGGGCATCACCGGCAGTGACACCACCTACGTCAAACGGGTCATCGGGCTGCCGGGGGACCGGGTGGTCTGCTGCGACGGGTCCGGCAAGCTCACAGTCAACGGCCAGCAACTTAGTGAACCGTATATATATCCCGGCGATGAGCCCAGCACCCTGAAATTCGACGCGATCGTCCCCGCGGGACGGCTCTGGCTGATGGGGGACCACCGGTCCAAGTCGGCCGATTCCAGGGGGCTGCTGGGGGCTCCCGGCGGCGGCATGGTGCCGCTGGACCGGGTGATCGGCCGGCCGGTGATGATCATCTGGCCGCTTGATAGATTTGCTGCACTACCGCGGCCCGACGCGGCCGCCACGACGACACAGAACGGACAGTAGATGCCCGAGACCGGACCCCGGACCCCTGAGCCCCATGGCCAGGCCGAACCCCGGGTGACGTCCGCGCCCATTCCCGACGGCGAACACCCGACGACGCGGCTCCCGGCCGTGCCGGACATGACAGCGCCGGAAAGGTCGGTCCCGGCGGCGTCAGCGCCGGAGACGTCGGCCCAGGAGACTCCCGTCCGCGGGACGTCGGCCGAGGGACCCCGGCCGGAGGCGCGGCGCATCCCGGAACGGGCGGCCGGCGTCGCGCAGGACGGTCCCTCGCATGCGGGCCCGACGTCGGCCCGGGCGCGCCGGGCGCTGGCCCGCGAGGGCCGCAATCCCGTGCTGGTCTGGCTCCGGGAGATCGCCACAGTGGTGGTCATCGCCGTCGTCCTGTCCTTCTTGATCAAGACCTTCCTGTTCCGGGCCTTCTACATCCCGTCCGAGTCGATGATGAACACGCTGGACGTCAACGACCGGATCTTCGTGAACCTGCTGGTGCCCCAGCCGATCGCCCTGCAGCGCGGCGACGTCATCGTCTTCCGGGACACCAAGAACTGGCTGGCCCCCGCGGCGCCGAAAGCGGTGGGTCCCATGACCGGGGTGCAGAACGCGCTGACGTTCGTGGGGCTGTTGCCGGACAATTCGGAGCAGCACCTGGTCAAGCGCGTCATCGGGCTCCCGGGCGACCACGTCATCTGCTGCGACGGCAGCGGCCGCCTGACCGTCAACGGCAAGGCCCTGGACGAGAAATACATCAACAGCGCCGAGGTCCCGCAGGTGCGGACGTTCGACGTCGTGGTTCCCGCCGGCAAGGTCTGGGTGATGGGCGACAACCGCAACCACTCGGCCGACTCCCGCGCCCACATGGAAACCGACGGCGGCTTCATCGACATGGCGGACATCGAGGGCCAGGCCGCCGTGATCGCCTGGCCGCTGAACCGCGTCAAGGCACTGGACAACTACCCGGACGTCTTCACCGGCGTTCCCGCTCCGTCCGGCACCCCCAGCAGCGCCCCGGCAGGAAAGTAAGGCAAGAGCAGTGTCCCTCGCACCAACCCTGGACTACGAACGCCGCTTCAAGGCCTCGGGCGCACGGTTGCTGGCCGGCATCGACGAGGTCGGCCGCGGGGCGCTGGCCGGCCCGGTCAGCGTGGGGATCGCCGTCATCGACCTGCAGCGGCAGAAACTGCTCGCCGATGTGCGGGACAGCAAGCTGCTGAAGGTCTCCGAACGCGAACGCCTGGAGCCGCTGGTGCGCGCCTGGAGCGTCGCGTCCGCCGTCGGGCACGCCTCCGCCGCGGAGATCGACGCCCTCGGCATCATCGCCGCGCTCCGGCTCGCCGGCAACCGGGCCTGGGCTGCCGTGCTCGCCGCCGGCGTGACGCCCGAGGTGGTGCTGTTGGACGGCAGCCACAACTGGCTGACGACCCCGGCCCAGGCCTCCCTGTTCGACCCGGACCCCGACGACGCAGGCCCGGCGGAGCCCGGCTGCGACGCCCCGGTCCACACCCTGGTCAAGGCGGATATGCAGTGCCTCTCCGTCGCGGCGGCGTCCGTGCTGGCCAAGGTCGAACGCGACCGGCAGATGGCCGCGCTGCACGAGGAATACCCCGCCTTCGGCTGGAACGAGAACAAGGGCTACGGCACCGCCGCCCACAAGGACGCCCTCCGCGCCGCCGGGCCCAGCCCCTATCACCGGGTGAGCTGGCAGCTGCTGGGCGACTGAGCCGCGGCGTCCTGGTAATGGCGCCTGCCCGTGGCGCCGGCGGTTGGCCGCCCCGTGGCGCGCGGCCTCCGCCCGATGGTGCAAGATGGAACCATGAGTGCCGAAGACCTGGAAAACTATGAAACCGACATGGAGCTGCAGCTCTACCGCGAATACCGCGACGTCGTCGGGCTCTTCAGCTACGTCGTCGAGACCGAACGGCGCTTTTACCTTGCCAACCACGTCGACCTACAGGCCCGCAGCGCCGACGGCGAGGTCTACTTCGACCTGACGCTTCAGGACGCCTGGGTCTGGGACGTCTACCGCTCAGCCCGGTTCGTCAAGAGCGTTCGCGTGATTACGTTCAAGGACGTCAACGTCGAGGAACTTCCGCGCAATGAGGAACTCGCCCTGCCTAAGGTCGAGGACCTGGGTAACTAGCCGATCGTCTCCCGCTCCGCCCCTCCTGCTGGACCCCTGGGCGGAGTTACCCACATAGCGTGATTTCCACCTACGTAATCCGCTCCGTGCCGTCCACGCTGGAGGGATGAGAGCCAAAGACGTATTGGGCCGCCGCGGCGAGGACCTGGCGGCCGGTTTCCTGGAGGACCAGGGGATCAGGGTGGTGGACCGGAACTGGCGTTGTTCCGCCGGTGAGATCGACATCGTCGCGCTCGACGGCGACGCCCTGGTCATCGCCGAGGTCAAGACCCGCCGGTCGCTGGCGTTCGGGCACCCTTTCGAGGCTGTCGGTGCGGAGAAGCTTGCCCGGTTGCACCGGCTCGGGTCGGCGTGGTGCCGGGAGCATGGGCTGCGGATGCCGTTGCGCCGGGTGGATGTCATCGCCGTGCTCGACGACGGCACCGGCGAGGCCGCCATCGAACACCTCAAAGGCGTGGGGTAGGTGGCGCTCGGCCGGACCTATGCCGTGGCCCTGGTGGGCCTCAACGGGTACATCGTCGAGGTCGAGGCGGACATCGGGCAGACGCTGCCTGCATTTGTGATCCTCGGGCTGCCCGACGCGTCGCTGAACGAGGCCAGGGAGCGGATCCGCTCCGCCGCGCAGAACTCCGGCATCCCCCTGAGCCGCCGCAAGATCACCGCCAACCTCATCCCCGCGTCGCTGCCCAAACGAGGCTCCGGTTTCGACCTGGCCATTGCCATGGCCGCGTTGCTGGCGGCCAACGATATCCGGTCCACGGGACGTCACGTCTTCCTCGCCGAATTGGGCCTGGACGGCCGGCTCCGCCCCGTCCGCGGGATCCTCCCGGCCGTCATGGCCGCCGTCCGCGCCGGCTACCCGGACGTGGTCGTGGCCCTAGCCAACGCAGCCGAGGCCGAACTGGTCCCCGGCGCCAGAGTCCGCGCCTACACCACCCTGGCCAGGCTGGCCTTCGACTTCGGCGCGGACCCGCAGGACCTGGCCCTGGACGCCGACCCGGGGGAAGAACCCGACGACGGCGACGGACACGTGGAGCCTGCGATGGTGCCGGACATGGCCGACGTGTCGGGCCAGGCCGAGGGACGGCGGGCCCTGGAGGTGGCGGCCGCGGGGGCGCACCACGTGCTGCTGACCGGGCCGCCGGGTGCCGGCAAGACCATGCTGGCCGAGCGCCTGCCCGGGCTGCTGCCGGACCTCGGCGACCAGGAGGCGATGGAGGTCACAGCCATCCACTCGCTCAGCTCGCTGACCACGTCTGCGGTGACGCTCCGCCGCAGGCCGCCTTATGA
Source organism: Arthrobacter sp. NPDC057259 (assembly GCF_042668995.1). Classification (NCBI taxonomy): domain Bacteria; kingdom Bacillati; phylum Actinomycetota; class Actinomycetes; order Micrococcales; family Micrococcaceae; genus Arthrobacter; species Arthrobacter sp. NPDC057259. The sequence continues at coordinate 250,312 of NZ_JBHUYA010000001.1, forward strand.
GAGCCCCCATCACACCGCCACCGCGGCCGCCATCATCGGCGGCGGTTCCGGCCTTCCCAGGCCCGGCGCCGCGTCCCGGGCGCACCGCGGCGTGCTGTTCCTGGACGAGGCGCCCGAGTATGAACGCCGGGTCCTGGACGCCCTGCGGCAGCCGCTGGAAAGCGGCGAGCTGATCCTCCATCGCGCCGCCGGCACCGCCGCCTACCCGGCCCGCTTCCAGTTGATCCTCGCCGCGAATCCTTGCCCTTGCGGCAAAGCCTCGGGGAAGGGCGTGCAGTGCAACTGCACCCCGACGATGCGCCGCCGGTACTTCGCCCGGCTCTCCGGGCCGCTGCTGGACCGGGTCGACATCCAGCTGGACGTCGAACGGGTAGCGCTTGCCGACTTCGGTGCGCCCCGGGCGGAGGAAGCATCGGCCGCCATTGCCGCCCGGGTCAGGGCGGCGAGGGACACCCAGCTGGACCGGCTACGGCCGCTCGGCTTCGAGACGAACGCGCAGGTCCCCGGCAGGGTGCTCCGCGGCGGGCTCCGGCTCGGCGCCCACCACACCGGCATCCTTGACCGCGCCCTGGAACGCGGCTCCCTCACCGCCCGGGGCTACGACCGGGTACTCCGCCTGGCGTGGACGGTCGCCGATCTCGCCGGCCGCGGCAGCCCCGACGCCGATGACGTCGGCCAGGCCCTGGCCCTCCGGCAGTCCGGCGGAGCAACCCCATGACAGCGTGTCCCACCCCGAGGAGAACAGCATGACCGCGAACGAACGCACCGCCCGGGCCGCCCTGTCCCGGCTGATGGAACCGCAGGACGCCGCGGGCCTAGCCCTGGTGCGGGCGGTTGGTGCGGAGGACGCGCTCCGGATCGCTACCGGCCAGCTGAAGGCGGGCCCGTCCACCGAGCAGGAGATCACCGGGCTGCTGGCGGAAGCCGGCGCCGGCGGGGGCTGGTCGGGCCTGGGCATGGCGTTCAAACGCTGGGCACCCCGCGTCCCGGACCTCGCCCCGGCACGGGACCTGGCCACCATGCAACGACTCGACGGGCGGCTGCTCATCCCCTCCGACCAGCTGTGGCCGGCGCAGCTGGCGGACCTGGGGCTGCAGCAGCCGCTATGCCTCTGGTGGCGGGGCGTGGAACAGGAGTTGCCTCCTCCCGCTAAGGCTGTCGCCATCGTCGGGTCCCGGGACAGCACCTCCTACGGCTCCTCCGTTACCGCCGACCTCGCCTACGCCCTGGCCCAGCGCGGCTTCACCATCGTCTCCGGCGGGGCCTACGGTATCGACGCCCACGCCCACCGGGCCGCCCTGGCCGGGGCGACCGGCCTGCCGACGGTCGCCGTGATGGCCGGGGGAGTGGACCGCTTCTATCCGTCCGGGAACGAGGACCTGCTCCGCACGGTGGCCAACCAGGGTGCGGTGCTGGCCGAGGTCCCTCCCGGCTCTGCGCCCACCAGGTACCGCTTCCTGCAGCGCAACCGGATCATCGCCGCCCTGGCCGGGGCCACCGTGGTGGTGGAGGCGCGCTGGCGCTCCGGCGCCCTCAACACCGCCCACCACGCCGAAACCCTCGGCCGGGCGGTCGGCGCCGTCCCCGGATCGGTCCACAGTGCCAACTCCGCGGGCTGCCACCGGCTGCTGCGGGAGGGCGGGGCGGTGTGCGTCACGGATGCCGCGGAGATCGCCGAACTCGTCTCGCCCAGCGGTGACTCCCTGCCGGACCCGGCAGCGGGACGGTCGGAGGCCCACGACGGGCTGACCCTGGAAGACCTGATCCTCCTCGACGCGCTGCCGTTGCGGGTCACCAGCACCGTGGAGAAACTGGCGGTCGTCGCCGGGCTAAACCCCGAGTCCGTCCGGGCCGGCCTGGGACGGCTCGGCCTGGTGGGCCTGGCCGAGTCCCGCCACGGTGGCTGGAAACGCTCGGCGGCGGCGGGTTAGGGCAGACGCCGTGCATCCCGCGTCGCCAAGAGGGGGCGGTACCGTGGCAAGCCCGCTCGAGCCGGAAGGAAACGGCGCGCCGTCGGGCTCCGCCGGGAAGCAGGATGGGGCTGGGAGAGTGGAAGGGTGCCAGCTCCAACCATCCCTCCCGCGCTCGCCGATGCCGCCGCCGCCTTCGGCCGGTACCTCGACGCCGAGCGCGGCCGCTCCGCCCACACCGTGCGCGCGTACCTGGCCGATGTCGAGAGTCTCCTCGGCCACGCCGCGTCCGAGGGTGCCACGGGACTGGGCGACCTTGAGCTCGGAACTCTCCGCCGCTGGCTGGGCGCGCAGAGCGAGGCCGGCATGGCCAGGGCAACGCTGGCCCGCCGCGCCGCCACCGCACGGGCCTTCACCGCCTGGGCCGTCCGCGAGGAGCTCTTGGCCGCTGACCCGGCCCTCCGGCTGCGGGCCCCCAAGCGCGAGAAGTCCCTGCCCGGCGTCCTGCAGCAGGGCCAGGTGCAACGCCTGGTCGCCGGCGCCGAAGCGGCCGCGGCGGACGGCGGACCCATGGCGCTACGGAACCGGGCCATGCTGGAACTGCTCTACGCCACCGGCATCCGCGTCGGCGAACTGACCGGCCTCGACATCGACGACCTCGACCCGGACCGCCGCACCCTGCGGGTGCTCGGCAAGGGCAACAAAGAGCGGACGGTGCCCTACGGTGTCCCGGCCGCTCTCGCCGTCGACGACTGGCTGCGGCGTGGCCGCCCCGCCCTGGTGGCGGACGGCTCCGGGCCCGCCCTCTTCCTCGGCGCCCGGGGTAACCGGGTGGACCAGCGGCAGGTCCGCAGCGTCGTCAAGGACCAGTTGGAGGGCCTCGGGGACACCTCCGCCACCGGTCCGCACGCGCTGCGGCACTCGGCTGCCACCCACCTGCTCGACGGCGGCGCCGACCTCCGGGCCGTCCAGGAGATCCTCGGCCACAGCAGCCTCGCGACCACCCAGATCTACACGCACGTCTCCGTGGACCGGCTCCGCAGCAGCTACCAGCAGGCCCACCCGCGCGCCTGAAACCGCATCCGCGACACGCCGAAAACCCGGCGGTGGCGGCGCGCTGCGCGGCACTGGCTTATTAGGGTGGGGTACGGCACAATGGGGTTCACGCCCGGCATCCACCACGTGGTCACGCGAAGCTCCCGAGTTTCCCGGCCACCACGGACCCGGACGTGATTTATGTCGAGTCACCGTGCATTCGAAAGCATTTGAGTCGCAACACAACTGAATAGTCTGGCAGGGGCATCAGCCCCGCACGCGGGCAACCGCGGCAGACGAACATCCTGGCAGAGGTCGTTGGGGAAGACGTACCTATAGCTATGGAGGATGGAATGTCTGTTGCACTAACCCGTGGTGTCCTGTTCGTTCACTCGGCCCCGACCGCCCTATGCCCCCACGTTGAGTGGGCCATTGGCTCGGTCGTGGACAAGCGCACGGACCTTGAGTGGACCCCGCAGCCCGCCGCGCCCGGAATGTTCCGGGCCGAGCTCTCGTGGACCGGTACGCCGGGGACGGGAGCTACTTTGGCGTCGGCACTGCGCGGCTGGGCCCACCTGCGCTACGAGGTGACGGAAGAGCCCAGCCAGGGCGTCGACGGCGGCCGCTGGTCCCACACCCCCGAACTCGGCATCTTCCACGCCGTCACCGACGTGCACGGCAACATCATGGTCTCCGAGGACCGCATCCGCTACGCCTATGAATCCGGCGCGGGCGACCCCTCCGCCGTCTACCACGAGCTCTCCCTGGCCCTCGGCGAGGCCTGGGACGAGGAGCTGGAGCCCTTCCGGCACGCCGCCGAGGGCGCCCCCGTGCGCTGGCTCCACCAGGTCGGCTAGCACCCCACGACTCCCCGGCAGGCTCCGGCGCCGCTTCCTCCATGGCGGCGCACAGAGCCAGCGGGAGGGAGCTGACCGGGGACTGCCCTGCCTACCAGGGCGAAATCGGCACCGTCCCGATGCGCCGGCCCTCGGCGTCGCACAGGTGCCCCATCCGCTTGGGCGTGCTCAGCGCCACCATCCGGTCCAGCACGCCCAGGGTCGGGAAGACGGCGCTCGTCCGCGCCTCCACCCGCTGCAACTCGCCGAGATCCCTTACCCAGAACGTGGCGTAAAGGTTGGCCGTCCCCGTCACCGCCGCCACGAACCGGCACTCCGGCCACGCGGCCAACTCCCGGCCGATCCGGTCCAGGTCCTGCCCCGGCGCGACGCCCAGTAGCGAGGCCTGGATCGGCCAGCCTGCCAGCTGATGGGCGATCTCGCAGCGGAAGGTCATGATCCCCGAGGAGATCAGGCGGTTCACCCGGCGCCTCGCCGTGGCCGTGCTCGCGCCCGTCAACGATGCCAGCTCCGCCCATCCCAGCCGCCCGTCCAGGGACAGGTGCTCCAGCAGGGACCGGTCCAGGTCGTCCAGGACCATGGCGTAGGTGCCTTGACCCACGGACATGGTGCTCCGGTTGAGGACATTGAGCTGGCTCGGGTCCAGCGACCGTAGCCGCCAGCGGCTCCCTTCCAGATAGAGGGACGTGGTGAGAAGCACGGACACGGACACCACCCCCGGCACCCCGTAGACCTTGGTGGTCAGGAAGACGTCCAGTTCGCGCAGGTCACGGGTCAGCACGTCGCAATTGATGTCGTGACCGCCTGTGGCGACCTCAATCGTGGCAACCTCGGGACACACGGAGAGCCGCTCCACCAATCCCGTCCGGGTACCCGGATCCGCGCGGATCATGACGTAGGAGATGCAGCGGCTGCGGCTGAATTCCCGACCGAAAGAGGCCGTGATCCAGGCCAACCCCGCGGCGGTCATCCGGTCCCACCGGCGGGCGAGTGTGGTCGCCGTCGTGCCCAGTGGACCGGCCAGTTCCGCCCAGCTGGCCCGCGGGCGCAGCTGCAGGGCGTTCACCAGCGCCAGGTCCAGCTCACCCAGCGTGACCGAATCCTGCATATTACGGAGAGTAGAGTCCGTTTCCGTCAATTTGGGCATCTGCATTGGCCAAGTATCACACGGTGGAGGGGTTGATCCGGTCCCCGTGACCGCCCGACTACCGAAAGCATGGAGAGCGTGACGATCTCAGACACCAGGAAACCCACCCGTACTCAGGAACTGGCGGCGGAGCTCGCCGACGGGCTCGTCTCGTTCCGGCGGGAGCTGCACCGGATCCCGGAGCTGGGCAACGACCTGCCCCTGACCCAGCGCCGGCTCCTTGCCGAACTGGAGGGCCTCGGCCTGGAGATCACGCTGGGACGGAGCCTGAGCTCCGTGACGGCGGTCCTCCGCGGTGGCGCAGTGCCGGCCGGCGGAACCAAGCCCGTGGTGCTGCTCCGCGGCGACATGGACGCCCTGCCCGTGACCGAGGACAACGGGCTGGAGTACCGCTCGTCGCACGAGGGGCTGATGCACGCCTGCGGCCACGACATGCACGTCGCGGGCCTGGTGGGCGCGGCCCGGATTCTGTCCTCGCTGAAGGACGAGCTGGCCGGCGACGTCGTGTTCATGTTCCAGCCGGGGGAGGAAGGCCCCGGGGGAGCGCTGCCGATGATCGAGGAGGGCGTCCTCGAGGCCGCGGGACGCCGCGTGGACGCGGCCTTCGGCCTGCACGTCTTCTCCGCGGCGCACCCGCGCGGCGTCTGGTTCGGCCGCCCCGGCCCCCAGATGGCCGCAGTCGACGACCTCCACGTCCGGTTCATCGGATCCGGCGGCCACGGCTCCCAGCCGCACCACGCCAACGACCCTATCCCGGCCCTCTGCGAGGCGGTCACCGCACTGCAGACGATGGTGACCCGGGCCTTCGACGTCTTCGACCCGGTGGTCCTCACCGTGGGACGGATCGCCGGCGGCACCCGGGAAAACATCATCCCCGAGCACGCCGAATTCGACGCGACCGTCCGCAGCTTCAGCGCCGAATCCCGGGCCGCCATCAAGGAACGCAGCGTGCGGCTGCTCGAGGGCATCGCCGCCTCCCACGGCCTGAAGGCCGACGTGAACTACCACGAGCTTTACCCGGTCACGGAGAACGCCCCGGACGCGTACGAGCTGGCCCGCCGCACCATCGTGGACCTCTTCGGCGAGGACCGCTACGAGCCCATGGCCAACCCGATGCCAGGCGCCGAGGACTTCTCCTTCGTCGGCAACGAGGTCCCGAGCGCCTACCTCTTCCTCAGCGCCTGCGCCCATGGCGACCCCGCCGACGCAGGCTCCAACCACTCACCCCACGCGCTCTTCGACGACGCCGTGCTCCCCGACGCTGCCGCCTGGCTGGCCGAGGTGGCGCTGCGCCGGATCAACCAGGGAGCCTAGGACAGCCCGCCCGACCACCGCGTGGGAGGGCACCAGGAAAGGTAGTAACAGCATGAACGTACTGAATGGGCAAGGCCTCCGCACGGCGGCGGCCGCAGCGGCCGTCCTCGTCGCCCTGAGCGCCTGCACGAACGCGTCCGAGGCGGGGTCAGGTTCCGGGGCGGGTTCGGGCACCGGCGGCAGCGGGCAGGCGACGGCGACGTTTGACCCGGGAACCGTCGCCAAGGACGACGCCCTGGCCGCCAAGGTGCCGGACCAGGTCCGGTCCAAGGGGAAGCTGACGGTCGGCTCGGACACCACCTACGCCCCGGCGGAGTTTCTCGCGGCCTCCGATGGCCAGACCCCGGTGGGGTACGACGTCGACCTGGCCAAGGCGATCGGCGCCACCCTGGGCTTGAAGGTGGAGGTGCAGACCTCCCCGTTCGAAGGCATCCTCCCGTCGCTCGGCCCGAAGTACGACCTGGGTGTGTCCTCGTTCTTCATCACGAAGGAGCGCAGCAAGGCCGCCAACTTCGTCAGCTATTTCCAGGCCGGGACGCAGTGGGCGGTGCAGAAGGGCAACCCGAAGAACATCTCCCTGGACGACCTGTGCGGGAAGACCGTCGGGGTGCAGACCGGAACCTTCCAGGAGAACCCGGACATCTCCGGACGGAGCGCCCAGTGCGTCGCGGCCGGCAAGCCCGCGATCGACGTCGTCTCCCTGAAGAACCAGACCGACGTCACCACCCGTCTGGTGGCCGGGGGCATGGACGCCATGGCTGCCGGGTCCATCACGGTGGCCTACGCCATCACCCAGTCCGACGGGAAGCTGCAGACCCTCGGCGACGTCTACGGCGCCTCGCCGGTGGGCATCGCCGTCGCCAAGTCTGACACCGGCCTCGCCGACGCGGTGGCCGGCGCCACCAACAAGCTGATCCAGGACGGGACGTACAAGAAGATCCTGGCGGCGTGGGGCACCGACGGCGGCGCCATCGCCAAGGCCGAGGTCAACCCCACGGTCAATAAGTAACGGCCGGGCCAACGCAAACAACGGCGGCCAGGTTCCCCGCGAAGGGAACCTGGCCGCCGTCGTTCGTGCTGCGTGCGGTGGACGCTAGATGCTGCGCACCGCGATCACGGCGTTGTGGCCGCCGAAGCCGAAGGAGTTGCTCAGCGCGACGATGTTGCCGGCCGGGAGCGCCCGCTCGGAGGTCACGACGTCCAGCGGGATCTCCGGGTCCTGGTTCTCCAGGTTGATGGTGACGGGAGCCTTGCGTTCGTGCACGGCGAGGACCGTCAGGACCGCTTCCACGGCACCGGAGGCACCCAGCAGGTGGCCCATCTGGGACTTGGTGGCGGAGACCGCCACGTTGTCCACGTGGTTGCCGAGGGCGGCCTTGAGGGCGGTGTACTCGGGCTTGTCACCGACCGGGGTGGAGGTGGCGTGCGCGTTGACGTGCACCACGTCCTCGGCCTGGATGCGGCCGTCGAACATGGCTGCCTTCAGCGCGCGGGTGGCGCCCAGGCCCTCGGGGTCCGGGGCGGTGATGTGGTACGCGTCCGCGGTCACCGAGGTCCCGGCCAGTTCGGCGTAGATCCGGGCGCCGCGGGCCAGGGCGTGCTCCTCGGCCTCGAGGACCAAGGCGCCGGCGCCCTCACCCATGACGAAGCCGTCACGGTCGCGGTCGTACGGGCGGGAGGCGTGCTCGGGATCGTCGTTGCGGCGGGAGAGGGCCTGCATCGAGGAGAACGCGGCGATCGGCATGGGGTGGATCGCGGCTTCGGCGCCGCCGCAGACGACGACGTCGGCCTTCCCGGAGCGGATCAGCTCCAGTCCCATGTGCACGGCTTCGGTGCCGGAGGCGCAGGCCGAGACGGGGGTGTGGGCGCCGGCCCGGGCTCCCAGGTCCAGGCTGACCGCAGCGGCGACGCCGTTGGGCATCAGCATCGGAACGGTCATCGGCAGGACGCGGCGGGGGCCCTTTTCGCGCAGGGTGTCCCAGGCATCCAGCAGGGTCCAGACCCCGCCGATGCCGGTGGCGAAGGCCACTGCCAGGCGGTCGTGGTCGATGCCGTCGATGTTGGCGTCGGCCCAGGCCTCACGGGCGGCGATCACGCCGAACTGGGTGGACGGGTCCATGCGCTTGGCTTCGACTCGGCTCAGGACCTCGAGGGCGGGGGTGGAGGCGCGGGCGGCGAAGTGGACGGGCAGCTCGTACTTGGCAACCCAGTCATCTTCGAGCGTATGCGCGCCGGAGACGCCCTTGAGCGCGTTCTCCCACATTGTGGGGACATCGCCGCCGATGGGTGTGGTGGCACCCAGACCGGTGATGACTACTTTGCGTGCCATGGGATCACTCTTTCGTCGGTGCGCGTGCCGCTTACGGTGCCAGCCAGGGCGCCGGGGCCTGCGTAGGAAACTCGGTGGTCAGTCAGTGAATCGGGGGAGCGCCGGGAGCCGCTGTGTCAGCGGCACCCGGCGGCCCGCGGTACCGCCCCCGTGGGGGACAGTGCCAGGGACCAGGCGGAATTAGGCCTGGGCGTTGGCGATGAAGTTGACGGCGTCGCCGACGGTCTTGAGGTTCTTGACCTCTTCGTCCGGGATGCGCACACCGAACTTTTCCTCGGCGTTGACCACGATGGTCATCATCGAGATGGAGTCGATGTCCAGGTCCTCGGTGAAGGACTTGTCCATTTCGACGGCCTCGGGGGCCAGACCGGTCTCTTCGTTGACGATTTCGGCCAGGCCGGCCAGGATCTCTTCGTTGTTAGCCATGGTGGCTCCTTCTTTTGTTGGTGCCATCGGCCGCCGGACGGGTCCGGAGCGTTGGGCGGAGTGGTTCGGGCCGAGGGTTCGGCCCGGTGGGGGAATCCGGGCTGCCTTCCGTGCCGGCACCCGGGAAGTCACGGTGGACTACGGCAGCACGATCACCTGGGCGCCGAAGACCAGCCCGGCGCCGAAACCGATCTGCAGGGCCAGTCCGCCGCTGAGGCCGGGGTTGTCCTGCAGCAGCCGGTGCGTGGCCAGCGGAATGGACGCCGCCGAGGTGTTGCCCGCCTCGGCGATGTCCCGGGCGATGATGACCGATTCCGGCAGCTTGAGCTGCTTGGCCATCTCGTCGATGATCCGCATGTTGGCCTGGTGCGGGATGAAGGCCGCGAGGTCCTCGGCCTTGACGCCGGCAGCGTCGAGGGCCTGCTGGGCCACCTTGGCCATTTCCCAGACCGCCCAGCGGAACACGGTCTGGCCGTCCTGGCGCAGCGTGGGCCAGAGCGCGGCCTCGGTGACGGCGGCTCCGCCCTCGCTGAGGGCGCCCTTGCCGGCGGCGTGGTCGCGGATGTCCAGCATCGAGTGGGTCATGCCGATGGCGTCCCACTTGCTGCCGTCCGAGCCCCAGACCGACGGGCCGATGCCCGGGGTGTCGGAGGGGCCGATGACGACGGCGCCCGCGCCGTCGCCGAGCAGGAAGGAGATGGTGCGCTCGGTGTTGTCGATGACGTCCGAGAGCTTCTCCGCGCCAACCACCAGCACGTACTTGGCGGCACCGGAGCGGACCAGGGCGTCGGCCTGGGCGATGCCGTAGCAGTACCCGGCGCACGCGGCGGAGATGTCGAAGGCCGGGGCCGGAGTGGCGCCCAGGCGGTCGGTCAGGCTCGCGGCCGCGGAGGGGGTGGCGTAGGGGTGGGTGACCGTGGAGACGATCACGGCACCGAGCTCGGAGGGGTCGACGCCGGCGCGTTCGAGGGCCTCGCGGGCGGCGCCCTCGGCCATGTCGATCACGCTGACGTCTGCGGGGGCGCGGTGCCGGGTGACGATCCCGGTGCGCTGGCGGATCCACTCATCGGAGGAGTCGATCCACTGGCAGACGTCCTCGTTGGTGACGATGACGTCGGGACGGTACGCACCGACGCCCAGTACGCGGGTGCCGTTCTGCAGGGGAGCCTGCTTCAGCGTAGGAGTGCTCATTTTCCTCCCTCAAGTTCTGCGAATAGTGCCAGGGCATCGGACAGATCGTCCGGTGTCTTGACGGTAACAGTCTTCACGCCGGGCATGCCGCGCTTGGCCAGGCCGGCGAGGGTGCCTGCCGGGGCCAATTCGATCAGGCCGGTGACGCCGCGCTCCACCAGGGTCTCCATGCAGCGGTCCCAGCGGACCGGGCGGGAGACCTGGGCGATGAGGCTGTCCACCGCGGCGCCGCCGTCGGTGACCTGCGCGCCGTCGAAGTTCGAGAGCAGGGGAACCTGCGGGTTGCGGGGGTGAAGCGTGGGGCGCAGCGCCTGCAGTGCGGCGACGGCGGGGGACATGTGGGAGGTGTGGAACGCCCCGGCAACCTTGAGCGGGATGACCCGGGCCTTGGCCGGCGGCTTGTCCGCGAGGGCCTTGAGCTGTTCGAGGGTGCCGGCGGCGACGGTCTGTCCGGCGCCGTTGACGTTCGCGGGGGTCAGCCCGGCGGCCTCGATGGCTGCCAGGACCTCGGCGGGGTCGCCGCCGACGACGGCGCTCATTCCGGTCGGGGTGGCGGCGGCCGCGGCGGCCATGCCGTTGGCGCGTTCCCGGACGAAGGTCATCGCCTCGGTCTCGGTGAGGACACCGGCCAGCGCGGAGGCGGTGATTTCGCCCACCGAGTGCCCGGCGAGGATGACGGGGAGGGTTTCGAGTTCGACGTCGAACAGGGCCTTCGCGGCGACCAGTCCGGCCGCGACGATCAGCGGCTGCGCGACGGCGGTGTCCTTGATGGTTTCCTCATCGGAGGTGGTGCCGTGGGCGGTGAGGTCGATACCTGCTATTTCGCTCAGGGAGGCCAGGTGGCCTGGGACGGAGGGCAGTTCCAGCCAGGGGGCCAGAAAACCGGAGGTCTGGGAGCCCTGTCCAGGGCAGACGATTGCAAGCACGTATCCAGCTTTCCAAATGCCGCGTGATTCATCGGTACTTTCATGCACCAAGCTCACTGGGTCAGTTTGTAGGAAGTCTACAACCTCTCAGCCGCCGTTGCGGGATGGCTGACGCTCCACGGCGGGCTTCGGCGGGGTGGAGAGACGCCCCACCACGAGGGCCGCCTGGAGCACGAACGCCTCCCGCGGGATCAGCGGATCCCAGCCGGTCACGTCGCAGACCCGCTTGAGCCGGTAACGGACCGTGTTGGCGTGGACGAACAATTCCCGGGCCGTGGCCTCGAGCGAATGACCCAGTTCCAGGTAGGTCCCCAAGGTCTCCACCAGCCCGTTCGAGGCGGCCAGGAGGGGCCGGTAAATGTTCTTCACCAGGGATCGGCGGGCCGCGTCGTCGCCGGAGATGACCCGCTCCGGCAGCAGGTCGTCCGCGGCCACCGGGCGGGGGGCCGAGGGCCAGGCGCGGGCCGCGGTGAGACCGGCGAAGGCGGACTGGGCGGAGCTGCTGGCCTCCGGCAGGGAGGCTGCCTCAGCGCCGTACACGACGGGACCGGGGGCGAAGAGTTCGCTGAGCTTCTGGCAGGCGGTCTCCCGGTCCTGCACGCCGCCGAGGATCAGGATCAGCCGGTCGCCCTGGATTCCCACCAAAGCGTCCTCGGCGAACCGGCCGGCGGTGCGGCGCAGCTCGCTGACGTAGCTGGCGCTGGGTTCCGAGGGCGAATTGCCCACCATGACGGTGAAGCGTTCCTGCGCCTTCCAGCCCAGGGCCGCGATCCGGGACCGCAGGGCGTCGGTGTTCTCTCCGCGCAGGATGGCGTCGACGATCAGGGCTTCCAGCCGGGTGTCCCAGGAGCCGCGGGTCTCCGCGGCGCGGGCGTAGACGTCGGCGGCGGCGAAGGCGACCTCGCGCGAGTAGCGGAGCACCGCCTCGCGCAGGGCGGCCTGGTCCGCCTCGGGGGCGATGATCGGGACCTGCTCCTCGACCACCTCCACCACGATCCGGATCAGCTGGAGCGCCTTCTGCAGGCTGATGGAGCGGGTCAGTTCGGTGGGGGCGGTGCCGAAGACGTCGGAGAGGATCCACGACGGCGAGCTGGGCCGTTCGAACCAGGTGACGAAGGCGGCGATGCCGTTCTGGGCCACCATGCCGAGCGCGGAGCGTTCGTCGGAGTTCAGCCGGCTGTACCAGGGCAGTGAGGATTCCAGCCGCCGCAGCGTGGTGGTGGAGAGCTGGCCGACGCTGGAGCGGAGCTTCTTCAGCGTCTCGGCCTTCTCCGGGGACAGGGTCCGGGCGGCGGATTTGCGCTGCGCGGGGGTGGGGGTGGGCTCTGCCATGACAACGAGCATACGGCGCCCGCCTGACAAGCTCCATTTGTGCGAAGGCTACAACTTGCTTTGCGCTGGATCACACGGCGGGACCGCCGTGGTTAAAGCCCGACGGCGGCCCCCACACCGTGGGGACCGCCGTCGTCGTGTTTTCCGGTCCGGCCGGGTGACTCCTAGGAGTCGCCGCCCGCGTTGCCGGTGGTGCCGGCATTGACGTTGAGCAGCCGGTACTTCTCGATCGCCTGGGCCGGGGCCTGCGCATCAACCTCGCCGCGGCGGGCGAGCATCTGCAGCGAGCGGACAACGATCGAGTGCACGTCGTTCTTGAAGAAGCGGCGTGCCGCGGCGCGGGTGTCGGAGAAGCCGAAGCCGTCGGCGCCGAGCGAGGCGAACTCGTTCGGGACGAACTGCCGGATCTGGTCCGGGACGGCCTTCATGTAGTCCGAGACCGCGACGATCGGGCCTGTGGCGCCGGCGAGCTGTTCGGTGACGAACGGCACGCGGGCCGGCTGGCCCGGGTTGAGGAAGGCATCTTCCTCGGCGGCCATGGCGTCGCGGCGCAGCTCGGTCCAGGACGTGACGGACCAGACGTCGGCGGAAACGCCCCAGTCCTCGGCCAGCACACGCTGGGCCTCAAGGGCCCACGGCACGGACACGCCGGAGGCGAGGATCTGCGTGCGGGGGCCGTCGATCTTGGCCGGCGCCAGCAGGTAGATGCCCTTGACGATGCCTTCGACGTCGAGCTCGGCGGGGGCCGCCGGCTGCGAGATCGGCTCGTTGTAAACCGTCAGGTAGTACATGACGTTCCGCGACGGGTCGTTATCGGCAGGGCCGGGGCCGTACATCCGGTTCAGGCCGTCACGCATGATGACGCCGATCTCGTAGCCGTAGGCGGGGTCGTACGTGACGACAGCCGGGTTGGTGGCGGCGAGGATCGGGGAGTGGCCGTCGGCGTGCTGCAGGCCTTCGCCGGTCAGCGTGGTGCGGCCGGCGGTGGCGCCGATGATGAACCCGCGGGTCATCTGGTCGGCGGCGGCCCAGAAGGAGTCGCCGGTGCGCTGGAAGCCGAACATCGAGTAGAAGACGTAGATCGGGATCAGCGGCTCGCCGTGGGTGGCGTAGGAGGTGCCGGCGGCGGTGAAGGCCGCGACCGAACCTGCCTCGTTGATGCCGGCGTGCACGATCTGGCCGGCGATCGACTCCTTGTACGCGAGGACCAGGTCGCGGTCCACGGACAAGTAGTTCTGGCCGTTCGGGTTGTAGATCTTCGCGGTCGGGAAGAACGCGTCGATGCCGAAGGTGCGGGCCTCGTCCGGGATGATCGGCACGATCCGGGAACCGAATTCCTTGTCCCGCATCAGGTCCTTGAGCAGACGGACGAACGCCATGGTGGTGGCGGCCAGCTGCTTGCCGGAGCCGCGGTTGGCGACCTCGTACGCCTTGTCGCCGGGCAGGGTGACGTCGGTGTGCTTGGACCGGCGCTCGGGCACGAAACCGCCCAGGGCCTGGCGGCGCTCCATCAGGTACTTGATCTCCGGAGAGTCGGCACCCGGGTGGTAGTACGGCGGCTGGTACGGGTCGGCTTCGAGCTGCTCGTCCGTGATCGGGATGCGCAGGTGGTCGCGGAAGGCCTTCAGGTCCGCCAGGGTGAGCTTCTTCATCTGGTGGGTCGCGTTGCGGCCCTCGAAGTGGGTGCCCAGGCCGTAGCCCTTGACCGTGTGGGCCAGGATGACCGTCGGCTTGCCCTTGAACCCGGTGGCGGCCTTGTACGCGGCGTAGACCTTGTTGTAGTCGTGGCCGCCGCGCTTGAGGTTCCAGATTTCCTGGTCCGTCATGTCCGCGACCATGTCCTTGGTCTGCGGGGTCTTGCCGAAGAAGTGCTCGCGGACGAAGCCGCCGGACTCGGCCTTGTAGGTCTGGTAGTCGCCGTCGACCGTCTCGTTCATGATCTTCACGAGCGAGCCGTCGTCGTCCTTTGCCAGCAGGTTGTCCCACTCGCGGCCCCAGACGACCTTGATGACGTTCCAGCCGGCGCCGCGGAAGAAGGCCTCGAGTTCCTGCATGATCTTGCCGTTGCCGCGGACCGGGCCGTCGAGGCGCTGCAGGTTGCAGTTGATGACGAAGTTGAGGTTGTCCAGCTTGTCGTTCGCGGCGAGCTGGAGCAGGCCGCGGGATTCCGGCTCATCCATTTCGCCGTCGCCCAGGAACGCCCAGACCTGCTGGTCGGAGGTGTCCTTGATGCCGCGGTTGTGCAGGTAGCGGTTCGACTGTGCCTGGTAGATGGCGTTCATCGGGCCGATGCCCATGGAGACGGTGGGGAACTCCCAGAACTCCGGCATCAGGCGCGGGTGCGGGTAGCTGGAGAGCGCGTGGCCCTCCTTGGACTTCTCCTGGCGGAAGCCGTCGAGGTCTTCCTCGCTCAGCCGGCCCTCGAGGAAGGCGCGGGCGTACATGCCGGGGGAGGCGTGGCCCTGGAAGAAAACCTGGTCGCCACCGCCCGGGTGGTCTTTGCCGCGGAAGAAGTGGTTGAAGCCGACCTCGTAGAGGGTCGCGGCACCGGCGTAGGTGGAAATGTGGCCGCCGACGCCGATTTCGGGCCGCTGCGAGCGGTGCACCATGATCGCGGCGTTCCAGCGCAGCCAGGCGCGGTACTTGCGTTCGATTTCCTCATCGCCGGGGAACGGGGCTTCCTGGTCCACCGGGATGGTGTTGACGTAGTCCGTGGTGGTCACCATCGGCACGCCCACGCTTTGGGCGCCGGCCCGCTGAAGCAGGCTGCGCATGATGTACTGGGCACGCTCCGTGCCCTGTTCCTGAATCAGGGTGTCCAGGGACTCCAGCCATTCGGCGGTCTCTTCCGGATCACGATCAGGCAGCTGGTTAGTCAACCCGCTGAGGATATGGGAGGTATCTTCTCCTGCAGCCACGTCCAACCTCTCTTTGAGCGCATTCACCGGCACCCTCAGCTCCGGGCAGGGTGACTGCCTGGCGTGAACGCGACGTGTGCGACATATCGGTAACAGCAGCCCGGTCCTGTACGCCGGGCTTGGTCCAATCACAACCAGGCCTGACAGTGGGAGCGGTCGGTTGTCCGCGCAGGCATGGTCGTCATCAGCCACTCTAGCCTTGCGCGTCCGCGGATGCGTAGCCGCCGCCGCCCCGGTGTGACGCAGAATATGGCGGATCGCGGGGCCCACAGCTTGAAGCGGACGCACAAAGGGTGTTGGCTTGGAGTAATGGAAATCACTAGCACCAAGGAATGTGTCACTATCGGACACAGCGGGCATTCTGCCGGCAGGCACCAACAGACGCATCAACAGCATAGGAGCAGCACGTGAGCGAGGCCGACGCCGCCACTTCGGTAAATGTGGCGGAAAGATTGGGTTTCAAGAACGGGGATCTGATTCAGGAGTTCGGTTACGACGACGACGTCGACTTCGACTTGCGTGATGACATCGAGGACCTCACCGGGTCCGAGATCTTCGACGAGGACGACCACGAGGTGGTCGACGCGGCCATCCTCTGGTGGCGCGACGGTGACGGTGACCTGGTGGACACGCTGGTGGACTCCCTGACCTCCCTGACGGACGGCGGTGTGGTCTGGGTGCTGACCCCGAAGAAGGGCCGCACCGGCTATGTCTCGCCCTCGGAACTGCAGGAAGCGGCGCCCACCGCCGGCCTGCACTGCACCACCTCCGCCGGCGTCTCCCAGGACTGGAGCGCCACCCGGCTGGTGACCCGGAAGAACAAGTGACCGGTTCCGCGCCGGTGCAGGCTCCCGCCCCGGAGGCCGGCACCGTGCCCGCCGTCGGGCAGCCGGCACCGGACTTCGAGCTGGTGAACCAGTTCGGGGAACCCGTCCGGCTCTCCGAACTGCGCGGCCGCAACGTGGTGCTGGTGTTCTTCCCGTTCGCCTTCTCCGGCATCTGCACGGGCGAACTGTGCGAACTGCGGGACAACCTTGCCGTCTTCGAGGACGCCGACGCCGTGGTTTTGGGCATCTCGGTGGACAGCAAGTTCGCCCAGCGCGCCTACGCCGAGAAGGAGGGCTACAGCTTCGACCTGCTGGCGGACTTCTGGCCGCACGGAGCGGTGGCGGAGCGGTACGGGGTGTTCGACCCGGAGAGCGGCATGGCCCTGCGCGGGACGTTCATCATCGACGCGGCCGGCACTGTCCGGTACGTCGTGGTCAATCCCCGGGGCCAGGCGCGTGACTTCGCCGGTTACCGGGCGGCCCTCGCGGAACTGTCCGGCGGTTCCCCCGCCCCCTCCACGGACCCGTCCTACAGCCGGGGACCGGAAACGGCATGAGGCAGCGGCGGCCCGGGGTGGGGATGACGGGATTTGCGAGCCTGCCCCCCGTCACGCCCGCGGAGCCGGCCCGCGACGAGCTCAAGGTCCTGCAGGAGATCCACGGGGTCCTCGCCGGGAAACGCTTCGCGTTGCTTACCGGCGCCGGTCTCAGCACCGACTCGGGCATCCCCGACTACCGCGGCCCCGGCGCGGCGCCGCGCGCGCCCATGACATACCAGGAGTTCATCGGTTCGCCGGATAACCGGCAGCGCTATTGGGCCCGGAACCACATCGGCTGGTCCCACCTCCGCCGGGCCGACCCCAACGACGGCCACACGGCCGTGGCCCGGATGGAGCAGCGCGGGCTGCTCACCGGCCTGATCACCCAGAACGTGGACCGGCTGCACGAGGACGCCGGCAGCCGGAACGTCGTGGACCTGCACGGCCGCTTCGACCGGGTGGTGTGCCTGGCCTGCGGCCGCAGCTACAGCCGGACCCTGCTGGCCGGGGTGCTGGAGGAACTCAACCCCGGATTCCTCGACGCCGCCCTCGCCGGCGGCGTGGTGGAGGCCGCCCCGGACGCGGACGCCACCGTGGAGGACGAGGCGCTGATCAGCGAGTTCGTTGTCGCGATCTGCCCGGCCTGCGGCGGCACCCTGAAACCCGACTTCGTCTACTTCGGCGAGAACGTGCCCAAGGACCGGGTGGAGCGTTCCTACGCCATAGTGGACTCCGCCGGCGCGCTGCTGGTGGCCGGTTCCTCGCTGACCGTGATGAGCGGGCTGCGCTTCGTCCGCCACGCCGTCAAGCAGGGCAAGGAGGTCGTGATCATCAACCGCGGCCAGACCCGCGGCGACGACCTGGCGACCATCAAGCTGGAGGCCGGCGTCAGCGAGTCCCTGACCTGGCTCGAGGCCGAGCTCCCCGCCCTCTGACCCGGCGTTCCGTGACCGCACCGATTGGCGCAGGAGCCCGCGTTTCGGGTAAGGTCAATGTTCGTTGGTTGACGTGCCGAGGCGCGGAAACCGGCGTGATGGGTCTTTAGCTCAGCTGGTAGAGCGCCACGTTTACACCGTGGATGTCATCGGTTCGATCCCGGTAGGACCCACCATCATGAACCCCGTCGCGGGAGCCGAAAGGCAGCCGCGGCGGGGTTTTTCTTTGCCTGCGGTCCGGCCCGGGGGACCGGTGGAGGTCAGGCCGTAAACCACGGCGGCCGGTCCCGGATAAATGTCGGTGCCTGGCCATAGCGTCAGCGGCATGGAACACGTACTCGTCACAGCCGGCCCGGACGGGCGCCCCCACACCGTGATCCGCGGCGGCCGGGAATGGATCATCGGCGCGGACCCGGTCCGCTGGTTCGAGCGGGTGAGCTGGTGGGAGGCCGAGCGGCGGATGCCGCGGGGCCTCGGCCGGGTGGACGTGGAGGTCTGGCAGGTCCAGGCGCGGCTGGGCCGCAATGCCGGATCGGCGCTGACCACCATGGAACTGATCCGCGACGGCCTCGGCGGCGGGTGGCGGCTCAGGGACCTGGTGGCCGACGCGGCGTGAGGCCCTGTTCCGGGCCGAATTCCGGGCATTGGAAAAGCCCTCCACCGCGGCTATTGGGGGATGCCGCGGTGGAGGGCTTGAGAAAAAGATACCGGAAATGAGACGAAATGTGAAACTGAAAGCGGTTGAATTAGCCCAGTGTCGGGACTAATTCGGGAGGCCAGTCACCGGCTCCGGATCAGGCGGGCCGGACGGGGACGAAAACCCGGGGCTGGTCCCGCCAGCTCGGCTCCATGTCCGCGATGGTCTCGTGCATGATCTTGTCCGAGGCCTCCCGCGCCGCCGGCCCGTTGCCGGTGGCGATGGCCTCCGCGACATCCACGTGCCACTGCAGCGCGTAGGTCTGCGGATGGTCGGGCATGAGCCCGTGCATGGTCCGCCCGGTCAGCGTTTCCGCCACCTGCCCCACAAGGTTGGCGAACATCTCGTTCCCGGACCCCGTGAGCAGCAGCGAATGGAACCTGATGTCGAGGTCCAGGAACCTCGGGACGTCCCCGGCCACGCCCGCTTCCCGCATGGCGTGGGAGATTTCCACCAGCTCGCTGCGGATGTCATCGGGTGCGTTGGCCGCGGCCAGCTCGGCTGCGACGGGTTCCACCGCCGTGCGCAGCTCCGCGAGCGAGCGGAGCTGGGCGCCCCGCCCCTCGCCGGCCAGGCGCCACCGGATCACCGACGGGTCGAAGGGGTTCCAGCGGTTGGCCGGCAGCACCCGGATTCCCACCCGCTTGATAGTCTCGACCAGGCCGAGGGACTGCAGCACCCGGACCGCCTCGCGGACCACGGAGCGGGAGACCTTGAGTTCGTCCTCCAGGTGCTCGGCGAGCATCACATGGCCGGTCGGGAGCTCGCCCCTGACAATCCGGGTTCCCAGATGCTCGATGGCTTGATGGTGGAGGCTGGTCGACATAGTCGTAAGCATAGTGGCGTGCCCGTCACAGGAGCCGCGAACGGGCGCGGTCCCGGCCGAAAATCATAGACTGTCTAAGAGGCGCCGTCTTCGGCCAGCCAACTGCACTCGTTGCACCCAATGAATTGGAGATTTGATGTCAGCACACATCGGTGTCACCGGCCTTGCGGTGATGGGGGCAAACCTCGCCCGTAACCTCGCCCGTAACGGCTTCACGGTCGCCCTCCACAACCGCTCGGTGGAAAAGACCGACGCGCTCCTTGAGAAGCACGGCTCCGAGGGCGACTTCGTCCGGACCGAAACGCTGCAGGAACTCGTTGACTCGCTGGAGAAGCCCCGCCGCGTCCTGATCATGGTCAAGGCCGGCAAGCCGGTCGACTCCGTCATCGAACAGCTTGAGCCGCTGCTCGAACCCGGCGACATCATCATCGACGCCGGCAACTCGCACTATGAGGACACCCGCCGCCGCGAGGCCGCCCTCGCCAAGAAGGACCTGCACTTCGTCGGCATCGGCGTCTCCGGCGGCGAGGAGGGTGCCCTCAACGGACCCTCGATCATGCCCGGCGGCTCCAAGGAGTCCTACGAGGCCCTTGGCCCGCTCCTGGAGAAGATCTCCGCCCACGTGGACGGCCAGCCCTGCTGCGCCTGGATCGGCACCGACGGCGCCGGCCACTTCGTCAAGATGGTCCACAACGGCATCGAGTACGCCGACATGCAGGTCATCGGCGAGGCCTTCGACCTGCTCCGCTCCGGCGCGGGCATCGAACCGGCCGAGCAGTCCAAGATCTTCGCCGAATGGAACAAGGGCGACCTTGCCTCCTTCCTGATTGAAATCTCCGCCGAGGTCCTGGGCCACGTCGACGCCAAAACCGGCAAGCCGTTCGTCGACGTCGTCGTGGACGCCGCCGGCCAGAAGGGCACCGGCCGCTGGACGGTCATCTCCGCCCTGGAGCTGGGATCCCCGGTCTCCGGCATCGCCGAGTCCGTCTTCGCCCGGGCGCTGTCTTCCCAGGCCGGCCAGCGGAAGCTGGCCCAGGAGCTGCTCGCCGGGGGAGAGGCCGACGTCGAGGTCCCCGAGACCTTTGTAGAGGACGTACGCCAGGCGCTCTACGCCTCCAAGCTGGTCTCCTACGCGCAGGGCCTGGACATGCTCACCTCCGCCGCGAAGGAATACGGCTGGGAGCTGAAGCTGGATGAGATCGCCTCCCTGTGGCGGGGCGGCTGCATCATCCGCGCCGAACTGCTCAAGGACATCACCAAGGCGTACTCCGCCGATGAGAAGCCGGCCAACCTGCTCTTCGCCCCTGCGTTCACCGCCGCGATCGCCGACGCCCTGCCGGCGTGGCGCCGCGTGGTGGCCACCGCGGTGCAGCTGGGCATCCCGGTGCCGGTGTTCTCCTCCTCGCTGGCCTACTACGACGGCCTGCGCCGCAAGCGCCTGCCGGCCGCCGTGATCCAGGGCCAGCGCGACCTGTTCGGCGCCCACACCTACGGGCGCGTCGACTCCGAGGGCACGTTCCACACCCTGTGGGGCGAGGACAAGTCCGAGGTTGAGGCCGTGGACACCCACTAGCGCTTAAACGGCTGCGGCCGCCGTCCCGGGAGTCCGGGGCGGCGGCCGCAGTGGTTTAACCCTAGATGCGGTATTCGATCAGGTACTCGGCCGGGTCGACGGCCTTCTTGGTCTCGCGCTGGGCGTCGCGGTGCCGCCAGGTGGCGGGCACGCCGGTCAGGATCGATTCGGCCGGGGCGTCTTTGACCACGACGGCGTTCGCGCCAATGGCGCTGTCCCGGCCGATGGTGATAGGGCCCAGGACCTTGGCGCCGGCGCCGATCACGACGCGGTCCTCGATGGTGGGGTGCCGCTTGATCTTCGCCAGCGAGCGACCACCGAGGGTGACGCCGTGGTAGATCATCACGTCTTCGCCGATTTCCGCCGTCTCGCCAATCACCACGCCCATGCCGTGGTCAATGAAGAACCGCCGGCCGATCGTGGCGCCCGGATGGATCTCGATGCCGGTCATGAACCGGGCCAGTTGGGAGATCAGCCGCGCCGGGAACCGCAGCGACGGGTTCTGCCACAAGCGGTGGGTGAGCCGGTGGGCCCAGATTGCGTGCAGCCCCGAGTAGGCGAAGAAGTTTTCGAAAGAGCCTCGCGCCGCCGGGTCGTGGGACCGGGCGGTGTCGAGGTCTTCCTTGAGTCGTGCGAAAAAGCCCACAAAATTCTTTCTGAGAATGCGGCCGCGTTAGGGTCAGCCGCGGATGTCGTCGTACAGCACGGTGGAGATGTAGCGCTCCCCGAAATCGCAGACCACGGCAACGATCAGCTTACCGGCGTTCTCCGGCCGCTTGGCCAGTTCCAGCGCGGCCCAGACGATCGCACCGGAGGAGATGCCGCCGAGGATGCCTTCCTTGACGCCGAGGTCCCGGGCCACCCGGACGGAGTCCTCGAGGGAGGCGTCGATGACCTCGTCGTAGATGGTGGTGTCGAGGATCTCGGGGACGAAGTTCGCGCCCAGGCCCTGGATCTTGTGCGGGCCGGGGGCGCCGCCGTTGAGGATGGGGGAGTCCTTGGGTTCGACGGCGACGATCTGCACGCCGGGCTTGCGCTCCTTGAGGACCTGGCCGACGCCGGTGACGGTTCCGCCGGTGCCGACGCCGGCGACGAAGATGTCCACCTTGCCGTCGGTGTCCTCCCAGACCTCCTCGGCCGTGGTGCGGCGGTGGACGGCGGGGTTGGCCTCGTTGGCGAACTGCTGGGCCCAGATGGAGTTCTCGGTGTTGGCGACGATCTCCTGCGCCTTTTCGACGGCGCCGCGCATGCCCTCGGAACCTGGCGTCAGGACGATCTCGGCACCGTAGGCGCGCAGCATGACGCGGCGCTCGGTGGACATGGTCTCCGGCATGGTGAGGATGACCTTGTAGCCGCGGGCCGCGCCGACCATGGCCAGGGCGATGCCGGTGTTGCCGGAGGTGCCCTCGACGATCGTGCCGCCGGGCTTGAGGGCGCCGGACTTCTCCGCGGCGTCGATGATGGCGACGCCGATCCGGTCCTTGACGCTGTTGGCCGGGTTGTAGAACTCCAGCTTCACGGCCACGGTTGCGTCCAGGCCCTCGGACAGCCGGTTCAGGCGGACCAGCGGGGTGCCGCCGACAAGCTGGGTTACGTCGTCATAGATTCGTGCCATGGGGAAATGTGCCTATCTGTGAGGAGGGAATTCTAGGGTCAGCTTATTGAGGGCGCGAGAAGCCCGGCTAAGCATTAAGCCATGCGGAGTAATATTTCCTTGCCTTCGCCAGCTTCGGGTTGATAATCACCTGGCAGTAGCCCTGGTCCGGGTTCTTCGCGAAGTAATCCTGGTGGAAATCCTCCGCCACGTGGAAGACCGGCAACCGGCTGACCTCGGTGACGATCGGGTTGGCCCACAGCTCCTGGTTCCGCTCGATGGCCTCCTCGAACAGGATCTTCTCCTCCGTGGTCTCGTAGAACATGGACGAGCGGTACTGCGTGCCGACGTCGTACCCCTGCCGGTTCAGCGTGGTGGGATCGTGCAGGGCGAAGAACATGTCCAGGATGACCTCCGCCGGGATGACGGATTCGTCGAAGCTGACCGCCACCACTTCCGCGTGGCCGGTGGTCCCGGAGCAGACCGAGTAGTAGTCGGGGTTTCGGTCGTGACCGCCGGTGTAGCCCGAGACCACCGAGGTCACGCCTCGGGTCTTCTGGTACACGGCGTCCAGGCACCAGAAGCAGCCGCCACCCAGCACAAAGGTCCGTTCGCTGCTGCCGTTCACGACGTCGGTGTCCACGCGTTCTCCTGTCTTGGTTTCCTGCATGCTGTTCCTTTCGGCCCGTGCGGGATCGTCCGTACGGGATCCTCCTTGTTCAATGGATGAACCGTCCGGATCATTCCCGCAGGGCGTCCCGGACGGTCAATAGGGTAAGAATGTGGGTATGGAACCAGAGGATACGGACGCTTCAGCCCCGCCCGCCGGCCCCGCCCCGGACGATGCCGCTCCCACGGGAAGCACCGGGAACACCCCTGACACAGCAGGAACCGCCGACGCCGGGACAGCCCGCCACGAGGGCACCGATGAGACCGCCGATGCCGGGGACAACGGCGCCACCCTCGGCGCCGTCCAGGTGGCCGTCGAGGAACTCTGGCCCGAATCCCTGGCCGAAGGCTGGGACGAGGTGGGCCTGGTGGCCGGACACCCGTCCGCGCCGGTCACCCGCGTGCTCTTCGCCGTCGACCCCACCCTCGAAGTGATCGAGGAGGCCGTGGAGTGGGGAGCGGAACTGCTCATCACCCACCACCCCCTGCTGCTCAAGGGCGTGACCTCGGTGGCGGCCAACACGCCCAAGGGCCGGGCGGTGCACCGCCTGATCGAAACCGGTACCGCGCTGCTGACCGTGCACACCAACGGCGACTCCGCCGTGGGAGGTGTCTCCGACGTGCTGGCTGACGCGCTCGGCCTGCAGGACGTCCAGCCCCTGACCCAGGCGGCGAACGGGCTCCCCGAGGAAGGCATCGGACGGGTCGGCGACCTCGCCGACGTCGAGACCCTGGGTGACTTCGCCGCCCGTGTCTTCGGCATCCTGCCCGCCGTCGCCGGCGGTGTCCGCGTCTCCGGCGACCGCGACGGCCTGGTGCGCCGGGTGGCGGTTTGCGGCGGGGCCGGCGACTCGCTCTTCGATCAGGTGCGGGCCAGCAACGCCGACGTCTATGTCACCGCCGACTTGCGCCACCACCCTGCCTCCGAGGCCCGCGAGGCCGCGCTTAACGACCGCCCCTACCTGATCGACGTCTCGCACTTCGCCAGCGAATGGCTCTGGCTCCCTGCGGCGGCCGAGGCGCTGGGTAACGTCCTGGCGGACCAGGGCCACGACGTCGAGATCCGGGTCAGCACCACCAACAGCGACCCGTGGGACTTCATCCTCACTCCCGGCTGAGTCCGG
The DNA here is from genome assembly GCF_042668995.1 of Arthrobacter sp. NPDC057259. Classification (NCBI taxonomy): domain Bacteria; kingdom Bacillati; phylum Actinomycetota; class Actinomycetes; order Micrococcales; family Micrococcaceae; genus Arthrobacter; species Arthrobacter sp. NPDC057259. The sequence goes on from NZ_JBHUYA010000001.1 coordinate 274,481, forward strand.
CTGAGGTCTGCGTTGGTCTGCGTTGGGCCTGGCATGCGTGGAGCCCCGGGTGAGCGCAGGGCATGCCACGCGCTAGAGTCGAGGGAGCGCCGTTCAGGTGCCCGGCACGGCCGGACGACAGACACTCGGAGGAAACAGTGGCCAAGGCAGCCCCGGCGGAACAGATGAAGTTACTCGAGCTGCAGGCGCTCGACGCGAAACTGAAGTCACTCTCCAACCGCCGCCGCAGCCTCGAAGGCGACTCCCGCATCACCGACCTGGAGGCCGCCCTGGGCGTGGCCAACGGTGAGCTCGGCGCGGCGAAGGTGGCCGTCGCCGACGCGGAACTGGAGCTCAAACGCGCCGAGGCAGACGTCGAGCAGGTGGCCTCCCGGATCACCCGCGACGAGGCCCGGCTGAACAGCGGGACCGGTCTGTCCAAGGACCTGGTGGCCCTGCAGAAGGACATCGCGTCCCTGAACAAGCGCCGCTCGGACCTGGAGGACGTGGAGCTCGAAGTCCTGGAGCGGCTGGATGCTCTGCGCCTGCGCCAGGCGGAGCAGCAGCAGATTGTCGACGACATCCAGGGCTCGTTCGCCGGCATCCGCGCCGAGATCGACGAGAAGCTCGCCGAGGTTGCCGCGGAACACACCGTGGTCCGCGGGCAGCGGGCAGAGTTTGCGGCAGGCCTGGACGAGGGCATGCTGGCGATCTACGAAAAGACTTTGGCCAAACGCGGCGTCGGCGCCGCCCGGCTGTTCCACGGCACCTCGGAGGGCTCCGGCATGCAGCTGAGCCCCGGCGACCTGGCCGAGATCAAGGCCGCCGCGGAGGACGACATCGTCTTCTGCCCTGACTCCGGCTGCATCCTGGTCCGCTCCGCCGAATGGGCCTGACGGCGGCCTAGCCCGGCAGGAGCAGGTTCAGCGTGTGCGGCTTCCGGGCCGTACCGGGGACCAGTTCCGCCGGCCACTTCTCGGCCGCCGCCTTCTGCAGCTGCGCGGGGGTCTGCGGAGCCCTGCCGCGCCGGGTCAGCAGGTGCCGGGCCAGCTCGCCGCGGGTGTGCTTGGCGAAGTGGCTGACCACCTTGCGCACCCCGTTGACCTCGGCGAACACATTCACGGCAACGGTACGCTCCGGCGGCGGGGCCCAGGCGGCCGCGTAGGTGCTGGAGCGGCAGTCCACCAGGAGCTCGCCGTCGGTCTCCCCGGCCAAAGCTGCGGTGATCTGCGGTTTCCAGTAGGAGGCCAGGCGCCCGATTCCGGGGAGCGCCGTGCCCATCGAGAGCCGGTAGGCCGGCACCCGGTCGCCGAACCGGATGGCGCCCCAAAGCGCGGAGACCACCAGCACGGACGCGTCGGCCTTCTTCCGCTGCGCCGGGGTCAGCGAAGAGTAGCCCAGGGCGTCGTAGAGCACCCCGGAGTAGACCTGGTGGGCGGGCGCGGCGGGCTCGGCGTGCAGCCTGGTGTTGCGTTCGACGTCGGCGCTCAGCGAGGCTCCTACACCCAGCAGCGATAAGGCGTCCTCGTGCGCACTGACCGTGCCGAGGGCCTCCAGCACCTGCGCCCGCCCGTCGTTCAGGGCGGGAAAACTCAGCGACGAGGGGTCGACGGCGTCGCCGCGGCTTGCGGGGGTCTTACCCTCGGAGGGCGGGAGCAGAATCAGCACCGTACGATCCTACCGGCGCGGCTTCGTCACCCGGATCCGGCCTGGTGACGGCTGCCGGGCCTCGTGAAGGTGGTGGCGCGCCTAGCTGGGCGGGGGAGGGGCCGGCGGCGTGGCTGCCGTCCGGGCGGCGGCCGCCGCGGCCTGGTTCTCCCGGGCGAGGAAGGCCGAGAGCTCTCCGATGGTGCTCATGAGAGGTGCCGGGAAGACGACCGTGGAGTTCTTGTCCACCGCGATCTCCACCAGAGACTGCAGGTTCCGCAGCTGCAGGGCGAGCGGGTGCTCCATCATCATGTCCGAGGCCTCGCCGAGGGCAGCGGCCGCGATCGATTCGCCCTCGGCGGCGATGATCTTGGCCCGCTTCTCCCGCTCCGCCTCGGCCTGCCGGGCCATGGCCCGCTTCATGCTCTCGGGCAGCTGGATGTCCTTGAGCTCCACCAGGGTCACCTCGACGCCCCATTCCAGGGTCAGGGCGTCCAGGATCTCCCGGATATCCCCGTTGATGCGCTCGGTCTCGGAGAGCGTTTGGTCCAGGCTGTGCCGGCCCACCACCTTACGGAGCGTGGTCTGGGCGATCTGGTTGATGGCGGCGGCGACGTTCTCGATCGCGACGACGGACTTCACGGCGTCGATGACGCGGTAATAGGCGACAGCGGAGATATCCACGCTGACGTTGTCCTGGGTGATGATCCCCTGGGACTGGATGGGCATGGTCACGATCCGGAGGCTGACCAGCTGCAGCCGGTCGACGACCGGGATGATGAAGCGCAGCCCCGGCATCCGCACGCCGATTACCCGGCCCAGGCGGAAGAGAACGCCGTGCTCATACTGACGGACGATCCTGATCGAGGAACGGGCGGCGATCAGCACGAGGACGGCGACGATCAGCCATATGACGACGGCGGTGAAGTCCATCCGGATCGCTTCCTTGGACGGTGGGGTGCCTGTTTCCATTCTCCCACCGGCCGGGGCGGAAGGATCCGGGGCGAACGGCCTGCCGGCCAGACCGTAGAATGGTCAGCGGATGGGTTGACCAGGCGGCCGCGCGTCACGCAAGTGACTCGAGGAACGTCCGGGCTCCGCAGGGCAGGGTGGTGGGTAACGCCCACTCGGGGTAACCCGCAGGCCAGTGCCACAGAGAACAGACCGCCCGGGGCGGCGCCGTGTTTGCACGGTTCCGCGGCCGGGTAAGGGTGAAACGGTGGTGTAAGAGACCACCAGCTTCCCGGGTGACCGGGAAGGCTAGGTAAACCCCACCCGGAGCAAGGCCAGACAGGACACGTTTGAGGGCTGCCCGCCCGAGTGTCCGGGTAGGCTGCTGGAGGGCGTCGGCAACGGCGTTCGTAGATGGATGGCCGCTATTCCCGTGCCGGCAACGGCCCGGGACCACAGAACCCGGCGTATCGGTCAACCCATCCCACGACTTAGAGCAGGACAACGGCTGAGGGCCGGCACCATGCGGTGCCGGCCCTCAGCCGTTGGTGGACGTGCGGGTCAGGCTTTGCGTTTGATCCAGCCCCACACGGCGGTGGCGACCAGGAGGACCAGGCCGATGATGGCCAGCCACAGCAGGCCCTTCACCACGAAGCCAAGGATCGAGAGGATGAGCCAGATGACAAGAAGTGCAACGATGAGTCCCATGCCGCCATCCTAGGCCAGTGGTGCCGGGAAACCCCGGCAATCCGATGTGAGTGATTTCACCCTGTACCGGCCGGTAGGGGGAGGGGGTCCGCCCTAGAATGGAGCGTGAACGTAGAGGTTCAGCCATCGGGTCTGCGTTCGCAGCCGGTGGCTTTTTCTTTGCGGTCACGCGCTCGCCGGGGTGGACCGAATCCCCGCAGCGAGAAGGTTCCGGAGACCCGCCGGCGGCCGACTTCCGCACACGAGGACGTATGCGGTGGATTTTAGGAAGGTAGTTCTGTGAGCCAGACGTCAGATTCTTGTCTTGATACGTGGATGGGCCGGGAGGCGCTCGCCGAGGCCATGATTCCGGTGATCGGCCGGCTGTACCGCGAAAACAACGTGGTGACCTCCATTCACGGCCGGAGCCTGATCAACAAGTCCACCATGAACATCCTGAAGGCGCACCGCTTCGCCCGCCGGATGAGCAAGGAGGAACTCCGCCTCGAGGAGACCGCCCCGCTGCTGGACGCGCTCACCAAGCTGGATCTCGGCGCCGCGGCCATCGACATCGCCCGCCTGACCGAAAAGTACCGCGCCGAGGGCGACGGCGTCAGCCTGGACGAGTTCCTCCGCGAAGAACTCGCCGAGGTTGTCGGCAAGCGCGGCGGCGATGACCGCACCAGCACCGACGTCGTGCTCTACGGCTTTGGCCGCATCGGACGCCTCCTGGCCCGCCTCCTGATCGAAAAGGCCGGCGGCGGCCATGGCCTGCGCCTGCGTGCGATCGTGGTGCGCCGGGGCTCGGACAATGACCTGGCCAAGCGCGCCAGCCTGCTCCGCCGCGACTCCGTCCACGGCTCCTTCGAGGGCACCATCAAGGTTGACCTCGAGAACGACACCATCACCGCCAACGGCGTGCAGATCCAGGTCATCTACTCGGACAACCCCGCCACCGTCGACTACACCGCCTACGGCATCCACGATGCGCTGGTGGTCGACAACACCGGCCGCTGGCGTGACGCCGAGGGCCTCTCCCAGCACCTGCAGAGCAAGGGCGTGTCCCGGGTCCTGCTCACCGCACCGGGCAAGGGCGACCTGAAGAACATCGTGCACGGCATCAACCACGCCGCGATCACCGACGAGGACAAGATCGTCACCGCCGCGTCCTGCACCACCAACGCCATCACCCCGGTGCTGAAGGCGATCAACGACCGCTACGGCGTCATCCACGGCCACGTGGAGACCGTCCACTCCTTCACCAACGACCAGAACCTGATCGACAACTTCCACAAGGGCGACCGGCGCGGACGCTCAGCAGCGCTGAACATGGTCATCACCGAGACCGGTGCCGCCAAGGCCGTCGCCAAGGCCCTCCCCGAACTCCAGGGCAAGCTCACCGGCAACGCCATCCGCGTCCCCACCCCGGACGTCTCCATGGCCATCCTGAACCTGAACCTCGAGAACGGCACCACCAAGGACGAAGTCAACGACTACCTGCGTGAGATGTCGCTGCACTCCGAGCTGCGGAAGCAGATCGACTACATCGACTCTCCCGAGGTGGTCTCCACCGACTTCGTCGGCTCCCGCCGCGCCGGCATCGTGGACGGGCTCGCCACGATCTCCAACGACAAGAACCTCGTCCTCTACGTCTGGTATGACAACGAGTTCGGCTACAGCTGCCAGGTGGTCCGGGTCATGGAGGAAATGGCCGGGGTCAACCCGCCGTCGTTCCCCGCCAAGGACGCCGTCGCCACCCTTGAGGCCGCTGGCCTGCCCGTCGAGGTCGGCTAAGTCACCGACACGGAGCGCTTTCCCGGCCGGTTCTCTGGAAACGGCCGGGAAAGCGAACCACAATGGGAGCCATGGAACAGAACCAGGCTACGGAGCACGAAACCACCCTTGAACACGCCCTCGATGTGGCCCGGCGCAATGCCAAGGAAGCCAAGCGGCTCCTCGACGACGCCCGCGCCAAACGTGAAGCCGGCGAGATCGACGACGCCCGGGTCGCCCAGCTGGAGGCCCTGTCGAACCTCGCGGAGGAGGACCTCCGCCGCGTCACCCGCGAACAGTAGCCCGGTGCCCCGCGGGAGACCTTCCCTCCACACTGTGCATAACCGCGGCCCGGGGCGGGGAGCGGCCTAGGCTATTCCCGTGATGGAAAACCAGCGCCCGGCACCGGACCCCGCGGAGACCGCGTGAGCGTCACGTGGGCGCAGTACCGGAGGGCACGACGGCGGTCCCGCCAAGCGTGGATTGTCCTGGCGGCCGCCGCGCTGGCCGTCCTCCTGGCGCTGGTCTGGTTCTTTGCCGATGGCCAGTTCCGCTTCGGCGGCGGGTTCTCCGACGGGCCCTCGGACGCCCCGGTGGTGGCGGCGTGGATGACTCCCGTCGCCTCGGTGCGGGCGGTGCCGGCGGGCCGGGCCGCGGACCTGCTGGAATCACTGCCGGTCAGGATTCGGGATCCCGCCGCCAGTTATGACCGGGCGGCGTTTGAACAGGCGTGGCTCGACGTCGACCGGAACGGCTGCGACACCCGAAACGACATCCTGCGGAGGGACATGGCCGACGCCCGTTTCACGGACGGGTCCCGCTGCCGGATCGGGTCCGGCAGTTTTCGAGAGCCCTATACCGGCCGGCAGACCGCCTTCAGACGTGGGGCCGAGTCCAGCAAAGCCATCCAGATCGACCACGTCGTGGCGCTCGGCGACGCGTGGCAGACCGGCGCGCAGCAGCTCACTGCCCTGCAGCGCACACACCTCGCCAACGACCCGCTGAACCTGGTTGCTGCGGACGGCCCTGCCAACCAGGACAAAAGCTCCTCGGACGCCGCCGGCTGGCTCCCGCCCAACAAGGCCTTCCGCTGCCACTACGTCGCCCGCCAGGTCTCGGTGAAGGCGGCCTACGCCCTGTGGGTGACGGCGGCGGAAAAGGAGGCGATGCGGCGGGTGCTCGGAAGCTGCCCGGATCAATCGACCATCAGGCCAACCAACAATCCGGCCAACCCACCATCAGGCCAGGCTGAACTCCTGCCGGGCCAGTTCGGCTTCCAGCCGCTCGACGTCGTCCCGGTGGCAGAGCTCGGTGGCCGGGGTGGTGACCGTTGCGCTGCCCGCCGCGACGGCGGAGCGGAACGCGGCGGCGCTGTCCAGCCCTTGCGCCAGCCGCAGGACGAATGCCGCGAGGAAGCTGTCTCCGGCACCCACGGTGCTGCGGACCTCCACCTTCGGGACGGCCAGGCGCAGCGTCCCCGCCGCCGAGGCGAGTACGGCGCCGGCCCCGCCGAGGGTCAGAGCCACGTTCTCGGCGGAGCCGTCCGCCACCAGCGCGGCGGCGGCGTCGAGTTCGGCCTGCTCATCTTTCAGGGTGGCGCCGAAGTGCAGGCCCAATTCCCGCCGGCTGGGTTTGACCAGGAAGACGCCCTCGGCCAGGGCCGCGGCCAGGGCGGGACCTGAGGCGTCCACCACGCAGCGGGCGCCCTGCTCCCGGGCCAGGCGGGCGATCCGGGCGTAGAAGTCCTCAGGCACGCCCGGCGGCAGGCTGCCGCTGGCCACCACGTAGCCGCCGGGCTGGATGGCGTCGGCCACCAACCCCAGGCAGAGGCGCCATTCGGGTTCGCTGAGCTCGGGGCCCTGGAGGACGAAGCGGAATTGCTCGCCGCTGCCGGTCTCGTCCACGGTGAAGTCCTGCCGGGTGCTGCCCTGGATCGGGACCACCAGGGCGGGCAGCCGCTCCGCCTCGACCAGGCGGCGGTAGGCCTCGCCGGTGGGCCCGCCGGCGGTGTAGATGGCCAGGGGCCGGCCGCCGAGGCGCTGGACCACGCGGGCCACGTTGATGCCGCCGCCGCCAGGATCCAGGCGGCTGGGGCCGCAGCGCAGCTTATGGCCGCTGGTGACCTGCTCCGTGGTGGTGCTGACGTCCAGCGCCGGATTGATGGTGAGTGTCAGGATGGGCTTCGCCGGGGCGGGCAGAGTGGCTTCCATGCTGCCAAGCATAGGAGCGGCGGCCGCCGGTGTCCCGGGTCCTCTCCGGTTAGTGCCCGAAGGGGTCCGGGTCCACGCCGGGCATCCAGGTCAGGCCCGGGACGCCCCAGCCGCTATTCTTGGCCTGCTTCATCGCCTTGCGGGAGTACCGGTCGATCAGGCGATTGACGTACAGCTTGCCGTCGAGGTGGTCGAATTCGTGCTGCATGACCCGGGCGAACCAGCCCGTCGCCTCGAACTCGATCGGGTTGCCCTCGCCGTCGAAACCCTGCACGCGGGCCCATTCGGCCCGCTTGAGGGGGTAGTGGCCGCCCGGGAAGGACAGGCAGCCTTCCTCTTCCTCGTCGGGGTCGGGGAGCGCCCCGGAGACTTTGGAGAGGGTGAGGACCGGGTTGACCACGACACCGGAGGGCGGCGCGCCATCGTCGTTCTCGTACTTGTAGACGAAGAGGCGCTTGCCGACCCCCACCTGCGGGGCGGCCAGGCCGACGCCGTTGGCGGCGTCGTTGGTTTCGAACATGTCCGCGATCAGGGTCCGCAGCTCGTCGTCGAAGACCTCGACCTCGGCGGCCCGGCGGTGCAGCACGGGTTCGCCCCAGATGGTGATGGGCAGGACAGTCATGGCGCGGAGCTTCCTTTGGTGCGGGGGACGGAGTGGTGCGGGGGAGGGGACGGGTCAGCCGGCGATGCCGCGGCCGACGACGTCTCGCATGATCTCGTTGGTGCCGCCGAAGATGGTCAGCAGGCGGGCGGCGAGGAAGGCCTGCGCCACCGGGTATTCCATGATGTAGCCGTAGCCGCCGTGCAGCTGCAGGCAGCGGTCCGTGACGGACTTCGCCCGCTCGGAGGCCCACAGCTTCACCCGGGCGGCAGAGGACGCGTCGAGTTCCCCGGCGTTGAACGCGGTGATGGCCCGGTCCACGTAGGACTCGGTGACCTCGACCTCGGTGAGGATGTCGGCGAGTTCGAAGCGGCTGTTCTGGAAATCGATGATCCGCTCGCCGAAGGCGTTGCGGTCCTTCGTGTATCGCACGGTCGCCTCGTAGACGGCCCGGGCGACGGCGGAACCGGCGACGGCGATGCCCAGCCGGCCCTGCGGCAGCTGGCCGGCGCAGTAGCGCAGCCCCTGGCCCACCTCGCCGACCAGGTCGGCGTGCGGGACCCGGACGTTGTCGAAGAAGAGCTCGGCGGTGTCGGAGGCCTTCAGGCCCATCTTGTCGAGCTGGTTTCCGGTGGTGTAACCCTCGCCCTTGCGGACCATGAAGAGCGAGAAGGACTCGGCGCCGCCGCGGCCGCTCCCGCCGTCGGTGCGGGCGAGGACCAGGGCGGCGTCGCCGGAGATGCCGTTTCCGATGAACGTCTTCTGGCCGGTGATCAGCCAGTCATCGCCGTCGCGGACGGCCTTCGTGCGGACGCCGCGGAGGTCGGAGCCCGCGCCCGGCTCGGTCCAGGCCACGGAGGTGACGGTCTCGCCGGAAACCATGCCGGGCAGCCAGCGCTGCTTCAAATCCTCCGAGCCGTAGGCCAGCAGATGCGGCAGGACCATGTCGTCGTGCAGGTGGAAGGCCAGGCCCACGGCGAGGTGGTTGCTCTTGGCGAATTCCTCATCCAGCACGGCGCGGAACCGGTAGTCGGTCATGCCGAGGCCGCCGAACTCCTCGGGGACGGCGAGCCCCAGCAGGCCCTGTTCCCCGGCGGCGGTCCACAGCTCCCGCGGCATCATGTGGTCCCGGTCCCACTGCGCGTAATGCGGGGCCACGGCACGGACGTTGAACTCGGCCGCCATTTCGCGGAACATCTCATGGTCTTCTTCGAAGAGCTGGCGCCTCATCGCGGTTCCTTCCATGCGTTTTCGGGACAAACAGCAAAGGCCGCACCGGATATCCGGTGCGGCCTTTGGCAAGGTCGGACAATCGTGCCGTCCTCGGTGAGGGTGAGCGACGGGGGTTGAACCCGCGACCTCCTGGACCACAACCAGGCGCTCTGCCAACTGAGCTACGCCCACCATGTGCCTGTCAGGCGAACCGGCGAACCGGCCTTCCGGAAAGGCAACGACAAATAGCTTACCTGCTTCGCGGGGGTGCTTTTGCCAGTTTCGGCGATTTCATCGAAAAAAGGCCGAAACGTGAGGCAGATTACTCTGCCCGGGCACCCGCGGGGGACTCGTCCGGGGCGCCTCCGGGGTTCCCGGCGTCGTCCGCGGCGTCCGTCGGCGCGCTGCCGGGGGCGGCACCCGAGGTGGCCATGACGTCCTTGGCGATGCGCTGCGCGGTGGAGCTGTCCGGGCCGGGCGCCGGGACGAAGACGGCCTGCCGGTAGTAGCGGAGCTCGTCGATGGAGTCCTTGATGTCGCCGAGGGCGCGGTGGCCGCCGAGCTTGGCGGGGGACTGGAAGTAAGCGCGGGCGTACCAGCGGCGGGAGAGTTCCTTGATGGTGCTGACGTCGATCACCCGGTAGTGCAGGTGCTCAACCAGGTCCGGCATGTCCCGGACCAGGAAGACGCGGTCGGTGCCCACCGAGTTGCCGCCGAGCGGTGCTTTCTTCGGGTCCGGCACCCACTTCTTGATGTAGGCCAGCACCATTTCCTGCGCCTCGGCCATGGTCTTGCCGTGCGGGAGTTCCTCCAGCAGTCCGGAGCGGGTGTGCATGTCGCGCACGAAGTCGTTCATCTGGGCCAGGGCGGCGTCGTCCGGTTTGATGACGACGTCGACGCCGTCGCCGAGGATATTCAGTTCCGAGTCGGTCACCAGGGCCGCCACCTCGATCAGGGCGTCATTCTTGGTGTCCAGGCCGGTCATTTCGCAGTCGATCCACACGATGCGTTCATTAGATATAGGCACGCGCCCAGCCTACCGTTCCGCCGCCCCGGAGGGGCCCGGTGCTACGATTTTGGCAACGCGGCCGTCGGAATTTTTCCTCCGTGCGGCGTGCCCCTGACCGGCTTTCAGGCCACGAGTGGGCTCCACCAGCACTCGACAGATTGGACACCCCTGAGATGACGGCGCCTGTACCTGCGGCGGGGAAGACGGCTGCCGGTACGTCCCGGACATCCTCCGGGGCACCGTCAGCGGCGGCCCCGGCCGACGTGGACAACGCACGCTCACCCATCCTCTCCGGATTCCTGGGCTCGCTGTTCATGTTCGTCGGTTCCCTCGGCGTCGGCTGGCTGGCGCCGGTCTCCGAACTGCGCCGGCTGCCGCTCTTCATCTGGATGCGCACCGAGGCCGTGGGCGTCGGCATGTGCATCGTGCTGCTGGCGGTCGGCGGGATGCTGCTGGTGCGGGCGTGGCTGCGGCTGGGCCAGCGGGTCCGGCACTGGGGCGCCGGTGCGCGGAAGGCGACCATGACCGCCGTCGTCGCGTGGGGCCTGCCGATGATGTTCTCCGTGCCGCTCTTCAGCCGCGACGTCTATGCCTACATCGGCCAGGGCCGGCTGATGGTCGAGGGCTTCAACCCCTACGAGAACGGCATCTCCGCGCTCTCCAACTACTTCCAGCTCGGCGCGGACAAGATGTGGACCGAGGCGCCGGTGCCCTACGGCCAGCTATTCCTCTGGATTGAGCAGTTCGTCGTGTGGTCCACCAACGTCCAGCCGGAGGCCAGCATCATGCTGTTCCGGCTGGCCGCCCTCGTGGGGATCGTGCTCTGCATCATCTACGTCCCGAAGCTCGCGGAACTGCACGGGGTCAACCCGCACCGCGCCCTGTGGCTGACCGCCGCCAACCCGCTGTTCCTGACCAACTTCATCGCCAGCGTCCACAACGACGCGCTGATGATCGGCCTGGCCCTCGCCGGCCTTTACTACTGCGCCACCAAGCGGGTGCTGGTGGGTCTGGTCCTGGTGACGCTCTCGATTGCGGTCAAGCCGATCACGATCGTCTTCCTGCCCTTCATCGGGCTGCTGTGGGCCGGCAAGAACGCCGGGTGGCCGCGGAAGTTCGTGTTCTGGGCCCTGACCGCCGGGATCAGCGTGGGCCTGCTCTACGCCATGAGCGCCGTCAACGGCTTCGGCTTCGGCTGGATCAACGGCCTGTCCGCCCCCGGCAGCATCTGGATCTGGTACGCCCCGGTGGGCCTGGTCGGGCTGATCGTCGCCTCCATTTCCAACGCCTTCGGCCTCGACGGCTGGGGCCTGGCCAAGTACGTGTACGACGCCGGTAAGGTCCTGGCGCTGGGGATCGTGGCCTGGCAGATTTTCCGCGGCGACTACGACCGGCTGATGCGCCGCCTGACCCTGGCCTTCGCCGCCGTCGTGTTCCTCGCCCCGATGATCCAGTCCTGGTACGTGGTGTGGCTGATCCCGCTCTTCGCCGTCACCGGTATCCGCGACGACTGGCAGGTCAAGGCCCTGTACTTCATGGTCTCGTTCTTCATGGTCTACGCGATTTCCGACCAGCTGGAGGTCTTCCCGTACCTGCAGAGCCAGGACCTGGGCCTGGCGCTGGCCCTGGCCCGCAACGCCGCCGCGATCATCGCCCTGCTGTTCGCCCTCTACCTGATCTTCCTGGACCCCAAGACCAAGCAGCTGTTCAGCAAGCCGGACGAACCGGTCACCAGCCGGCCCGTCATCTGAGGCCGGTCACCTGAAGTCGGTCGCCTGAGACCGCTCATCTGATTCCGTCGGTTCTTCCCAGCTTCCTCAGCGCCTCGCGGCGGGAGAGGGGGCTCAGCCCGTCCCCGGCGCGGTCGACGAAACCCAGGACCCAGTCCGGATCCGTCGCGGAGAAGTCCCGCAACGCCCAGCCGATGGCCTTGCGGATGAAGAATTCGCGGTCGCCGAGGTTGGTCGTGATTACGTCCGCCAGTAACTCACGGTCCGTGGCGCCCTTGGCTCCCAGTTGGGCGGTGATGGAAGCACGGCGGATCCAGAGGTCCGCGTCCTGGCTCCACCGACGCAGCAGCGACCCCACCGTGGCGGGGTGGGCCAGGAGCAGGCCGCCCAGGCGGTGCGCCAGGGAATCGACCAGGTCCCACCAGGCGCCGTCGCGGATGATCTCCTCGTACAGGGGAAGCATGGCGAGCTCGTCCCGGGCCAGCCGTAAGCCGGTGAGTTCGATGGCCGCGAGCCGTTCCTCCCGCCAGCGGGCCTCGCGCCACAGCTCGGTCACGGCGGCGGTGAGTTCGGACAGCGACTGCGGCGGCAACCGCCGGGCGGCATTCCTGACGATGGCCCGGACCTCCGGGACCCGGACGCCCAGGGATGGCATCTCCGACTTCAGATACCGCTGGGCCGCCGCGCCGCGAACCGGATCTGCCGCGACATGCAGGGCAGCGCGGATGGTGGTGACGAGGCCTTCGGACATGCGGCAACTGTAGGGCAGTCCGGCCGGTCTGCGCTCCTGCCGTGCTTCCGGCTTAGCGCTTCCCAGGTTTAGCGTTCGCGGGTGCCCTGGCCGGCCAGGCGGGCGCGCTGGCGGTGCGCGGTCAGCCGGAGCTGGATGATGCGGGCGGCCCCGGCGATGGCTACCAGCACCCCGCCGCCGACGGCGGCGATGAACAGCGCCACCCCCAGCGGGACGGCTCCCGCCAGTCCGAAGTACTTGACCTGGACGTAGTCCTGGTTCTGCAGGATGAAGACGATCAGCAGGATCAGCACCACAAGGGCGACGGCTACGACGGTCCACACAATCCCGGCGCGGGTCACCTGGCGGGGCTCGTGCGTGGGCGCGGGTGCTGCCGTGGTGGCGGGGGCGGGCTCCGGCGTGGGAACCTCCGCGGGCGTCCGGGCGGGGGAGGACGTGGCCGCCGGGGCGTCCTCCCGGGGGAGTCCGGTGGTTGCGTGCTCCGGTGCCGCCGGGGTGTCGGCCTGGTCGTAGGAGTCGAATCCGCGGGGTGTCTGCGTCATGGCTGCCTTACTTTCGGTTATGGGCCGGGGCCCTGCCTCCATCTCTCTGGACTCAATACTAAGCCTGCTTATGGCTTGGGCGGGAGACGGCGCTCCGGAAGCTGAGCCGGGGAGCCCAAGAAGCGGCGGGAGCTTAAGCGGAACGGCCCCGGTCACGGATAGTCCGTGACCGGGGCCGTGCAGGCGCCCCAGGAGGGAATCGAACCCCCGACCGGCGGATTAGAAGGCCGCTGCTCTATCCCCTGAGCTACTGGGGCACGCGCGTGCCTATCGGCCGGAGCCGGGCACGCCTCAAGAAGTTTACCGTGCCACCGCGTCCCGTTTTCCACATAGCCCCGGTATGGACTGCCGTGTGCCGGACCCCGGTTGCAGAGTGGGAAGGACCAGCCAGCCTTCCCATGAGACAGGACATACCAATGAATGACAGCATCACCATCCGGGGCTTCGTCGCCACGGAGATTAAGAGTTCGACGACGCCCGGCGGCGTCGCCACCGCGTCCTTCCGGCTGGGTTCCACCGGACGGCGCTTCGACCGGGCGGCCAACGCCTGGGTGGACGGGACCACCAACTGGTTCACCGTGCAGGGCTACCGCCAGCTGGCCGGCAACATGGCCTGCAGTATCCGGAAAGGGCAGCCCGTCATCGTTGCCGGCAGGCTCAAGATCCGCACCTGGGAGTCGGAGGGCCGCATCCACCACGCCGTGGACATCGATGCCGACGCCATCGGTCACGACCTGTCGTGGGGCGCCGCCAACTTCACCCGCAATACCGGCGGGCAGCAGCAGCAGTCGGACGGGGCGGACCAGGGCGGGACTCCGGGAGCCGCCGGGCAGGGGAGCGCCGGCGACGGCGGAGCCGACGCCGCGGAGGAGTTGCCCGACTTCGACGAGGAAACCGGAGAGGTGAAGGAGGACGCCGCCTGAGGGCCTCGTTTCCCGGCCAGTGCCAGCAGGCTGCCGGCACCGCCGACCAGAGGGGCTCGGACAAGAGCGGTGGAGGCGGTGACGGCGATGTCCGGACCGGCGCCGGTGGCAGAATGGCCGGGTGACCCGGCCCAGACTCCTTCCCCGCGCCCTGTTCCCGACGTCCGCCACCCTGGCCGGCATCGTAGTGGCAATGGCCCTCGCCGGATGCTCCGGGTCGGGCGATACGGTCGCCCCCGCGCCGGAAGCATCCACCGCCGTCGGGACCGCGACCGCGACGGCCACGCCCGCCGCCCCCTCCGCGCCCACGCCCACGGCTCCTTCGGTGGCGGGCGGCTCGGCGGCCACGCAACCCGAGGATGCGGCCAAAGTGCGCGACGCGCTCGCCGGCCTCGCCGCTGGGTCGGTGCCGGGGACGGACAGCGTGCGGGCGGCCCTGGTCCGGGCCGGTTACGCTCCCGGGGCCATCGAGGTCACCGCCAGCCGGACCCCCACGGGCCTGGACGCCGATGCTGTGGAAGCGTCCGTCCGGCAGGGCGGGGACTGCGTCGTCGCCCAGATCCGGGGGCGGTCCGTCACCGCCACCGTCCTGCCGGCCCTCGCCGACGGCCGCTGCCTCGCGGGCCCGGCCGCCTGACCGGTCTCCCCGGTATGGGCGGCGCGGAACCTGTCGCCTCGGAATGTGAGTTATCAGCGCCGAACCACTAGATTTGAGAGTATGGCGGAATTTATCTACACAATGACCAAGGCCCGTAAGGCCGTTGGCGAAAAACTCATCCTCGACGACGTGAGTATGTCCTTCTTCCCCGGTGCCAAGATCGGTGTTGTCGGCCCGAACGGCGCCGGTAAGTCCACCATCCTCAAGATCATGGCCGGCCTGGACACTCCCTCGAACGGCGAGGCTCGGCTGAGCCCCGGCTACACCGTCGGCATCCTGCTGCAGGAGCCGCCGCTGAACGAGGAAAAGACCGTCCTCGGCAACGTCCAGGAGGGCGTGGGCGAGATCTACGGCAAGATCCAGCGCTTCAACGAGATCTCCGAAGAGATGGCCAATCCGGACGCCGACTACGACGCCCTGCTTGAAGAGATGGGCCAGCTTCAGGAAGCGATCGACGCCGCCGACGCCTGGGACCTCGACTCCCAGCTGGAGCAGGCCATGGACGCGCTGCGCTGCCCGCCGGCCGACGCCGACGTCACCGTGCTCTCAGGTGGTGAGCGTCGCCGCGTCGCCCTCTGCAAGCTCCTGCTGCAGAAGCCCGACCTGCTGCTCCTCGACGAGCCCACCAACCACCTCGACGCCGAGAGCGTGCTCTGGCTCGAACAGCACCTCTCCTCGTACCCCGGCGCCGTCCTGGCCGTCACCCACGACCGGTACTTCCTGGACCACGTGGCCGAATGGATCGCCGAAGTGGACCGCGGCCACCTCTACCCCTACGAGGGCAACTACTCGACCTACCTCGAGAAGAAGCGTGCCCGCCTGGAAATCCAGGGCAAGAAGGACGCCAAGCAGGCCAAGCGCCTCGCCGAGGAACTCGAGTGGGTGCGCTCCAACGCCAAGGGCCGCCAGACCAAGTCCAAGGCCCGTCTGGCCCGCTATGAGGAAATGGCCGCCGAGGCGGACCGGACCCGCAAGCTCGACTTCGAAGAGATCCAGATCCCGCCGGGACCGCGCCTGGGCGGACTGGTCCTGGAAGCGAAGAACCTGCAAAAGGGCTTCGAGGACCGGATGCTGATCGACGGCCTGTCGTTCTCGCTGCCGCGCAACGGCATCGTGGGCGTCATCGGCCCCAACGGCGTCGGCAAGACCACCCTGTTCAAGACCATCGTCGGCCTGGAGCCGCTCGACGGCGGCGAACTGAAGGTCGGCGACTCGGTGAAGATCTCCTACGCGGACCAGAGCCGCGGCGGCATCGACCCGAACAAGACCCTCTGGGAGGTCGTCTCCGACGGACTCGACTTCATCCAGGTCGGCCAGGTCGAGATGCCGTCCCGCGCCTACGTCGCCGCCTTCGGCTTCAAGGGCCCGGATCAGCAGAAGAAGGCCGGCGTCCTCTCCGGCGGTGAGCGCAACCGCCTGAACCTCGCGCTGACCCTCAAGCAGGGCGGAAACCTGCTGCTCCTCGACGAACCGACCAACGACCTCGACGTCGAAACCCTCAGCAGCCTCGAGAACGCCCTGCTGGAATTCCCCGGCTGCGCCGTCGTCGTCTCGCACGACCGCTGGTTCCTCGACCGGGTGGCCACCCACATCCTCGCCTACGAAGGTGACGAGGAGAACCCCTCCAAGTGGTACTGGTTCGAGGGCAACTTTGAATCCTACGAGGAGAACAAGGTGGAGCGCCTCGGCCCCGACGCGGCCAAGCCGCACCGGGTCACCCACCGCCGCCTGACCCGCGACTAGTTCCGCGGCCGGCCCGCCAACGCAAAAGCCCGGCGCGCCCCCGAGAGGGGGTGCGCCGGGCTTATGCGTTAAAGGCGTTCGCCGTTACCGGGGCGCCGGTTCCGTGGGCACCCGGATCATGCCCTCCTGCGCCACGGTGGCGACGTGCCGGCCGTCGCGGCTGAAGATCTTCCCGGTCGCCAGGCCCCGGGCGCCCTGGGCGCTGGGGGATTCCTGCACGTACAGCAGCCATTCGTCCACCCGCACGGGCCGGTGCCACCACATGGCGTGGTCCAGGCTCGCCACGGACATCCCCGGCGTAATCCAGCTCAAGCCGTGCCGCCGCAGGACCGACTCCAGGAGGGTGTAGTCGCTGGCGTAGGCCAGCGCGGCGCGGTGCAGGCCGGGATCGTCCGGCATCGGTCCAAAGGTCCGCATCCACACGGCGTTGCGGGCCTCCTTGGGCCCCTCGGCCGAGACATACAGGGCAGGGTCCACGTGGCGGATGTCGAAGGGCCGCTCATAGGCCCAGTGCCGGGCCACCGGGTGGTCGAACTTGCCCAGCAGGTCGGCCGTGCTCGGCAGCGACTCCGGGTCCGGGATTCCCTCCGGCATCTGCGTCTGGTGCTCGATGCCCTCATCCTCGTCCTGGAAAGAGGCGATCATCGACAGGATCGGCTTGCCGTCCTGGTATGCGTGGACCCGGCGGGCCGAGAAGGAGCGCCCGTCGCGGAGCCGCTGGACGCCGAAAGTGATCGGCTGGTTCGCGTCGCCCGGCCGCAGGAAATACCCGTGCATCGAGTGCACGCCCCGGCCCTCGGGAACCGTCCGGCTGCCGGCCACCAGCGACTGCGCCAGCACCTGGCCGCCGAACACCCGCTGCCGGGGCTGCTTTTGCGACGGGCCCAGGAAAATGTCCTCGTCCGTCCGGGCGCCCTGAAGTTCGCCCAGGTCCAGGAGCTGGATGAGCGAGGTGGTCGGGTCCTCCGGGGGTGCGGCCTGCACTGCGGCTTCGGCTTCAGTCATGGTTTGACTTTAGACGGCGGCTTGGCCGGGCTCCAAAGAGGCTCAGCCGGTAAAGTCGGGAATGTGTCTGATGTCCTCACCGAGTCCCTGCAGTTCTCCGATCCCCGCGACCTTGCCGACCTGCGCACCTTCGCCACCAGGGCCAAGGCGGTGGACGACGGCGGCATCCGCCTCAGCGCCGACGGCACCGTCCTGGCCGCCTACGTCTGCCTCCTGCGGCCGCGGCTGCTGGGCGAGGGAACGCCGACCATCCTGGGCCTGCGCACGATGGCTCTGGCCGCGCCGGCCCGGCTGGACGTGACGGTGCCGCTCTCGGCGGTGCTGGACCGCCTGGCCCGGTCGGGGCCCGACGACGTCGACCTTCCCGTCCCGCCGATGACCCTGCGGGAATCCTGGGCCGGCGTCGGAGCACCCCGCGGCGGCTGGGAACCGGCCGGCACCGTCCCCGACGCGGAACTGCGGCGGGCGGCTGAGGAGGGGATCAGGGAGATCGCCGGCATCATCCCGGACAAGCCCGGTGCCCTGATCGTGAACAACGCCCGCGCCACCGTCTGGGGCCGGCCGTTGCCGGCGGCGCACGGGTTGCCCGCGGGGGCGGCCTTCGCGGCGCTGACCCTGGGGTTCCTGGCCGAGGGGGAGCAGTCCGTCTTCCGCGCCGACACGTGGTTCCGGCTCAGCAGCCCCCGCGGCCACGTGCTGGTCCGCACAGGGTCCGGCCTCTAGCGGCCCCCGCGACGACGCCCTATCCTTCCGTGACGGCGGCGAGGGCTACCGGAGTGTCCTGACCCTCCCAGGTGCCGACCAGGGAGCGGGCTGCCGGCGGGACAGCGGGGTCGAGCCGCCGGTAGACCAAAATTTCCAGCGCACCGGCGCGGATCACGGTCCCCTCCGCGGCGTCGCTGGCCGTGACGTCGCCAACCTCCGGAACCGGTGTACCCGCGGTTCCCGTGCCGTGCACGGTAACCGACTCGGGGAGAACCTTTTGCCCGCCGTCGACCTGCAGGACATGCTGTGCCTGCGGCGTGCCGGCCAGGATGGCACCGGCCAGGGCACGGACGTAGGCCGGGTCCGCGCACGCGTCGTAGACCCAGCGGCTGCCCAGGACGGAGTGTTCCATGGTGCCGACCAGGTGATCGTCGCCGCCGGGCAGGGGAGCGCCCCGGTAGCTGAGCGGCACCTGGAACACGGCGCCGCCGGAACGCACCAGGATGGTCTCGAGGCCCACCTCCCCCTCCGGGTCGTCGAAGCGGAAGTGCCCGGCCTTCTCCGGGACGGACCCGGTGTCCGGGAACCAGGACCGGCCGGGGAGCCAGCGCTCGAGGAGTTCCATCTTGGAGGGGGTCAACGTTGCCTGATGAATGATCGCCATGACCGCCAGCCTAGACCCGGGGGCGCCGGGAAGTGCTCGGAAGTGCCCGTAAGCGGGCCCGGTAAGGGTGGGTACGCAGCTCAGAAGGTCAGCACGTTGAGTTCCGACGCCGGCACGAAACCGAGCCGCGCGTAAAAGCTTCGAGACTCCGACGACGGAGAGAGGAGCATGCGGACCGCGTTGATCTCCCGCGAATAGGTCAGGGCGGCCTCCACCAGCTGCGCCCCGATGCCGGCGTTCCTGCGGTCCGGAAGCACATAGACGTTCCCCAGGTACACCCAGCGTGAGATGTCCTTGCCTGGCTTGGGCATGCGTTCGAACACCATGAGGTTCAGCATGCCCACGGGAACGCCGTTGTGCTCGGCGAGGAAGAAGGTCCGCGGATTGGCCTCCAGCCACCGCTTGAGCACGGCGACGAACTCTTCCGGGTCTATGGTCGTGCCGTCGGCGGCGGGTGCCTGTTCGGCCGTCCAGGTGGTCCGCAGCGCGGCGAGGGCGGGCAGGTCGCCGTCGACCGTTTCGCGAATGGTGATCATGGCTCCAGCCTAGGCGGAGGCGACCCCTTGCGCGGTCATACCCGGGTGGGTATTATAAATTTCAGAAAGACCCCGGAGGCATCCCCCCAAGTGCCTCCGGGGTCTTTCTCTGTGTGCCGGCCGGCAAGCGGCGCAACCCGCCTAGGCTCCGGACGGGCTGTTGACCATGGAGAGGGCGGCCCGCTCCATGTAGTCCCACAGGGTTCCCTCGTAGAGCGGCGGGAGCTCCAGGGCATCGACGGCGGTGCGCATGTGCCGGAGCCAGGCGTCCTTGGCCTCCGGGGTCACGCGGAACGGCTGGTGCCGCATCCGGAGCCGGGGGTGGCCGCGTTCCTCGCCGTAGGTGGTGGGACCTCCCCAGTACTGCTCCAGGAACATGAGGAAGCGGCGCTTCGCCGGCGCGAGGTCCTCCTCCGGGTACATGGGCCGCAGCAGCGGGTCGGTGGCGACGCCGTCGTAGAACACGTCGATGAGCTTTACGAACGTCTCGTGCCCGCCGACAGCGTCGTAGAAGTTGTCGGTGTAGCCGGGCTTGCTGAAGGGGTCGTTCTGCATCAGCTGCCGGGGCTGGCGGGGATCTCCGCCGAGGGGGATGGTCATTACTCTCCGGCTTTCTGCTGGGGTGCTGCCTCGGCGGCACCGGCCTGGTCGACCTCGTCGGCGGGCGGGGTGTAGGTGCCCTGGGAGCGGTTGCCCACACGGAGGATCTCGCCGTTGCGCAGGTACCAGATGGTGCCGTCGTCGGCGCGGACCCGGGTGATGCGCAGGCCCATCGACTCCACCGTGCCCACCACCTCGGAGGTTTCGATGACGTCGCCGATGCCGTACTGGTCCTCGATGGTGATGAAGATCCCGGCCAGGAAGTCGCGGATGAGCTGCTGGGCGCCGAAGCCGATCGCGACACCCAGGATGCCGACGCTGGTCAGCAGCGGCGCGATATTGACGTCAAGATACTGCAGCACGTACATCGCGGTGATCACGACGACGAGGACGCTCACCACACTGGTCAGCAGCGCGCCGATGGTGCGGGCCCGCTGCTCCCGGCGCTGGTGGTCCAGCGCGCGCAGGGCGGGGGCAACCCAGCGGAACCGCGGCTTCTTGAAGAAGGTGCTGCCCGCGGCGACGCGCTTGGTGATCCCGGAAATCACGAAGGACGCCACCAGCCAGACGAGGACGCCCACCCCGATGCTGATCAGGGCTCCGGGCACGTTGATGGCGGAGACATCGAGCGGTGTCAGGGGTTCGGGGGTGGTCAAGCTCAAGATCAAGTGGTACTGCTCCTTCGGCACGCCCGCGTTCGCCGGCCGCATAAGACTCTGTTCACTGTCCAGACTAGCGCCGTAGCGTGGCCCCATGCGCATCCTCGTCCTCGGTGGCACCGCCTTCCTCTCTGCCGAAATCGCCCGGCAGGCAGTCGCCGCCGGCCACGACGTCATGTGCCTGGCCCGTGGATCCCGGACCGCGCCGCCCCAGGGTGCCAGCTGGCTCAAGGCGGACCGCTCGCAGGGTCCGGCTGCCTACGCCGGGGCCGTCCACGCGGGGGAGTGGGACGCCGTCGTCGACGTGGCCCGCGACCCCGGGCAGGCGGAGGATGCCCTCGTGGCGCTCGCCGGCCGCGCACGGCACTGGACCTTCGTCTCCAGCTGTTCGGTCTACGCGGACCCCTCGGTCCCCGGCACGGCGGAGGACGCCGTCGTGCTGCCGCCGCTGCCCGCCGGGACGCCGGCGACCATGGAGAACTACGGTGCCACGAAGTCCGCGATTGAACACCTGACCCTGGAACTGGCCGGGGACAAGGCGCACCTGTGCCGGCCGGGCCTGATCGGCGGCCCCGGGGACGAATCGGACCGTTACGGGTACTGGCCTGCCCGCTTCGCCCGACACCCGGGACCCGTCCTCGTCCCGGACACCCCGGCAGCATTGACCCAGATCATCGACGTCCGGGACCTGGCCGCCTGGGTGCTGACCGCGGCGGAGCGGGGCGTTACCGGGCCGCTGAACGCGGTCGGCGATCCCGTGCCGTTCGCCGAATACCTCGATGAATCACGGCGTCTCGACGGGGGAGCCGCGGAGATCGTGGCCGCGCCGCCCGACTGGCTCGCCGCGCGCGGGGTGAACTATTGGGCGGGTCCGGACTCCCTGCCGCTGTGGCTGCCGCCGGGCCACGAGGGATTCAGCACCCGCAGCAACGCCGCGGCGGTTGCGGCCGGACTCCGGTTGCGGCCGTGGACCCGGACGCTGGCGGACAGTCTCGACGACGAGCGCCGCCGGGGGCTGGACCGGGAACGCAAGGCCGGACTCAGCCCGGACACCGAGCGCCGGCTGCTGGAGGAATGGCGGGACGCGACGGACCCGGTCGGCGCCGCAGGCTAATGGCCGCCCGAGGCTGGGAGGCGCCGAACCGTCAGCCGGCGGACGCCTCGTGCCGGACCGGGAAGTTGACGCTGCGGGCGATGAAGCAGAGCAAGTTGGCCTCGTGGTGCATCTCCGCCAAGGCTTCCGGGGACACCGGGTCCTTCGTGGCCACCACCGGACGCAGCGTGACCGACTCGAACTGGCCGCTGCCGTCCCGGTTGGTCCGCATCAGCCCCTCGGCCCGGTCCCGGTAGCCGGTGACCACCACGCCATGCTCCACCGCCACGTGCAGGAAAGAGAGCATGTGGCACTGGCTTAGCGCGGCCAGGAGCAGTTGCTCGGGGTTGTACCGGCCGGGGTCGCCGCGGAACGTCGGGTCCGCCGAGCCCTTGAGGACAGGCAGGCCGGGAATCTCGATGTCGTGGTCCCGGCTGTACGCCCGGTAGCCGGACGTCCCCTCGCCGAGGTTGCCCGTCCAGGTGACCGTCAGGGCGTAGTTGTGCTCGTCCAGGCTCATGCCGCCAGTCTAGGACACGTCCCCGCCCAACTGACTGGCAGCAGGGGCCGTTTTGAGCGTCCAAAACGGCCTTAGCTGCGAGCTAGTTGGGCGGGGTGGGGCTTCCTGCCTAGCCGACGTCCGCGGCGCGGGCGCGCAGGGCGCGGGCCACGCCGTCGCGGTTCTCCAGCATCATCCGGCGCAGCGCGGCGCTGTCCGCCGGCAGGGCGGCGAGGAACTCGTCCGTGCGGTCCACGGTGGCCTGGGTGGTCAGCTGCGCCGGGTAGAGCCCCACGACGATCTGCTGGGCCAGGGCGTGGGTGCGGTCCCGCACGATCCCGGGAACGGCCTCGAAGTACTTCTCCGCGTAGGGCTCGAGCAGGGCGGTGTCCAACACCCGGGTGAAGCCGGCGACGGCGGACCCCTGCAGCGCGTTGGACAGCTCGCCCGTCACCACGATCGACTCCCAGGCGGCGGCCTTGGCCTCCGGGGTGGGGATGGCGGCCGTGGCCTGGGCGGCCGCGTTCTGGCCGGTGGCGGTGTTGTCGTGCTCGAGTTCGGCGTCGATCTCCGCCTTGCCGGCCCGGCCGCCCACCACGAGGGAGGTGATCAGTTCCCAGCGCAGGTCCTGGTCCACGGTGAGGCCCTGCAGCTCACGGGAGCCGTCCAGCAGCCCGGCGACCGTGTCGAACTGCGCGCCCGTGCGGGCCAGCAGAGCGTAGGACTTCACGAACTGCAGCTGGGCGTCGGAACCGGCGGCCACGCGGGAGGCGAGGTCCCAGAGCCGGTCCGCGGCGGCGGCCGCCGTGGCGTCCTTGTGCTCGGCGGCGACGTAGAAGTTCAGCGTGGTGGCCAGCTGGCGCAGCTGCACCAGGATCACCGAGGAGTCCGTCTCCTCCGCGATGTTGGCCAGGATCAGCTCCACGTAGCCGCGCGCCGGGGTCTCGCCGTCGCGCGCCGCGTCCCAGGCCGAGCCCCAGACCAGGGTCCGCGGCAGGCTGCGGCCGAAGTCCTTCAGGTGAGCCGTGGCGGTGGCCCACGACTGCGGATCGAGCCGGACCTTCGCGTAGGCGAGGTCGTCGTCGTTGAGCAGGATCAGGTCCGGCCGCGCCAGGCCGGCCAGGGCCGGGACCTCGGTGCGTGCGCCGTCGACGTCGAGCTCCTCGCGGTGCACGCGCTCCAGCTTGCCGGCGCCGTCGAGGTTGTAGAAGCCCACGGCCAGCCGGTGCGGGCGGATGGTCGGCTGCGCTTCGGTGGCGGACTGCAGGATCGCGAAGGAGGTGATGGTCCCATCCTCGCCGACGGACAGCTCCGGCTTCAGGGTGTTCACGCCGGCGGTCTCCAGCCAGAGCTTGCCCCACTGGTCCAGGTCGCGGCCGCTGGCCTGCTCCAGCTCCACCATCAGGTCCGCCAGCTCGGTGTTCTTCCACGAGTGCTTGCGGAAGTACTCGCGGACGCCGGCCATGAACTCCTCCGGACCCACCCAGGCCACCAGTTGCCGCAGCACGGAGGCTCCCTTGGCGTAGGTGATGCCGTCGAAGTTGACCTCGACGTCCTGCAGGTCGTTGATCTCCGCGAAGATCGGGTGCGTGGTGGGCAGCTGGTCCTGGCGGTAGGCCCAGGATTTCTCCACCGAGGCGAAGGTGGTCCACGCGGCGTCGAACTTGGTGTTTTCGACGGCGGCGAGGTGGGACATGTATTCGGCGAAGGACTCATTCAGCCAGAGGTCATTCCACCAGCGCATCGTCACCAGGTCGCCGAACCACATGTGGGCCAGTTCGTGCAGGACGGTGATGGCGCGCCGCTCCACCTGTGCCCCGGTGACCTTGCTGCGGAAGACGTAGCCCTCCAGGATGGTCACCGCCCCGGCGTTCTCCATAGCGCCGGCGTTGAACTCGGGCACGAAGAGCTGGTCGTACTTCTCGAACGGGTAGGGGCAGCCGAACTGCGCCTCGAAGAACTCGAAGCCCTGGCGGGTCAGTTCGAAGATGTTGTCCGCGTCCAGGTACTGCATGAGGGATTTGCGGGCGAAGACGCCCAGCGGGGTGACCTTGCCCGTGGCGGAGACCACCTCGCTGCGGACGCTCTGGTACGGGCCGGCGATCAGCGCGGTGACATAGGAGGACAGCCGCGGGGTCGGCGCGAAGGCCCAGACCGAGCGCGCGCCGCCGTCCTCGCCCGGGCTGGTCTCGGACGGTGCCGGGGTGGGGGAGTTGGACACCACGTCCCAGTGCGACGGCGCGGTGACGGTGAACGTGAACGTGGCCTTGAGGTCCGGCTGTTCGAAGACGGCGAACATCCGGCGGGAGTCGGGGACCTCGAACTGGGTGTAGAGGTAGACCTCGCCGTCGACCGGGTCCACGAAGCGGTGCAGGCCCTCGCCGGTGTTCATGTAGGGGGCGTCCGCGACCACCACGAGTTCGTTCTTCGCGGCCAGGTCCGGGAGCTGGATGCGGATGCCGTCCGAGACCTCGGCCGGGTCCAGTTCGCGGCCGTTGAGGGTCACGCTGTGCACGGTCCGGGTGACCGCGTCGATGAACGTGGAGGATCCCGGCGCCGCGGTGAAGCGCACGCGGGTGGTGGAGCCGAAGACGGTGTCGCCCCGGGTCAGGTCCAGGGTCACGTCGTAGGAGTCGACGGCGATCAGGGCGGCGCGCTCGCGGGCTTCGGCGCGTGTGAGGTTCATACCGGGCAAGGGGGCCTCCAGGAATGCGGGAACGGGAGATGGGGATAGGCGTGAAGTTATTCTTTCACGCCTTGCGGCCTTGGCAAGTTGCCCCCGTCACAGCCCAGCCGCCGGTGGCGCGGACGGGGGTAGCGTTGACGGCATGGGAACCTTCCGGAACTCCGTCGACACCAGGGCCGTGCGCTTCGCCATCGGCTTTCCCCTGGTGCTGGCCGCCGCCTTCACGGTGTGCGCGTTCCTGATCCGGTCCCGGCTGCCCGAGCCGCTGGCCGTCCGGTGGTCCGCGGACGGCGCCGAAAACTTCGCCCCCTTCGCCGCCGTGGTGGGCGTGGGCGCCGCCATGATCGTCCTGACGGGCTGGGCGGTGCTGCTCCAAGCCGCCCCGTTGACCCGGCCGGCCGTGATGCGCCGGATCATGATGGGCGCCGGGCTGGGCCTTAGCCTGTTCGTCACCGCCGTGCTGGCCGCGGTCCTGGTCGGGCAGATCGGTCTGTCCGACGCCCGCGCCTCGCACGTTGACGTCACCATCCTGGCGATGGGCAGCGGCGCCGCCCTGGGCCTGGGCGTGGTGATGGGCTTCGTGTTCAAGGCCGACGAGCGCTGGTCCGTCGACGACGAACGCGCCGCCCGCGCGGCGCTCGAACACATCCGCGACCCGGACCTGGCCAGGGACGACGTTCGCCTCTGGGTCCACGCCCGCAGCTCGATCTTCGTGATGCTCGGAATCTCCACGCTGTTCCCGGCAGCGCTGCTCAGCGTGGCCCTGCCCTGGCTCGCGGCCGTTCTGACGGCCGCGGCGCTCGCGGCAACCCTGTTCCTCTTCGCCCGGGTCAAGGTGGACCGGGCCGGGCTCCGGGTCCTCGCCGCCGGGCTGCTGCCCGTGCTGACGGTCCCCGCCGCCGAGATCGGCTCGGCCGCCCCGGAGCTGGTGCGCGCGGCGGAGCGTGGCGGCTGGGGCTTCCGCCGCCACGGCCGGGACTCCAGCATGCTGGTGGCCAACGGGCCCGCCGTCGTGGTTCGGCGCCTGGACGGCGGCACCGTGACGGTCAGCGCCGGCGGCCCCGCCTCGGCGGACAACGTCGCGCAGACCCTGACCCGCGTGGCTTCCCGGGCCCGCGGCGACGGTGCGCCGCCCCGTCCCTAGTAGGCTGGAGCCACCCCGATCACCACGCCGGATGCCCTCCGGCGACCACAGAATGGATCCGACTGTGACCACCGCCCAGGACCTCCCGCGCGTCCACATCGCTACCGACCACGCCGGCATGGAGCTCAGCGCCCACCTGGTGGAGCACCTCAGCGCAAAGGGCTACGAGGTGGTGGACCACGGACCGAAGGTCTACGACGCGCTCGATGACTACCCGTCCTTCTGCATCAACGCCGCCCTGGCCGTCGTGGCGGACCAGGACGCCGGCGTCCACGCCCTGGGGATTGTCCTGGGCGGTTCCGGCAACGGCGAGCAGATCGCCGCCAACAAGGTCAAGGGCGTCCGCGCGGCCCTGGCGTGGAGCCTGCCCACCGCGAGGCTGGCCCGCGAGCACAACGACGCCAACGTCGTCGCCGTCGGCGGCCGGCAGCACAGCGTCGACGAGGCCACCGAAATCATCGAGGCGTTCCTGACCGAGCCGTTCAGCCACGACGAGCGCCACGTCCGCCGCATCGGCAAGATCGCGCGCTACGAGGCCACCGGCGAGGTCGTCGAGTAGTGCCCGAGGGCCACTCGATCCACCGGCTCGCCCGCCAGTTCGCGGACGTCTTCACGGGCGCGCGGCTGGCCGTCTCTAGTCCGCAGGGACGCTTCGCCGGCGGCGCCGCCCTGCTGGACGGGCACGTCCTCACCGGATCGACCGCGCACGGCAAACACCTGTTCCTCCGCTTCGAGCACGGGCTGTCCCTGCACGTCCACCTGGGCCTCTACGGCGCCTGGAACTTCGGCGGCGACAGCACCTTCCGGGGCGCCTCCAGCATCGGCGCGCCGCGCAGGGTCGGGGAGCGGGAGGACCGCGACGCCGGCACCGACGCGGTGAATGACGACGCCGCCTACGCCGGCCCGCCCGCCCCGGTGGGCGCCGTCCGCGTCCGGCTCGCCGGCAGCCACGGCTGGGCGGACCTGCGCGGGGCGACCACCTGCGAGACCCTCACCGAAGCAGAAACCGACGCCGTGATGGCCCGGCTGGGCCCGGATCCGCTGCGGAACCTGCCGGGGGACAGGGAGGCCTTTGTCGCCACGCTGGGCCGGCGGAAGACCCCGCTGGCCACCCTGCTCATGGACCAGAAGGTGATTGCCGGCGTCGGGAACGTCTACCGCGCCGAGCTGCTGTTCCGGCAGCGCCTGGACCCCTGGCTGCCCGGAACCGGCCTCCCGGCCGGGGACGCCGGGCTGCTCTGGGACGACACGGCCGCCATCATGGCCGACGGCGTGCGCGACGGCCGGATCATCACCACCGGACCCCGGTACTGGAGCGGCGGGGGAGAGTCCTCCGAAGGAGAGGCAGCGGCCCTTCCCGCCCCGGAGGAGGCGCACTTCGTCTACCGGCGGCAGGGCCAGGACTGCCGGGTCTGCGGTACCCCCGTCTCGCTCGTGGAACACTCGGCCCGCAAGCTGTACTGGTGCACGGTCTGCCAGCAAGGCTAAAACCGTGACGCAGGGCCCGCAGAAAGCACGAAGGGCCCCTCCGCTGGAGGGGCCCTTCTGTGTTTTTTTGAGAGGGGACGACGGGAATCGAACCCGCGTAATCAGTTTGGAAGACTGAGGCTTTACCATTAAGCTACGTCCCCGGGACTATGCTGGAAATCCAGCAAAACTTCCGGTCGGCTGTTCAAGCCGGATACAACTAAACCCAATGCAGCCCCGCAGTGTCAAATGTGCAAATGGCCACACGATGACCTTAGACTGTTCTGTGCACTTACGGGGTGTAGCTCAGCTTGGCTAGAGCGCCTGCTTTGGGAGCAGGAAGTCGCAGGTTCAAATCCTGTCACCCCGACTCTGCAGCAACTGCCGGTCATCGGCGTTGCAGACCCACAATCCCCCAAAACCAGGAGTACTTAGACTGTGAAGAGCGCCGTCGAGAACCTCACCCCTACGCGGGTCAAGCTCAATGTTGAGGTCCCGTTTGAGGAACTGCAGCCCAGCATCGCCGAGGCGTACAAGAGCGTTGCTTCCCAGATTCAGGTACCCGGCTTCCGTAAGGGCAAGGTCCCTTCCAAGCTGATCGACCAGCGCGTCGGCCGCGGCTACGTCCTGGAAACCGCCATCAACGAGGGCCTCAACGGCTGGTACCAGGCCGCCGTCCAGGAGACCGGTATCCGCCCGCTGAGCCGTCCCGAGGTCGAGATCACCGAGGTGCCGGACCCGTCCGCCACCGACGGTGAGCTGAAGTTCCACGCCGAGGTTGACATCCGTCCCGAGATCGAGCTGCCGGACTACGCCGGCATCAAGGTCGAGGTTGCCGCCGCCGAGTCCTCCGAGGCCGACGTCGACAAGGCCCTGGACGAGCTGCGCGGCCGCTTCGGCACGCTGAAGAGCGTTGACCGCCCGGCCGCCGACGGCGACTTCCTGACCATCGACATCACCGCCAGCATCGAGGGCTCCGAGGTTGATTCCGCCTCCGGCCTGTCCTACCAGGTTGGCGCCGGCACCATGCTCGAGGGCCTGGACGAGGCTGTCACCGGCCTCAGCGCCGACGAGGATGCCATCTTCGACACCACCCTGGTGGGCGGCGACCACGCCGGCGAAGCCGCCCAGGTCAAGGTTGTCGTGAAGGCCGTCAAGGAGCGCGAGCTCCCCGAGGCCAACGACGATTTCGCCCAGCTGGCCTCCGAGTTCGACACCCTGGCCGAGCTCCGCGAGGACCTCGCCAAGCAGGCCGCCGACTCCAAGACCGTCGAGCAGGGCGTCGAAGCCCGCGACAAGGTCCTGGACAAGCTCGTCGAAATGATCGAGGTCCCGGTTCCCGAGTCCGTCGTCGAAGAGCAGCTCGAGCAGCACTTCAGCGCCGAGAACAACCACGGTGAAGGCGAGCACGACACCGAGGAGCACCGCGCCGAGGTCAAGGCCAACACCGAGCGTGCCTTCCAGAACGAGATCATCCTTGACGCCATCGCTGAAAAGGAAGAAGTCAACGTCACTCAGAACGAGCTGATCGACTACATCGTCACCACCGCCAGCCAGTACGGCATGGACCCGAACCAGTTCGCCCAGATCATCGATCAGAGCGGCCAGGTCCCGATGATGGTCTCCGAGGTCCGCCGCCGCAAGGCCCTGGCCGTCGTGCTGGGCCAGGCCGAGGTCACCGACTCCGAGGGCAACAAGGTTGACCTGAGCGAGTTCGTCCGTCCCGGCGGCGAAGAGTCCTCCTTCGAGGAAGCTCCGGCCGAGGAAGCGTCCTCCGAGGAAGCCACCGAGGCTCCCAAGAACGACGACCCGGCGGCAGTGAAGTTCTAGCCCGCCCGGCACCCTGAGCAGTGCCCGCACCCCCGGATCACCGATCCGGGGGTGCGGCTTTTTAAGCCGCAGACGAACCCGGCGGCCCAATCGTGCGCCGTCAGCGAACAGCCCGCCACGCCGGCACAATGCGGCAGGGAAAACGGTTAGTGTCCATGTAGGAAAGTTCAGTGGAGCCACCCCACGGCACCACCGTCGCCAGCGAGAGGTAAGTACACATGTCACAGCAAGCAGGGGCACCCCGGATGGCTACCGTCGATCCCGCGGCCCAGGATAACTACATTTACAACCGCCTGCTGAAAGAGCGCATCATCTGGCTCGGCTCCGAGGTCCGCGACGAGAACGCCAACGCGATCTGCTCCCAGCTGCTCCTCCTCTCGGCGGAGAACCCCGAAAAGGACATCTACCTTTACATCAACTCTCCCGGCGGCTCCGTCACCGCCGGCATGGCCATCTACGACACCATGCAGTTCATCCCGAACGACGTCGTCACCGTGGCCACCGGCCTCGCCGCCTCGATGGGCCAGTTCCTGCTCAGCTCCGGCACCAAGGGCAAGCGCTACGCCACCCCGAACGCCCGCATCCTGATGCACCAGCCCTCCGGCGGCATCGGCGGCACCGCCTCGGACATCAAGATCCAGGCCGAGCTGATCCTGCACATGAAGAAGGTCATGGCCGAACTGACGGCCGAACAGACCGGCCAGACCGTGGAGACCATCCTCAAGGACAACGACCGTGACAAGTGGTTCACGGCGACCGAGGCCCTCGAATACGGCTTCTTCGACAAGATCGCGGCCCACGCCGGGTCCGTGGCCGGCGGCGGCGGAACCAACGCCGACAGCGGCAAGTAACCGGCACGCAGACAGAACCGACTCCAGGAGCAATGAACATGAACTACAACTTCGGATCGACTGCCGGAAACCTGCCCAGCAGCCGCTACGTGCTGCCGCAGTTTGAGGAGCGCACCCCCTACGGCTTCAAGCGCCAGGACCCGTACACCAAGCTCTTCGAGGACCGCATCATCTTCCTCGGCGTCCAGGTGGACGACGCCTCGGCCGACGACATCATGGCCCAGCTGCTGGTCCTCGAGTCGACGGACCCGGACCGGGACATCACCCTCTACATCAACTCCCCGGGCGGCTCCTTCACCGCCATGACGGCGATCTACGACACCATGCAGTACATCCGCCCGGAGATCCAGACGGTCTGCCTCGGCCAGGCAGCCAGCGCCGCCGCCGTGCTGCTGGCCGCCGGGACGCCGGGCAAGCGCCTGGCACTGCCGAACGCCCGCGTCCTGATCCACCAGCCGGCACTCTCCGGGGGCCAGGGCGGACAGGCCTCCGACCTGGAAATTCAGGCCGCCGAGGTCATGCGGATGCGCTCCTGGCTGGAGGACACCCTGGCCAAGCACTCGGGCCGGACCTCCGAGCAGGTCAACAACGACATCGAGCGCGACAAGATCCTCACGGCCGCCGAGGCCATGAGCTACGGCCTGATCGACCAGGTCCTCGACTCGCGCAAGATCAAGCCGCAGGCGCTGACCAAGTAGCCTTGGCAGCTTCACAGCAGTAGACGACGCCGGTTCGGCCCGTGGAAACGGGGTGAACCGGCGTCTTCTTTCCACCCAACAGGCCCAAAGTGACCTAGAGTGGACTATGTCACGGCCGTCCCGTTCGGGGCTGGCGGTGTTTCAAAATGGGTGCCACGCTGCACGGAGGCATGACCCGGCCGGCAGCAAGATACAAAGGGGTTCACATATGGCTCGGATTGGCGAGAGCACCGATCTGCTGAAGTGCTCGTTCTGCGGAAAGAGCCAGAAGCAGGTCCGCAAGCTCATTGCCGGGCCCGGCGTCTACATCTGCGACGAGTGCATCGAACTCTGCAACGAGATCATCGAAGAAGAACTCGCCGAAGTCGCCGACCTGGGCAGCTTTGAACTGCCCAAGCCCCGGGAAATCTTCGACTTCCTGCAGGAATACGTCATCGGCCAGGAACCCGCCAAGCGTTCCCTCGCCGTCGCGGTCTACAACCACTACAAGCGCATCCAGGCCGGCCACGCGCCCAAGAGCGGAGCGCTGGCCGAAGGCGGCCACCACGACGACGTGGAGATCGCCAAGTCCAACATCCTGCTGATCGGCCCCACCGGCTGCGGCAAGACCTACCTGGCCCAGACCCTGGCCCGGCGCCTGAACGTCCCGTTCGCCGTCGCCGACGCCACGGCTCTGACCGAGGCTGGCTACGTCGGTGAAGACGTCGAGAACATCCTGCTCAAGCTGATCCAGGCCGCGGACTACGACGTCAAGAAGGCCGAACAGGGCATCATCTACATCGACGAGATCGACAAGATCTCGCGCAAGAGCGAGAACCCCTCCATCACCCGGGACGTCTCCGGCGAGGGCGTCCAGCAGGCGTTGCTGAAGATCCTCGAGGGCACGGTGGCGTCCGTCCCCCCGCAGGGCGGCCGCAAGCACCCGCACCAGGAATTCATCCAGATCGACACCACCAACGTGCTCTTCATCGTCGCCGGCGCCTTCGCCGGCCTCGAGGAGATCATCGGGTCCCGGTCCGGCCGGAAGGGCATCGGCTTCGGCGCCCCGCTGAACGAGGTCAAGGACAACGCCGACTCCTACGGTGAGGTCATGCCGGAGGACCTCCTGAAGTTCGGCCTGATCCCCGAATTCATCGGCCGCCTCCCGGTCATCACCACGGTCTCCAACCTGGACCGCCCCGCCCTGATCCAGATCCTGTCCACGCCCAAGAACGCCTTGGTCAAGCAGTACCAGAAGATGTTCCAGCTCGACGGCGTGGAACTGGTCTTCGAGGACGAGGCGCTGGACATGATTGCGGACCAGGCACTGGAACGCGGCACCGGCGCCCGCGGCCTGCGCGCCATCATGGAGGAAGTCCTCCTGCCGGTGATGTTCGACCTGCCCAGCCGCGACGACGTCGCCACCGTGGTGATCACCGAGGACGTCGTGGCGAAGAAGGCCGAACCCACGATGATTCCGCACGACGTGAAGCGCCGTAAGTCCGCCTGATTCCTTCTCGGAACGGCAGGAACCCGGAATAAATCCGCGCCGCTCTCCGCTGTGCCCTGAGACGCCTGTCAGCTTCCCAACAAGGAGAATTCACGTGCCTGAGAACACCGCCACGAACAAGGCCGACTTCTGGTTCGACCCGATGTGCCCCTTTGCCTGGGTCACCTCCCGCTGGATTTCCGAGGTGGAAACCGTCCGGAGCATCTCGACCGAGTGGCACGTCATGAGCCTCGCCGTCCTGAACGAGGGCCGGGACGAACTGCCCGCCGAGTACAAGGAATTCCTGACCAAGGCATGGGCCCCGGTCCGGGTGATCGTGGCCGCGGCGCAGAAACACGGCGAGCAGTACATCAAGCCGCTCTACGACGCCATGGGGACCAAGATCCACAACGAGGGCAACAAGGACATCGCCGAGGTCATCGCGAAGTCCCTGTCCGAGGTCGGCCTCCCGGCGGAGCTCGCCGCGGCCGGCGACAGCGACGAGTTCGACGCCGAACTCCGCGCCAGCCACGAGTCCGGCATCTCCCTGGTGGGCCAGGACGTCGGCACCCCGGTGGTGGCCATCAACGGCACCGCGTTCTTCGGCCCGGTCCTGACCCGCATTCCCCGCGGCGAGGACGCCGGCAAGCTCTGGGACGCCTCCGTGGGCCTGGCATCCTACCCGTACTTCTTCGAGCTCAAGCGCAGCCGCACCGAAACCCCCGTCTTCGACTAGGCACCGGACCCGCCACAGCGGGACCACAGGGCGCCGCGGGAACTACCACGCTGTAGTTCCCGCGGCGCCCTTGTGCATCCCCGGGGACGGGAGAACA
Source organism: Arthrobacter sp. NPDC057259 (assembly GCF_042668995.1). Lineage (NCBI taxonomy): Bacteria > Bacillati > Actinomycetota > Actinomycetes > Micrococcales > Micrococcaceae > Arthrobacter > Arthrobacter sp. NPDC057259. Next base: position 307,635 of record NZ_JBHUYA010000001.1, read on the forward strand.
ATGGTTATTACCCACTCCGCAAGGGGAGGGACGCAGGAACCAAAGATTCAGTGACACTCATCCGACGCAGCCTTCGGCACAGTCAGATGATGGCTACCAGTGGCGAGGTAGGAAGACCTGAAATTCCAAGGATCCCGCCAGATTGCCTAAGACGTCACGTGGTGATCGAAAAAGTCGAAGCCCCACCAACCGCAAAAAGCTGATGGGGCTTCCCCTTTGCCCAAAAAACACTTTAAAAACTCCCGCCTCACCGGAGGACAGACCGGGACATGAGCAACCAGCCCATCGCCGATTACGCGTTGCTGTCCGACTGCCGGTCCGCCGCCCTGGTCAGTGCCGCCGGCTCCGTGGACTGGCTCTGTTTTCCGCGCTTTGACAGCCCCTCCGTCTTCGGCCGGATTCTCGGTGAGTCTGCCGGTCACTGGTCGGTGCGTGCCGCGGGCGCGCGCGGGAGTTCCCGGCGGTACCTTGGACCGTCGATGGTCCTGGAGACCCGGCACCGGACCGATGACGGAGACCTGACCGTCACCGACGCCCTGGTCCTGGGCAGCGGCCGCCGTGGCCACGACCTTGGAGACGGCTCGCCCGGCACCCTGCTCCGGAGTCTGGCCTGCACGCGGGGGAGCGTCCACGTGGAGGTCGAGTGCGCGCCGCGCCCCGGCTATGGCCTCCTCGAACCTGTCCTGCGGAGAGTCCCCGGCGGCCTGCTGATCACCGCGGGCGGCGAGGCGCTCACGCTGTCCTCCCCGGTGGCGCTGGAGCCCGACGGCGGGACGGCGTCCGCCACGTTCCGGCTGCGGGCCGGCGAGAAGGTGGCATTCGCCCTGCACCGCCCGCATGGCGGCGGCGAGGACCCCGTGTTCTGGGACCAGGCGGAGATGCACCGCAGGCTCGCGGACACCCTCGAAGGCTGGACCAGCTGGTCCGGTATCCACCAGAACTACAGCGGGCCCTGGCAGGACCTGGTGGCAGGCAGCGGGAGGGTGCTGCAGGCGCTGAGCTACTATCCGTCGGGAGCGATCGTGGCGGCGCCCACCACCTCGCTGCCGGAGGTCGCCGGGGGCACCCGGAACTGGGACTACCGCTACACCTGGGTGCGGGACGCCAGCATGACGCTCCAGGCGCTGTGGGTGGCCGCCTGCCCGGACGAGGCCGGTACGTTCTTCCAGTTCCTGGCGACGGCCGCCGCCCGGCAGCTGGCAGCCGGGGAAGACCTCCACATCATGTACGGCATCGGCGGCGAACGGGAACTTCCGGAACGGGAGCTCAGCCACCTGCCCGGCTGGCGTGGCAGCGCACCCGTCCGGGTGGGCAACGGCGCCTGGGACCAGCGGCAACTGGACGTCTACGGAGAGCTGCTGGACGCGGCCGCCACGATGCGGGATTCCGTCGCGGAGCTGGCACCGGAGACCTTGCGGTTCCTGGCCGACGCCGCCGACGTCGCCGCGGCCCGGTGGCGGGGCCCGGACCAAGGCATCTGGGAAGTCCGGGGCGAGCCACGGCACTTCCTGTACTCGAAGCTGATGTGCTGGGTGGCCGTGGACCGCGCCATCGGCCTGGCCGCCCTGCTGCGGGCCACGGACCGGTTGCCCGGCTGGACGGCGGCCCGGGAGGAGATCAGGGAATCGATCTGCACCCACGGCTGGAATGAGGCGGCCGGTGCGTACACGCAGTCCTACGGCGCCGCCGAACTGGACGCCTCCGCACTGATGCTGGGCATCGTGGGGTTCCTGGAGGGGACGGACCCGCGGTTCCTTGCGACCGTGGAGGCCGTGGAGCAACGCCTCACCGATTCCCGCGGGCTGGTCTACCGCTACCTCGCCGACGACGGCCTGCCCGGCGGGGAGGGCGCATTCCTGCTCTGCACCTTTTGGCTGGCCCACGCACTGGCCCTCGCCGGCCGGACCGAGCGCGCCCGGGAGGTCTTCGAGCGCGCCGCTGGCTTCGCCACCGACCTGGGGCTGATGGCTGAGGAGGTAGCCCCGGACGGCCAGGAACTGCTGGGCAACTTTCCGCAGGCCTTCAGCCACATCGGGCTGGTAAATGCGGCCTGGGCCATCGGCGAGGCCGAGCGGCGGAGCCGGGAGGAGAATGCCGGGGGAGACGACGGCGGGGAACAAGCGCCGCGCTGATGAGGTTGGCCCCTATGACAGCATCCCCCGGGATGTCCCGCGACCATTGGAGCGACATTGGCTATCACCGCACATCTGGACCTGACCCTGAAGACCGAAGTCCTCGACACCGCCCCCGACGTCCTGCGCGAGACGCTGGCCGACACCCGCGCCTTCGACGGCTGCCTGGGCGTCGATGTCCTGGTCGAGCGGGAGAATCCCACGCACGTCCTCGTCGTCGAACGCTGGGCCTCCATGGAACAGGACGCCGCCTACCGTGCCTGGCGCGCCACCGAGGAGGGCGCCAGCGGCCTCGGCGCCCTGCTGGCCGCCCCGCCGACGCTGACGCACTTTGAGACCTCGTTCGAGGCCTGAGCGCCTCCCGCAACCACACGGGCCCCCGTCCGGCATCAGCCGGGCGGGGGCCCTTGTCGTTAAGCGTCGCGGGACTAGGCCTGGGTGGGCGCTTCCACGGGAGCGTCCGCCGGGGCCAGGACGACGTCGCTGACCGCCAGCTCGCCGTCGCCGGCTATCAGCGTCAGCTCACGGGCGTTCGCCGCGGCCTTCAGATCGCCCAGTCCGGCACGGAGCTGCTGGACCAGGGACTCCGAGCCGGTGATGGCCGCGGAGAGCACCTCGGTGCGCTGCTTGACCTTTGCCTCGGACTTGGCCTTGCGGATGCCGCCCAGGGCCGCGCCGACGCTGGACAGCAGCGTGGTGTCGCCGTCGACCTCCACGGCGGCGGGCCACTGCGCACGGTGCACGGAGTCCTTCCGCCACCAGCTCCAGACTTCCTCCGTGGCGAAGGGCAGGAACGGGGCGAAGAGCCGCAGCAGGGTGTCCAGGCTGGTGGCGAGAGCGGCCAGCACGGAGGCCTGCTGCTCCTCCCCGGCGGCACCGTAGGCGCGGTCCTTGATCAGTTCCACGTAGTCGTCGGTGAAGTGCCAGAAGAAGCTCTCGGTGATCTGCAGGGCACGGGCGTAGTCGTAGGCCTCGAAGGCCTTCGTCGCCTGGGCCACCACGTCGGCCAGCTGGGCAAGCACGCCGCGGTCCAACGGGTTCGTCAGGACGGACAGGTCCCCGGAGAGCACCGAGTCCTCGGTGGCGCCGAGGTTCAGGACAAACTTGGAGGCGTTGAGCAGCTTGATCGCAAGGCGGCGGCCGATCTTCATCTGCGCGATCTCGTAGGCGGTGTCCGCGCCGAGCTTGGCCGAGGCCGCCCAGTAGCGGACCGCGTCCGAGCCGTACTCGTTGAGCACATCGGTCGGAACAATCACGTTGCCCTTGGACTTGGACATCTTCTTCCGGTCCGGGTCGAGGATCCAGCCGGAAATGGCAGCGTGCTTCCACGGCGCCACGCCCTGCAGGGAGTCGGCACGGACCGCGGAGGAGAACAGCCACGTCCGGATGATGTCGTGGCCCTGCGGGCGCACGTCGAACGGGAAGACCTTCGAGAAGAGCGCCTCGTCGGTGCTCCACCCGCCCACGATCTGCGGGGTCAGCGACGACGTGGCCCAGGTGTCCAGGACGTCGGCGTCGCCGGTGAAGCCGCCCGGGACGTCGCGCTGGGCTTCCTCGTAGCCGGGGGCTGCGTCCGCGGCGGGGTCCACCGGGAGCTGGCCGTCGGCCGGCAGGATCGGCGTGTCGTAGTCGGGGTTGCCGTCGGCGTCCAGCGGGTACCAGACCGGCACCGGCACGCCGAAGAAGCGCTGGCGGGAGACCAGCCAGTCGCCGTTCAGGCCGGTGATCCAGTTCTCGTACCGGGAGCGCATGAACGCGGGGTGGAAGTCGATCTCCTTGCCGCGGCCGATCAGGCGTTCGCGGCGGTCCTCGTCGCGGCCGCCGTTGCGGATGTACCACTGGCGGGAGGTAACGACCTCAAGGGGCTTGTCGCCCTTTTCGAAGAAGTTGACCGGGTGCATAATCTTCTTCGGTTCGCCGTCCAGCAGGTCCGCGGCGGCCAGCAACTCCACCACGCCCTCCTTGGCGCTGAAGACGGTCTTGCCGGCGATCGCGGCGAAGGCCTCGCGGCCCTCCGCAGTGGTGATCCAGTCCGGGGTCTCGCCGACGATGCGGCCGTCGCGGCCCACGATCGCGCGGGTGGGCAGCTGCAGCTCACGCCACCAGGTGACGTCGGTGAGGTCACCGAAGGTGCAGACCATCGCGATGCCCGAGCCCTTGTCCGCCTTGGCCAGCGGGTGGGCCTTGACCTCCACCTCGACGCCGAAGATTGGGGAGGTGACCTTGGTGCCGAAGAGCGGCTGGTAGCTCTCGTCGTCGGGGTTCGCCACCAGCGCGGCGCAGGCGGCCAGCAACTCGGGGCGGGTGGTCTCGATGTAGATCTTCTCGCCGGATTCGGTGAAGAACGGGTAGCGGTAGTAGGCGCCGGCGACCTCGCGGTCCTCCAGTTCGGCCTGGGCCACCGCGGTGCGGAAGGTGACGTCCCACAGGGTGGGGGCCTCGGCCATGTACGCGTCGCCGGCGGCCAGGTTGGCCAGGAACGCGCGCTGGGAGATGGCGCGGGACTTGTCGTCGATGGTCCGGTAGGTCAGGTCCCAGTCAACGGAGAGACCCAGGGTCTGGAAGAGGTTCTCGAAGACCTTCTCGTCCTCGACGGCGAGTTCCTCGCAGAGTTCGATGAAGTTCCGGCGCGAGACGACGTCGAAGTCGCGCTGGTTCTTGGCCGGCTCGGCCGGGGGCCGGTAGTTGGCATCGTAGGGGATGGCCGGATCGCAGCGCACACCGTAGTAGTTCTGCACGCGGCGCTCGGTGGGCAGGCCGTTGTCGTCCCAGCCCATCGGGTAGAAGACGTTCTTGCCGGTCATCCGCTGGTAGCGGGCCAGGACGTCGGTCTGCGTGTAGGAGAACATGTGTCCGACGTGCAGCGAACCCGACGCGGTGGGCGGGGGAGTGTCGATCGAGTAGACCTGCTCCCGGGTGGTGTCCGGGTTGAACTTGTAGGTTCCTTCGTCAAGCCAGCGCCGGGTGAGCGATGCCTCCAGGCCCTCGAGGGCGGGCTTGTCCGGAACGTTGGTGGGGGCGGTGGTGGGCGTGTCTGTACCCTGCGTGTCTTCAGCCATGGGTCAATTCTTGCAGTTCTTTTCGCTTTAGTTTTCACCGCGTTTCGCGATTTCGGGATCCCGCTGCAATAACGTGCGGGACTATGGAGGAAAATTCGGCGAATTTCGCGATCAAACGGATCTATGACCCGCCCGGCGACGCCGACGGCTACCGGGTCCTGGTGGACCGGCTCTGGCCGCGTGGCGTCAGCAAGGAGCGGGCCCAGCTGGACCTGTGGCTCAAGGAGGTGGCCCCGTCCGGGCCGCTGCGCACCGAGTTCGCGCACATGCAGGAGCGCTTCGAGGACTTCCGGTCCGCCTACGAGGCGGAGCTTGCGGACAACCCGGCGGTGGAAACCCTGCGCCGGATCGGGACCGAGCACGCCCGCGTGACCCTGCTTTTCGGGGCAAGGGACGTGGAAACCAACCACGCCCGGGTGCTGTTGGAATTCCTCCAGCGCGGTGGCCGCTAACCGCCGCCCGATTCCGATTAGGGTGGTGCCATGACTGAGGGAACCACCAACACAGCAGCAGCCAAAGCGGCCGTCGTCACCGGCGCCAGCACCGGAATCGGGCAGGCCACGGTCCGTGCGCTCCGCCAGGAAGGGTGGACCGTGTTCGCCGTCGCCCGCCGGGCCGACCGCCTGGACGCCCTCGCGGCGGAAACCGGCGCCGTCGCGCTGGCCGCGGACGTGACCGACGACGACGCCGTCGCCCGCCTGGTCGAGGAGGTCACCCGCGAAGGCGGTATTGACACCCTCATCAACGTTGCCGGCGGAGCCCGCGGGGCGGACAAGATTGCCGACGGCAAGACCGAGGACTGGCAGTGGATGTACGAGGTCAACGTCCTCGGCACCCTCAAGCTGACCCGCGCCTTCCTGCCGATGCTGCGGGCCTGCGGGGAAGGCACCGTCCTGAACCTCACCTCCACCGCCGGGCTTTCCGCCTATGAAGGCGGGGGAGGGTATAACGCGGCCAAGTTCGGCCAGCACGCCCTCACCGGGGCGCTCCGCCTGGAGGAAGCCGAACACAACCTCCGTGTGATCGAGGTGGCCCCGGGCATGGTGCAGACGGAGGAGTTCTCGCTCAACCGCCTCGGGGACAAGGGCGCCGCGGACAAGGTCTACGCCGGGGTCGAGAAGCCGCTGACGGCCGACGACGTCGCCGACGTGGTCCGCTACGCGGTGACCGCCCCGCACCACGTGAACCTGGACCAGATCATCATCCGGCCGGTCGCGCAGGCGTCCAACTTCAAGGTCATCCGCAAGGGCTGATCGGATGTTCCGGACCGGAGCGGCCACCCGCCCGGCGGCTTAGCCCGGTAACCTAGCCCGGCGGCTTAGCCCGGCGCCGGGATGGTGAGCGTGGCCACTACGACCGCGTGATCCGTACCGGCCACCCGGTGCACCGCGAAGTCCGTGCTGCCGACCGATGGGCCTGTCAGCAGGTGGTCCAGCGTGGTCCCCGGCAGCGGCAGGTCCATCGGCCAGGTGGGGACCAGCCGCGCACCCTGGGCGGTGGCCACGTCCACCAGGGGATGAGCGGCGCCGGCGGAGACCAGGCGCCGGAATTCCGCGTGGTCGTATCCGGCGTTGAAGTCGCCCAGCAGGAGCAGCGGTGGCTGCTGCCCTGCTTGTTGCCGGCCGGCAACTGCGGCTGCCGCTTGCTCCGGCAGCCTGCCGAGGGCCGCCAGCTCCCGGCGCCACTGGCCCAGTCCGCCGCCCACCGGCGCCCGGGTGTGCACGTTCGTCACCTCCAGCAGGGCGGCGCCGCCGTCCGGGGCGGGCAGCTCGAGCCTCGCTGAGGCCATCGGGAACCGGGTCCCGGCCAGGGTTCCGGTCGATTGCAGCGGGAAGCGGGAGTAGAGCGCCCCGCCGGAGGCGTCCTTGGCAGGGGCGCTGATCCGGTAGGGCAGCTCGCCGGTGATGCCCGCGGCCTCCAGCCGCAGCTCCAGGGCCGGGGTGTACTCCTGGAGCGCCAGCAGCCCCACGCCGTGGTCCCGGACCAGCCGGACGATCTCCCCGGCGTCGGCCCGGCCAAGCTTCGCGTTGATGCTCATCGTCACCAGCTCCGCGCCCCTGCCCCCCGCCGGCGGCAACGGACGCGCGTGGCCGGGCGAAAACAGCCACGCCGCCTGCAGGGCCAGGAGCGCCGCGGCGGCGCCGGCCGCCACCGGACGGCGTGCCGCCACAGCACAGAGCACCGAGAATCCGGCAGGAACCACCAGCCAGGGCGTGAAGGACAGCAGCTGCACCACCGTTTCCGGCCACGGCAGATCCACGGCACGGCACACGGACAGTCCGGCCACCGGCACCCCTAGCAGCCCCGCCGCCGCCAGCCAGCGCCGGCGCGGCACCACCCCGGCCCGGGTTGTCCCGGACAGCCGGTCCGCAACGCCGTGAGGGAGGCCCATTCCCCGAGTGTAGGCAGGCGCGGCGCCCGGGGCGAGGGTTCGGCCGGAAACGAGCCGCCCGTATCCCTGGCTGGCGGCCCATGGTGCGCGGCGGGCACCGGCCCCTTTCCGGTACCATCGAACTAACAGCGTCGACCCGGCCATCACCGGTGAGCTTCCGGAAGAACACTCCGGCGCGACCCCACGGTCCGCGCGGTGCCAGTAGAACCGGACGGGTAAGCCCGTCACAGCAGTCAACGAGCGGCCGGCAGCGGTGCGCGTGCCACCCTCACGGGTGGTCCGGGCCCGTAGCCGGTAAGTGAGGTGGTACCGCGGCGCCGGTGTTGTTCCGACAGCACAGGAGCCGTCCTCGCATCCTGAATGAATCCCGTTGTTCACAGCTCAACCCAGGATGTCGAGATGACCCATTACCCCAAGGCCTCAGCCGCACCCTCCGACGCCAGCGCCTCCGGCACGGCTTCCAACGCCGCCGGCGTGTCCGCCTCCGTGAAGTTCCCGGAGATCGAGGAGCGCATCCTCAAGTACTGGGACCAGGACAGCACGTTCCAGGCGAGCATCGACCAGCGGGATGCGGGTCAGGACGGCTCCAACGAATTCGTCTTCTACGACGGCCCTCCCTTCGCCAACGGCCTCCCGCACTACGGCCACCTGCTGACCGGGTACGCCAAGGACCTGGTGGGCCGCTACCAGACCCAGCGCGGCCGCCGCGTCGAGCGCCGCTTCGGCTGGGACACCCACGGCCTGCCCGCCGAGCTCGAGGCGATGAAGCAGCTGGGGATGACGGACAAGACCCAGATCGAGGCCATGGGCATCGATAAGTTTAACGATGCCTGCCGCGCCTCGGTGATGAAGTACGCCGACGAGTGGAAGAGCTACGTCACCCGCCAGGCCCGCTGGGTGGACTTCGAGAACGACTACAAGACGCTCAACGTCGAATACATGGAGTCCGTGCTCTGGGCCTTCAAGCAGCTGCACGAGAAGGGCCTGACCTACAACGGCTACCGGGTCCTGCCGTACTGCTGGAAGGACGAGACGCCGCTCTCCAACCATGAGCTGCGGATGGACGACGACGTCTACAAGAACCGCCAGGACCAGACCGTCACCGTGACCTTCCCGATCACGGCGGGGGAGTCGGAGCTCTCGAAGCAGCTCGCCGGTGTCCAGGCGCTCGCCTGGACCACCACGCCCTGGACCCTGCCCACCAACCTGGCGCTCGCCGTCGGACCCGCCATCACCTACGTGGTGCTGCCCGCCGGACCGCACGGGATCAAGGCCGCCTCCGACGACGCCCCCGTTACCGGATCCTTCCTGCTCGCCGCCGACCTCCTCGGCGCCTACGCCAAGGACCTGGGCTACGGCGACGGCGCCGAGGGTGCCGCCGCGGCCGAGGCCGCCGTCGTCTCCCGCCACCTGGGCACGGAACTCGAGGGCCTGACGTACGAGCCGCTCTGGGATTACTTCGCCGACGCCGAGAAGTACGGCACCGAGAACGGTTGGCGTTTCCTCGTGGCCGACTATGTCACCACCACCGACGGCACCGGCATCGTCCACCAGGCCCCGGCCTACGGTGAAGACGACCAGAAGGTCTGTGAAGAGGCCGGCATCCCCGTGGTCCTTTCCGTCGACGAGGGCGCGAAGTTCCTGCCCCTCTTCGGCCATGGACCCCTCGCCGCGATCGCCGGGCTGCAGGTCTTCGAGGCCAACAAGCCCATCACCCAGGTGCTCCGCGCCGAGGGCCGCCTGGTCCGCCAGGCCAGCTACGAGCACTCCTACCCGCACTGCTGGCGCTGCCGGAACCCGCTGATCTACCGTGCCGTTTCCTCCTGGTACGTCGAGGTCACCAAGTTCAAGGACCGCATGTCCGAACTGAACCAGGAAATCAACTGGATCCCGGGCAACGTCAAGGACGGCCAGTTCGGCAAGTGGCTGGCCAACGCCCGCGACTGGTCGATCAGCCGCAACCGTTACTGGGGCAGCCCCATCCCGGTCTGGCAGTCCAGCGACCCGGACTACCCGCGCACCGACGTCTACGGTTCGCTCGCCGAGATCGAGGCCGATTTCGGCCGGCTGCCGCTGAACAACGACGGCCAGGTGGACCTGCACCGTCCGTTCATCGACGAACTGACCCGCCCGAACCCGGACGACCCGCGCACCCCCGAAGAGGGCCAGTCCGTGATGCGCCGCGTCGAGGACGTCCTGGACGTCTGGTTCGACTCCGGCTCCATGCCCTACGGCCAGGTGCACTACCCGTTCCAGAACGAGGAATGGTTCGACACCCACAACCCGGCGGACTTCATCGTCGAGTACATCGGCCAGACCCGCGGCTGGTTCTACATGCTGCACATCCTCTCCACCGCGCTGTTCGACCGCCCGGCCTTCCGCAACGTCATCAGCCACGGCATCGTCCTCGGCTCCGACGGGCAGAAGATGTCCAAGAGCCTGCGCAACTACCCGGACGTCTCCGAGGTCCTGGACCGCGACGGCTCCGACGCGATGCGCTGGTTCCTGATGTCCAGCCCCATCCTGCGCGGCGGCAACCTCGTGGTCACCGAACAGGGCATCCGCGACGGCGTCCGCCAGGTCATCCTGCCGCTGTGGAACGTGTACAGCTTCTTCACCCTCTACACGAACGCCTCGAACGGGGGCTCCGGCTACGACGCGAAGCTCCGCTACGACGGCTACGCCGACACCCTGGACCAGTACCTGATGGCCAACACCGGCGACCTGGTCCGCAGCATGACCGAACAGCTGGACAGCTACGACATCTCCGGCGCCTGCGACGAACTGCGCGGCTACCTGGACATGCTCACGAACTGGTACGTCCGGCGCAGCCGCCAGCGGTTCTTCGACGAGAACACCGATGCCTTTGACGCGCTGTACACCGCGCTGGAGACCGTCTGCCGCGTCGCCGCCCCGCTGCTGCCGCTGATCTCCGAGGAGATCTGGCGCGGCCTCACCGGCGGGCGCTCCGTGCACCTGGCCGATTGGCCGGACGCGGGCCTGTTCCCCGCCAACGCCGGGCTGGTGGAGGCGATGGACCGGGTGCAGCAGATTTGCTCCACCGGCTCCTCGCTGCGTAAGGCCGCGAACCTGCGGGTGCGCCTGCCGCTGCAGGAACTCACTGTGGTCGCCCCCGGCGCGGACACACTGGCGGGCTTCGCCGCCGTCGTCGCGGACGAGCTGAACCTGCGCTCCGTCCGCGTGCTCGACGCCGACGCCGCCTCCCCGGAGGAGTTCGGCATCGAGCAGAAGCTGGTGGTCAACGCCCGCGCCGCCGGTCCGCGGCTGGGCAAGAACGTCCAGCAGGCCATCAAGGGCTCCAAGTCCGGCGACTGGTCCGTGAACGACGCCGGCGTGGTCACCGCCGGCGGCCTCGAACTCGAGCCGCAGGAATACACCCTGGAAACCGTCGTGGCCGAGGCCGCGGCAGGGGAGGGATCCCGGGCGGCGGCAGTCCTGCCCGGCGGCGGCTTCGTGGTCCTTAACACCGAGGTCACGCCGGAACTGGAGGCCGAGGGTCTGGCACGGGACATCATCCGAGTCATCCAGGAGACTCGCCGTAAGAACAACTTCCAGGTCAGTGACAGGATCAGTGTTGAGGTTCTAGGAGACCCCACTGTTGGGTCAGCTATCTCGGCACAGCGTGACCTGATCATGACGGCGACGCTCGCCACAGAGCTTGCATGGAAACCAGGCGGCGGCGTGAATATGGATCTCGCCAAACTCGATAGCGAACTCCCGGGAGGGCCCGGCGAAATGGAACCAAGCCTGAGTAATCCTTGGGGTGGCCTTGATTCTGTTCTTCCCGGCGGTCGGAGTGTCTCGGTGAATCTCCAGAAGGCAGGGGCATAATCCATGAGCGACGAATTTTCGGTCGAGAGCGTCTACGCCGAACTGCTGGGCCGGGCGCCGGAGAACAAGATGGAACCCCGGCTGGCGCCGCTGCGCCGGGCGATGGACATCCTGGGGGAGCCGAACAAGGCCTTCCCGATCATCCACGTCACCGGCACCAACGGTAAGACCTCCACGGCCCGGATGATTGAGGCCGGGCTGCGTGCCCACGGCCTGAGCACCGGCCGGTACACCAGCCCGCACCTGTCCAAGGTCACCGAGCGGATCAGCATCGACGGCGAACCGGTCTCCGATGAGACCTTCGTCCGGATCTGGGACGAGATCCGGCCTTATCTGGAGATCGTGGACAACGAACTCACCGCGGAGGGCCAGCCCCGGCTGACCTACTTCGAATGCCTCACCATTCTGGGCTTCGCGGTCTTCGCGGACCAGCCGGTGAACGTGGCCGTGATCGAGGTGGGCCTGGGCGGCATCACCGATGCCACCAACGTCGGCGACGGCCTGGTCTCAGTCATCACCCCGATCTCCCTGGACCACACGGACCTCTTGGGCGACACCACCGAGGACATCGCGCACGAGAAGGCCGGCATCATCAAGCCCGGCGGCTTCCTGGTCAGCGCCGCCCAGCCGGTGGACGCCGCCCAGGTGCTGCTGGAGAAGGCCAAAGAGGTGGGCGTGCCGTTCCGCTTCGAAGGCGTCGAGTTCGGCGTCGAGTCCCGCACCGTGGCCGTCGGCGGCCAGATGGTGACCATCCAGGGCCTCGCGGACCGGTACGAGGGCCTCCTGGTGCCGCTGCACGGCGCCCACCAGGCCGAGAACGCCGCCGTCGCCGTCGCCGCCCTGGAAGCGTTCTTCGGCGCGGACAAGCCGCTGAACCCCGAGGTGCTCCAGGAGGCCTTCGCCGCCGTCACCTCCCCGGGCCGGCTGGAGGTGCTGCGCACCGCCCCCACCATCGTGGTGGACGCCGCACACAACCCGGAGGGCATCCGGGTCTCCGCCGAGGCGCTCCAGGAGGCCTTCAGCTTCAGCAAGCTGGTGGTGGTCCTGGGCATCCTGCAGGAAAAGGACGCCGAGGAAATCCTCCGCCAGCTCAAGGACTCCCTCGCGGAGGTCCCGGCCGAATTCTGCTTCACGCAGTCCAACTCGCCGCGGGCCATCCCCGCCGAGGAACTCGGCGAGCTTGCCTTGGACCTGGGCTTCGGCGAGGACCTCGTGCACACCGCGGAGAAGCTCGACGACGCCCTCGAATGGGCGGTGGAGCGGGCAGAATCCAACGACGACCTGGCCGGCGGCATCCTGGTCACCGGCTCCATCACGCTCGTCGCCGAAGCCCGGATCCTGCTCGGAAAGTCCGAGGCGTAACCGATGGCGAAACTCACCAAGGCCCAGCGCGAGTGGCGCCCGGGCATGCCGAAGAAGCGGCGTTCAACCAAGGTCATGTTCGCCTCCACGGTCCTCCTGCTGGAGGCCTTCGTGGCGCTCTTCGGGACCCTGGCCGTGTTCGGCCTGCGGCGCGGGGAATTTCCCCCGGCGCTGGTCTTTGGGCTCGGCATCGGGCTGGCCCTGGTGCTGGCACTGACCTGCGCGGTGCTGACCAAACCGTGGGGCGTGGCTCTGGGCTGGGTACTGCAGCTGGTGCTGATCCTCACCGGTTTCGTGGAACCGACCATGTTCGTGGTGGGCGCCCTGTTCGCCCTCACCTGGTGGTACGGCATCCGCACCGGCATCCGGATCGACCGCGAGGCGGCCCAGCGGGACCGGGAGCAGGCTGCCTGGGAGGCCGCCAACCCGGACACCCCGAGCAACTAGACTTGTCCCAAACCCACCCCAACACATTGGAGCAGCTGTGAGCATCGAGCGCACCCTAGTCCTGGTCAAGCCCGACGGCGTCGCCCGCAACCTGACCGGCAGCATCATCGCCCGGATCGAAGCCAAGGGCTACGCCCTGGCCGAACTGAAGAAGGTCAACGCCACCCGCGAACTCCTCGAGCAGCACTACGAAGAGCACGTCGGCAAGCCCTTCTACGAGCCGCTGGTCGAATTCATGCTCAGCGGCCCCGTGGTCGCGGCGATCTTCGAGGGCCACCGCGTGATCGAGGGCTTCCGTTCGCTGGCCGGCACCACCGACCCGACGACGGCGGCTCCGGGCACCATCCGTGGCGACTTCGGCCGCGACTGGGGCGTCAAGGTCCAGCAGAACCTGGTCCACGGCTCCGACTCGGTGGAGTCCGCCGAGCGCGAGATCGAGATCTGGTTCTAGGCTCCCGCCCCCGCGGGGCGCGAAAAAAGCCGGGGCCGGTGTTCGTAATCGAACACCGGCCCCGGCTTTTTCGCGTTGCTGCGGCCTCTTAGTAGCCGGACGTACCGACGAAGACCTGGATGAAGGCGAAGAAGATCGTGGCGACGACGGCGATGTAGAGCAGGGCGGTCAGGATCCAGCCGGACTCGCCCAGGATGCGGGTGGCGCCGGCGGGCATCGGAATGACGCCGTGGGTGATGTTGCGGACGGTTACCCAGACGAAGAGCGGAATCATGGCCGCCCAGACGATCATGCAGAACGGGCAGAGGATGTGGATCGAGTACAGCGCCTGCGACCACAGCCACACCACGAAGGCGAAGCCCAGGGTCACGCCGGTCTGCAGCCCGATCCAGTACCAGCGGGCGAAGCGGGCGCCGGACAGCAGGCCCATGCCGGTGGTGATGATCACGGCAAAGGCGACGATCCCGATGAACATGTTCGGGAAACCGAAGAGTGAGCTCTGCCAGGTCTGCATCACCTGGCCGCAGGAGATCCAGGGGTTGACGTCGCAGACGGTGACGTGGCTGGGGTCCTTGAGGACGGCGAGCTTCTCCAGCACCAAGGCGCCGGAGGCGAGCCAGCCGACGACGCCGGTAATCACCAGCAGCCAGCCGAACGGCCGCGGCCGGGTCATCGACGGAACCTGCCGGTCCGCTTCGGCCGGTCCGTTGTCCCGTGCCGGGGTGGCCACGTCGTCAGGGGCGTGGGAGATGCTGGGCATGGATCGTTCGTCCTTTGCGTCGGTTCTCGGTGCTGGGTCTTCTCATGGTCAGGTTCTCTGTGTTGTGGTCCGTCGCGACCGTAGCGGTGGCTGCGGAACGGCGTGCTCAGGCCGATTCTATCGCCGGAGGCTGGACGAATCCCGGGTTCCGGTCCCGGCCACCCCCTCGCGTACCGGTGATTCGGTGTCATGTGCGTCCGGGATGTGTGGCCTAAGCCGGCATTTCCGAGTGCTGTGAGACAATGAAGCTGGCTGGGACGTGAACCACATTCGCGCTTCAGTCCGGCGACTTCGAATTCAAGACCGCCAATGAGGAGCAGGGATCTTCCCGGGTCTGATGATCCGGTTTTCCCGCAATGCCATTGGACGGCACCTGGTTGTGATGCATCGATCAACGGGTTCGCAGCGAAGCCGCCGGCCCTCCAGGGCTGCCGCACCCCAAGGCCGGTGCGAACCTGAGGGTATTCAATTGACTTCTGTCAATGCCTGCGGGTGTTGACAAATATATGCCCCCAGGGCGCCGGATGTGGCGGCGCATCAGGGGCAGGAGCGTGGCCACATATGGATAATGAACAGCTGGAAACGGGCAACGACGAAGCAACGGTTTCCGACGCCCCCATGACCGACGGCGCAACCGCCACCGAGGTGCCGGAAAAGCCTAAACGGGCACCGCGCACCCGAAAGAAAGCGGCTCCCAAGGCCGAAGCGGCCGCACCGGCCGATGAAACCGCCGACGCCGCGGCTCCCGCCGCAGGCGCCGAAGCAGACGCTGCCAATGCAGACAACAGCGTCCCGGCCGATGCCGCGGAGGAACCCGCAGCGGAGAAGGCCCCGGCGCGCCGGACCCGCACCCGCCGCCAGGCCGCCCCGAAGGCAGCCGCAGCACCCGAGGCTGACGCCGCGGACGAAGCCCCCGCCCTCCTGACCGTTTCCGAGGCCGTGGCCCCCGCCGACGTTCCCGCCGATGCCGAGGCTGAGGCCGATGTCCCGCGCAAGCCGGTCCGCCGCCGGGCCAGCCGCGCCAAGGCTGCCCCCGCCGAGGTGCCCGCGGAAACCGCCCCGGAGGCCGGCGCCACCGACGACGCGCCCACGGCTGATGCTGCCGTTGCCGCCCCGGACGCTCCCGCCGCCGCCACCGAAACCCCCGCCGAGCAGGCCCCGGCAACGGAGGCCCCCGCCGAGGAGGCCCAGGAAACCGAAACGCCGTCGTTGTTCCTCGCCCCTTCCGCCCCCGGCGCCGTCACCTCCATGCTCTTCCAGGCCCCGGACCTCACCGCTGTCGTCCGTCCCGCCCCTGCCGCGGCAGCTGCCGAGGACACAGACACCGACGAAGACGAGGAAGACGACGAGCAGGGCAACCGCCGCCGTCGCCGCAGCCGCGGCCGCCGTGGCCGCAGCCGGGTCTCCGAGGCCGACACCGACGCCGAGCCCGGCGACGAGGACGCCGAGGAGGGCCGCGAGGCCGCACTGGAGGACGGCGTGACGTCCCGCCGCCGCCGTCGCCGCCGTCGCGGTGACCAGGACCTCGAACTGACCGGCGGCAGCGACGACGACCCGCCCAACACCGTCACCCGGGTCCGCGCGCCGCGCACCGTCAGCGAAGCACCGGTCAGCAACCGCGTCACCTCGGTCAAGGGCTCCACCCGGCTGGAGGCGAAGAAGCAGCGCCGCCGCGAGTCCCGCGACACCGGCCGCCGCCGCACCGTCATCACCGAAGCGGAGTTCCTGGCGCGCCGCGAATCCGTGGACCGGCAGATGATCGTTCGCCAGCGCGACGACAGAATCCAGATCGGTGTCCTCGAAGACGGCGTCCTGGCCGAGCACTTCGTGTCCAAGACCCAGCAGGACTCCCTGATCGGCAACGTCTACCTGGGCCGCGTCCAGAACGTGCTGCCCTCTATGGAGGCGGCCTTCGTCGACATCGGACGCGGCCGCAACGCCGTGCTGTATGCCGGCGAGGTCAACTGGGACGCCGTCAACCTCGAGGGCAAGCAGCGCCGGATCGAGAACGCGCTCAAGTCCGGCGACTCCGTCCTGGTCCAGGTGACCAAGGACCCGGTGGGCCACAAGGGCGCCCGCCTCACCAGCCAGATCTCGCTGCCCGGCCGGTACCTCGTGTACGTGCCCGGCGGTTCCATGACGGGCATCTCCCGCAAGCTGCCCGACGTCGAACGCAACCGGCTCAAGCGCATCCTCAAGGACCGCCTGCCGGAAGACGCCGGCGTGATCGTCCGCACCGCGGCCGAGGGAGCCTCGGAAGAGGAGCTGACGCATGACATCAACCGGCTCCGCGCCCAGTGGGAGGGCATCGAAAGCCAGGCCACGTCCACCAAGATCCTCGCCCCGGAGCTCCTCTACGGCGAACCGGACCTGACCATCAAGGTGGTCCGCGACGTGTTCAACGAGGACTTCTCCAAGCTGATCGTCTCCGGTGAGGAGGCCTGGGACACCATCGAGGCCTACGTCACCTACGTGGCACCGGACCTGGTGGGCAGGCTCGAGAAGTGGACCAAGGACACGGACATCTTCTCCGCCTGGCGCATCGACGAGCAGATCCACAAGGCTCTGGAACGCAAGGTCTTCCTGCCGTCCGGCGGCTCCCTCGTGATTGACCGCACCGAGGCAATGACCGTGGTGGACGTCAACACCGGCAAGTTCACCGGCAGCGGCGGCAACCTCGAGGAAACCGTCACCAAGAACAACCTCGAAGCGGCCGAGGAAGTCGTCCGCCAGCTGCGCCTGCGCGACATCGGCGGCATTATCGTCATCGACTTCATCGACATGGTGCTCGAATCCAACCGCGACCTCGTTCTGCGCCGCATGGTGGAGTGCCTGGGCCGGGACCGGACCAAGCACCAGGTGGCCGAGGTTACCTCGCTCGGCCTCGTGCAGATGACCCGCAAGCGGATGGGCACCGGCCTGCTGGAAGTCTTCGGCGAGCAGTGCGAGGCCTGCGCCGGCCGGGGCGTCGTCACGCACGACGAACCGGTCGAGCACCGCCGCGCCAACACCGTCGCCGCGGAACACCATGTTCCGCGCACCGAGCAGCAGCCCGCCGCCCGCAACGAGCGCAAGCGCCGCCGCGGCAAGGGCGGCCAGGGCACCGAGGGCCAGCAGCAGCAGGTGCCGGCGGCCGGGCACCACGAGCCCACCGAGGCCGAGCGGCACGCCAAGGCCGAGGCCACCCGTGCAGCGCTGGCGAATATCGCGGCGGCCGCCCACGCGGCCCACCTGCACGACGGCGACGCCAGCGCAGCGCCCGACGCCGAGACCCGGCAGGCGGCGCTGGACGCCGCCGTCGAGCTGGCCTCCACCGAGGAAGCAGCAGGTCGTCCCGCCGCCGTGCTGACGTTCGGCGGCGAGCAGGTGGCCCTGCCCTTCGTCGAGCACGCCGAGCAGGCGCCGCAGCCGGCCCTGACCCTGGACCTGCTGACCGAGGCGTTCGCCAACCTGGGCGACTCGGACTCGCGGAACCGCCAGTCCGGGACCACGGAGTCCGCGGTCCGCGAGGCCGTCCCGTCCGTGGAAGCGCCGTCCGTGGAAGCACGGTCCGTGGAAGCCCCCGCCCCGGAGGCTGAAGCACCCGCCGAGGCTCCGGCCGCCGGACGGTCCGCCGACCAGTCCCGGGCCACCCGTGGCCGGGGACGTGCCCGCACGGCCCGGATCCAGCCGCCGAACGCCCGCAACCGCGCGGCCGAACCGGAAAACCGCAGGGAACCCGCCCCGCAGCAGGCTCCGAAACAGGAAACCCGCCAGCAGGAGGCTCCGAAGACGGCCGCACCGACGGCGGCCCCCGTCGCCACCCGCACTCCGGCGGCAGCGGAACCGGCCACCGGCCAGCGCCGTCCGCGGCGGCACCGTAGTGCCAGCCGTGCCCAGGGGGCAGCCAACGAGACCGCCGTCGAGCAGCGCCGGCAGGCCTCCGCCCCGTCCGGCCAGGGCTCCGTCCACGAGGCCAAGGCACCGGAAACGGTCAAGCCGGTCGTCAAGGACAACGGGGGCCCGATCATCCTCGGCGTCGGCGTACCGGCCTCGGAGCTCTAAACCGCTCCGCCGCCGCACCACCCGGTACCGCTCCGTACCACTCGCGGGTATCTCCCGGACTCGACGTTTCGAAGCGTCGGCTCCGGGCGGTACCCGCGAGCCGGTTAAGGAGGAAGGCTGGCCGGAGGATCGAACGGGACGGGCGGGCGAACCCGGGACGGGGCGCTACGCTGGAACGCGACACGGGGTGCCGCGCATCGGACCGGCTGAGATCCACACCCGTTGAACCTGTCCGGTTAGCACCGGCGAAGGGATGTCTCTTGTCTTTGACCCAACCCGCGGCAGCACCCGCGGCACCTTCAACCACGCCCGCGGCCGGCGCCAGTTTCCTGCAGACGGTGTTCCCTGCATCCAGGGCCGACGCCGGACCCGAGGCGTCGGCCGGCATGGCCCACGACGCCACCGGACGGGCCCCGGTTCCCCGGGTCCTGGCCATCGCCGGGTCCGACCCCTCCGGCGGCGCCGGGATCCAGGCGGACCTGAAGAGCATCGCGGCCATGGGCGGCTACGGCATGGCCGCCATCACCGCGCTGACCGCGCAGAACACCCGCGGCGTCCGGTCCGTGCACGTGCCCCCCGCCGCCTTCCTGACCGAGCAGCTGGACGCCATCGCCGAGGACATCACCATCGACGCCGTCAAGATCGGCATGCTCGGCGACGCCGGCGTCATCGACGCGGTGCGTGAGTGGCTGGAACGCACCCGGCCCGCCGTCGTCGTCCTGGACCCCGTCATGGTCGCCACCAGCGGCGACCCGCTGCTGCAGGAATCGGCCGTCGCGGCCCTCCACACCCTGCTGCCGCTCGCCGACCTGGTGACCCCGAACCTGGCCGAACTCGCCCTCCTGCTGGATGAACCGGTCGCCGCCGGCTGGGCGGGGGCGCTGGAGCAGGGCAAGCGCCTCTCCGCGCTGGCCGGAACCACGGTCCTGGTCAAGGGCGGCCATCTCGAGGAGGACGCCGACGGCGGGTGCCCGGACGCGCTGGTCAACAGCGCGGGACTGCCCGGCAGCGAGACCGTGGTGGTGCCGGGGGAGCGGGTCGACACCCGCAACAGCCACGGAACCGGGTGCTCGCTGTCCTCGGCCCTCGCCACGGCCTACGCCGCCGGCGGGGACTGGGAGGCCGCGCTGCGACGCGTCAAGCCCTGGCTGCTCGGGGCGCTGCGCGAAGCCGGACGGCTCGACGTCGGCACCGGCAACGGACCCGTCCACCACTTCCACCACCTTGCCCAGCCGGCGGAACCGGCGCCCGGGGCCGGCGCGGAACACTCCACGGAACACCTTAAGGAACCCGGCGACTTCGCCACCGGCCTCGAGCCCCTCGCCGCGGAGGGCCTGTCGGAGATCTACGCCCTGGACTTCATCCGGGGCCTGGCGGACGGGACCCTGCCGGAACACGAGTTCGCCTACTACCTCGGCCAGGACGCGCTCTACCTCAACGGCTACTCCCGGGTGCTGTCCCGCGCCGCGGCGCTTGCCCCGACGGAGGCGGAGCAACTGTTCTGGTCACGGTCGGCCGCCCAGTGCCTTGAGGTTGAGTCGGAACTGCACCGCAGCTGGCTCGCCGGGCGCGCCGGCACCCCGCGGCAGGGACCGGTCACCAAGTCCTACGTGGACCACCTGCACGCTGCGTCCCTGGCCGGCAGTTACGGGGTCCTCGTGGCCGCGGCGGTGCCCTGCTTCTGGCTCTACGCCGAGGTGGGCGCCGCGCTGCACGCACAGTACCTCGCCGCGGGCGCGGACGAAGGCCACCCCTACGCGGCCTGGCTGCGGACCTACGCGGACGAGGCCTTCGCCGAGTCAACCCGGCAGGCGATCCGCTACACGGACGCCGCCGCCCGCCGCGGTTCCGCCGCCGAACGGGGCGCCATGACCGAGGCGTTCGTCCACTCGGTGCGCTTCGAGGTGGACTTCTTCGACGCGCCGAGGCTCCACGCCTGACCCGGAACGGGGACCGCGGCCGGTAAGGTGGTGGGGCGCGGTTCCCGAAAGCGGCTGCGGCGCCCGGTCCGGTTCCTTGAAAAACGGCACTGTGGCACCGGTCACGCCCGACTCTCCGGGGCCTGCCTCGTTTGCGGCCGAAGGCGAAATTAGCGTAGTCTTGATCTTCGGTGCTTACGCCAACACTTGGGTTATGACCTTGAGGACCTGTCCACCCCACGCGGGACGGATGATCCACGGGATAGCTCATGGGTTCCCCCGGGGAACCTGCCGGCGTTGAGGCACAGCGTGAGCCGCTCCGGTATTTCGG
Source organism: Arthrobacter sp. NPDC057259 (assembly GCF_042668995.1). Lineage (NCBI taxonomy): Bacteria > Bacillati > Actinomycetota > Actinomycetes > Micrococcales > Micrococcaceae > Arthrobacter > Arthrobacter sp. NPDC057259. Next base: position 328,384 of record NZ_JBHUYA010000001.1, read on the forward strand.
GGCCAGGTTCCGCACGCAAATCTAGTAATAAACGTCGAGAGAAGTGAGTTCCCCAGTGGTGTACGCGATTGTCCGCGCAGGCGGCCGCCAAGAGAAGGTTTCTGTTGGAGACTTCGTTACCCTGAACCGCGTCCCCGGTGGAGCCGGCAGCACCTTTGAGCTGCCCGCACTGCTCCTGGTGGACGGTGACAAGGTCACGTCTGCCGCAGCGGACCTGGCTAAGGTAACGGTTACGGCTGAGATCCTGGAAGACCTCCGTGGTCCCAAGATCGTCATCCAGAAGTACAAGAACAAGACCGGTTACAAGAAGCGCCAGGGTCACCGTCAGGAACTGACCAAGGTCAAGATCACCGGTATCAAGTAACTTTCCGTTACTGATCAGGTTCCCGCAGTTTCCCAGAATTTTTTGAAGGCAGGCATTCCAAATGGCACATAAAAAAGGCGCGAGCTCCACTCGCAACGGTCGTGACTCCAACGCCCAGTACCTCGGCGTGAAGCGCTTCGGCGGCCAGGTTGTTTCCGCCGGCGAGATCATCGTCCGCCAGCGTGGCACCCACTTCCACCCGGGCGCCGGCGTTGGCCGTGGCGGCGACGACACCCTGTTCGCACTGACCCCCGGCGCTGTCGAGTTCGGCACCCGCCGCGGCCGTCGCGTCGTGAACATCGTGGCTGCTGCAGCCGCAGAGTAACACCTACGTTTCACAATCGGTGGGGCGGGCCAATGGGTCCGCTCCACCGGTGTTTTAACCGCATTACAATCATTCCGGGACCTTGCGGACCGGGAACAGCACTGAGGAGATCCACGTGGCCAGCTTTGTAGACCGGGTAGTACTGCACGTATCCGGCGGTACCGGCGGTCACGGGTGTGTCTCCGTCCACCGTGAAAAGTTCAAGCCCCTCGGCGGACCCGACGGCGGCAACGGCGGCAACGGCGGCGACGTCATCCTCCGCGTCGATCCCCAGACCACCACCCTCCTGGACTACCACCACGCCCCCCACCGGCACGCCACCAACGGCGGCCCCGGTATGGGTGACTGGCGCGGCGGCAAGAACGGCGAGACCCTGGTCCTGCCCGTCCCCGAAGGCACCGTCGTCAAGAGCAAGGATGGCACCGTCCTGGCCGACATGGTGGGGGAGGGCACCGAATACATCGCCGCCGCCGGCGGCCTCGGGGGCCTCGGCAACGCCGCCCTGTCCTCGCAGAAGCGCCGCGCCCCCGGCTTTGCCCTCCTCGGCATCGAGGGCGAATCCAGCGACATCGTCCTGGAACTGAAGTCCATCGCGGACATCGCCCTGGTCGGCTTCCCGTCCGCCGGCAAGTCCAGCCTGATCGCCGCCATGTCCGCCGCGCGGCCCAAGATCGCGGACTACCCCTTCACCACCCTGATCCCCAACCTCGGCGTCGTCCAGGCCGGCGACATCCGCTTCACCATCGCCGACGTGCCCGGCCTGATCGAGGGCGCCAGCGAGGGCAAGGGCCTCGGCCACCACTTCCTGCGCCACGTCGAACGCTGCGCCGCCCTGGTCCATGTCCTCGACTGCGGCACGCTCGAATCTGACCGCGACCCGCTCTCCGACCTGGCCGTGATCGAGGCCGAGCTGGAGAAGTACGCCGTCGACATGAGCTACGCCGGCACCGACGGCGAGGTCGTCCCGCTGAACCACCGCCCTCGGCTGGTCGCCCTGAACAAGGTGGACCTGCCCGACGGCAAGGACATGGCCGAGTTCGTCCGCCCCGAGTTGGAGAAGCGCGGCTACCGCGTCTTCGAAATCTCCGCCACCAGCCACGAGGGCCTGCGCCAGCTCGGCTTTGCCATGGCAGAGATCGTCAAGGCCGCCCGCGATGCCGTCGCCGCCACCCCGCCGAAGGTCGCCGCCCCGGTGCTGCGCCCCCGCGCCGTCAACGAATCCGGCTTCACCATCCGGCGCGAGGAGCGCGGCATGGAGCCGTTGTTCCGCGTCCTGGGCGAAAAGCCGGTCCGCTGGGTCAAGCAGACGGACTTCACCAACGAGGAAGCCATCGGCTACCTCGCGGACCGGCTGGCCAAGCTGGGCGTGGAAACCGAGCTGTTCAAGCAGGGCGCCAAGCCCGGCGACGCCGTGGTGATCGGCGAGGACGACGGCGTCGTCTTCGACTGGGAGCCCACTATGATGGCCGGCGCGGAACTGCTGGCCTCCCCGCGCGGCACCGACATCCGCTTCGCGGACATCGGCGACCGGCCCACCCGCGGCCAGAAGCGCGAGGAACAGCAGGAACGCCGCGACGCCAAGGCCGCCGCCCGCGCCGAGCTGGAAGCCGAGCGCAAGGCCGGCATCTGGACCGAATCGGTCAGCGGCCGCCGCGCCCAGCAGCCGCTCAAGGAGAGTGGACTCGGCGACGCCGATGACCAGTAACGCCACCCGGGCCGGCGACGTGACGTCGGCAGTATTTCCCGGCCGGGCACTCCTGGCCGACGCGCGCCGGATCGTCGTCAAGGTCGGCTCCTCCTCGCTGACGTCCATCAAGGGCGGCATCGACGAGGAGGCCCTCACCGGCCTGGCCGACGCCCTGGCGCACAAGCGCAACGCCGGCACCGAGATCATCCTGGTCTCCTCCGGCGCGATCGCCGCCGGCCTGGCACCTCTGGGCCTGGAGAAGCGCCCCCGCGACCTCGCCACCCAGCAGGCCGCGGCGAGCGTGGGGCAGGGCCTGCTCATGGCCCGCTACACCCACGCCTTCGGCGCCCACGGGGTCACTGTCAGCCAGGTCCTGCTGACCGCGGACGACTTCATGCGCCGCAGCCAGCACACCAACGCGTTCCGCGCCCTGGACCGGCTGCTGAACCTCGGCGTCGTGCCCGTGGTCAACGAGAACGACACCGTCGCCACCCACGAGATCCGCTTCGGCGACAACGACCGGCTGGCCGCCTTGGTGGCCCACCTGGTCCGCGCCGACGCGCTGGTGCTGCTCTCCGACGTCGACTCCCTCTACGACGGGCCGCCCGCACGCGGCGCCCGGAGGATCCCGCACGTCGCGGGCCCCCGTGACCTCGAGGGCGTCTCGATTGGCAGCACCGGCAAGGCCGGCGTGGGGACCGGCGGAATGGTCACCAAGGTGGAGGCAGCCTCGATCGCCGCCGGCTCCGGCATCCACGTCCTGGTCACCTCCACCCCGAACGCCGCCGCCGCACTGGCGGGGGAGGACGTGGGCACCTGGTTCTCCGTTAACGGCGCCCGCAAGCCCATCCGGCTGCTCTGGCTGGCGCACCTCGCGTCCGTCCAGGGCCGGCTGGTGCTCGACGACGGCGCCGTCCGCGCCGTCCGGGAACGCCACACCTCCCTGCTGCCAGCCGGCATCACCGCCGTGCATGGGGACTTCGAGAGCGGCGACCCGGTGGAGATGGTCGGCGCCGACGGCACCGTGATCGCCCGCGGGCTGGTCAACTACGGCGCCGGGGAGCTGCCGCAGATGCTCGGACGCTCCACCATGGACCTGGGCCGCAGCCTGGGCCCTGGCTACGAGCGCGAAGTTGTTCATGTTGACGACCTGGTGCTGGTCTGACCCACCCACTCGCCTAAACTTGGAGCATGACTGAGGCCCTGACTTCGCACCCCGACCTGCCCCTGAACGACACGCCTGCCGCAGGCCTGCCGCCGGCGGCCCCGGGTGTCGAAGCCGCGGTCCACGCGATCGCCGACCGGTCTCGCGCCGCCTCGCGCGAGATGGCCCGCGCCAACCGGGCCTGGAAGGACCGCGGCCTGCGCGCCATCGGCGCCGCCCTCCTGGAGCACCGGGGCACCATCCTCGCCGCCAACGCCAAGGACGTCGCCGCCGGCCGCGCCAACGGCACCTCCGCCGCGCTGCTGGACCGGCTGACGCTGAACGACGCCCGGATCGAAGCCCTCGCCGCGGCGCTGGATAACCTCGCCGGCCTGCCCGACCCCGTGGGCAACGTGGTGCGCGGCCAGACCCTGCCGAACGGGCTCCGGCTCCGGCAGGTCAACGTGCCCATGGGCGTCGTCGCCGCCATCTACGAGGCCCGCCCCAACGTCACCGTGGACATCGCCGGACTGGCGCTCAAGAGCGGCAACGCCGTGATCCTGCGCGGCGGCAGCGCCGCAGCCGAAACCAACATCGCCCTGATCAACGTCCTCCGCGACGCCCTGGTCTCCGTTGGGCTGCCCGCGGACGCCGTCCAGAGCGTCGACGAATACGGCCGCGACGGCGCCAACGTGCTGATGCGGGCCCGCGGCCGTGTGGACGTCCTGATTCCACGCGGCGGCCGGGACCTGATCCAGACCGTCGTGACCAACTCCGCCGTCCCCGTCATCGAGACCGGCGAGGGCAACGTGCACATCTTCCTCGACGCCTCCGCGGACGAGAAGATGGCCGTGGAGATCCTCCTCAACGCCAAGACCCAGCGGCCCAGCGTCTGCAACACGGTCGAAACCCTCTTGGTGCACTCGGGGTCCACCGTGCTGCCCGCCGTCGCCGACGCCCTCCGGGCCGCCGGGGTCACCCTGCACACCGACGCCCGCGTCACCGCCGCGCTGCCCTCGGTGGAGACCGTGCCCGCCACGGACGTGGACTGGGCCACCGAGTATATGGACCTGAACCTCGCCGTAGCCATGGTCGACAGCATGGACGAGGCACTGGCCCACATCCGCTCCTGGTCCACCGGCCACACCGAGGCGATCGTCACCAACGACCTCGCCAACGCCGAGCGCTTCATCGCGGAGATTGATTCCGCCGCGGTGATCGTCAACGCCTCCACCCGGTTCACCGACGGCGGCGAGCTGGGGTTGGGCGCCGAGGTGGGGATCTCCACCCAGAAGCTGCACGCCCGCGGTCCGATGGGCTTGACCGAACTCACCACCACCAAGTGGATCGTGCAGGGCGAGGGCCAGGTCCGGGCCTAGTCACGCGGTACCATGGACTAAAGCCAGGAACGGCGGGATCCTCCGCCGTCGTCCATTTGTAGAACTCACTAGGGGAGAACATGCTGTTTCAGCAGATCGCCACGTCCGTTGCCGCAGCAGTGGCGCACGAAGAACCCGCTCCGCTCATCGCGCCGCCTTACGTGATCGGCGGCACGATGTTCGTGCTCCTCCTGGTCCTGATGTTCATCACTCTCTCCTACGGCAACCTGGGCAAGCGCCACAGCGCCGTCGAAGAGCACGCTGACCCGCACCGCCAGCACCCGAACAAGCACGACCACGGCCAAGGCCACTAATATTTCCGCCATCATGAAGCCGCACGGCGCAACACGCCGCCTGCGCCTGGGTGTGATGGGCGGCACGTTCGATCCGATCCACCACGGGCACCTGGTGGCCGCCAGCGAGGTCGCGGCCAAGTTCGGCCTCGACGAGGTGGTGTTCGTACCCACCGGGCAGCCGTGGCAGAAGAGCAGCAAAAAGGTCACCCAGGCCGAGCACCGGTACCTGATGACCGTCATTGCCACAGCGTCCAATCCGCGCTTCACGGTCAGCCGCGTGGACATCGACCGGCCCGGTCCGACGTACACCATCGACACCCTGCGGGACCTGCACACGCAGCGTCCCGACGCGGACTTGTTCTTCATCACCGGAGCGGACGCCCTGGCGCAGATCCTCTCCTGGAAGGACATCAACGAGCTCTGGTCGCTGGCGCACTTCGTCGGGGTGACGCGTCCCGGCCACGTCCTGGACGGCATGGGCCGCGACGACGTCACGCTCCTGGAGATTCCGGCGATGGCGATCTCGTCCACGGACTGCCGCGCCCGCGTGGCCGCCGGCAACCCCGTCTGGTACCTGGTGCCCGACGGCGTGGTGCAGTACATCGCCAAGTACGGGCTCTACGACGGCCAGCCGGAAACGGAACTGGACGTCCACCAGGTCCGCCCCGTCCTCCAACCACACCTAACCGCCAGTACCGAGTGAGCCTCCCATGAGTCAGGAACAGCCTCCCATCCGCAGCCGACGCGAACTGCGCCGTGCCAGGGATGAACGGCAGGCAGCGGAACCGGATAACTCCGGGAGCGCCGATACCCCCGGGAACCCGGGGAGTGCCGGCGCCGGTTCCGGCTCCCCGGAGAACGCCGCCGCTGCACGGCAGTCCCGGCCCGTGGAACCCACCGAGGCCGAGACCACCGGCCGCCGCCGGATCCCCGGCCCGGTAGACACCGTGCGCCGCGAGTCGCCCGCCGAGCGGTCCTCCCAGGTCCGTGCCCGTGACCGGGCCGCCCTGCGCACCATCAAGGAACTCGCCGAGAAGGAGGGCCAGCTCTCCCCGGGCGGCCCGCCCACCCGCCGGCAGCTGCGCCTCCAGCAGCTGGCCGAGGAAACGGCTCCGGCCACGTCGGCCAACCCGATCGTGCCGATGCCCTCGCCGCGGACGCAGCGGCACCCGGTGGTGGCTCCGAAGCGGGACGCCCCACCCGAAGCGGCTCCGCAGCAGGCTCCCGAAACGGCGGACGCTCCGGAAGCACCGGCCGCCCCGGAGGGCATGAGCGTCGAGCAGGCCCTTGCCGCCCGGGAAATCCTGGCAGCCCAGGCCCGCAACCAGGTGGCGAAGATGGAGCACATTGCCGCCACCGACCCCGACGCCGTCGACCCCGAGGTCCTGGCGCAGCAGATCGCCCTGGCCGAGCGGGCCGCCGTCCTGAACCGGCGCGCCGCGGCCAAGCAGAAGCTTGCCGAGCAGAACAGCCAGCAGGCACCCCGGACCACCGCCGGCGTCCCGGAGGCGGGGGCCGAGGGATCCGCCCCCAAACCCGGCGCCCCGGACAACGGGCCCTCCACGGCCAGCAACCTGGCCATGGTCACCCCGCTGGAATTCGTCGAGGTGCCCGGCATGGAACGCCCGGTGATGAAGCGCCCGGCGACCTCCTACGTGCCGCTCGTAACCAACCAGGGTCCGAAAGTCCAGCCCCGCACCGGCCGCCGTCCGGCCAAGCAGCAGCGCGACGCCGGCCGCACCGGGGTCCTGGCCCGGGCCGAAGCCGCGGCCAAGGCCGGCCGGCGTCCCGCAGCAGGGGACCAGGTCCAGGACACGCAGGCGCAGGAAGACCTGGCCGCCCGTCCGCCGGTCGCCGCCAACGCCGCCTACGGACTGGACCCGCTGGACGCCTCCACCGCCGGGCTCGGCCGGGCGCGGCGGCTGCACCTGCTGCAGCTCAGCGTCCTGGCCCTCGGCGTCCTGGCCCTCGTGGCCGGCGTCATCCTGATCATCACCGGCATGGGCCACTGACGCGGCCCCCGCCGGACCGCCCTCGTCACCAGCTTTCACCGTCCGGCCCCGGGCCGGCACCCTATTCACCGAGTTTCACCACAGTTTCATCACCAACAAGGAGTCCCGTGACTGCAACCGATTCAGCCATCACCACCGCCCGCCACGCCGCCCACGCGGCCGCGGACAAGCTGGCCGAAGACATCGTGGCGCTCGACGTCAGCGAACGCCTCGCCCTGGCCGACGTCTTCCTCATCGCGTCGGCCCCGTCCGAGCGCCAGGTCAACGCGATCGTCGACGGCATCGAGGACGAACTGTCCAAGCACGATCTCAAGCCCGTCCGCCGCGAGGGGCGCTCCGGCGGCCGCTGGGTGCTGCTGGACTACGCCGACGTCGTCATCCACGTCCAGCACGAAGAGGACCGGGTCTTCTACGCCCTCGAGCGTCTCTGGAAGGACTGCCCCGTGGTCGACCTGCAGCTCGGCGACGACGCGTCCGCCAAGGCCGCGGCCGGCACCGACGCGGAGTAGCTGCCAGCCCTCCGGGGCGGGCCCATCCTGAATATTCCCGATTTGGAATTTTCGGAAGTGGTGTTCTAAGATATTTGAGTTGCTTCGGCGGGAACGAGGTCGAAGCGGCGAGAATACGGGGCTGTGGCGCAGCTGGTAGCGCACCTGCATGGCATGCAGGGGGTCAGGGGTTCGAGTCCCCTCAGCTCCACCGTAATCCGCCGGAACCAACAGGTTCCGGCGGATTTTTTATTGCCCGGATGCGCTCCGGAGTCCCGCGAAGCCCCCCGGAAACCAGCCGGGACACGCCCGCCGGCCGCCGATTAGCATCCCGGACGAAAGTGCATTACTCTAATCAGGTTGCTTGATCGGAACGGCATAAAAAACCGGATCGGCAGGAAACGGTTCGGGGCTGTGGCGCAGCTGGTAGCGCACCTGCATGGCATGCAGGGGGTCAGGGGTTCGAGTCCCCTCAGCTCCACCGAACGAGGCCCCGCTCATTGAGCGGGGCCTCACCGCTTTAACCCTTCGGCCACCCCACCCACCATGACGAAACGGCGGAAACCGGACGTGTCGGACCATCCCCTCGACCAGCTCTTCGCCGGACTGCGGCGCTTCCCTGACGTGGAGGCCCCCAACCTCCAGGCCTGGGACGCCACCGACCGCCTGCTGCTGGACACCGCTGCCGGCTTCCACGACGGCGGCCCGGTGGCGGTCATCGGCGACAACTACGGCGCACTGACCCTCGGCCTCCTCGCGCTGGGGACCGCCGACGGCGGCACTGACCCGGCGACACCGGCGGTCCGGGTCCATCAGGACCTCATCACGGGCGAACGCGCCCTGCGGCGCAACGCCGACGCTGCGGGCCTCACCGGCGGTTTCATCCAGACCACCCTGTCCGACGCCGTCGACGGCGCCTCCCTGGTGCTGCTCCAGCTGCCCCGCTCCCTCGCCGAACTGGAGGAGATCGCCGACGCCGTCGCGCGCCACGCCGCCCCCGGCGCGGTGCTGCTGGCCGGCGGCCGGGTCAAGCACATGAGCCTGGGCATGAACGCGGTCCTGGCCCGCTCCTTCGCGGAGGTCCAGCCCCAGCTCGCGCGGCAAAAGTCCCGCGTGCTGGTGGCCCGCGGCCCGAAGCCGGCCGTGGGGGAGCCGCCGTACCCGGTGTCAGAGCACCACCCGGGCCTGGACCTCACGGTCTGCGCCCGCGGTGCGGTCTTCGCCGGCACCGGGCTGGACATCGGCACCCGCTTCCTCCTGCACTTCCTGCCGCAGATGCCGGCCGCCCGGCACGCCGTCGACCTCGGCTGCGGCACCGGCATCCTCGCCGCCCTCTATGCCCGGAGCCACCCGGAGTCCCGCGTCACCGCCACGGACCGCTCCGCCGCCGCCGTCGACTCCGCCCTGGCCACCGCGCGCGCCAACGGGATCACGAGCGTGACGGGTTTGCGGGACGACGCCCTGAGCACCCTGCCCGACGCCTCGGTGGACCTGGTGCTGCTCAACCCGCCCTTCCACCTGGGCTCGGCCGTGCACGCCGGCGCCGGCCTCAAGCTGATCGAGGCCGCCGCCCGGGTGCTGGCGCCCGGGGGAGAACTCTGGACCGTCTACAACAGCCACCTGCAGTACCGGCCCGCCCTGGAGCGCCTGGTGGGTCCCACCCGCGAGGCTGGCCGGAACCCGAAGTTCACCGTCACCGCCAGCACCCGCCGGCCCGCGTAATCCGCGCGAACGTGACGGCTGCCTGTGTGGCAGCAACAGGCCGGTGACGTAGCATTTCCCTCATCAGCAGTACTTGCCCGATGACGTTGAGAGGTACCAGTGACTGAGAGCCGCACACCCTCGCCGCGGCGGGGAACGAACCTCCCACGGATGGGCGACTTCAACCTCACCGTCATCCTGGACGCGATCCGCCGTTCCCCGGCGGGACTGAGCCGGGTGGAGCTGGCCCAAATCGTCGGGCTCTCCCCGCAGACCATCTCCAACATCTCCCGCCGCCTCTTGGACCAGAGCCTGATCGTCGAGGCCGGCAAGGAGGGCACCGGCCCCGGTAAGCCCCGCACCATGCTGCGGCTGAACCCGGCCGGCATGTACGCCGTCGGCGTGCACGTGGACCCCGCCGTCCTCACGTTCGTCCTGCTGGACCTGGTGGGCGACGTCGTCCGGCACACCCGGATCCCGACGCCCGACGGGAGCGAACCCGGCGCCATCATCGACACCATCGCCGCCGAGATCAAACAGCTGATCGACGACTCGGGCGTGGACCGGGCCAAGATCGCCGGCCTGGGCGTCGCCTCGCCCGGACCCATCGACCTGGTGGCCGGCGCGGTCGTGGACCCGCCGCTGCTGCCGGGCTGGGACCGCGTGAACCTCCGCGACGCCCTGGCCGAGGCCACCTGCCTCTCCACCATCCTGGACAAGGACGTCACCAGCGCCGCCGTCGCCGAGACCTGGGCAGGCGGCCCCAGCGGCGCCGGCAGCTTCCTCTTCATGTACATGGGGACCGGCATCGGCTGCGGCCTCGTCCTCAACGGTGAAGTGGTCCGCGGTGTCTCCGGCAACGCGGGCGAGATCGGCCACGTGATCGTGGACCCGGACGGGCCCGAGTGCGACTGCGGCCAGCGCGGCTGCGTCAAGTCCTCCGCCATCCCGCAGGTCCTGGTGGCCAAGGCCGTCGCCACCGGCGTGCTGGACGGCCCCGAGGAGGGCCACAGCGCCCCCGCCGTCCAGGAGCGCTTCGCCGAGCTGTGTGCCATGGCCTACGGCGGCCACGAGGGTGCCGTCGCAATCCTCCGCGACTCGGCGGTGCTGGTCAGCCGGGCCGTGTCAGCCGTCATCAACGCCCTGGACGTGGACCGCGTCGTCTTCGGCGGCCCGTTCTGGACCTGCCTCGCCCCGGCCTACCTGGAGCTGGTGCCCGGCCTGGTGGCAGGCAACAGCGACACCGGCAAGATCCACGGCGTGGAGGTGGTCAGCACGGGCGTGGGCGACGACGTCGGCGCCGTCGGGGCCGCCTGCCTGGTCTTGGAGCACATGCTCGCGCCGCGTTCCCAGCGGCTGCTGCTGGAGGGCTGACGCCCACTGAGGACCTGCCGCCGGTGAACGGCGTCAGTCGATGTCCTCCAGGACCGTGCCGAACGGCAGGGTTTCGTCGATGTGGGCCTGATGATCGTGCGGGTGGACCACCACCCGCACCCCGTGGGACCTGTCCGCCGCGGACTGCATGAGGACCGGCCGGACGGTGTTCACAATGCCCTCGCTCTTGCCTGCGAGGTACTCCTGGTAACTGGCTGGAAGCTGGATCATGCCAGCAGGATAGACCCCGCCGCGTCCGCGGGGGAGGGGCTTCCGGCCGGGGGCCTGCTCAGGACTCCCAGAGGATCTCGTCGTCGACGACCCCGTCCTCGTCCGTGGAGGCCACCAGTACCTCATCGGTGAAGTGCGCGCCCAGGGTGAAGTCGAGGACGAAGTAGCGTTCGGGCTGGCCGGGATAGATGCCCACGTGGCCTAGCTTGAGGGCCTTGAGGAAGACCTGGTTGGTCAGCTGGGACTTGTCCTCGACGCCGAAGACCTGCCGCAGGTGTTCGGGCTTGAGGGCGTTGCAGTGGAAGCGCAGGTACTCCTGCGGGCTGCTGCCCTCCTGGTCCAGCTCCTCGGCGATCATTTCCCGCACCTGGTCCACCACCTCGGGCAGGAAGCGCAAGCGGTAGTCCACCTTGTGCAGGGCCGCCTCGTCGAAGTGGTCATGGGCGTTGACGTTCAGGTCCAGTTCCAGCGGGTGGCCGGCCAGTTCATGGGTGGCGGCGAAGTTATGGTCGCGCCCGTGGTTGAGCTCGATTTCTCCAAAATGCCGGCTGGATACCTTGCTCATGTCTTCAACATAGCCCTGAACCGGTGGCTGTTCCAGCATCACCGGGATTTAGCGGAATTTACCTGAAACCGCAGTCCGGGACGGGTGCGGTGACGGTACATTGATCGGATGCAGACCGTAGCCGCCGCCGTCGCCCGCGCCCGTGAAGAGTTCGACAGTGGGGTGACCCGGCCGTTGCAGTGGCGGCTCCAGCAGCTCGCCGCCCTGCGCCGCATGCTGGTGGAACGCCGGGCCGAGTTCGCGCAGGCCCTCTCCGCGGACCTGGGCAAGCACGAGACCGAATCGCAGATGACGGAGATCGGCTTCGTCACCGCCGAGGCCGCTCACCTGGAAAAACACCTCGCGGCCTGGCTGCGCCCGCGGCAGGTGCCCGTCCCGCTCTCCGTGCAGCCGGCCAGGGCCTGGACCGAGCTGACCCCGCTTGGGGTGGTGCTGGTGATCGGGCCGTGGAACTACCCGCTGCAGCTGCTGCTTGCCCCACTGGCCGGCGCCCTCGCCGCGGGCAACACGGTGATCCTCAAGCCCAGCGAGCACGCCCCCGCCACCTCCGCGGCCCTGGCCCGGTGGGTCCCGGAGTACCTGGCCGGCGCCGTGCAGGTGGTGGAGGGCGGCATCCCGGAAACCACGGAACTGCTGGCCGTCCCCTTCGACCACATCTTCTTCACCGGCGGGGAGGTGGCGGCCAAGGCGGTGCTGCGTGCCGCGGCGGACCACCTGACCCCGGTCACGCTGGAACTCGGCGGGAAGTCCCCGGCCTACGTGGACGCCACCACGGACCTGGCCAAGGCGGCCCGGCGGCTTGCCTGGGGCCGGTTCATGAACGCCGGCCAGACCTGCGTGGCCCCTGACTACGTGCTGGCCACCGCCGAGGTGATCGAGCCGCTGCAACGGGAACTTGCCACGGCGGTCACGGCCCTGTTCGGCAAGGATGCGGCCGCGAGCGACTCCTACGGCCGGATCATCAACGACCGGCACTTCGACCGGCTCGCCGCGCTCGCGGACGGCAGCACCGTGGTGCACGGCGGCGCCCGGGACGCGGCCACGCGCTACTTCGAGCCAACACTGCTCCGGCCGGCGCCCGGCGACGCGGTGATGGGGGAGGAGATCTTCGGTCCGCTGCTGCCGCTGCTGGAGGTCAGCGGCCCCGGTGAGGCGATCAGCGCCATCAACGCCCGGCCCAAGCCACTGGCGCTCTACGTCTTCAGCGACGACGCCGGCACCCGCCGGGCGTTCTCCGAGCAGACCTCCGCCGGGGCGCTTTGCTTCGACGTCCCCGTGGCGCACCTGACCGTGCCCGGCCTGCCGTTCGGCGGCGTGGGCGGCAGCGGGATGGGCGCCTACCACGGCGAGCACTCCCTGAAGACCTTCTCGCACGAGCGGGCCAGCCTGTCCAAGCCGCTGTGGCCGGAAACCCTCGGCCTGATCTTCCCGCCGTACACCCGCCTCAAGCACCGGCTGATCAGCAGCTTCGTGTCCCCGGCCGGAAGGAATCCGGGCATGAACCCCGGCAGGAACCAGAGCAGCTAGCCGCGGGGCAGTCGCATCGGTGGCGGTCTAGTCGCGGCGCGTGGTGCCCAGTCTCTGCAGGGTGTCGGCCAGCAGCTCGACGAACAGCTGGACCTGGGCGGTCTGCTTCTCCTTCGGCAGCAACGCGAAGACGTTGCGCGCGAGCCTGATCTCGGGGACGTCCAGGACCACGACGCCGTCGGGCCGGTGCAGCAGGGCCAGTTCCGGGACAAGCGCCGCGCCCAGGCCGGCGGCGGCCATCTCCAGGCTGGCGTGGAAGTCGTCGCTGTAAGCCACCACCCGGGGGTGCAGGTTGCAGCTGGCGAAGAGCCGCTCGATCACGGTGGCGTCCGAGGTGCCCGGGTGGTGCATGATCCACGGCATGTTCGAGAGGTGGTCCGCGGCGACCCTTGATTCCGGGCCGATGCCCCAGCCGGCGGGCAGCACCACGCGGAAGTCGTCGTCGCCGATCCACTGCCGGTTGACCGTGTGCGGCCAGGCCAGGCCGGACTGGCCCACCTGGTAGACCAGGGCGACGTCGAGCTCGCCGCCGGTGCGCAGGCCCTGGATGGTCTGTCCGGGTTCGGCGACGGAAACCCGCAGCTCGATGCCCAGCTTCTTCCACGCCGGGTTCTGCAGGATCCGGGGCAGCACGTAGGTGGCCAGGGACGGGAAGATGCCCAGCCGCAGCTCCTGGCGGGGGCTCTCGTTCGTGCGGGCCGCGGCCGCCATGAGCGCGTCGATGTCGGTCAGCACCTTCGCCGCGTGCCGGGTCATGGTGACGGCGGCGTCGGTGGGCTGGATGCTCCGGGCCGACCGCTGGAACAGCTCCACCCCGGTGTCCCGTTCCAGGGCGGACATCTGCTGGGAGACCGCCGAGGAGGTGTAGCCCAGCCGGGTGGCGGCCGCCGCAAAGGACCCCAACCGGACCACTTCGACGAGCGTCCTGAGGTGAACGGGGTTGATCACGGAATTGCCCTTCGGTGTTTGCGGTGGGGCGGGAGCGAAATCCCGCTTCATTCTGGCACATTGGTCCTAGGCGTCCGCCGGAAAAGTAAGACTCATCCGGCTGCCTCGCGGTGACGAATTGCCCTTAGCAAGTTCCACCAGGACGATTCAGGCGAAGCAACAGGAGCAACCAGTGCAGCAAGCAGCAAGCATCCCGGACGGACGCCGGGTTGCCGTGATCGGCAGTGGCGTGGCCGGCCTGACGGCGGCCTACGTGCTGAACCGGCGCGACCAGGTCACGCTCTTCGAGGCCGATACCCGGCTCGGCGGGCACGCCCACACCCATGACGTGCGCCAGGCGGACGGCTCCGTGCTGGGCATCGACACCGGCTTCATCGTCCACAACGAACGGACCTACCCCACCCTGTTGCGGCTCTTCCGGGAACTCGGCGTCCAGACCCAGGACTCCGAAATGAGCATGTCCATCCGTTGCGACGGCTGCGGCCTGGAGTACGCGGGGGCCCGGGGCGGTGCCCGCGGCATCATTCCCCGGCCCTCCACCCTGCTGCGCGGGCGCTACCTGCGGATGCTGCTGGAAGTCACCCGCTTCTACCGCCGCGCCCGGGCCCTGCTGGCGGAGGCGGAAACCACCCACGGCGGCGCCCCCGAACTGACCCTCGGCGAGTTCCTGGCCCGGGAGAAATTCAGCGACTACTTCATCGCCCACTTCATGACGCCCGTGGTCAGCGCCGTCTGGTCCTGCGACCCGTCGACCGCCCTGGCCTACCCGGCGCGCTACCTCTTCACCTTCCTCGGCCACCACGGCCTGCTCGGCATCAAGGGATCCCCGCAGTGGCGCACGGTCACCGGCGGCTCCCGCAGCTACGTGGACAAGGTCGCCGCCGTCCTGCCGGACGTCCGCACCGGCAGCCCGGTCCTGCGCGTCCGGCGCCACCCCGGCGGCCTGGAGGTCACCACCCACGACGCGGCCGGTGCCGAGACGGCGGAGAACTTCGACGCCGTCGTCATCGCCACACACCCGGCGCAGGCCCTGGCCATGCTGGCCGACGCCACGGACGAAGAACGCGACGCCCTGGGCGGCATGCCCTACTCGATCAACCAGACCGTCTTCCACCGCGACGACGCCGTGCTCCCCGCCAGCGACAACGCCAAGGCCTCCTGGAACTACCGGCTCCCGGCCTGCGACGCCCGGCCGGACCGTGTGCTGGTCAGCTACGACATGACCCGCCTGCAGCGGCTGGAGCCGGTGGACGGCAAGCGCTACATTGTCAGCCTGGGCGAATCCGAACTGATCGGGGACGGCACGGTGCTGGAGCAGATGGTCTACGAACACCCGCAATACACGCCGGACTCGCTCCGGGCGCAGGAACGCATCCTGGGCCTGGGCGATGACCGGCTGGCGTTCGCGGGCGCCTACCACGGCTGGGGTTTCCACGAGGACGGCGCGCTTTCCGGCGTCCGGGCCGCCGCCCGGCTGGGCCGCGACTGGAAGGCCGACGGTCAGGGCACCCGCAACGCCGAACTGTCCCCGGCCGCGGAGGGCCTGTGAGCCGGGGTCCTGTGAACAGCGGTGCCGCCATCTACCGGACGTCCATCTCGCATGTCCGTCGCACCCCGCTGCACAACGCCTTCACCTACCGCAGCTACAGCTGGTACGTCGACGTCGACGCCCTCCCGGAGCTGCCCCGGCCGCTCCGGCCGCTGGCGGGCTTTACCGCCGCGGACCATCTGGGTGACCCCGACGGGACACTCCGCGGCAACGTCGAACGCTACCTCGCCACCCAGGGCATAGACCTGGGCGGCGGCCGGATTACCATGCTGGCCAGTGCCCGCGTCTTCGGCCACGTGTTCAACCCGCTGAGCCTGTTCTGGTGCCACGACGCCGCCGGGGAGCTGCGCTGCGTCGTCGCCGAGGTGCACAACACCTACGGGGAGCGGCACTGCTACCTGCTGGAGACCGACGGCGCCGGCCGGGCCACCGTGCCGAAGGCGTTCTACGTCTCACCGTTCAACGACGTCGACGGCCGGTACCGGATGAAGGTCCCCGAACCCGGCGACCGGCTGGCGGTCTCAATCGTCCTGGAACGCGAGGGGCAGAAGCCCTTCATCGCCACCATGGACGGCACCCGCAGCCCGGCCACCACAGCCAACATCCTCGCCGCGGCGATCGCTGTCCCGCTGGCCCCGCTGCGGGTAGCGGCCCAGATCCGCTGGCAGGGCATCAAACTTTGGGCGCGACGCCTGCCCATCATCAAAAGACCACACCACCCCTCACAGGAGGCAGTCCAGTGACCATGACCGAAGCGACCGGATCCCCGCAGGGATCCCAGGAACGCGACTTCGCTCCGGCCCCCGCCGGATCCCCGGTGCCGTACACCGTGCCCCCGGCACCCGCCGTCGTCGACGCCGCCATCTGGCCGAGCATCGCCACCGTCCCCGCCGGGATCAAGGCCAAGGTGGCCGGCCGCGTGGCCGACGCCATCTTCCGCACCGCCGTGCAGCGGCTGCCCCTGGAGGTCCGCTACCCGGACGGCTCCGTCTTGGGCGAGGCCGGCCAGGGTCACCCGGTCATGACCATGCACCGTCCCGACGACTTCGCGGCCCGCCTGGGCGACGGCGGACTGATCGGCCTGGGCGAGTCCTACATGGCCGGCGACTGGGACGCCGACGACCTCACCGCCGTGATGGAGGTCTTCGCCGCCCGGGTGGGGAAGCTGGTGCCCGAACCCCTGCAGAAGCTCCGCGGGCTCTACCTGCCCCGCACGCCCCGCACCGAGAAGAACACCGAGCAGAACACCCGCTCGAACATCTCCCGGCACTACGACCTCTCGAACGACCTGTTCGCGACCTTCCTCGACAGCACCATGACCTACTCCAGCGCGCTGTTCCCCGAAAGCGGCGACGCCCTGCGCGCCGTGGTCTGGGACGATCTCGCCGCGGCACAGCAGGCCAAGATCGACCGGCTGCTGGACAAGGCCGGCGTCACCGCGGGCACCCGGGTCCTCGAAATCGGCACCGGCTGGGGCGAGCTGGCCCTGCGCGCGGCTGCCCGGGGGGCCACCGTCTACTCCGTCACGCTCTCCAGCGAACAGCAGGAGCTGGCCCGGAAGCGGGTGGCCGAGGCCGGGTACGCCGACGCCGTCACCATCGACCTCAAGGACTACCGCGCCGTGCAGGGGCAGTACGACGCCGTGGTCTCGGTCGAGATGATCGAGGCCGTGGGCTACGAGTACTGGGCAACCTACTTCAAAACGATCGAGCGGGTTCTGGCGCCCGGCGGCAAGGTGGCAATCCAGGCCATCACCATCGGCCACGACAGGCTGATCGCCACCCGCACCAGCTACACCTGGGTGCACAAGTACATCTTCCCGGGCGGTGTGATCCCGTCGGTCCGTGCCATCGAGGAGATCACCGAGAAGCAGACCGGCCTCCGGGTCCGCGAACGCCTCGCCATGGGCGAGCACTACGCGCAGACCCTGCGCCTCTGGGAGGAGCGGTTCATGGCCCGGGGCGGCGACGTCCGTGCCCTGGGCTTCGACGAGATCTTCCAGCGGATGTGGCTGTTCTACCTCTGCTACTCGCGGGCCGGGTTCGAAACCGGATACCTGAACGTGCAGCAGATCGTGCTGGACAAGGTCTCCACCCGGGCCTCCGCCGCCAAGGCCGCTGCCACCCAGGCCTCGGCTCACGAGCGGGGCACCAAGTGAGCGGGGGACTGGCCGGCACCATTGCCGAGGTCCTGCGCCCGGTGGTCCGCGGCGAACTGCCCGTCCGGCTGGTCGTCTGGGACGGCAGCGAGGCCGGTCCGGCCGGCGCCCCCACGGTGCGGCTGAACTCGCCCGCCGCGATCCGGCGTCTGCTCTGGGCGCCCGGTGAGCTGGGCGCCGCGCAGGCCTACGTCACCGGCGAACTAGATCTCGATGGCGACCTCAACTCGGCCCTGGCCCACATCTGGAAGGTGGTCCGGGACCGCAACCTTGCCGGTATCCGCCCCACCCCGGCGCTGCTGGCCGGCGTGGCCAGGATCGCCAAGGAGGCCGGTGCCCTGGGCGCCCCGCCCGAGCCGCCGGCCAGCCAGGCCAAGGTCAAGGGCCGGCTGCACAGCCTGCTCCGGGATCGTGCCGCGATCAGCCACCATTACGACCTCAGCAACGACTACTACGAGCTGATCCTCGACCCGCAGATGGCTTATTCCAGCGGGTATTGGACCAACCACCTCGAGGACAGCCACGCCGCCGAAGGCTACGGCCTCGAGGACGCGCAGCGGGACAAGCTGGACCTGGTCTGCCGCAAGATCGGGCTCAAGCCCGGCATGCGGATGCTGGACATTGGCTGCGGCTGGGGTTCGCTGAGCCTGCACGCGGCCCAGCACTACGGCGTCGACGTCGTGGGCGTCACCCTCTCCGTGGAGCAGAAGGCGTTCATCGACCGCCGGATCAAGGAACGCGGGCTCGAGGGGCGCGTCGACATCCGCGTTCAGGACTACCGGGAAATCCCGGACGGCCCGTTCGACGCCGTCGCCTCCCTGGAGATGGGCGAGCACGTGGGCCAGAAGAACTACCCGGTCTACGCGGCCGCGCTGTTCAACACCGTCAAGCCCGGCGGCAAGGTCCTGATCCAGCAGATGTCCCGCCACGGCAAGCACCCCGGCGGAGGCCCCTTCATCGAATCCTTCATCGCGCCGGACATGCACATGCGTCCGGTGGGGGAGACGCTGGGCTTCCTGGAGGACGCCGGGCTGGAGATTGAGGGCGTCCAGGGCATGCGCCGGCACTACGTCTACACCCTGGAGGCCTGGTACGAGCGGTTCGAGGAGAACCACGACGCCGCCGTCGCCATGATGGGCGAGGAGATCGTCCGCGTCTGGCGGCTCTACCTGGTGGGCGCGCTGCGCAGCTTCGCCGAGGGCCGGATGGGCGTGGACCAGATCCTCAGCAGCCGCCCCGAGTAGGAGCGCTCCACACTAAATACAGAAGGCGGCCACCGGAGGGTGGCCGCCTTCTGTCGTGCCGGCCACCCTGCTTTTCGTCCACCCGGGGGCGTGCCGTCACCCACTCCGGGACGTGCCCTCACCCACGCGAGCCCGTGGCCTCGCGCACAGGAACGCGTGCCGTCACCCACAGGCGCCCGTGCCGCCGAGCACACATACCCGTGCCGCGGAGCACTACATCTAGTGCCGCCGCCCACTCGGGGCCACCAGGGACGCGCCCCGCGACACGCCGTGAATGTGCGACACGCGGGGTGGTTAATTGTGGCTAACCTGTCCACAGGGTGTGGACGGGGCCGCGAAAAAAGCCGCGATTCCGGACATTTTGAGACCCTCTGCTTGTGGATTAACGGTGGGTTAAATGACATACTTGTAATACATCATCTTGGGGTCCGCGCCGGGCTCTTGCACTACATGTAGTATCGACATACAGTTCGAGCGGAGCGGTTACAGGCCGCAAGGCGAGGCGGGTTCCGGGACGCGAAAGCAATACCGGGCAGGCCCCACCGGACCCGAACCACAGACTTCAACTAAGGGGACCAGGACATGACCGTTACGGTTTACACGAAGCCGGCCTGCGTGCAGTGCAACGCAACCTACCGCGCGCTCGACAAGAAGGGCATCGCCTACCAGAGCGTCGACATCTCCCAGGATGCCGAGGCCCTCGAGCGCCTCAAGTCCCTGGGCTACATGCAGGCCCCGGTCGTCGTGACCGACCAGGACCACTGGTCCGGCTTCCGCCCGGACAAGATCGAGGAACTGGCCCAGGCCTCCGCCGTCGCGGTCGCCTGAAAGCCTTCCCACAGCAGCACCACACCGGATGAGGTGACGACCATGGCCGCACCGGCAACCGCCGGGCCGCCGCTGGCAGCGACGACCGTGGACTCAGCCACGGATTCACAGCCAGTGCAGACCACCGGCAGCCACCTCATCTACTTCTCCTCTACGTCGGAAAACACCCGTCGCTTCGTCCGGAAGCTCGGCGTCGACGCCGCCCGCATTCCCCTCCTGGCGAGGGAACCGGCGCTCGTGGCCACCGAGCCGTATGTCCTGGTGGTTCCCACCTACGGCGGGACCGGGGGAGAGGGATCCGTTCCGAAGCAGGTCATCCGCTTTCTGAACGACCCGAGGAACCGGCAACAGCTCCGTGGAGTGATCGGGGCGGGCAACACGAATTTCGGGGACAACTACTGCATGGCCGGCGACATCATCGCCGCCAAATGCAACGTCCCGCACCTATATCGATTCGAACTCATGGGGACGCCGGAAGACGTCGGCCGAGTACAACAAGGATTGGAAGAATTTTGGACACGACTGTCGCAGACGAAGTGACCGGGGCTCACGCCGTCGAAAAGCACACCGTGGCGGGCGAGAAGCCGGCGCTGCCGGCCGCCTACCAGGGCCTGGGCTACCACGAGCTCAACGCCATGCTGAACCTCTACGGTCCGAACGGCGAGATCCAGTTCGAAGCCGACCGCGAGGCCGCTCACCAGTACTTCCTGCAGCACGTGAACAACAACACCGTGTTCTTCCATGACCTCGAGGAAAAGCTCGACTACCTGGTGAAGAACGAGTACTACGAGCGGGAAACCCTCGACCAGTACACGATGAACTTCATCCGCGAGCTCTTCAACCGCGCCTACAAGAAGAAGTTCCGCTTCGAGACCTTCCTCGGCGCCTTCAAGTTCTACACCTCCTACACGCTGAAGACGTTCGACGGAAAGCGCTTCCTGGAGCGTTACGAGGACCGCGTCTGCATGGTGGCCCTGCACCTGGCCCGCGGCGACGAGCAGCTGGCCACCCAGATGGTCGACGAGATCATCGAGGGCCGCTTCCAGCCGGCCACTCCGACGTTCCTGAACGCCGGCAAGAAGCAGCGCGGCGAGCTGGTCTCCTGCTTCCTGCTCCGCATCGAAGACAACATGGAGTCGATCGGCCGCTCCATCAACTCCGCACTGCAACTGTCCAAGCGTGGCGGCGGCGTGGCGTTCGCCCTCACCAACATCCGCGAGGTGGGCGCCCCGATCAAGCAGATCGAGAACCAGTCCTCCGGCGTCATCCCCGTGATGAAGCTCCTCGAAGACAGCTTCTCCTACGCCAACCAGCTCGGTGCCCGCCAGGGTGCCGGTGCCGTGTACCTGCACGCGCACCACCCGGACATCTACCGCTTCCTCGACACCAAGCGCGAGAACGCGGACGAGAAGATCCGCATCAAGACCCTCTCCCTCGGCGTCGTGATCCCGGACATCACCTTCGAGCTCGCCAAGCGGGACGAGGACATGTACCTGTTCTCCCCGTACGACGTCGAAAAGGTCTACGGCATGCCGTTCTCCGACGTCTCGGTCACTGAGAAGTACTACGAGATGGTGGACGACTCCCGGATCAAGAAGACCAAGATCAAGGCGCGCGAGTTCTTCCAGACCCTCGCCGAGATCCAGTTCGAATCCGGCTACCCGTACATCATGTTCGAGGACACCGTAAACCGGGAAAACCCGATCGACGGCAAGATCATCATGTCCAACCTGTGCTCCGAGATCCTCCAGGTCTCCCAGCCCACGACGTACCACGATGACCTGTCCTACGACGCCACCGGCAAGGACATCTCCTGCAACCTGGGCTCGCTGAACATCGCGAAGACCATGGACTCGCCGGACTTCGGCCTGACCATCGAGACGGCCATCCGGTCCCTCTCCGCGGTCTCCGACATGTCCAACATCACCTCGGTGCCCTCGATTGCCCGCGGCAACGACCAGAGCCACGCGATCGGCCTCGGCCAGATGAACCTGCACGGCTACCTGGCCCGCGAGCGGGTCCACTACGGCTCCGAAGAGGGCCTGGACTTCACGAACATCTACTTCTACACGGTGCTGTTCCACGCGGTCCGCGCCTCCAACAAGCTGTCCATCCAGACCGGCCAGACCTTCGGCGGCTTCGAGAAGTCCAAGTACGCCTCCGGCGAGTTCTTCGAGAAGTACATCAACCGCGAGTGGGTCCCGGAGACGGCGAAGGTTGCCGAGCTGTTCCAGAACATCCACATCCCCACCCAGGATGACTGGCGCGAGCTGAAGGCCTCCGTCATGGAGCACGGCATCTACAACCAGAACCTGCAGGCCGTCCCGCCGACCGGCTCGATCTCCTACATCAACAACTCCACCTCCTCGATCCACCCGGTGGCGTCCAAGATCGAGATCCGCAAGGAAGGCAAGCTGGGCCGCGTGTACTACCCGGCGCCGTACCTGACGAACGACAACCTGGAGTACTACCAGGACGCGTACGAGATCGGCTACGAGAAGGTCATCGACACCTACGCCGCCGCCACGCAGCACGTGGACCAGGGCCTGTCCCTGACCCTGTTCTTCAAGGACACCGCCACCACGCGTGACATCAACAAGGCCCAGATCTACGCCTGGAAGAAGGGCATCAAGACCATCTACTACATCCGTCTCCGCCAGCTCGCGCTGGAAGGGACCGAGGTAGAGGGCTGCGTCTCCTGCATGCTCTAGCCTCCGACTGAGGCATGCGAGTACGACGGCGGGCGCCCGCCCGCCGTCGTACGCTTTAACTTAGAGAACCAACCCAACATTGAGGGGATGACATGACCGAGAAGGTCAAGCTGCTGAGCCACGTCGAGGCGATCAACTGGAACCGTATCCAGGACGACAAGGACGTGGACGTCTGGAACCGCCTGGTCAACAACTTCTGGCTGCCGGAGAAGGTGCCGCTGTCCAACGACGTCCAGTCGTGGAACACCCTGACGCCGGCCGAGCAGCAGCTCACCATGCGGGTGTTCACCGGCCTGACCCTGCTGGACACCATCCAGGGCACCGTCGGCGCCGTCTCGCTGATCCCGGACGCGGTCACCCCGCACGAGGAAGCCGTCTACACGAACATCGCGTTCATGGAGTCCGTGCACGCCAAGAGCTACTCCTCGATCTTCTCCACGCTGGCCTCCACCAAGGAGATCGACGAGGCGTTCCGCTGGTCCACCGAGAACGAGAACCTTCAGAAGAAGGCCCAGATCGTCATGGACTACTACCAGGGTGACGACCCGCTGAAGCGCAAGGTGGCCTCCACCCTGCTGGAGAGCTTCCTGTTCTACTCCGGCTTCTACCTGCCGATGTACTGGTCCTCGCGGGCCAAGCTGACGAACACGGCCGACCTGATCCGCCTGATCATCCGCGATGAGGCCGTCCACGGTTACTACATCGGCTACAAGTTCCAGAAGGGCCTGGAGAAGGTCTCCGAGGAGAAGCGCCAGGAGATCAAGGACTACACCTTCGAGCTGCTCTTCGAGCTGTACGAGAACGAGGTCCAGTACACCCACGATCTCTACGACGGCGTCGGCCTGGCCGAGGATGTCAAGAAGTTCCTGCACTACAACGCCAACAAGGCACTGATGAACCTGGGCTACGAGGCCATGTTCCCGGCCTCCGTCACCGACGTGAACCCGGCGATCCTCTCGGCCCTGTCCCCGAACGCCGACGAGAACCACGACTTCTTCTCCGGGTCGGGCTCGTCGTACGTCATTGGCAAGGCTGTCAATACTGAGGATGAGGACTGGGACTTCTAGGTTCCTCAGCCAGCATCGCATGTGAGAACGGCCCCGCACCTTCTGTGCGGGGCCGTTCTGTCTTGGTAGTGGGTCACGGTGGGATGGTCGCGCCGGATCAACACTCGTCGATGATCTTGCCGACCACGCTGCCGACGGCGGCACCCAGGGCCGCACCACCGGCGCCACCGAAGTAGCCGCCGATCACTCCGCCCGCGCCGGCCAGGGTGCCCTGCCAGTTGCCTCCGGACTTCTTGTAGACCACGGTGGTTGATCCTCCGCCGCCGCCGTCGTCGGAGACGTAGGATCCGACGGCGCCGGAGGCGTAGGCCAGGGCGACCGGGCTGGCGTTGCCCTTCATCATGAGTTCCTCGTACGCCTTTTTGACCTCGTGGTAGGCCTTGGCGGCGTCGTGCTTGCCTCCGGTGGCCTTGTGGCCGAGCTCGCAGATGTGGGTCAGTACCGGCAGCTCTGCCTCGGTGATGAAGTTCAGCTCGTGCAGTTTGCTGAGCACGATCTTGTCGGCCTTCAGGCGGTCGCCTTTGGCCTCGGCCATGATGCGCTGCACCTCCCTGGCCGCCGCGCTTTGCATCTCGTAGACGCCAATTCCGCTGAAGGATTCGATGCTGGACATTGGAATGCCCTCCTAAGTGCTGGTTGAGGCGCAGGTCTGCGCAGTGGAATCTTGCTCCCGTCGCGGACGGAAGGGAATACCGAAACTATTCAGAAGCCGGCAGCGTCTTCGAGGCTCGGTTCACCGGAGTATCCGGGCAGGGCTGAGAGGGAATCCGGCCAAAGCGGCGGTTCCCAATCCTGCTGTTCGCTGCGGTAGCGGCGTCCGGTGGGGGAGACCCATTCCGGCGGCTCCTGAGGCGTAGCCGGCGTCGGCTGCCAAGCCGTGGTGTGTCTGAGTCGGTGGTGCTTCCGGCAGGGCTGGCCGAGGTTGCTAATCCCGGTGGTCCCGCCCTTCGCCCAGGCCAGCAGGTGATCTGCATCCGTATCGAGGGATGAGTTGTTACAACCTGGGAAGGAGCACTTGGCGTCCCGCAGCCGAAGCCATTGCCGCATTGCCTTGGGGATCCGGTAGCTGGTGCGGCCGATCTCCAGTGGCGCACCATCCCGGGGATCTACCAGCACCCGGTAGAACGAGTCCGCCCCGTCCGCCACCAGCCTCCTGGCCGTCGACGGCGGGATCGGTCCGAAGCCATCCAGCATCGCCGGCTCATCGGTCAGCCCCAGCAGCGACAGCACCGGGACGGTGACCAGCACCTGCGCCCGCGGGACCGGCGCCCGGCCAATGGTGGACGCGGAGGCGGTCCCCTCAAGACCAGGTCCGGCGTCGCCGTCGACGTAGCCATCGGAACGGTCGGCCAGCAACAGGGTAACGGCCACGTCCGCACGGAGCTGGGCCAGTGTCCGCGGCTCGTCCGGTTCCTGCAAAGCACGGGAGGCGGAGGTGAGCCGGTCGAAGATTCCGGCCGCTTCCACCGCCGGTAGATAGGCACTCAGCCAGGCCATGCCGTCCCGGTCGGGGTGAAACTCCACCCGCCGGTCGGCCGTGCCGCGGGTGTGCCGGGCCTCGATGCTGGCCGGATGGTGCCGCTCGCGCCACGTTCTGGCCTTCGCCCGGAACCGTGCGGGGATGAGTTCACCCGCGTAACAGGCGCGAGCCGGTGAGGAGGCGTTCGGGTCGAGAAAATGCTGCTCCAGAGCCGCAGCACCGGCGGGGGAGAGACTCGAAGCTTCGTCCACCATGATCCGGGCGTGCTGCCAGGAAACCTCGCCGGCACGCAGCGCGCCCAGCGTCAGGGGAAGCGACGACGTCAGGGCCAAAGCTTCGGAAATTAGCGCCGCGGCGGACCGTTCACTGATCTTGAGGACACCGGCAATTTCCGCGACGGTGCCCATCTCCCGTGCGGTGCATTTCTGAGGCGTTGTGGCAGGTCCGGCAAGCACATCCGCGAGCCGAACGTACTCGCCGGCCAGGTGCACCTTCAGCGCCGCCGTACGGGATTCCAGACGCGCAACTTCCGCCAGTCCATCCAGGCAGGTGTCGGCGAGCAGCCGGGCGGGATCGGCCTCGGGCCCGAGCGCAGGGCCAGCCACGGGGCAGGAGAGCAGCCGCTCAAGCGCGGCGGCGGACTGCGTCAGGGCCGCTACCGCCGCCCTGATGCCTGCATTGACGCCATAATCGAAAGCCTCTCCGCTCTCCATGACTCAACACTAGGGCGGAGCACCGACATTTAAACCCGGACGCAGGCTCATCCGTGTCCGGGACCGGCGAGAGATAGCACGCCTGCGCGTAAGACCGGGGACTGCCAACCAGCTCCAAGCCTCCCTCAGAACGCGTAGCGGATCCGACAATAGGGCGCGATGTCTGCGATGAGCTGCGTCAGTTGCCGCACGTAGCCAGCCTTGGTTCCCGACCGGTAGCGGGCGTTCGTGAATCCGTTCGACGAGACCTTTGACTCCTGCAGGTCCGGGCGCCAGAGTGCCTTCTCAGCCTGCGGGTGCCAGCCCAGATTTACCTCGTGGAGCCCCTCGTTGTGCGTCAGGAAGATGACCTCCGCCGCGAGTTGGGCCTTCGCGGCGCCAGTCAGGGTGGCATCCAGCTGACGCAGCAGCTCCTCCCAATCGTGCAGCCAGGTGTCCGTGATGATGACGGGGGAGAAGTTCACGTGCACCTCGTAGCCGGCCTCGACGAAATCGTTGATGGCGGCCATCCGTTCAGCCATCGGCGAGGTCCGGACGTCGACGGACTTGGCCAAGGCCGCGGGCATCAGGGAGAAGCGGATCCTGGTATGGCCGCCGTGGTCCCACGCGAGCATCGCCGGGTTCACGTACTTGGTGGCAAAAGACAGCTTCGCGGTGGGAAGGTCCCGGAAAAGTGTGACCAACTCTTCCACGTTGTCGCTGATGAGGGCGTCGACGGAGCAGTCGCTGTTCTCGCCGATGTCGTAAACCCAGAGTTCCGGGTCGCACTGGTTGGGCTCCAGCTTGATGCCCTGCCGCGTGGCATGCCGCTCCAGCGTCCGGGCGATGTCGTGGATGTTCGCAAACACGGCGACCGGGTTGCTGTACCCCTTGTGCCGGGGCACATAGCAGTAGGCGCAAGCCATGGCGCAGCCGTTCGCCGTCGAGGGTGCAATGAAATCCGCCGACCGGCCGTTGGGTTTGACGGTCAGCGACTTCTTGACGCCGAGGACCAGTGCCTCCGTCTTGATCCTGGACCAGCGTGGCACGTTCGTTTCATCCCCGTGGACTTCCGGGATGTTCCAGTGGCTATCGACAAGGACGACGTAAGCGTCCGGCCAGCGTGCGACGATTTCCCTGCCCCGGGGTAGTTCCAGTGCCGCAGGCTGGGCATAGATGCGCCGGATTTGTAGCAGGCGGTTGAACTCCACGATTCCGTTCCCCTGCGGGCCCGGGGACTACTCGTCGGCGGCGGCGAGCTGGCCGCAGGCGCCGTCGATCTCCTTGCCACGGGTGTCGCGGAGGGTGCAGGGGACCCCGGCGGCGCGCAGCCGGGCGATGAACTCCTGGGCCACCGGCTTCTCCGAGGCGGTCCAGATGGAACCCGGCGTCGGGTTCAGCGGGATCGGGTTGACGTGCACCCAGCCCCGGCCGCGCTGGTTCAGCTTCTTGGCCAGCAGGTCGGCACGCCACGGGTGGTCGTTCATGTCCTTGATCAGCGCGTACTCGATGCTGACGCGCCGGCCGGTCTTCCGGTAGTACTCGTACGCGGCGTCGATCGCCTCGTCGACCTTCCAGCGGTTGTTCACCGGGATCAGCTCGTCGCGGAGCTCGTCGTCGGGCGCGTGCAGTGACAGTGCGAAGGTGACCGGAATTTCCTCGTCGGCCAGCTTGCGGATGGCCGGGACCAGGCCCACGGTGGAGACGGTGATGTTGCGGGCCGACATCCCCAGCCCCTCGGGGGACGGGTCCACGAAGCGGTGCAGCGCCGCCATGACACGCTTGTAGTTGGCCAGCGGTTCACCCATGCCCATGAAGACAATGTTGGTGACGCGCTCGTCGTCGTGCTCCTTGGGGCCCAGCTCGCCCGCTGCGATGGCACGGTTCGCGGCGACCACTTGGTCCACGATCTCCGCGGTGGACATGTTGCGGGTCAGCCCCGCCTGGCCGGTGGCGCAGAACGGGCAGTTCATGCCGCAGCCGGCCTGCGAGGACACGCAGAGCGTGATCCGGCCGGGGTAGCGCATCAGCACGGACTCGACCAGGGCGCCGTCGAACAACCGCCAGAGGAACTTGATGGTGTCCCCGTTGTCCGTGCGGAGGCGGCGGACCTCGGTCAGCAGCGGCGGGAACATCTCGGCCACGAGCTCCTCGCGGCCGGCCTTGGGCAGGTCGCTCATCGCCGCCGGATCCGTGGTCCAGTGCTGGAAGTAGTGCGTGGAGAGCTGCTTCGCGCGGAACGCGGGAGCACCCATCTCCTTGAGCTTCGCGGCGCGCTCCTCCAGCGTGAGGTCAGCGAGGTGCGCCGGCGGCTGCTTCACCCGCGGCGAGGCGAACTGGAGGACCGGCCGGCCCTCCGAGGTGCGCGCCTGCTCCCAGCCTTCCGCCGTCGGGCGGACCTGCGGGCGTGCGCTGCCGACGGCGTCGCCGCCCTTCGCGCGGGTACGGTCGGGGGCGTCGGAGGGGGAAGTTGAGGAAGTCATCCTTTCTATTGTCCCACGCCGTCCTACCACACGCTAAGCGCGGGGCAGCCCGGCGGCCGGGCGCGGCACCGGCGGGCCGCACCCAGGGGCCGCGCCCGCTGCTGCATCCGGCGTCCGGCCGCTGGCGTCCGGCGGCCAGTGCACCGGGGCCGGTTCCTAGTAGCCCGCGACCTCGTGCGGGACGT
Source organism: Arthrobacter sp. NPDC057259 (assembly GCF_042668995.1). Taxonomy (NCBI): domain Bacteria; kingdom Bacillati; phylum Actinomycetota; class Actinomycetes; order Micrococcales; family Micrococcaceae; genus Arthrobacter; species Arthrobacter sp. NPDC057259. The sequence goes on from NZ_JBHUYA010000001.1 coordinate 356,822, forward strand.
ACGGGCTCTCCAGCTCCGCCATCTCCTCCGGCGTCAGCGTCAGCTCCAGCGAGGCGAGGGCGTCCTCCAGGTGCTGGGCCTTGCTGGCGCCCACGATCGGGGCGCTGACCACGCTGTTGGCGCGTACCCACGCCAAGGCAACCTGGGCGCGGGGCACGCCGCGGCGCTCGGCGATGGTGCGCACGGCGTCGGCAACGGCCCGGTCGCTGCTCTCGGCGCTGTAGAGGGTCTTGCCGAACTCATCCTTTTCCGAGCGGTTGGTCTTCTCGTCCCAGTCCCGGGTGAGCTTGCCGCGGGCCAGCGGGCTCCAGGGCAGCACCGCGATCTTCTGGTCCGCGCAGAGCGGGAACATCTCGCGTTCCTCCTCGCGGTAGACCAGGTTGTAGTGGTCCTGCATGGTGACGAACCGGGTCCAACCGTTGAGCTGCTGCAGGTAGAGCGCCTTGCTGAACTGCCAGGCGGCCATCGAGGACGCGCCGATGTAGCGCACCTTGCCGGCCTTGACGACGTCGTGCAGTGCCTCGAGCGTCTCCTCGATCGGCGTCGAAGGGTCCCAGCGGTGGATCTGGTAAAGGTCGATGTAGTCGGTGCCAAGGCGGGTCAGGCTGGCGTCCAGTTCCGCGAAGATGGCCTTGCGAGAGAGTCCGCGCCCGTTGGGGCCGGGGCGCATGACGCCGTGGACCTTCGTGGCTATGACGGTGTCCTCGCGGCGGGTGAACTCCGCCAGGGCGCGGCCCACAATCTCCTCGCTGGAGCCGTTGGAGTAGACGTTCGCCGTGTCGAAGAAGTTGATTCCAGCATCCACGGCCTGCCGGATCAGCGGTCGGCTTTCCTCCTCGGGCAGGGTCCACGGGTGCGGGCCACGCTCCGGGTCCCCGTACGTCATGCAGCCCAGGGCCAGCGGTGAGATGTCCATGCCGGTGTTGCCGAGTTTGATGTAGTCCACGTCTGCCTTCCGTCGAAAATCCCACGGCCGCCGGTGCGGCCTTCGCCCCACGTTAGGCGACGAGTCTGACAAATTGCGAGGAACGCACAGTCAATGGAGGAGAGGATTGCGACGACGGCGTCCGCGACGGCGCCGGGCTGGCTAAGGAACGGGGAGTGGCCCGAATCCAGGGCCTCGTACGTGGTGCACCGGCGGGCCATCCGCAACTGGAGCGTGGGGTCGAAGGCCTTGTCCTGCCGGCAGACGATGTACGTGCTCGGCGTCGTCAGCCAGGCGGTCCGTGCCGGGACACCGCGGCCGTGCCCCGAACGCTGGGGAAGGAGCAGGGACGTGGCCCTGGCTCGGTCTTCGGGACTGCAGTCGGCATAAAGGAGGTCTCCGGCTAACTCCGGCCGCAGGCGTGAGGTCCCGTCGTCGTGGTGCTCGACGATGCTGTTGATGAGGGCCGCCCGTCCGCCGAGGGAGGCGCCGCTCTCTCCAGTCGCCGGGACGAAGGCCGCGACGTAGAGGAGGTGGCTGATCCTTTCAAGCCCCGTTACGACGGACCCGCCATAGGAGTGCCCCAGGACCAGCGGCGGGGATGCGCAGGAATCGACGACGGATTGGACGGCATCGGTGTCGGCGGCGAGTGAGCCGCGGTGCAGGTGCGGCGTATGAACCGTCAGGCCCCGCGAACGCAGTTCCTCGACGAGCTTGGCGAAGTGCCGGGGCTGGTGCCACAGGCCGTGAACCAGGACCACCTCGGCACGCGCCGGCACCGGCCCTAAACTCCCTTGAGTAGGGCGAAGTAGCCGGGAACCTGCTGGGGGAGCCCCTCCGGCTTCATGGGAACGACTTCGATGTTGATCGGCCCCTCGGAGCGGAGCTCCCACTCAGAGGCCGGGAAGGCACGCTGCCGTTCCGCCCCGCCGAACCGTCCCGGCCGGGGGAGGTGCTGGAGGGCGCGTTCCAGTTGGCGGGGGACGTGGTGGTGGCTGGCGCCGAGCGCGGTGAGGTAGTCCAGGCTCGATCCGGGGAAGTTGGTTTCGGCCAGGAACACCTGGCCCTGGCCGGCCACAAGCGTGCGAAGGTTCGCGGCCAGTGCGGCCTGGTGCGCGGGATCCAACACGTGGAAGACGCCCCGGACAAAGACGTTCGCCGGACCGAGCCGGTCCAGGAGCTGCGCTCCGGCGCCTTCGCCGGTGGCGTCGACGGCCAGGAAGTCGGCGTTGGGGATGTTTCGGGCCTCGTGGGCCGCGCGGGCGACGGCCCCGGGGGAGACGTCGATGCCGAGGACCTGCGGGAAGAGCCCGGCCAGCCAGCGGGTGTGCGTGCCGTTGCCGCAGCCGACGTCGATGACGGGCAGGGCCGGATCGAAGGCGTCCAGCAGGACACGGGCGTACTGGGCGTGTTCCGCAGCGGAATCCGAATCCCAGAGGACATCGCCGTCGCTGCCGGTCGCGCGGACGCCGGTCCAATACCGGTCCCACGCCGTGTGCGGGTCCCGCGGGGCCTTGGAGGTCAGGCGCACCACCGTCGGGACAAGGAGCAGCTGCTGCCAGAGCTTGGACATCCGCTTACTCTACCGGGGCTGGACCGCGCCGCGGAGCCGTTCGAGCACCTGCGCGGCGTCGACCGGGCGCCCGTACAGGTAGCCCTGGCCGTACTGGCAGCCCATGGCCTGCAGCCGGGACGCCTGGCCCTCGGTTTCGATGCCTTCGACGATGGCGTTCAGCTCGGCGGCCGAGATCAGCTGCAGCACGGCGGCGACGAACTTGTGCTGCCGGGGGTCCGATTCGAGGTTGCGGATCAGGGACTGGTCCACCTTGACGGTGTCCGCCGGGAGGGAGCGCAGGTAGCTGATCGAGGAGTACCCGGTTCCGAAATCGTCGATCTGCAGTCCGACGCCGAGGTCCCGCAGCCGGTGCAGGATTTGCTCCTCACCGGCGCCGCGGGACATGAGGACGGTCTCGGTGATCTCGAGGACCAGCCGGCGGGGCTCCACGCCGTGGCGTGCCAGGGTTTCCCGGACGTCGTCGACCAGGTCGCTGCGCAGGAGTTCCGCGGCGGAGAGGTTCACATGGAGTCCGAAGTTGGCCAGATCCGGGGCCTCGGCCTTCCAGCGGCCCAGCTGGGCGATGCCTTCCTGGAGCACCCATCGGCCCAGTTCCAGGATCAGCCCGGTCTCCTCGGCGATGCCGATGAACAGCTCCGGCATGATCGTGCCGTGGACGGGGTGGTGCCACCGGACCAGGGCCTCGACGCCGGCGATCCGCCCGGTGGCGAGTTCCACCACCGGCTGGTACAGCAGGGCGAGTTCCCCGCCGGCGGCGGCGCTGCGCAGCTCGGAGGTGATCCGCGACCGTTCCAGGACGGCGTCGAGCATGTCCGGATGGAAACGGCGGACCTTATTCCGGCCCTCGGACTTGGCCTGGTACATGGCGATGTCCGCGTCGCGGATGAGGTCCTCGGGCGAGTAGCCGGCGCGTTGGATGCACACGCCGATGCTGGCCGTGGTCCAGACGGTCTCGGAGCCAATCTTCACGCTTTCCTGCAGCGCGTCGCGGGCGCGCTGGGCGATGGCGAGGGTCTCTTCCTCCGTGGCGCCGTCGATGAGGACGGCAAACTCGTCGCCGCCGAGGCGCGCTACGGTGTCCTCGGCCCGGACCACCGAGAGCAGGCGTCGGGAGACCTCCACCAGCACCGCGTCGCCGGCACTGTGGCCGAGGGTGTCATTGATGGCTTTGAAGGAGTCGAGGTCCAGCACCAGCACGGCGGGGACCCTGGCTGCGTCTGAGGTGGCCGCGATGGCGTCTCGGATCCGTTCGCTGAGCAGGTGCCGGTTGGCCAGGCCTGTCAGGGCATCCGTCTTGGCCATCAGTTCCAGTTCCACCTGGGTCCGGCGCAGCATGGCCGTCCGGGCGGCCACGCGCTCCTCCAGTTCCGCGTGGATGTGGCCGAGTTCCTCCGCCAGCAGGTTGATGCCGGTTATCACCGCATCGATCTCGTCACCGTTCTCGGAGGCGACGAGCCGTGCCTCGAGGTCGCCGGCGGCCAGGCGGACAATTCCTTCGACGAGTTCCTGCAGCCGTGGATCGGCGGTCTCCCCGTCAGGGCTCACGCCGTGGGACCAGCTTGTCCGGTAGTGAGCCACGCCAGGGCGTCGTCACGGGAGGTGAAGAACCGGGTGGGACACGGCGGGATGTGCACGCCGAGGAAGAAGTTCGCCAGGACACGGTCTACCGGCGACCGGCCCAGCAACGCGATGCGCGAGGCGCTGCAGGGGATGGACCAGATGGCCCGAGCCTCGCGGCTCACCGACGCGACCGAGGCCATGTCCACGAGCATGGGATGGGGCTGGTCCTGGCAGACATCGTTCACGGTGGCCATCGCGGCCCGGGCGTCCTCGACCTGGATGTCCACCTTGGGCAGCCAGCGCAGGTGCACGTAACCGCCGTCGTCGAGCTCAACGCTGCCCTTGCCGCCGTCGACAATAACCGGTGCCATGTCCCCTTACCTTCCAAGACCCAAGCCGAAATGTTCGGCAACTCCCTAAAGGTACCCCGGGACGGGGCGTCGCCCGGCAAAACACACGATTATTCGCCTCCGGCAGCGCTAGGCGGGAGCGCCCAGGGCGGGCCGTCCGGCATCAATCGTCCGCACCGCCCGTGCCCGGGCTTCGGGCCAGGACTTCGCGGGGAGGACGAGGACGGCCATGTCCCGCCAGCCGGAGTCCGTGGCGGGCGACGGGATCCTGCGGAAGCCCTCGACGGCGAACCCCAGGGTTGTCAGCGACTTCAGCGAGCGGACGTTGCGGGGGTCCACGTCGCACTCGATCCCGTCGGCTCCGGCCGCGAACAGCCAATCGAAGACGGCGACCTTCGCCTCGTGGTTGGCGCCCGTGCCCCACAGCGCCGGGTCGATCACGGTGCGGCCCACCCTGACCCTGCCGTCCGAGACGCCGGTGATGCCGGTGGTGCCGGCGAACAGCGGCGATCCGGGCATCCTGTGGTGGTGGATGGCGAAGACCGCCAGTCCGTCGTAGCGCCGGTGGATGAATTCGATGAGTTGGCCGTAGGTGGCAGGCCGGGGGCCGCCGTCGCCGTAGCCCTGCGACCACACCGAGTCGTGCGTCAGCAGGCGGGCCAGGGGGTCGACGTCGGCGGCGGCGAAGGGCGAGAGTGCAAACCGGCCGTTGTGGGTCACCAGAACGGGCAGCCGGCGGGGGAGACGCACCATGGTGACCTTTCCTCAACAACGCCCCGGGGATGCGGGGTTGGAGGAAACTGTGCGGCAGGAAGATGAATGCCGGGTGACGCCGTCCGGAACGGCAGTGGATTCATTGACGGCGAATATCCGCTGGCTCACAATGACAGCATGAGCGACGCTGAGCAGGAATCGACCATCAGCCAGGTTACCGAGCGCCTCGCGGCACGCTTTCCCGAGGCTCCCCGGCACCGCATCGAGAGCATCGTGGGGGAGGAATACCACTCCCTGGACACGGGCCGGATCAGGATCTACGTCCCTACCCTGGTGGAAAACAGCGCCCGTTCCCGGCTGCACCGCGAGGCGGGCCGGCCGGACGACGGCGAGTAGCCGCCCCGCTTTTCCTTCCGCTATAGCGTGGGCCAGAAAAAGGGCCGCTGAATGCGTCGGGACGTCCGGAAACGGAAAAAGCCGTGTCGGCGCCCCCCAAAAACTTGTGCGCCGACACAGCTACCGCAAAAGTGCGGTTCCTAATGGATATGTCACAACCTTAGGGCACGGCAGTCCCATAAACAAGACGGGCGTCCGGTTTTTGTCTAATCCGTTGCCGGGGCGGGTTTCAGGACAGCCTGGGGAATGAGCGCGGACAGCTTCTTGGCCTGTTCCAGCAGGTCTTCGTGCAGGATTCCGGGCAGCATGATGTCCCACATCTGCTCGATGCGCTGCATGACATCCTGGCGTTCGGTCAAGACGCAGGAGACCATCTGCACGCCGGTGAAAGAGGCCACCAGGTAATGAGCGAAAGCTTCCGCGTCGACGGAGGCCCGCAGCTGATGCGCGGCCCGGGCCTGGGCGGTCAGCTCTTCAATGGTGGCGATCCAGTCCACGTAGGGCTCCCGGACCGGTGGCCCGAATGAGGTGGCCTCGAACGTAAGGCGCGTCCCGGCGCGGACCACGGGTTCCTCAAGCAACTGGCGCCCGAAGGTGGCGCAGATGAGAATCATCGACTCGAGGGGTGGCAGGCCTTTGGCCAGGACCCGCTGGCCCTCTGCCTCCGCCAAGCGGTGCTGTTCGGCAATGACCGCCCGGGCGAGGGCTTCCTTGGAGGGATAGTGGAAGTACATGGCGCCCTTGGTCACCTGGGCCCGCTCCGCCACCTGGGTCAGGCTGGTGCTGCCGTAGCCCTGTTCCTCGAAAACCGCTGCGGCACCGGCGATGACCGCCGCTCGGGTAGCTTTTGCGCGATCCTGAAGGACCATCTATCAACCTCAGACTGGTGGACGTGCACTGCGCGCCGGACGCCGCTGGGCGCTCCGCCGGTCCCCGCGGTTTCCGCGGACCCCTCGATCGTAACAAGGGAGGGCCGGACGACGGCGCACGGCGCACCACCAGCTGCCATGCGCCGGGAGCCCATTCTTCGTTCAGCGGACGCCCAGCAGGGGATCGGGGGGCAGCTGCGGCGGCGCGTCAGGGTACTACCGCGGCGACGGCCTCGATTTCGACAAGCTGGTCAGCGTACCCAAGAACCGTGACGCCCAGCAGGGTGCTTGGCACGTCGTGATCTCCGAAAGCCTCCCGGACCACCTCCCACGCACTGTGAAGATCGGCGCGGTCGCTGGACGCCACGAGGACCCGCGTGAAGACGACGTCCTGGATGCCCGCGCCGGCGGCTTCCAGGGCTACCCGCATGTTGTCGAGTGCCTTCCTCGCCTGGCCGGCGACGTTCCCGACCTCCGCCGTCGTGCCGTCCACATTCAGGGGGCACGCTCCCGCCAGGAAGATCATTCGTGCGCCGGGAGCGACGGACGCCGCGTAGGCGTATTGGGCCGCGTTGCTCAGCCCTTCCGGATGAAGGAGGGTGACCGTGGGTCTTTGGTGCATCGACGGCGTCTTCAGCCAGCGTCGAGGACGAAGAAGATGAACGACAGGAACGCGGAGCGTTCGCCGGCGGCGATGCGGCGTGGAAGCAGCTCCGAGGGTGTGGTCGGCGAGGGGGCCGGTTCGGCGACCCGGACCACTCGGTAGCCGGCCGCGGAGAACGCATCAAACATGGCGTGCAGCGGCCGGTGCCAGAAGGTGAGCACTGCGGGCTCGCCGTCGAACTCGAATTCCTCGGAGTACTCCCGGGTCGCGAAGTAGTCCTCGCCGGGATAGTTGACGACGCTGACCGTCGGATGGTTCACCGACAGCATCAGGCGGCCGCCCGGGACCAGGATGCGGCGAAGCTCGGCCAGGGGTGCCGACCAGTCCTTAAGGTAGTGAAGGGCCAGCGAGCAGACGACGTCGTCGAAGGTGTTGTCCGGGAACGGCAGTACTTCGGCTAGGTCAGCGACGTGGAGGTCCGCGTCCGGTCCCAGGCGCCGCCGCGCGAGGTCGATCATGGCCGGGCTGACATCGATCCCGGTCACCGAGGCGCCCCTGGTCAGCAGCGCCTCCGCCAGCGGGCCGGCCCCGCAGCCGGCATCCAGGATCCGCTTGCCCTGGACGTCGCCGGCTAGGTCCAGCATCGCGGGCCGCTCGTAGTGCGCGTTGAGGAGACTGGACTCGTTCTCCGCGGCGTACCTCGCGGCAAAGCCGTCGTAGAGAGCTGCCTTCATGGATCCTCGCCTTCGTGGATGTCACTGCTGCCTGGGACGGTCCGGCCGATCCTAGCAAAGGGCCCGGGTTAGAGTGCAGCCATGATTGTGTGGATCAACGGAACCCACGGGGCGGGCAAGACGACGACGAGTGCCTTGGTGCAGGAGCTCTTGCCGAATTCCCGGGTCTTCGACGCGGAGAAAGTGGGGGAGGTCCTCATGGACATCGCGCCCGCCCTGCCCGACCTAGGGAACTTTCAGCATTGGGATCCCTGGCGGCCGCTGGTGGTGGAGACCGCCCGCCGCGTCCTCGACTACACCGGCGGCACGCTGGTCATCCCGATGACAGTGCTGGTAGAGAGCTACTGGCGGGAAATCAGCGCCGGACTGGACGGCTATGGCATCCCGGTTCAGCACTTCGTCCTGCATGCAGACGAACAGACGCTCCGGGACCGAATCCAGAAGGATAAGGTCCTTGGCCCGTCGTCGTTCCGCATGGCTTATGTTGAACCGTATGCTGACGCCGCAGAAACGTGGCTGCACGCTGAGGCGGAGGTTATCGACACAACCCGGACTTTGCCGGAATTGGCCGCCCGCCGCATCGCAGAGAAAGTGCTGAGCCTATGAACCCGACAATTCTGGAGCGGGCGGTGGCTTCGGCCCGGGCCTTCGTCAGCGAATTCCATCCGGAGGCGGCTGCGGCGGCTCTGGCGGGCAGCATCCCCGCGGGGCGTGGGACCGACACCTCCGATCTGGACGTGGTCATCTACTACGCAGACCGGACGGCGAATTACGCCGAGACGCTGCGCTACGACGGTTGGCTGGTGGAATCGTTCGTCTATGGCCCGGAGGGAATCGAGGAGTGGTTCGCCAAGGAAGCCGGGCTGCGTCGGCCGGTGGCGCTCGACATGTGGGCGACCGGACTTCCCCTGATGGGCGAGGACGCCGCAAACCAGCTCAGAGACGCAGCCAGGGCCATCCTGGACGCCGGTCCCACGCCCCTGGACCCCCACCAGGGGGACGACCTGCGGTACGGGCTCACGGCCGCCATCGACGATCTCCGGGGCAACACGGACCCGGGGGAGGCGCTGGCCGTCATGGCCGACGTCTTCGTCCGCAGCGGGGAACTGCTGCTGCTCGCCAACAACAGCTGGCTCGGAACCGGAAAGTGGCTGGTCCGACGGCTGGGTAGCGTTGACCGCCCCGAGGCCACGGATCTCGTCGGGTGGGCGCGGTCCGCCGAACGCTCCGGCGACGAGCTGTGCCGCGTCGCCTCGTCGGTGCTGGAGAGCACCGGGGGAGCGCTGCAGGAGGGTCACGTGCGCGGCCGCAGGGACGCCCATGCAAAGGGTGGGTCCTGACCCATGGCCGCCTCCCTGATTCTGGTCAACGGGCTGCCGGGGTCCGGTAAGACCACACTCAGCCGCCAGCTCGGCGGCATGCTGCAACTCCCCGTCATCTCCAAGGACGTACTCAAGGAGGCGCTCGCGGACACCACCGGCGGCTGCGTTTCCGGCGGCCGGCTGGGGCAGATCGCGTCCGACACCATGTGGCAACTGGCGGCCGCGGTGCCCGGCACCGCCGTCGTCGAATCCTGGTGGTACCGGCCCCGCGACCTGGAGCACGCGAGGCGAGGGGCCGCCCTGTCCGGCGCCCCCGCCATTACGGAGATTTGGTGCGACGTCCGCGCGGAGACCGCCCGGGCGCGCTATGAACGGCGGGTGCGCCACGCCATCCACACGATGGACCCGGCGACGGCCGACGCGACCTGGGCGGAGTGGTCGGAGCGCGGCGCCCCGCTTGAGCTGGGGACGACCGTTCGGGTCAACACGGAGACCGCCGTGGACCTGGCCGGACTGGCGGACCTGATCCGGGCCGCCATGGAGCAGCCCGGATCGGTCCCAGCAGGCTAACCCGCGGGTGCCACGACGACGGCGGGCGAACCCTGGTTGACCGGGTTGGCGGACGACGACGGCGCCACCACCCCGAAGTCGTAGCCCTCGGCGCGCAGGGCGTCGATGGTGGACGACAGGTAGGTCCACTGCGACGCCGGGCAGTTCAGGACGTCTTCGGCGTCGTGGAGCAGGATGATCGCTCCGGGGGCGGCCTCGGCCATGACGTAGTTCTGCACGCCCGTGGCGCCGGGGCACTCGAAGTCGCCGGGATTACCGACGTCCCAGTGCCAGAGGACCCCGCCGCTCATGCCGAGCGTCTTGAGGTAGCCGGCCGCATAGGTGGTGCTGTTGCCGAACGGGAAGCGCAGCAGTTTCGGGGTGGATCCGGTAACGGCCGAGATGGCGGCGTTGGTGCTGTCGATCTGGTCCTTCTGCTGGGCGTTGCTCAGCTCCGGGAAATTGGGGTGGTTCCAGGAGTGATTGCCGATTACGTGCCCCTCGGCCTTGATCCGTCGGACCAGGTCCGGGTACTGCTGGGCGTTCACGCCCTGCAGGAAGAAGGTCGCCTTCACGCCTTTCTGCTTCAGGACGTCGAGGACGAAGGCCGTTCGCTGCGGTGAGGGCCCGTCGTCGAAGGTCAGGCCAATCAGGGGCTTGTCCTCCGCCCGGGCGACCGCCGCGGGGCCGCCCAGAAGCGCCGCCACCACCAGACCCGCGGTGACCAGCGCCTTGATGAGAATGCTCTTTCTTGTAGTGTTTCGGGTGGTTTGCATGGTGCATCGATCCCTTCCCAAGGTTGTCTAAACCCTTGTTAACCGAGCACCCTACGGCCGCCTCCGTGGGCTGTAAACACGTAATTTCCAAGCAGCGCCGGGGAAAAAACAGGTACTGCGCCGGCCGTCCTCACCAGCCTCCGCGGGTAGGTGTGTGCCCCTGCCGCGCATCGTCGGGCATGGTCATCTCGGCCCGCAGCCCCAGCAGCCGGATGGGCCGCCCGGGGTCGATTTCCGCGGCGATGGCCAGGGTGCGGGCCAGGATGTCCGCGCCGTCCGAGGTCTGCGGAATTTTGCGGGCCAGGGTTTTGGTGGTGAACGGCGCGTAGCGGACCTTGAGGGTGAGTCCGACGACGGGCCGGCCCTCGGCGGCGACGTCGCCCAGGACCTGCGCCACCAGCTCGCGCAGGGCGGATTCGACCTGGCCGGGGCTGGTGAGGTCCTGTTGGAAGGTGGTCTCGCGGCTGTGCCCGCGCGCAACCCAGGGGGTGCTGTCCACGGTGGCGGAACCGTCGCCGCGGCCGAGTTCCGCGTACCAGGGGCCCATCTTTGGCCCGAACTCCGGGACCAGGGCGGCCGGGTCCGCCGCGGCCAGTTCGGACACGGTGGTGATGCCCAGCGCGGCCAGCCGGGCGGAGACCTTGGCGCCGATGCCCCACAGCTCCCGGGTGGGCCTGGCGCCCATGACCTCCAGCCAGTTCTCCGCGGTCAGCCGGAAGATGCCCGCCGGTTTGCCGAAGCCGGTGGCCACCTTGGCCCGGACCAGCGTGTCGCCGATGCCCACGCTGCAGTGCAGCCGGGTCTCTTCCAGGACGGCGGCCTGGATGGCCCGGGCGTAGGCTTCCGGGTCCGCCGTCGTGATGCCGACGAATGCTTCGTCCCAGCCGAGTACCTGGACGGTGGCGCCGGGCTGGTCCCGCAGCACCGCCATCACCGTTTCGGAGGCAGCAAGGTAGGCGTCCCGGTCGACGGGGAGGATGACGGCGTCGGGCACCTTGCGGGCGGCGACCCGCAGCGGCATCCCGGAGCCGACGCCGAAGGCCCGGGCCTCGTAGGACGCCGTGGAGACAACCGCGCGCTCGGCGGGATCGCCGCGACCGCCGACGATCACCGGCCTGCCGGCAAGCTCGGGCCGCCGCAGGACTTCGACGGCGGCGATGAACTGGTCCAGGTCGACGTGAAGCACCCAGGGGTTTCCGGTCACGCGATCAGTCTGCCGCAAAGCAGTTTAAACAACACTTGAAACTTCAACTAAAACCTCATAAACTCGAGGCATGACATCGACAGCTGACCGCTCACCCGTCCTCTTCCTCAGCCACGGCGCCCCGCCGCTCGCGGATGACGCCACCTGGACCCGGGAACTCAGCGACTGGTCCGGCACCTTCGCGAAGCCCAAGGATGTGCTGATGATTTCCGCTCATTGGGAGAACGCTCCGGTCACGCTCAGCGCCACCACCCGCAACCCGGGCCTGGTCTACGACTTCGGCGGGTTCGCCCAGAAGTACTACGAGGTCACCTACGACGCGCCGCAGGCCCCGGAGCTGGCCGCCGAGGTGGCCAGGCTGGTGGCGGACCACGGCCACCACGTGGAGCGGGACGAGAGCCGCGGCCTGGACCACGGCGCGTATGTGCCCCTGAAGGAGATGTTCCCCGAGGCTGACGTCCCGGTGGTGCAGATGTCCATGCCCACCCTGGACCCGGAAGGCCTGTTCACCCTGGGCCGGTCCCTGGCCCCGCTGCGCGACCGTGGCACCCTGATTGTCGGATCCGGGTTCACCACCCACAACCTGCGCTGGTTCAACCCCGCGGGCGGCCCCGACAGCACGCCGCCCTCGGTCTCGCGCGAGTTCGACCACTGGGCCGAGGAAGCCATGGCCCGCGGCGACGTCGACTCCATCCTGGACTTCCTGCACAAGGCCCCGGCGGCCCGGGAGGCGCACCCGCGCAGCGAGCACTGGGCGCCGCTATACGTGGCGCTGGGTGCCGCCTACGAATCCGGCGACCTCAACGCCAGGACCGCGATCGACGGCTTCTGGTTCGGACTGTCGAAGCGGTCCTGGACCCTGACCTAGGCCGGGTCCGGCTGCAGTTCGGCCCCTGCCTGCGTGGCGGGGGACTCCTTTGCCGGGCTGGTGCGGCGTTCGAGGAAGTCCTCAACCACGGCGGCGAACTCGTCCGGGCGCTCGATCTGGGGCATGTGGCCGGTGTTGGCGAAGACGTGCGACTCCGCCCCCGGGAGGGCCGCGAGCGCGGCCTTGAGGTGGCTGAACGGCAGGATGTGGTCATGGTCTCCCCAGACCACGAGCGCCGGAACATCCCTGCGCGCCAGGGCGGCGAGCAGCTCGCTTCGCCACTCGGCGCGCACGCCGGCAATGGTCCCCAGGTCCCGGGCGACATCCACCAGCGTCTTCCGGTGCGGGGCGCGCCGGGACAGGGCCAGGGCATGCCCCACCCGGTCCCGCGTCACCAGCGACTTGTCGTAGAACAGCGACTGCACGGTCCGCAGCGACGAGGCCTCCGCCGGGCGCATCAGCAGCGCGGCCACGGGCCGGAGCGCCAAGAGCCGCAGCACCAGGGTGACCTCCTTGCCGAAGCCGGCGCTGTTGGCCAGCACCAGGGCGGCGACCCGCTCCGGGTGGTCCGCCGCCAGCTTCATGGCCACGGCGCCCCCGAGTGAATTGCCCATGACCGGGAGCGGCTCCCGCACCCCGACGGCGTCGAGGAAGCCGGGGAGGATGCCGGCGAGCCGGGCCAGCGTCGCGGTGCCGGGCAGCCGCTCAGAGTAGGCGAAGCCCGGCAGGTCGACGCTGTACACGGTGTGCCGTCCGGCCAGCAGCTCATGCTGTTCGTTCCAGTCCTCCAGGCTCTGCCCGATTCCGTGCAGCAGCAGCACCGGGCTGCCGCTGCCGGTCTCGCGGTAGCGCAGCCGCGTGCCGCCCACTTGGACGTATCCGGTGCCCGGCAGCTCCAGCGGGTCCTTCGGGGCCGGGGCCGCCGGCGCCCCTGCGCGGACGCGCTGGCCGCGGCGCCCGAAGCGGACCCGGTCGGTCAGCCGGCCGGCGCGCAGCAGGGCGAAGTCGCGGAGATAATTCTGGTGCAGCCGCCACGGCGAGCCGGCCCCCTGGCGCGGCAACAGGTCCGAACCGCGGAAGATGTACCCGGCCTTCAGGTCGATCAGCGACGTCAGCTCACCCTGGGAAACCTCGGCCGGTGCGGCCGGAGCCACCCACTGCCGGTCCCGCCGATCCATGTGCTTCAGGAGCCGGACCACGTAGCCGGCCACGAGGTCAGCCTTCAGGGTCCAGGAGGCGTTGGTGTAGCCGATGGTCAGCGCAAAGTTGGGGACGCCGTCGAGCATCATGCCCTTGTAGGTCAGCGTCCGGCCCACGTCCACCGGCTCCCCGTCGACGGTGAGCGACATCCCGCCGATCACCAGCAGGTTCAGCCCGGTGGCCGTGACAATCACATCGGCCGGCAGGAAGCCGCCTGAGGCCAGTTCGATGCCTTCGGGGGTGATCCGCGCGATCCGGTCCGTGACGATGTCCGCGGTACCGGCGCTGATGGCGCGGTACAGGTCGCCGTTGGGGATGGCGCAGACCCGCTGGTCCCACGGCTGGTAGGTGGGCGCCAGGTGCGTGTCCACCGCGAACCCGGACGGCAACTTTGCCACCGCCGACTTCCGCAGGATGGCCTTCATGGTCTCCGGGCGCCGCCGGCTGAGCTGGTACGTGAACATCGAGAACAGGATGTTCTTCACGCGCACGACGTCGTAGGCCAGCTGGGCCGGCAGCTTGCCGCGCAGCCGGTCCGCCAGGTGGTCGCGGGCGGGGACCGGGGCAATGTAGGTGGGGGAGCGCTGCAGCATGGTGACCCGCGCCGCCGTCTTCGCCATGGACGGCACCAGGGTCACGGCCGTGGCGCCGCTGCCGACCACCACCACCTGCTTGCCGGAGTAGTCCAGGTCCGCGGGCCAGTGCTGCGGGTGCACGATGGTGCCGGCGAAGTCTTCCGCACCCTCGATGGCCGGGCTGAAGCCCTCGTCGTAGCGGTAGTAGCCGGAGCAGACCGAGAGGAACGAACACGTCAGTGTCTGCCGCTGACCGTCCTGAGCCTCGTCGGGCCGGTATTCGCCGTCGCCGGTCCGGACCACGGTGACGGTCCACTGCGCGGTTTTGCTGGACCAGTCGGCCGAGACTACCCGGGTGTTGAGCCGGATGGCGGGCTCGAGCCCCTCGTCGGCAACCGTGGACCGGATGTAGTCGCGGATGGAGTCGCCGTCCGCGATCGCCTTGGCGCCCTCCCAGGGCCGGAACGAATACCCGAGGGTGTACATGTCACTGTCAGAGCGGATGCCCGGGTACCGGAAGAGGTCCCAGGTCCCCCCGACCGCCCCGCGGGACTCCAGCACCGCAAAACTCTTCCCCGGCAGCTCGCGCTTCAACCGGCTGGCAAATCCGATGCCGCTCAGGCCCGCTCCGACAATCAACACATCCACGTGTTCGCTCATACGGCCAAGTTATCGACTCGGTGTCGAAAGAGTCAACAGTCTGTTGAGAAGAGGCGCTACGATGGGCGCATGGCTGAACGAGGCAGGCGAAGCGCCCGGATTTCGGGCGACGAACGCCAGGACGCAATCCTCATCACCGCCGAGGCGCTGCTCGCCGAGCGGTCCTTCGACGACGTCTCGATCGAGGACCTGGCCCGCGGTGCCGGCATCTCCCGGCCCTCCTTCTACTTCTACTTCCCCTCCAAGGACGCGGTGCTGCTGGCGCTCCTGGACAGGGTCATCACCGAAGTGGAGCACCGGGTGGGGGCCCTGCCGCGGGACTTCGGCCGGGACGCGGTGGCCGCCTGGACCCGCTCGATCGGCGTCTTCGTCGACGTGTTCACCGACCACCGCGGCGTTGCCACCGCCGCCATCGCCGCCCGCGCCCGGAACGAGGAGGTCCGCGCGCTCTGGTCCCGGTCCATGCAGTCCTGGGTGGACTTCTCCAGCGACGTCATCGCGGCCGAACAGGACCGCGGCGCGGCGACGGGCGGAGCCGATCCCCACGACCTGGCCGTCAGCCTCAACCTGATGAACGAGCGGGTCATCACTGCCGTACTCAACCGGGAAATCCCGGCACTGGAGGAGTCCCGCGCCCTGGATGTCCTGTCCACCATCTGGATCCGCAGTATCTACGGCACCACCAACCCCGGCGCGTAGCCGGACGGAAAGGAAGTACCCGCATGGCCCCGATCCACAACCTGACGGTCCTAGGCACCGGCGTGCTCGGCTCGCAGATCGCCTACCAGGCCGCCTTCCACGGGTTCGCCGTCACCGCCTACGACGTCGACGACGACGCCCTCAGCGCGGCACGGGTTCGCTTCGACCGGCTCGCCGCGATCTACCGCAGCCAGGTGCCCGGCGCCGCCGACGGCAAGGCTGAAGAGGCACTCACCCGGCTGCGGCTCACCTCGGACCTGGGCGACGCTGTGGCCGACGCGGACCTGGTGATCGAGGCGGTGCCCGAGGTGCTGGGGCTCAAACGGGAGGTGTACCGCTCCCTCGCGGCCCTGGCCCCGGAGCGGACCATCTTCGCCACCAACTCCTCCACCCTGCTGCCCAGCGACCTCAAGGAATCCACCGGCCGGCCGGACCGCTTCCTGGCACTGCACTACGCCAACAACATCTGGGCGCAGAACATCGCCGAGGTGATGGGCACCGCGGAGACCAGCCCCGAGTCGTTCGACGCCGTCGTCGCCTTCGCGCGGGAGAGCGGCCTGGAGCCGGTGGAAATCCGGAAGGAGAAGGCCGGGTACGTGCTGAACTCGCTGCTGGTGCCGCTGCTGAACGCCGCCGCGGGCCTGCTGCTGCAGGGCGTCGCGGATCCACAGACCATCGACAAGACGTGGCGGATCGCCACCGGCGCCCCCAGCGGGCCCTTCCAGATCTTCGACGTGGTCGGCCTCACGACTGCGTACAACATCTCCTCGAACGCGCCCGACGCCGGGTCGCAGGCCTTCGCGCGCTACCTGAAGGAGAACTACATCGATCACGGCAAGCTGGGCGTGGCATCGGGCGAGGGCTTCTACCGGTACTGAGCTGTAGCCGGCGGTGCCCGGTTGCGGACGCGGCTAGGCCTGCATCTGCTGCCGGGCCTGCTCGTCGTCCCGCGTGACGTCCTGCACCGTGCGGGAGAGCAGGCAGAATTCGTTGCCCTCCGGGTCGGCAAGGACCACCCAGCTGACGTCCGGGCCCTGGCCGACGTCGGCACGGGTGGCGCCGAGATCGAGAAGGCGCTGCAGTTCCGCGGCGGTGGAGTTGCCGTCGGCGCGCAGGTCCAGGTGCAGCCGGTTCTTGCCCGCCTTGGCCTCCGGGACGGCGATGATGTCCATGCACGGCCCGGAGCGGTCCCGCGCGGCGATGCTTACCAATTCTTCGCCGTCACCGTCCTCGGGCACCACCTCCCAGTCCAGGACGGCGCACCAGAAGGCGGCGAGGAGTCCGGGGTTGGCGGCGTCGAGCGCTATTCCTGCGATACGGCTGGGCATGGGATCACCCTAGGCGTCGGGTTCGCGGATCACCAGCACCGGGCAGTGGGCGTGGTGGACCGTCTGCGAGGACACGGAGCCCAGCAGCATTCCCGTGAATCCGCCGTGCCCGCGGGACCCGACGGCCACGAGGTCGGCGTCCCGGGAGGCTTCGATGAGGGCCGACGCCGGGTTGCCCTGCACCGCCCGGCCGGTCAACGCCACGCCCCGGTTCCCGGCCCGGGCCAGTTCCGATTCCAGGATGGTCTCGGCGTCGCGCTGGAAGACCTCGTAATCCCAGGCCTGGCCTAGCGCGTCGCTGACGAAGGGATAGTGCCAGGCGGCGATCGCCAGCACCTCTCCCGAACGCAGGCCGGCCTCCTCGACGGCCCAGTCCAGCGCCGCCTGCGACTGCGGCGAGCCGTCCACCCCCACCACGATCCTGAACTTCCCGTCTCCTGCCATGCTTCCTCCGCTCCTCGTTGGAAAGGTCCGATGGATGGGCCCGTTGGATAGACCGCCGAATGCGCGGTTCCTGTGCCGCGGGCTCCGGTGCCGCTCCCATGCTGACAGAACACGGCGCGTGAGGGGAGGGGCACCCGGCCCCGCGAACCGCACCGGGGTCTGGCGGAGGCGGGCCGGGGGTCACTAGGCTCTTGCGTATCCGGCACCACCCACAACCACACAGCCAAGGGGACCGCCATGAGACTGAGCCATCTTCCACTGCGCCTGACCACCGGAGCCTTCATCCTCAACTCGGGTTGGGGTAAACGGAACCTCGACGCCGAGAGCGCCGCCGGAGTCCAGGCCATGGCCGCGCGGGCGCTTCCCCCCGTCGCCAGCATGGACCCGGTGACCTTCGGGAAGATGCTGAGCTACGCCGAGATGTCCCTCGGCGCGGCGCTGCTGGCCCCGTTCATCCCAAGCCGGCTGGTGGGCCTGGGCCTGGCCGCCTTCTCCGGTTCCCTCGTCACCATGTACCTGAAGACCCCGGGGATGACCGAGGCGGACGGGATCCGCCCCACCCAGCAGGGCACAGGCCTGGCCAAGGACATCTGGATGCTGGGGATCGCGGCGTCGCTGATTCTAGACCGGAAGCGGGTCCGTGCCGCCAAGCGGTGATTCCCGTTCCCGTCAAAAATAATTCCGGAAATTTACCCCAAGGTATCTGCTGGTGTATTTCCGGAGAGTAGCTTGGTAAACATGTTGACCGGATTCAAGAATTTCATTCTCAAAGGCAACGTCGTGGACCTTGCCGTCGCCGTCGTGATTGGCGCAGCCTTTGGCGCCGTGGTCACTGCCCTCGTCCAGAGCGTCCTGATGCCCTTCATCGCGGCTCTCGTACGCTCGCCGAATTTCGATAGCTTTGCCGTCGTCACCCTCAACGGCAACGACATTAAATTCGGCGTCCTCCTCACCGCCATCGTCAATTTCCTCCTGGTGGCGGCCGCGATCTACTTCATCATCGTCCTCCCCATGAACAAGATGATCGAACGCCGCAACCGGCGCCTCGGCATTCACCCGGACGTCAAGGACGAGGCGGCCGAAGACCCGCAAATCGCCCTGCTCACCGAAATCCGCGACGCGTTGCAGGCCGACCGCAGGCCCTGAACGCCGCAGTTCCCACCAATTTTTCCACCCCACCGATGAAAGGAAATGACCATGGCAGTTTCCATCGAATTGGGCAAGGCCCTCGATAAGGCATATGAGAATGCCACGCTGGATGAGGTTTTGGCGGCACCCCCGTCGGCCCTCGCCGGCCTGACGGAAAAGCACGACGAACTGCTGGCCGGCATGGGTATCAAGACCCTCAAGGACCTGGGCAGCAACAAGTACTTCGCCACGGCGGGCGTCCTGGTGGCTCTCTCCGGCAAGGTTGGCTGACCCTCCTTCGAGAGGTACCTCGAATCCTCACGGCGCGGCCCGGCGGTCTCATCCGCCGGGCCGCTCTGCGTTCGGGGCCCACGTGCGGAAAAAAGTTTGGTGCGGGTGCATCCGGGCGGACCTTTGGGCCGGTAGTAAAGGTGTCAGCGCATCACCCGCCCGCACGGGCCTCAATGAGGAGCTCCACATGTACAAGAAATCACTCTCCGCAGCCGTCGGTGCCATGGCACTGCTCGGCAGCCTCGCGTTCGCCGCCCCCGCCCAGGCGGGCGGCTACTGCCCGGACCCCGGCACGGCGAAACTCTCGGTCCTCCACGGCGTCCCGGGCCTGACCGTGGACGTCTGGGTTGACGGCAAGCTCACCCTGGACAATTTCACCCCCGGTACGCTGGCCGGTCCGCTGGACGTCAGCGCCGGCGACCACAAGATCGCCATCACGGGAGCGGACGCCACCAGCGCCGACAACCCCGTCATCGGTCCGGTCAAGGTCGACCTCAAGGCCGGCCGCGACTACACCGCCGTGGCACACCTGAACGCCGACGGCGAACCCACCGCCACGCTGTTCCGGAACGACACGAAGCCCGCGCCGGAGGGCAAGGGCAAACTGACGGTCCGGCACGTGGCCGCCGCACCCGCCGTCGACGTCCTCGCCGGGGGAACCGCAGTGATCGAGGGCCTGGAGAACCCCGACCAGAAGAAGCTCACGCTCGACGCCGGAACAGTGGAGGCGTCCGTGGCCGCCGCCGGCAGCACCGAGGCGCTGATCGGACCGGCACCCGTGACAGTCACCGCGGGAGAGAACACCATCGTCTACGCCTGGGGCAGCCTCGCGGACAACAACCTGGCCCTGGCGGTCCAGGTGGTCAAGTCCCAGAACCACGACAACTAGGACCGGCCAGACAGGCGCCGGGCGGGCCGCATGTAGCGGCCCGCCCGGACCTTAAGACCGTTGCCGCGCCTCCGCCGAGTCGGAATAATGACGTTCCACGGTCTCACTGTCGCTCGAAGGGGCACACCGTGGAGACTGCCGTTCGCGAATGGGACGCCGGCATCGACCATGCCTTCGCGCAGGGGGAGGAGTGGGCCCTCGCCGAGGCCTACCGCCTGCTGGCACCGCTGATCCACACGCTCGCGCTCCGGGCACTGTGCGAACACGGGGCCGCCGATGACGTCACCCAGGAGGTTTTCATCCGCGCGTGGAAGTCCAGGACCAGCTACCGCCCCGAGGCCGCCCGGTTACCGGCGTGGCTGATCGGGATCACGCGGAACAAGATCTCCGACGCGCTCTCGGCCCGGGCCCACCGCCGCGACCTCGAACAGTCTGCCCGGCAGCTGGTGTCGGTGCCGGGCGAAGTCGCCGGCAGGCCCACTCCCGAGGCGCTAGCGGACCGGCTCACTCTAGAGGATGAGCTGGACCGCCTGGGAGACCCGCAAGCCCGGATCATGCGGCTGGCCTTCTACGAGGACCTGACCCACGACCAGATCTCGTCCCGGCTGAATCTCCCGCTCGGCACGGTCAAGAGCCACATACGCCGCAGCCTGGCGCGGCTTCGTTCCCGGCTGGAGGTGGAACATGGCGCATTGTGACGAGGACCTCCTGGCCCTGCTGGCTCTCGGCGAGCGGGACGCCACCGCGGAGGAAACCCTCCACCTGGACGGCTGCGGGGTATGCCGGGACCTCCTGGACGGGTTCCGGCGGGCTGTCGTAGCGGCAAGGGTGGACCCCGCCGGGGCGGAGCTGGTCGCGCCGGGCGGGCACAACTGGGCCGCGATCCACGGGACGCTGGGCCTGGCGCCGGCACTCGCCGCCGATCCGCTCGCCGCCGACCCCCCGGCGGCCGCTCCGTTGGCGGTCGACCCGTTGGCCGCACCGGCTCCGCCCGCTCCGGCGCCGTTGCGGCCGTCAGCCAGCCGGCGGCGGCCCGAGGCGCCGGCCCCGGAGGATCCGCCCCGGACTGGTACAGCGGGCCGGCTGCCCCGCCGGGCCCCCTGGCTCCTCGGCGCGGCGGCCGGAATCCTGCTCGGCGCCGCCGGCGCCTGGACGGCCTGGAGCGTCCTCGGCCAGTCCACCCCGCCGGCCGCCGGTCCCGCTCCCAGCACCGCTCCGGCCCCGGGCGCCGGCCCCACCGCGGCCGTGATCGGTGAGGCCGTCCTGACGCCGCTGGGCGGGCACTCCGCCCGCGGCAGCGCCTTGGTGGAGCAACTGCCCGACGGTACGCGGCAGGTTGTGGTCACCCTCCCGGAGCAGCAGCTCGCGGGCTACCGCGAGGTGTGGCTGGGCTCCGCGGACCTGTCCAGGATGGTCAGCCTGGGCGTCCTGGGGCAGGGGAGCCAGGCCTTCGTCGTGCCCGGCGGGTTGGACCTGACGGCGTATCCGGTGCTGGATGTCTCCGACGAACCCTACGACGGCGATCCGGCCCACTCCGCGGACAGCCTGGCCCGGGGGAAGCTGTCCCTCCGGGGCTGACCGCCGGCTACCGGTGGTTCCGGCAGCCGGCCCCGAGGCGGTGTCTGTCCGGGGGTGGGCCTGTCCTACTCGCCGTCGGCGTCGTACCGGAGCCCGATCCGCTCCCGCACCGTGTCCAGGGCCGCCATGATGCCCACGGTTTCCTCCGGCGGGAGGATGTCGTTTCCGGTTGCGCCGGCGGCGATCAGGCGCTCCATCTCCCACGCCTGGTACTGCATGCCGCGCCCCGTGACCGGTTCCTCGAAACGCTCCACCAGCGCGCCGGCGTCGTCGTAGCGGCTAAAGCCCGTGGGGGTGTACCAGACCGGGTCGATCTCGATCCGGCCGCCGGTGCCCAGGACCGCGGCGCGGTTGGGGCCCGCGGTGTCCAGGGCGCAGTGCAGGACGGCCTGCTGACCCCGGGCGTAGTCAAAGATCATGGCGGTCTGCCGGTCCACCCCGGTGGCTGTCATGCTGGCCGAGGCATGGATCCGCTCCGGCACACCCAGCACGTCGAAGGCAAAGGACACCGGGTAGATCCCCAGGTCCAGCAGGGCGCCGCCGCCGAGGGCGGGGTCGTTGAGCCGGTGGGCCGGGTCCTTGGGCAGGTTCTGGGTGTGGTCCGCCAGCAGGGTCCGGACCTCTCCGAGCGCGCCGGAGCCGATCAGCTCCCGGATCCGGACCATGTGCGGCAGGTAGCGGGTCCACATCGCCTCCAGCGCCACCAGCCCCTTCGATGCCGCCGCCTCGGTGACGTGCCGGGCCTGCCGGGCGGTCATGGCGAACGGCTTCTCCACCAGCACGTGTTTGCCGGCGTCGAGGGCCAGCATCGCGTGCTCATAGTGGAACGGGTGCGGCGAGGAAACATAGACGACGTCGACGTCGGGGTCGGCGGCCAGCGCCTCGTAGCTCGAGTGCGCCGTGGCCACGCCGAAGCGGTCCGCGAACTCGCGGGCCGTGTCCGCGGCGCGGGAGCCGACCGCCTGGACGCTGAAGCCGTGGTCGACCAGGTCCGAGGTCTGCAGGCCGGCGATGAGGCCGGTCCCGAGGATGCCCCAGCGGACGGGCCGGGCGCTGCCGGCGGGGCCGGACGGCTGCGGAGGGGTGGTGGCGTCTGGCATCGGGGCTCCCTTGCGTGCGGCCGCGGGGTGCGGCTGACCTGGGAACGACGCTACCGCACCGCCGGGGTAGCGGTGCGGTCCGCGCGGGCCCTCAGTCCGGTCCAGGCCAGCACGATCGCTACCAGCACCATCGCCAGGAAGCCCAGGCCGGAGTAGCCCGCCGCGGTCAGCACGGGCCCGGCCAGCGCACCGCCCAGGGCGCCGGCGGCGTTCATGCTCAGGTCCGAGATCCCCTGCAGGGCGGGCCGGTCCTGGCCTGCCACGGACTCGGCCACCATCGCGGAGCCGGCCACCACGGAGGCGGACCAGCCCAGGCCCAGCAGGATCAGGCTGACCGTGACGCCGGCCTGCGAGTCGGAGTAGAGGCCGGCGATCAGCAGCGAGGCCAGCAGCGTCGCCTGTCCCGCCAGGACCACTGGCAGGCGGCCGACGCGGTCCGCGAACCAGCCAAAGACGGGGGAGAGCGCATACATGCCGGCGATGTGCAGGCTGATGGTGAAGCCTACAATGGTCAGGCTGGCGCCGTGCTCGCGCAGGTGGATAGGCGTCATGGACATCAGCGCCACCATGGTGGCATGGCTGAGGGCGACGACGGCGACGGCGTACCGCGCCCGGTTGTTCTGCCGGAGAATCTGCCGGCCGGTCTGCGGCGGCTCCGGAGCCTCGGTGCGGGCGCCGGCGCGGAGGGACTGCAGCAGCGGGTCGGGCCGGAGCCCGGTGAGGTAGACCGCCGCGGCGGCTAGCTGGCCGGCGACGGAGAAGGCGAAGGCTCCGGTCATGGGCGGCAAGCCGAGGGCGGCACCCACGGCCTCGCCGGGGCCGAAGAGGTTGGGGCCGAGGACTGCGCCGACGGTGGTGGACCAGACGACGACGGACAGGTCGCGGGCGCGGGTGCCCGTGGTGGCGAGGTCGGTGGCCGCGAACCGGGCCTGAAGGTTGACGGCCGAGCCCGAGCCCAGCAGCATCAGGCCCAGCAACAGCAACGGGAAGATGCCGAGCGCCGCGGAGCTGATAGCCGTGGCGGCGCCCAGGCAGGCGATCAGGGCGCCGGTGGAGAGGGACACCCGGCGGCCGCGCGCCAGGGCCAGGCGCGAGAGCGGGATGGCGGCCAGGGCGGCGCCGAGGGTGCTCATGGTCGCCGCGGTGCCGGCCCAGGCCGGGGACCCGGACAGCTGGGCCGCGAGCAGCGATCCCAGGGACAAGGTGGCGCCCATGCCGACTCCGCCGAGGACCTGGCCGCCTACCAGCACGGAGAGCACCTTGCGCTGCGACGCCTGCCGCGGAGGGTGCTCCCGTGCCGGCCGGGGGGTCACTTGCAGGTGCAGCGCTGTTCAGCGGGAACGTTGGCCATCACGGAGTCAACGTGCTCGCCGCAGCCGGCCCAGGTGATCTTTCCGCAGGTGTTGCATCGAACGGGACTGCACATGGTGTTCTCCTCAAAAGTTGTGGTGCCGGGACTTCGAATGGATACCCGCCCTCCAATGATACCCCTAGGGGTATTATACACAAGATGACTCGGCGCTTGCGGAGCCCGGTTTCCCGGCGGTGGGTCCCTAGAGGGATTCGACGAGTCCGGCGGTTCCGGCGATCGCCCCCGGGACAAGAGAATAGTAGGCCCAGGTGCCCCGCTTCTCACGGTGCAGGAGGCCTGCGTCGACAAGGATTTTCAGGTGGTGGGAAACGGTGGGCTGGCTCAGGCCGAGGGGTTCTGTCAGGTCGCAGACGCACGCCTCGCCCCCGCCGGAGCCCTTGACGATCGAGAGCAGCCGCAGCCGGTTCGGATCGGCGAGCGCCTTGAAGACGGACGCCCTGCGCCGGGCCTCCTCCGGCGCCAGGGCCGGGGTCGCAGAGGGTGTGCAGCAGCTCCCGGTGGAGGCCTGATCAAGAATGTCCAGCGACGTCATGCCCTCATTATGCCCATAGATTGACATTCGTCGATATAGCCGCCGATACTTCATATCGACAAGTTTCGATCTCTATCGCGAATCCCTTACCCGCCAGGAGCCCCGTGAGCACCCAGACTGACCCGTCGCCCACCCGTGAAGGTGAGGCCGCCGTCGTCGGCAGGCTTTCCACCCTGGACAGGTTCCTGCCGGTATGGATCATCGTCGCGATGGTTCTGGGCCTGCTGCTGGGAAGCGCCATCCCTGGCCTGAACACCGCGCTCGACGCCGTGAAGATCGGCGAAGTCTCGCTGCCGATCGCCGTCGGCCTGCTGGTGATGATGTACCCGGTGCTGGCGAAGGTCCGCTACGACCAGGCGCACCGCGTCATCGGCGACCGGAAGCTCATGGTCACGTCCCTGGCGCTCAACTGGATCCTGGCGCCGGCGTTCATGTTCGCCCTGGCCTGGATCTTCATTCCGGACCTTCCCGAATACCGCACCGGGCTGATCATTGTGGGTCTGGCCCGCTGCATCGCCATGGTGATGATCTGGAACGACCTCGCCTGCGGCGACCGGGAGGCGGCGGCCGTGCTGGTGGCCATCAACTCCGTTTTCCAGGTCATCGCCTTCGGCACCCTGGGCTGGTTCTACCTCCAGCTCCTGCCGTCCTGGCTGGGGCTGCCGACCACCAGCGCCGGCTTCTCCTTCTGGGCCATCACCGGCTCGGTGCTGGTGTTCCTCGGAATCCCGCTGCTGGCCGGATTCCTCACCCGCACCATCGGCGAAAAAGCCAAGGGCCGCGACTGGTACGAGGGGGCGTTCCTGCCGAAGCTGGGCCCCTGGGCGTTGTACGGCCTGCTCTTCACCATCACCCTGCTGTTCGCACTTCAGGGCGGCACCATTACCTCCCGGCCGCTGGACGTTCTCCGGATTGCCCTGCCGCTGATGGTCTATTTCCTGGTGATCTTCGGCGCCGGGATGGCCATCGGCAAGGGCCTCGGTCTGGGATACGGCAAGACCACCACGCTCGCGTTCACGGCCGCCGGCAACAACTTCGAACTCGCCATCGCCGTGGCAATCGGGACCTTCGGCGTCACCTCCGGGCAAGCGCTCGCCGGCGTCGTCGGGCCCCTGATCGAAGTTCCCGTCCTGGTGGCACTTGTCTACGCCGCCCTCTGGGCCCGCCGGCGTTACTTCACCCCCCGCACCCTTTCCGCCTAACCCCGCACACTCAGGAGAATCGCATGAGCACCGAAACGGCCAAGAAGCCCTCCGTCCTGTTCGTCTGCGTCCACAACGCCGGACGCTCCCAGATGGCCGCCGCCTTCCTCACCACCCTGGGCAAGGGCGAGATCGAGGTCCGTTCCGCCGGATCAGCGCCCGCGGACAAGGTCAACCCCTCCGCCGTCGAGGCCATGGCCGAACTCGGCATCGACATGTCGGCCGAGATCCCCAAGGTCCTCACCACCGAGGCCGTCAAGGAATCCGACGTCGTCATCACCATGGGCTGCGGCGACACCTGCCCGATCTTCCCCGGCAAGCGCTACGAGGACTGGGAACTCGCCGACCCGGCCGGCAAGGGCGTGGAGTCGGTCCGGCCTATCCGCGACGAGATCAAGGCCCGCATCGAGGAACTCATCGCATCCCTGAAGGAGGACTGACCATGGCCGTCACCGGATCCCTTCCCGTCGCCATCATCGGCGCCGGTCCGGTAGGACTCGCCGCCGCGGCGCACCTGCTCGAGAGGGGCCTCGAACCCGTGATTTTCGAGGCCGGGGCGGCCCCGGCCGATGCCATCCGGCAGTGGCGCCACATTCGGCTGTTCTCGCCGTGGCAGTACAACACCGACCCGGCGGCCGTGCGGTTGCTCGACGCCGCCGGTTGGGAAGCGCCGAAGCCGTCGGGTCTGCCCACCGGCGGGGATCTCATCGACCGGTACCTGGAGCCGCTGGCCGCGCTGCCCGCCATCGCCGGGCGCCTGCACGCCGGTGCCCGGGTCACCGCCGTCACCCGTGAGGGACTGGACAAGACGCACAGCCGGAACCGCGCCGGTACGCCGTTCCTGCTCCGGATCGAGGAGTCCGGGGGCGGCACCCGCGAGGTGCGGGCCGCCGCCGTCATCGACGCCTCCGGCACCTGGTCCACCCGCAACCCGCTCGGCACCTCCGGCCTGCCGGCCCGCGGCGAGCCGGCCGCCACTGCCCGGATCTCTCCGCCGCTGCCGGACGTGCGGGGCCGCGACCGTGAAACCTTCGCCGGCCGCAGCGCCGTCGTGGTCGGTTCCGGACACTCCGCCGCCAACACCCTGATCCACCTCGCCGACCTGGCGGCCCAGGAGCCCGGCACCCGGATCCTCTGGGCAATCCGCGGCGCCTCCGCCGCCAAGGTCTACGGCGGCGGAGACGCCGACGGCCTCGCCGCCAGGGGCCTGCTCGGCAGCCGGCTCCGCGGCCTCGTCCAGGACGGGACCGTGCAGCTGCACACGCGGTTCGGCATCGCCGCCGTCTCCCTGAACGGCACCCAGGTCACACTCACGGCCACCGACGGGCGCACGCTCAGCGCCGACGTCGTGGTCCCCGCGACCGGCTTCCGCCCGGACCTGGACGTGCTGCGGGAGCTCCGGTTGGACCTTGACCCGGGCGTGGAGGCGCCGCGGCAGCTCGCGCCGCTGATCGACCCGGAGTTCCACTCCTGCGGCACCGTGGAACCGCACGGGGCGCGGATGCTGGCGCATCCGGAGGAAGACTTCTACATCGTGGGCATGAAGTCCTATGGCCGCGCCCCGACCTTCCTGCTCGCCACCGGCTACGAACAGGTCCGTTCCGTGGCCGCGGCGCTGGCCGGCGACCGGGAGGGGGCGGACACCGTCCACCTGGAGCTGCCGGAGACCGGGGTTTGCTCCACGGACATCGGCAGCAGTTGCGATGCGCCCGCCACTGCCGGGACGCCCGCCGCAGCCGGGGCAGGCGGCGGCTGCTGCACCGCCCCGGAGCCGGTTCTCCTCGGTTTTCCCACGGGACTGCTGCACGGGCGCAGCGGCCTAGCGGACGCCGGATGAGCGCCGGGGCGGGCCTCCGAATCAGGAACCTGACTGCCGCGGACTGGCCCGCCGTCCGGGAGATCTGGGCCGAGGGCATCGCCACCGGCCACGCGACCTTCGAATCGGAACCTCCATCGTGGGAGCGCTTCGACGCCGGACGCCGCCCGGACGTCCGTCTGGTGATGGAGGACGACGGCGCCGTGCTCGGCTGGGCCGCCGTCTCGCCGGTGTCCTCCCGTCCCGTCTACCGCGGCGTGGTGGAACACTCGCTCTACCTCGCCGCCGCCGCGCGGGGCCGCGGCCACGGTGCGCGGCTCCTCGCTGCGCTCATCAGCCGCTGCGAAGAGGCCGGCATCTGGACCATCCAGTCGACCATCTTCCCGGAGAACACCGCCTCCCTGGCCCTGCACGAACGCCTGGGCTTCACCGTGGTGGGAACCCGGCGCCGGATCGGCCTCATGTCCTACGGGCCGCTCGCCGGGCAGTGGCGGGACACCGTCCTGATGGAGTACCGCAGCCCGGACCGCTAGTCGGACATGGGGCCCACGGCCGGTGCGGAAGAATGGGACGGTGAGCGAGGCCGGTGACTTCATAGACGCGACACTGCAGCGTGAGAGTTCCTGGCAGCGCGCCGAAGCCGGACAGGACCGCTTCGGGCCCGGGCTCTCTGTCTACGGCGCCTCCGTTGGCGCCGTCCGGGGCACCGTCCGCGATGCGCTCCGCCGGCACCGGGAACTGGACCGGGACGGTCTCACCGCGCTCAGTTCGGAACTGTGGGCCGTGCCCGTGTTCGAGCGCCGCCTGGCCGCCGTCGTGCTCCTACAGTCGGCCCTGCGGCACCTGGACAACTCGGACCTGACCCGGATCGAGGGCTTCCTCCGCGGCGCGCACCTGCCCGACCTCGCGGACCCACTGGCGGTTGACGTGGTGGGGCCGCTCATCGCTGGGCTCGACGGGCAGGCCAGGACCCGCGCCGAAGCCGTCCTTGACCGGTGGCTGCGCGACCCCGACCCCTGGCTGCGCCGCGCGGCCCTGCTGGCACCGCTGCGGGAACTCCGAAAGGGCGCCGGGGACTGGGCACGGTTCCGGCGCCGGGCGGCCCTGGCCCTGGCCAACGGCACTGCGGACGGTACGGCGGACGGCGGGGCGGCGGAGATCGTGAGGGACGCCGTCGAGCGCGTCGAACGGGAAGCGGGCGGCGAAGCCTAGTGATATCCGGTGCGCGAAGCGGCGGGACTCAGGCGGGGCGGCGCTCAACGACGGCGTAGGCCTTGCCGTCCAGGAACTCCCAGTCCGTCACCACCATGAAGCCCAGCGCGTCCACCCGGTCGTTCAGCACGTGCAGGTCGAAGCCGCCGTCGCGCGGCTCGGCATCCCAGGTGGCGACGTGGATCTCCTTCCCCTCGAGAACCAGCAGCTCGGTGTTCACGTCGAAGTCTTCCTGCGGCTGATCACTCAGCTGGCAGATCGCGACACAATGGGGATTCATCGGATCCTCCGCTCGGGACATGGTGGGATCATCGTAGCCCCGCCGGGACGCCTCTGCCGTTACCTTAATGTGACATTCGGGAGGATGGCCGTTACCGTGGAAGGGTGCCCGTTGGTTTCCGAGACGGGCACCCCCGGACCGATTGCCTAACTCTGCCGCGGTCCAGGGCATCCTCGCAACCAGCTGGCAGAGACGGGGAAACCAATCGCGACCTGCCCACGGGCGGGTCTTGGGGTGAAGCCGCGCAGTGTCCGCCCAGACGGACCCGCGGCCGGGTGTCTCCCATCCGAATCCGACAGCTCACCTCGCAGGCTTTGGGAGAGGTACATCATGACTTCACGCTCTACTGACGCGCGCCCCGGCACCACCGCAACTACCGGTCGGGGTGCCGCCTTCGCCGCGGCGACCGGCACCGTGGGCCGGCAGGCCGCCGTCGTCCTCGCAGCCTCCGGCCTGGTCCTGACCAGCGGCATGGCGGCCAACGCCGCCGGCAACGTCCCCGCCGAACGGGAGTCCGCACCCGTCTCGCACGCCGACGTCGCCGGCAAGGTTACCGCCCCGGTGACCGCCGACTCCGCCGTGCAGATCAGCTTTGACCGCCCGGCCGTGGCCACCACCCCGGCGCCCGTCGTAGAGGCCCCGGCTCCGGCACCTGCCGCCGCGCCCGCCGTCGTCAAGGCCCCCGTGGCCCAGGTCCCGGCCGCCCCGGTGGCGAAGGTGACCGTCCAGGCCGCCGCACCGGCGCCGGCTCCGGCCGCCGCCCCCGCCGGTGGCGTCAACGCCGCCATGCTTTCCGCCGCGTACAGCCAGATCGGCATCACGCAGGATTGCACCGCCATGGTGGAGAAGGCGCTCGGCGCCGCAGGCATCCCGGTGGGCGACCTCGGCCCGCAGCAGTTCCTCAACTACGGCAAGGTCGTCTCCGACCCGCAGCCGGGCGACATGATCGTCCAGTCCGGCCACGTCGCCATCTACGCCGGCAACGGCCAGGCGATCAGCGGCGGCATGAACGGCTCCAACCAGACGATCGTCCACCCGCTGTCCTGGCTGACCGCCACCGGCGGCGTGACCTTCGTCCGCGCCGGGGCCTAACCCGCGCGTTCAGCAGTAACGTTCAGTAGTACCGGGCCGGCGCCCGGCAGCCCCTCACGGCTGCCGGGCGCCGGTTTCGTTGTCTGAGGTTTTGTCGTCTGCGCTCTGGTCCGCCGCGTCGGGATTCGCCGCGTACCGCAGGAGGACCACGCCGTTGCGGAACGTCCGGGTCTCCAGCAGCGTCAGGTCGGTTGGCGCGGCGGCGGCCTTGAATAGCGGCGTTCCCCGGCCCACCAGCACGGGGTGGACGTAGATCCAGTACTCGTCGATCAGCCCGAGCCGGCGGAAGGAATCGGCCAGCTCCGCCCCGCCCAGGGCCAGGTCGCCGCCGGGGGCGGCCTTGAGCGCCCGCACCTGCCCGGCGTCGACGTCGCGCACCACCGTGGTGTTCCAGCCGGCCTCCGGCAGGGTGCGGGAGTAGACGTACTTGGGCATCTCCCGCCAGATGGCGGCGAAGTCCGCGACGGCGGGCGGGCAGTCCGGGTCCTGGTCCGCCGTGGGCCAGAACCCGGCCATCAGCTCGTAGGTGACCCGGCCGTCGAGGAAGGCGCCCATGGTGCGCAACTGGTCGTTGAAGTGCTCGTGCAGTTCGGCATCAACCCGGTGCCAGCTGAGGTCCGCGTGCGGGCCCTCCATGAAGCCGTCGAGGGAGACCTGGAAGGACAGGATGATCTTCCGCAAGGATCCATCCTATCCGCCGGGCTTCGCGTAGCCCGCGGCGCTGACGAATTCGATCCCCACGAACGGATCCCCGCCCTCGACCCACGCGTCGTGCCCCGGCGGGATGGTGTAGGAGTGGCCGCCGGCGATTTCCGCCCGGTTGCCGTCGGTGGTCTCGACGGTGAGTCTGCCGGAAACACAGAAGCCGACGTGGCTTAGCTGGCACATTTCGGTGTGGACCACCGGTTTGATGCAGTCGGACCAGCGCCAGCCCGGCTGGAACGTGAAACGGCCGATTGTGTAGTCGTCGAGGGTGACGATATCCACCTCGGTCTTGTCCGGGCGGCGTTTTTCGTCCGGCATGTCATGGGACTTCACCTGCAACTGGGAAACAGCAACAGCAGGCATCGCTCTGCCTCTTTCCTTAGGGAATGGTAACTACGGACAAGGCCTACGATCCTCGCTTGCGCAGGGGTTGTCGATACGGTTTTCCTAGAAGCTGGAGGAGCTTCCGGAGCCGGAAAAGCTGCCCCCGCTGACTCCGTACCCCGTGGTGCCGCCCCGGGCCGAATTGATGCTGGTCACCCCGGTGGTGAAGCCGGAGGAGAACGCGGGAACGGAGAAGAAATAGGTGGACGGGTAGACCGTGCCAAGGATGCTGGGCTCGTAGCCGGGCCGCTTCCTGCCGCCCGTGCCGGACCGGGCCTCTTCCATCTCCCGGCGCATCAGCCGCGCCTCCCGTTCGGTGCGGGCGAAACCCTCGATCACGGTCTCCGCGTGCCGGTTCAGCAGTTCGGTCAGTTCCGTGCGGGCGTCCCGGAGCCGGTCCAGCGCATCCTCCGGGCCGAGGGTGCCGCCCGCGAGGTCCGCGGTCCAGCCCTCCATGTCGCCCTGGCTGCGGTCGCGGAAGGACCGCAGCGCGGCGGCGGTCGCCGAGTCGCCCGCGCCGTGGCTCTTGCGGAGGAGGTCCTCGATGCCGGCCAGGTCCCGCCGAAAGGGAGCGAGTTGGCGGTCCCATGCGGTGGGCCAGAGCGGGCTCCGGTTCAGCAGCGCGTTCGCGTCGGAGATGACGTCATCCAGGGCGTCCAGTTCCGCGGCCGCGTCCGCGAACTGCCGGGCCAGCGCCAGGGACGAGCGTTTCCCTTGCTGCCGTCGGGTGAGGGCGTGGACCCGGTTGGAGAGCGCCGTCGCTGCATCGTACCGGCCGAGGAAACTGCGGTGCTTTTCCAGCACCGTGCCGCCGTAGCGGGAGGCGGCGGGGATGGTGCCGGCATTGAGTTCGGTGACCGGCAGGTCCATGCTCACCCGGGCGTAGGCGGCATCTCCCTTTGCGGTCTCCCGGCGGCACCCCACCCGGGTGCGCCAGCGGACCAGGAGCCAGGCGGCGGCCCCGGCGGCGGCGAGTCCCGCGCCGATCCACAGGGAAATGAGGAACGCGGCGCTGCGGTACCAGGGCTGGTTGATCAGTTCCGCGCCGCGGCGGATGCCGGCGATGGTCCCGTCCGTCCACTGCGCGTCGCGGAGCAGGTCCTTGGACGCGTCCTGGATGTCCGTCCGTGCCCCGGGGGAGACCTTCCGGTCCTCACCCATGTAGGTGCCGACGTGGCGGCCCACCGGGTCCAGCGCGAAAATGAACAGCCCGTCCGCCCACTTCTGACCGTCGGGACTGATCCAGTCCGGGTGCTCCGCCCGGGCGTAGCGCAACACCTCCTCATTCAGGTTGTCCGAGGCCGTGCCGTTGTAGGTGTAGACCGCGACCTTGGTGGGCTGGTAGAACTCGATCCGCCGGACCGCCGGCAGGAGGGTGGCGAGGTCCAGGACGCCCGCCCGGTCTACGACGACGACGTCGGTGGGCGTGGTGCCGGTGCGGACTAGGTCTGTGCGGACTTCTCCCGTGGGGACGGCGGCGGTGATGGTGCCCGTGACGATCGCCGCAGCCGGTGCCGCGGCCGTCGCTCCGGTCGCGGCGGGTCCCAGGATGAGCGTCAGGGCGAGGGCCGCGGCGAGGGCCAGGAACGCGGCAAACCTGGCGGTAAAGGTCCCCATCGGTCCCACCATCTGCAGAAGGCGTGTTGTCCCAGACTCGCGGCGGACCGGCCGGGCTGAAAGGGTCCAAAGACACCATGACCGGTGCGGGTGGTCCTCGCATACTGTCGGCATGAGCCAGCCGAAGCCGGACCGGGTCCTCGTGGGCATCGCCGCGGCCATCGTGCTGCTGATCGTCGCGGCCCTGGTGGCCGTGCTGCTGCGCGGACAGCCGCGTCCGCTGGACCCGGGCACTCCCTCCGGCGTGGTCCAGCAATACAGCAAGGCCGTGGTGGAGGGCGACCTGACGGCGGCGCAGGGCTACTTGACCGAGAACGCCAAGTCCCGGTGCACGGGCTACTTCGGGACGGTTCAGGCGGCCCGGGTGGTGCTGGTGGGCTCCACCGAACGGGGGCCCACCGCCACCGTGCGGGTCTCCATCGTCCACCCCGCCGGGGAAGGCCCCTTCGGTCCCTCCGAATTCACCGAGGACGGGGTATTCGTGCTGGTGCGCTCCGGCACGGGCTGGTCCATCGACGACCTTCCCTACAGTCTGCAGGCCTGCACCGGCGGGACACCGGTCAAATGACCACAACGCCGGTCCGGGTTCCCGCCGGAAGTACCGCCCAGGCCAAGGTCCGCCGGCTGGTGGTGTACGTGCTGCTGGCGGCCCTGGTGGTGATCGCCGCCAACGGGGCCGGCGGCCTGCTGGAACGCGCACTGACCGCCGGGCAGGTCCTGGCCGGTGAAGGGGTCGCCGGGCTGGCGCTGTCCCTGGCGTTCGCACTCGTGGGTGGGCCGCTGGCTGCGTTGCTCTGGTGGCTGGTGTGGCGCCGCCTGGGTGCGGAGGCCGAACGTGCGGCGCCGTCGTGGGGTCTCTATGTCAGCGCCCTCTATACGCTGTCGCTGCTGATCTCCACCACCTCACTCCTGGCCGCGGCGTCGTCGCTGGTCACGGAGCCCCAGCCGCAGTGGCGCCCGCCCCTCGCGGTGGGGGTCACCTGGTTCCTGGTGTGGGTGTGGCACCGGTGGATGTGGCGGCACCCGGCCAAGGGGCCGCTGGCGCTCGCGCAGGTACCGGGGGTCATCGGAACGACGGCGGGGCTGGCGATCGGGGCGGGCGCGGCGGTGGCGGCCCTTTCCGGGCTGTTCGACGTCGCCCTGCGCGGCTCGATGGAACTGACCGGCGCCGCGGACCCGTGGTGGCGGGCCGTCCTGGGGAATACGGTGTGGGCCGCCGGGGGAGCGCTGTTGTGGTGGTGGCACTGGTTCCGCGGCGGGGCCCGCAGGCTCAGGGGCGGCTTCGCCGACGTGGCCCTGCTGCTGGCGGGCGTCCTCGCCGCCGGGCTGCTGGCGCTCGGGGGCGCCGGGACGGTGCTGTTCGTGCTGCTGCGGCTCGCGTTCGACCGGACCGAGACGCTGACCGGCCTGCTGTCTCCCCTCGGCGCAGCGCTCGCCGCCACCGCCGTCGGCGCCCTCGTCTGGCGGTACCACCGGGCGGCGGCACGCGGCCGTTCGCTTCGGGTCGGGCGGGCCGGGACCCTGATCACCTCGGGGGTGGCGCTGGCGGCCGCCGCATCGGGGATCGGCGTGGTGCTCAACGCCGCGCTCTCCCTGGCCGTGTCCCCGTTGGCGGAGACGCCACCGGGCGAGGGACCCGGCGGCGGGAGTGCCCTGACCCTGCTGCTGGGCGGGATCAGTTCGCTCGCCGTGGGCGGCCTGGTCTGGTGGCGTACCTGGCGGCCCCGGGAGCAACACGAAACGCAGGGCGTGACGCCTGGCCGGCGGGTCTACCTGGTGACCGTCTTCGGGCTCAGTGCGGCGGTGGCGCTGGCGGCCCTGCTGGTGATCGGCTACCGGCTCTTCGAACTGGCGCTCGCGGACATCACCGGCGGCAGCGTGGTGGACAGGATCCGCGCCCCGCTGGGCTGGCTGGTGGCAGCGGGGCTGGCCTCCGGCTACCACTTCTCCGTCTGGCGGCAGGACAGGACCCTCAAGGACTCCGAGGCACCAGCGGCCCGTACCCGCATCGGGAGGATCATCCTGGTCACCGCCGCGGACCCCGAACCGCTCCGCCGGATTCTCGAGGAACAGGCCGGGGCCCCGGTCACCGTGTGGCGCCGGGCCGGCGTCTTCCCGTCCGGCGCGGTGCTGCCCGCCGTCGCCGCCGTCGCCGACGTTGCCGCCCCGCGGTCGCTCGCCGGCGCGCTCGCCGGGATCAGCGCTCCGCGGGTGCTGGTCATCGCCGACACCCCGGACTCCGCCCAGGTCATTGCCCTCCGCGACTGACGGCGTCGGACGCCTACCGGGTATCGGCCCCGGGCGGCGGGCCAAACGTCCCCGCGGCCCGGGACCCGGCCACCGCACTTGCCCCGATCGTGACCAACGCGCCCAGCAGCAGGGCCGCGTCTTCGCCCGGAAGCAGGACATGCAGCTGGGTGCCGATGCTGGCCGCCGCCACCGGGATGCCCAGCTGCGCCGCGGACATGACCCCCAGCGGCAACGGCAGGCCCACCGCCCTGAGCCCGGCGTGCAGCGCGACGGTCCCCAGCCCCAACGCCAGTCCGAGAGCCACCATCTCCGGCCGGCCGGCCAGGTCGCGCAGGTTCAGGGTGGCACCCAGCCAGACGAAGAACACCGGCCCCAGGAACCCGTCGCTGACGGCGAACAGCTGGCGGGCCAGACGCCGTGGTTCCCCGACGGCCGCGACCACCAGACCGAAGGAGAAGCCCGCCAGCATCACCGACACCCGGCCCAGGTTCGCGATACCGGCGAGGGCGAACAGCAGCGCCAGTTGTATCCGCAGTTCCAGGGCGAACTTCCGCTGCTCGGAGAGCCGGTGAACGCGCTGGCGGGTGCCCCTGCGCTCCAGAGCGCGCAGGCCGAAGAAGAGGACGACGGCGGCCGCGGCCACGGCGAGAGCCCCCAACGCGCCGCGGGCCGCGTTCGGCGGGTCCAGTGCCAGCGGCAACGCGACGATGCAGGCGATGTCGGCGATGGCCACCTGCGCCATCATGGCAACGACGTGCGGCCCGCCCAGGCGCAGCGAGTCCACGATCGGCAGCACCAGGGCGGCGGAGGAAGACGCCAGCAGCACCACGTAGAGCGGGGCGTGTCCGGTGCCGAAGAGCAGCCCCAGGCCGGTCCCTGCTGCCGCAGCTGCGGCCGCGGCCAGCAGCGCCCGTCCCGCCCCGCGTCCCAGGGCCGTCCGGATCACCGGGTCCCGGACCGGGACGTGGGTTCCCGCGACGAACATCATCAGGGCGAACCCGATGTTGGCGAGCAGGCTGAACGTGGGGTCACCCGGGTCCACCAGGGCCAGCCCGGTCCGGCCAATCACGATGCCGGCCAGCAGTTCCCCGAGCACCACCGGCAGATGCCAGCGGCCCGGCAGGGCCAGCAGCGGACCGGCCAGTGCGACGACGGCGATCAGCGCCAGGGTCAGGAAGCTCACGCGGCCCGGTCCTCCCCGGATCCGACCCCGCGGGGATATCTCAGCATGGACTGAGAGTAGTCCCGCCGGGCCATTCGGGTCCCGCTTCCCGCTCCGCCTTCCAGGCTGGGAAATTGCCAGCAATCTCCCAGCCTGCGTGGATAAGGTCCCGGAGGCGGTCCGCTCCGCCGTGTAGTCACCAAGGAGGATGCGTGGGCCCGATCAAGAGTCTCTGGGCAATGGTCCAGGGCGACCCTGTCTTCATGCGGCGCGTGAACGGCTGGCTGGCGATCATCTGGATCCTGATGATCCCGATCTCGCTGATGATGGGCTGGCTGGACTCGGTGGTCTACGTCTCGGCGCTCTCGCTCTGGGCTCTGGTATCCGGGCACTGGTCCGCGTGGCAGGCTGCCCGGGTGGAGGTGGCGCAGATGGAGGACGCGAAGCGCCGCGACAAGGAAGACCTGGTGGCCGAGGTGGTGGAGGCCCTCCTGGCCCGGACCAACGTGGAACCCGCCGGTGCCCCGGCCTGCGACTGTGCGGAGAACCGCGCGGGGACCAGCCCGGCGAAGCGTGTGGAGACCAGCGCCGCGCTGTAAGCGGTTGCATCCACGTTAGGCGGGCCGGTCAGGCCCTTTGAGCCCTGCTGTGGCTGCCTAGTCCGTCGCGGCCGGCAACTCGATCCGCAGCATTGTGCCCTCCGGACCGGTGCCGGCCACCGAAACCGTGCCGCCGGCGGCCATCGCGATCTCGCGCACCAGCGACAGCCCGATCCCGAAGCCGCGTCCGCCGTCGGACCCGACGGGCCGGGCGGCGTGGACGAACCGGTCAAAGATACGGTCCTGGTCCACCCCGGTGATGCCCGGCCCCGTGTCCGAGACGGTGATGACGGCGGACCCGTCCTCCTCCGCGGCCCTAATCAGGACCCGGCCGCCGGAGGGGGTGTGCGCCAGCGCGTTGTCCGCCAGGGCCAGCACCGCCCGCCGCAGGGCGTTGGCCTCGATCCGCGCCCGGGGGCGGCCGTTGGCCTCGAAGTCGAGCACGATGCCCTTGCCGTCGGCCAACTGCCGCAGGCTTTCCGTGACGGACTCGGCGACGCCGGCCAGCTCCACCGGGGGAGCGCCGGGTTCCGGGGCCGCCGCCGTCGCAGCCAGCAGCAGCTCGTTCACGATCCCGGTCAGTGTGGCCGTGTCCGCGCGGATCCGGGCCAGGTTGCGCAGCGCCGTCGGATCTCCCTCCGCGTCACGCTGGGCCAGCTGGATGCGGGTGTCCAGGATCGCCAGCGGGGTGCGCAGTTCGTGGCTCGCGTCCTGGACGAAGCGGCGCTGCAGCGCCAGAGCCTCGCCGAGGGGACGGATGGCGCTGCGGGCGCTGAGCCACCCCGCCAGTCCGGCCAGGGCGATGCCCGCCACACCGGCGATGATCATGGCCTCGAGGATGTCGCGCGAGTCCACATAGGCGTACGTTGTTCCGGCGCCCGTGGCCGGCAGCGGGGTGGGCTGGGACAGCTTATGCACCAGATACGCGGTGGCCACCGCCAGGAGCGCCAGCACCAGCACGGCACTGACGGCACTGATCCGCACGGCCACCTTCAGGGCCGCCCGGCGCAGCGTGATCTCGTCCGGGCTCGGCCCGGCCGCCGTTGCCTTACTCATGGACACCCGCCCGCGGAAACCTGCTCATCAACCTGCTCATTCGGGGTCGCCGATCTGGTAGCCGAGCCCGTGGACGGTGCGGACCACGGACTTGGAGATCTTCCGGCGGAGGTGGTGGACATAGGTGTCGATCACACCCGGCTGGTCCGTCGGGGAAAAGTACCGGGACAACAGCTCGTCCCGGGTGAACACGCGCCCCGGTTCGGTGGCGAGGGCGGCCAGCAGTTCGGCCTCCTTGGCGGTGAGGGTGACGGTCTGGCCGTAGAGGGAGCGGACCAGGCGCGCCCCGGGATCCAGCTCCCAGCCGCCGATGGGGACGGTGACCTGCGGCGGGGCGAACGTGCGGGTGAGGGCCCGGAGCCGAGCGGCGAGTTCGCGGGCGTCGAAGGGTTTGGTGACGTAGTCATTGGCACCGGCGTCCAGGCCCCGGACCTTCTCGTCCGGGTCGCCGAGCGCCGTCAGGATCAGGATCGGCGTCGCGATGCCCTTGGCGCGCAGCGCACCGATTAGGCCGATGCCGTCCAGGCCAGGGAGTCCGCGGTCGATCACCATCACGTCCCAGGCCCCGGTCAGCCCGCGGTGCAGGCCCTCCTGTCCGCTGGCGGCAAGGACCACCCGGTAGTCGGGTTCCAGGAGTTCGGCGATCAGCGGGCCGAGGACGGGATCGTCCTCGACCAGCAGCAGGGCGGGCAGCGGCATGGGGCTAGTCTTCCACCGCCGCGGTGCGCACCCCGTCCCCGGACACGCGATCCCGGAATCCGCCGTCGTCCCCGCCGTCCCGCGTCGCGTCGTCGTCGGCAGGCGTGCCGGACGCGTCTGTGCCCGAGGAACCACGGGAGCCGCCGCGGCGCCGCCGGAGCAACTGGACCAGCCAGGGAAGCACCGAGACCAGGACCATCGCGATGGCGATGATGTCGATGTTGTTCGCGATGATTGCGTAGTGGCCCAGCCAGGTACCCAGCAGCGTCACCGAGGTGGCCCAGGCGAGGGCCCCGACGATGTTCCAGAGGGTGAAGGAGCGGTAGCCGTAGCGGCCGATCCCGGCGGTCAGCGGCGCGAAGGTGCGGACCATCGGGACGAAGCGGGCCAGGACGACGGCGGCGCCCCCGTGCCGGCGGAAGAAGTCCTCGGTGGCGGTAAGGCGGGCGGTCTTGAGGATCCGCGCGTCGTCCTTGAACCAGCGGCGGCCGAAGGTCCGGCCGAGGAAGTAGCCCACCTGGTCGCCGGCGATCGCGGCGGCCGTGATCACCCCGATCAGCACCGGCAGGCCCAGCTCCAGTTCACGGTGCAGCAGCCCGGCGGTGAACAGCAGCGAATCGCCCGGCAGGAACGGGAACAGGACCCCCGACTCGATGAACACCATGGCGGCGATAACGCCGAGGGCCGCCGGTCCCAACCCGGAGAGCATGGTCGCGGGATCCAGCAGGGAGGGGGCGCCGGCGACGAGGCCGGGGGCCAGGGTGGTGGCGTGGACGATGCTGTGCACGGGCGGGGTCCTTTAGCGTCGGGGAGAGCGGAGGGCGGCGGGGATCCGTTCCGCCAGGGCCGGTCCGAACCGGTTCCAGAGGCCGGTGACCACCAGGACGGCGGCGCTGGCGGCCAGGAACGAGGCGGTGACGTCGGTGGGGTAGTGCACGCCGACGTAGAGCCGGGACCAGGCCACGATCACGGCCACCACGGCGCCGAGGACGGCGACCGGCCGGGCCCAGCGGGTGCCGCGGACCAGGAAGAACAGGGCGAACGCCAGCGCCACGGCAAAGGACACGTGCCCGCTTGGGAAGCTGTTGGAGCCGGTCTCGGGGGAGAGCGGGTCCACTAGAAGGCCCTGGTCCGGGCGCTGCCGGGCGATCAGGAGCTTGAACGCCTCGCTGGCCGCCCAGCCGGAGCAGGCCACCAGCCCGAAGGCCAGCGCCTTGACCAGGTCACCGCGGACCAGCCAGATCACCAGCGCGATGACGGCGACGACGGCAAGTCCCACCACCGGGCCGAAGACCAGGTTGATGGCCATAGCGACGGCGGTCAGCACGGCGATGTGGTGCTGGCTGAGGTTCTGGTCGATGCCCAGCTCGGCCGCGGTGTCGCCGGGCAGCAGCTTCACCGTGACGCCGAGGGCGACCACGACGGCGGAGAGCAGTATCGCCAGCAGCAGCCAGTGGCGTTGCCGGGGCAGCGGCCAGAACCGGCCGGCGGCCGTGCCGGATGGACCGGTGCCGGCCAAACCTGTGCCGGAAGAACCGTGGCGCTCGGCTGATCGATCGAGTGGGGCGGGTCCTGTCATGGAATCCTCCGTGTCGGGGGCGCTGGCGCGCGGTGGCGCGCCTCTTCCAGTGTCCCCGGCACCGGTTAAGAATCGCTTAAGAATCCTCAGTGGTGGAAGGCCGGGTTCTGCCCCTGGGAGGGCATCGGCGCGTCGAGGGAGTCCAGGTACTCGACCTCCTTCTTCAGGTCGGCCAGGAAGCTCGCCGCGAGGTCCTTCGTGAAGCCGTTCCGTACCACCACGCGCTGCACCGTGATGTCGCCGAGGCCGTCCGGGAGCGGGTAGGCGGGAACAATCCAGCCGCTCATCCGCAGCCGCTCCGACAGGTGGTGGAGGTTCCAGTTGCGTGTGTGGCCGTCGGCCAGTTGCCATGCGAAGACAGGGATGTCCGAGCCGTCGCTCCACAGGGTGAACGCCTCCATGGCGCCGATCTCCGCGGAGAGGTAGGTGGCCACGTCGCGGCAGGCGGACTGGACGGAGGCGTAGCCCTCGAAGCCGAGGCGGAGGAAGAGGTAGTACTGCAGGAGCACCTGGGCGCCGGGGCGGGAGAAGTTCAGCGCGAACGTGGGCATGTCCCCGCCGAGGTAGCTGACGTGGAACACCAGCTCCTCCGGCAGGGCGTCCTTGTCCCGCCAGATCACCCAGCCGAGGCCGGGGTAGACCAGGCCGTACTTGTGGCCGGAGGTGTTGATCGAGGCGACCCGGGGGAGCCGGAAGTCCCACACCGTGTCCGGCTGCAGGAACGGGGCGATCATGGCCCCGGAGGCGCCGTCGACGTGGATGGGGACGTCGTGGCCGTGCTTGTGCTCGATGGCGTCCAGCGCGGCGGAGATCCCGGCGATGTCCTCGTAGCGGCCTGTGTAGGTGACGCCCATGATTGCCACGACGCCGATGGTGTTCTCATCCACATACTGCTCCAGGTCGGTGCCGTCCAGGACCGGGTGTTCGGCGGAGACGGGGACGTAGCGGGCCTCGACCTCCCAGTAGTTGCAGAACTTCTCCCAGCAGACCTGGACGGCGGAGCTGAGGACCAGATTGGGCTTGTCCGCGGGTTTGCCCGCGGCCCGGCGGGCGTTCTGCCAGCGCCGCTTCAGGGCCAGGCCGCCCAGCATGCAGGCCTCGGAGGAGCCGATGGTGGAGGTCCCGACGGCGGACTCCGGGTCCGGGGCGTTCCAGAGGTCGGCGAGCATCCGCCAGCAGCGGGTCTCGATCAGGGCGGTCTGCGGGTACTCGTCCTTGTCGATCATGTTCTTGTCGAACGTCTCGGCGTAGAGCTTCGCGGCCTCGGTCTCCATCCACGTGCCCACGAAGGTGGCCAGGTTCAGGCGGGCATTGCCGTCCAGCATCGCCTCGTCATGGACCACCTGGTAGGCCGTAGCGGGGAGGGACTCGCCGTCGGGAAGCCGGAACTTGGGAAACGTGGTGGCCTCGCCCGGCCTGCTGAAGAGCGGGTTGAGCTCCACATCGGTGTCCGGCTCGTGCTTGGGGGATCGGTGGGACCTGGGCATGGCACTCCTTCGGCAGGGGGAAGCCGCGGCGGGGCCGCGGCCTGCCCCGCCCACGCTACCCGCCGGGCCGGGGCGTTGGAAGGAAACGGCGCCGACACGCCCCGCCGTGCGCCGCAATGGGAGGCTCTGCTGGGAAGATCGGCGCATGAATGCAGAGGTAGCGAACGGCCATGGCGGCCACAATTTCAACAGCCGGGCCCACCACTCCCGGCTCCGGGTCCTCGTGATGGTCCTGGTCGGCGTGGCCACCGCTGTCGCCGTCGGCTCCCTGATGTCTTGGGCCTACGCGCCCGCGCTGGGCTGGGCGGCGGCGTCCCTGACCTACCTGATCTGGGTGTGGTCGGTGATCGGCGGCCTGCAGACGCAGGCGACGGCGGCGCACGCCCGCCGCGAGGACCCCAGCCGCGGCCTGGCCGACGGCCTGGTGCTGGTGGCCACCGTGGCGAGCTTCGGCGGCGTCGCCCTGATCCTGCTGGATGCCTCCAACGCCCAGGGCGGCACCAAGGCGGCCATCATTGCCATGGCCGTGGGCAGCGTCGCGCTGTCCTGGTTCCTGGTGCACACCCTGTACACGCTCCGGTACGCCTCCATCTACTACCGGGACAAGACCGGCGTCGACTTCAACGAGGACAAGCTGCCCCGCTACCTGGACTTCGCGTACCTGGCCTTCACCGTCGGCATGACCTTCCAGGTCTCTGACACGGACCTCAAGACCGACGCGATCCGCACCACCGTCCTGCGGCAGGCCCTCCTGTCCTACCTGCTGGGCACGATCGTGCTCGCCACCACCATCAACCTGGTGGCCGGCCTCATCCACTGACCGGCCACCGCGGGTTTCAGCCCCCGGCCTTAGACGCCGTGCCTCAGACCCCGGCGTTGTAGACGTCGAGGCCGAACCGGTTCAGGCCCGGGGTCCCGGCGTAGCCGAGGTAGGGCAGGCCGAAGGTGTCCTCGATGCTGGCCAGCAGGCTGTAGTGGTTGTACGGGGTGGTGGACCAGGTGCCGCCCTTGCTGAACGGGGAGAGCACCAGGGCGCCCACCCGGCCGCCGCCCATGCCCGTGATACCGGGCAGGGCCGCGTTCGGCCCGGGGCCCTCGCCGCAGCAGGCGCTGGCGTCGGACTGGGGGCCGTCGGACTCGTCGAAGGTGATGACCAGGACGCCGTCCTGCTTGAAGGCCGGCGAGCCGGTGATGACCGGGACCCACTGTTTGAGCCAGGCGTCGGCGCTGGCCAGGCCGCCGGGCTGGCCGTCCACGCAGGGGGAGTCGTGGCCGTCGTGGCAGAGGTTGGGCGTGATCATCGACAGATTCGGCGTCGTGGCGGTGGAAGCGAGGTCGGTGCTCAGGTTGGAGAGGTCGACGTCGTTCGCAGCGCAGTCGGGTGAACCGGTGATCCCGGCAAAGTAGACGAACGGGTTGTGGCGGGCCGCGTACTGGTCGCCGACCCGGGCCTTCTGGGTGTCGTCGACGGCGCCGAGGGCGGGGTGCCGGCAGGGCGTGCCCATGTCCTCCATGTAGCCCTTCCAGGTCTTCCCGGCATCCTTGAGCTGCCCGGCGACGGTGGGGACGCTGGCGGGGAAGACGCAGCCGGCGCCGACGGCCTGGCCCGGGCTGGCGGTACCGGTGCCCACGAACGGCGAGTAGGTCTGGCAGTCGGACTGCATCTGGGCGTTCGGCCCTTGGCCGGAGATCTGCGCGACGTAGTTGGGCTGGGAGTTGTGGGCGGTGCCGAAGTACTGGTTCAGCAGCACGCCCTGGCTACGGAGCGTCTGGGACAGGTACGGGGCGGCCGACGCCGGGCCCCAGGTCTCGTCGTAGCCCTTGTTCTCTAGGTTGATCACGAAGAGGTGCTTGGCCCCGGGCAGGTAACCGCCGGTCTGGGTGGCGGCGGGGACGGCGGTTCCGGCCTGCTGCGGTGCGGCGGCGGGGGCGCCCGCGGTGGCGGACGCGGAGCCGTAGCCGATGCCCGCGGCGGCGAGGACGAGCGCGGAGGCGGCGGCGAACCGCTTCAGGATCCGGCGGCCGCGGCGCGGGGCGGCGTGCGTACTGATGCTGGCGTTGCTGGTGGTGTTGTTCACGGCAGTTTCCATCCGTCGGCGAGGGCTTTCTGTTTCAGTCCGGACCATTCCTCTTCCGGTGGCGGTCCCACCGGGGTGCAGGCGGGGCCGGCCACGAAGGGCGGGACGAAGTACTTGGGGGCGGCGAGGTTGGCGGGGGTGCCGAAGTCCAGGACCTCAGCGATGTTCCGGGCAGCCTGGTCGCGCGGTGTCAGGGACGGCAGGTTCCAGCGCCACTCGATGGCCTTGAGGACAGAGGTGTGGTCGTAGACGCCGTGGGCGACGTAGCGGCGGCGGGCGCGTGGGGAGACCACCAGGGAGGGGACCCGGAAGCCGCGAAGGGCAGTCGTGTCCGCGGTGTCGGGAGCCGCCGCGGGGGCGACGTGGTCGTAGAAGCCGCCCCATTCGTCGTAGTTGACCACCAGCAGGGTGTTGGCCCAGCCGGGGCCGGAGGTGACCGCGTTGTAGACCTCGGCCAGGAAGGTCTCGCCGGAGCGGATGTCCGCGTGTGGGTGGTCGTCCCCGGAGGTCCCGGACCCCTCGTCGGTGAAGCGCGGGTCCACGAAGGACACGGCCGGCAGGGTCCCGGCCGAGCAGTCCGTGAGAAAGTCCGCGTAGGGGTGGGAGATGGGCTGGTACTTGGTGCCCCAGAGCGCCGTGAAGGGGATGTCGCCGTAGTAGTACTTCCCGGCCACGCCCGCGGCGGCCAGCCGGTCCCAGATGGTGGGGAGCGTGGCGGTCACGGTGGAGTTGTGGATCCGATCCGTGGCGGCGGCGTGCTGGTAGAAGCGGTTGGGGTACGTCTCGGCCATGGTCGCGGCGAAGTAGCGGTCGCAGACGGTCCAGTCGGGTCCGGCCTGGCGCCAGAAGTCCAGGTCCGGGGCGTCGTAGTAGCCGACCGCGAATTCGTCGTTCTCGCCGGCCCGGAGCCAGCCGTCGTTCTTGCCGTTGTTGAACTGGATCCGGCCGCCCTCGTAGGAGTGGTCCGGGTCCGGGTGGCCGCAACCCTGGAAATCGGTCAGGTGGTAGGTCGAGTGCGGGATGCCGTAACGGTCCCTGAAGCTCAGCCCGGACTGTGTGCCGTCGGCGCCCGGCAGCCAGCCGAGGAAGTGGTCGAAGGAGCGGTTCTCCATCATCACCACGATGATGTGCTCGATGCCGGACGCTTCGGGCGCGGGCAGGTTCGGGGCGGCGGCGGTCGCGGCACGGACCGTGCCGGTGGTTGCAATGGCGGTAGCCGCCGTCGCTCCCGCCACTCCGAGAAAACTCCGTCTGGAAAAAGTCACGTGATCATTTCCTTCGTTATCGGGCCGGACATTCTGGCTGCTGTCGTCAGCCGGTCCTGCGCAGGGGTAATCGCTGGAAGCGACGGAAAAGTTACGGTCCCGGGGTCCCCGCCCCGGAGGCAGCCGGATTCCCGACGGTCCCGTCGTAGGCTCCGGCCTGCCACATCCCGCTGGCCCCGGACAGTGCC
This sequence comes from Arthrobacter sp. NPDC057259, assembly GCF_042668995.1. Taxonomy (NCBI): domain Bacteria; kingdom Bacillati; phylum Actinomycetota; class Actinomycetes; order Micrococcales; family Micrococcaceae; genus Arthrobacter; species Arthrobacter sp. NPDC057259. The sequence goes on from NZ_JBHUYA010000001.1 coordinate 401,736, forward strand.
CGGACCGCAGGATGACGCCCAAAAGTAGATCACGGGAAGGTTACGGAACTGCCTGTTTTTCACGTCCGTCCGTGCTTTGTTCACGCGATGTTTGCCTGAAACGCCGGAACTTCCCCGGCCGGGCGGCACCGCCCGCGGGTCCTGCACTAGCATCGGAGCAACGGCACCCCGCCGCCGGCACACGCCGCCGATCCCTCCGCCGCAGCGCGGGCGGGACACGGCCGAAAACCCCGCAGGAGCACGCATGGACATCACCGACGTCATCCTCAACGACCACCACGACCAGCGCCGCATGTTCGCGATCCTGGAGGAGATGCGCGGTGCAGCCCCCGTGGACCTGGCCGCCGTCTGGGACCGCCTGCAGATCCTGCTGGAAGTCCACGCCAAGGCCGAGGAGGAACTGTTCTATCCGGAGTTGCTGGCGCTGGGCACGGGTGAGGGCGGCAAGGACTCACCGGAGGACGAGACCACCGACGCCATCCACGACCACAACGAGATCCGGGACGCGATCGCCGACGTCGGGCGGCACGACGCCGGCTCCGACGAGTGGTGGGCCGCCGTCGCGAAGGTGAATGAGGCCAACAGCGAGCACATGGGCGAGGAGGAACGCGAGGGCCTCACCGACTTCCGGCTGAACGCGGACCTGGACCTGCGGCACAAGCTGGCCGTGTCCTTCTACGCCTTCGAGGCAGCCCACGCCGGCGGCATCAAGGCCCGGGACGTCGACCCTGACGAGTACGTGGAGCAGAACGAGCCGGGCTCGAAGTAGCGGGTTTAAACGCGGAACGGCCGGGCCTGACCAGCCCGGCCGTTCCGCTATCGACTTCTACTCGGGGTTTTGGCCGTATTCGGCCGAGATCAGGATGGGAAGGTGGTCGGACGCGCCGCGGGGCAGCGTCTCCACCTTCTCGATCACCAGCCCCTGCGAGGTGGCGAAGTCGAAGTGGCCCTTGAAGACCTTGTAGCGGGTGTAGGTGCGCCGGTCGCTGAGCGAGAGCTCGTAGCCGGCGTCCTTCATCTGCTCCGTCAGGTACTTCGTGAAGAACGGGTAGTTGAAGTCGCCCACCATGAGCGTCATCAGCCCACCGCCCATGCTGAGCAACTCGCCGTGGGCGGCATGGATCTGGTTGCGCCGCAACGAGTTCGACGCCGTCAACGGGGCGGCGTGGAACGAGGCGATGACCAGGGCGTGGTTCGTCTGGTTGTCCACCATCCGCGTGCCGATCAGCCGCTCATGCGCCGGCGCCAGCACCCGGTCGTGCACGGACTTCTTCAGCGAGAAGGTCTTGGTATCGCCGGCGGTGAACCGGTCCGTGCTGTAGTAGATCGCCAGGCCCAGCCGGTTGCCACGCGTGGCGTCGGCCAGTTTCAGGTTTCCAATGCTTTCGGGAAGGTCTTCGGTGTCGCACTCCTGCAGGCACAAGGCGTCCACCTTGTAGTCGCGGGCCAGCGCCTCAAGTTCGCCGCTGGCCTTGTGTTTGCGGAGGTTGTAGCTGATAACTCGGATCAGGGGGAGCACCTCTTCGCAGCATAGTCGGGGTAAACCTGCACCCGAGTCTACCCAGTCCGGCGTCGCGGGGAGGCGATAGGGTGGTGGAATTCTCCGATTACGTTGCTGCGAAAGGGTCACCGTTGACTGCTGAAATGCCCGAGCTGGCCGAGGGTGACTTCTACTATGAGGTCCTCGGCGGAGGCCGCTACCGCTCGACCATCCACGCCCAGGGCGCCTGGAATGTCCACGAGCAGCACATGGCTCCGGCCTCCGGCATCATGGCCGACGCGCTCTCCCGGCACGACCCGCGGCCGGACATGCGGATGGCGAGGATCAGCTACGAAATCCTGGGACTGATCCCGGGCGGCGAATTCGAAATCACCACCACCACGCTGCGCCCGGGCCGGACCATCGAACTGCTCCAGGCGGAACTGACCGCCGGCGGCCGCGTCGCCATCCGGGCCACGGCCTGGCGGATCATCACCTCCGACACCACCGCGATCGCCGCCTTCGAGGACCCGCGGATCCCGGCACCGGAGGACTGCGAACCCTACGACGCCGCGCAGGTCTGGCCCGGCGGGTACATCGCGTCGCTGAGCATGCGCATCGCCGAGGGACACCGGGCCGGGTCCGGCACCGTCTGGCTGCACACCGACCACCCGCTCACCGACCGCAACGACAGCGGCGACCTGGCCCGGCTGATCGGCCTGGTGGACACCGCCAACGGCATCGCGGCCCGGGTCCCGCCGGGCAAGGGCAGCTACGTCTTCCCCAACCTGGACCTGCAGATCCACATGTACCGGCTGCCGGAGGGACAGTGGCTGGGCCTGGACAACGAGGTGTCCTTCGGTACGGACGGCATTGGGCTGACCTCCACGGTGCTGCACGACCTGCAGGGTCCGTTCGGCCGGGCCGAGCAGATCCTGACGCTGCGCAAGAGTTAGTGGAAGACCAGCCAGCCCACCGTGGTGGCCAGGCCGGTGAGGACCACGCCCCAGGCGATGTCCACCACCACGATCACCAGCGGCCACTTCTTCAGAGTGGCGGCGTTCGTCAGGTCGTAGGTGGCGTAGGCGAAGCCGCCCAGCGCCGCGCCGTAGCCGAACGCGGCGGCCCAGCCGCCGCCGTCGAGCGCGGGGCGCAGGGCGAAGAAGACGATCCCGGCGATGTACAGCACGTAGAACACGACGGCGTAGCCTAGATGGGGCTTGTCGGCCATCAGGTGGCCCAGGTGGCGGCGGTAGAACCTGCTCGTCGACTTCAGCCAGACGGCGTCGATGACGGCAAACGCGGCGGCCACCACCAGGAATTGCAGAAAGACCATAAGGGAGCATAACCACATGCAGCAGGCCGACCCCCGGAGCCTCACCGTGTTCCGTCAGCCCTCCTCCCTCGGCGCTGCCGAAGACCTCGATTTCGCCCTCGAGCTGCTGCGGCGGGTCAAGACCGGGGCGGCGGGGCCGCTGCTGCGGCTCTACCGGCCCGTCCCCACCCTGGCGTTCGGCCAGCGGGACGCCAACCTGCCCGGCTTCGAGGCCGCTGCCCGGGCCTGCCGGGACCTGGGCTTCGAACCCCTGGTGCGGAAGGCCGGGGGACGCGCCGCCGCGTACCACCCGGGCAGCCTGGTGATCGACCACCTGGAGCCCGACGCCGACGCGATCGCCGGCGCCAAGGCCCGGTTCGCCCTTTTCGGCGGCCTGCTGGCAGAGGCGCTCCGGGACGCCGGGGTGGACGCAGCCGTCGGCGAGATCCCGGGGGAGTACTGCCCGGGCGAATTCAGCGTCCACGGCACCGATCGCCGTGACCCGTCGCACCGGATCAAGCTGGTGGGCACGGCCCAGCGCGTGGTCTCCGGCGGCTGGCTGTTCAGCTCGGCGGTGATCGTCTCGGACTCGGCGCCCATCCGGGCCGTGCTGGAGGCCAGCTACGCGGCGCTCGGCCTCGACTGGGACCCGGCGACGGCGGGCGCCGCGGATGACCTGGTGCCGGGCCTCGACGTCGACGCCGTGGAGGCGGCGGTCCTGGGCGCGTACGGGCGGTACGCGGCACTGGCGGACGGCGACTTCCGGACCCTGACCGCCGCGTAGCGGTTACCTTGGCGGTCCCTGTAGCCCATCATTGGGCCCGGGCGGCCAGGATTTGTTCGCGCAGGATGTCCGCGTGCCCGCAATGCTGGGCCAGTTCGCGCAGCATGTGCAGGTACACCCACCGCAGCGGCAGCGGTCCGCGCCGGTTGCCGCGGACCAGGTCGTCGGGCCCCAACGCCGCGGTACGGGCCCGGGAGCCGGCGCAGGCCTCGCGGTAGGCGGCCCGCACCGAGGCGATGGTGTCCTCAGGGTCCAGCACAAACGACTCGTCCGGCGTCGCCGGTATGCCGATCTCGGCGCGGCTGCGGCAGGTGATGGCCTCGTCGAACCAGACCTTCTCGACAAAGGCCGCGTGCTTGACCAGACCCAGCAGCGTGGTGCGCGAGGGCACCAGGGCCGCCCGTGCCTCCTCCTCGCTCAGTCCGTCGAGGCTGGCCTCCAGATCGGCCCGGTGATCGTCGAGGAACGCCTCGAACTGGGTCCGAAGGTCCGCGGCGAAGAGGTCCGGTTCCATGCTGGGATTGGTGCTCATGAGCCCACAGCCTAATGGGCCCCGCCCGGAAATCCGGACGGAGCCCAAGAGGTATGGCTGGTGGGTGGTGTTCCTCCCGCGGCGTCAGTGGCCCCGGTCGATCCACTCCTGCAGGTGCGGGGCCTCGGCGCCGATGGTGGTCTGGTCCCCGTGCCCGGTGCGAACCACCGTCTCCGCCGGCAGGGTCAGCAGCCGGGAGGAGATGGACTCGATGATGGTCGGGAAGTCGCTGAAGGACCGGCCGGTGGCCCCGGGTCCGCCCTGGAACAGGGTGTCGCCGGTGAAGACGGTGCCCTCGCTTTCGAGCCGGACGCTGACCGATCCGGGCGAGTGGCCGGGCGTGTGGAGGGCCACCAGGCGGGCGCCGGCGACGTCGAACGAGTCGCCGTCGGCAATCGCGTGGTCCGGTTCGGTGCCCGGGAACACCCGGTCCCAGAGCATCCAGTCGTCCCGGTGCAGGTACACGGGGGCGCCGGTCAGTTTCCGGAACTCGCCCACGGCGGCGATGTGGTCGTCATGACCGTGCGTGAGCAGGATGGCGGTGACCTTCCGGTGGCCGACGGCGGCGGCGATCGCGGCGGCGTCGTGCGCCGGGTCGATCACGACGCACTCGGCGTCGTCGCCCACGATCCAGACGTTGTTCTCCACGTCCCAGGTGCCGCCGTCGAGCGAGAACGTTCCCGAGGTGACCAGTCGGTCGATCCGCAGGCCGTCCACGTCGTTGCTCACAGCTCCACCACGGAACGCAGGACGGCGCCGGAGTGCATCTTCTCGAAGGCTTCCTCGATCTGGTCGATGCCGATGCGCTCGGTGACGAAGGCGTCCAGGTCCAGCCGTCCCTGCCGGTACAGGTCGATCAGCATCGGGAAGTCCCGGGAGGGCAGGCAGTCGCCGTACCAGGAGGACTTCAGTGAACCGCCGCGGCCAAACACATCCAGCAGCGGCAGCTCCAGGGTCATCTCCGGGCTGGGGACGCCCACCAGCACCACGGTGCCGGCCAGGTCGCGGGCGTAGAAAGCCTGCTTGTACGTCTCGGGACGGCCCACGGCGTCGATCACGACGTCGGCGCCGAAACCGCCGGTCAGCTCACGGATGGCCTCCACGGGGTCTACGGCGGAGGAATCCACCGTGTGGGTGGCACCCAGGTCCTTGGCGCGTTCGAGCTTGTTGGGGTCGATGTCGACGGCGATCACCGTGGTGGCGCCGGCGAGCGCGGCGCCGGCGATGGCCGCCACGCCCACCCCGCCGCAGCCGATCACGGCCACCGAGTCGCCGCGGCCGACGTTGCCGGTGTTGATCGCGGCGCCGAGGCCCGCCATGACGCCGCAGCCGAGCAGGCCGACGGCGGCCGGGTCGGCCTCGGGGTCCACCTTGGTGCACTGGCCTGCGGCGACGAGCGTCTTCTCGGCGAAGGCGCCGATGCCCAGGGCGGCGGTGAGCTCCGTGCCGTCTTCCAGGGTCATCTTCTGGGCGGCGTTGTGCGTGTTGAAGCAGTACTGCGGTTCGCCGCGGCGGCAGGCCCGGCATTCGCCGCAGACGGCGCGCCAATTCAGCACCACGCGGTCCCCGGGAGCCACCGAGGTGACATCGGGGCCGACCGCGCTGACCACGCCGGTGGCCTCGTGGCCGAGCAGGAACGGGAAGTCGTCGTTGATGGCACCCTGTTTGTAGTGCAGGTCGGTGTGGCAGACGCCGCAGGTGAGGATGTCCACCAGCGCCTCGCCGGGGCCGGGATCGGGCACCAGGATGGTTTCCAGGGTGACGGGGGCGTTCTTGGACCGGACGATTGCGCCCTTGACCTTATGGACCATGGGAGAGCTCCTTTCGATGCCGCCGCCCGGCGCGGGGGTGCCGGATACGGCGCGACGCGGGCCCCGGGTAATCCGGAGTCCGCGTCGTGTCTGGTGTGGCTGTTCTCTGGTGCTGGCGGGTTAGGCCGCGAGGCGGCTCTTGACCTCTGCCGCGGAGGGGTTGGTGGCGGCGGTGCCGTCCGGGAACAGCACGGTGGGGACGGTACGGTTGCCGCCGTTGAGCTGCTCGACCAGTTCGGCCGTGCCTTCGACTTCCTCGATGTTGATCTCGGTGTACCCGATGCCCTGCGCGTCCAGCTGCTTCTTCAGCCGGTTGCAGTAGCCGCACCACGTGGTCGAGAACATGGTGATGGTGCCGGATTCGGGGGTGAAGTCCACGAAATTCTCCTCAGGTGGGTTGCCGGTGCGTGCCGGGACGGTCAATCGGACGTCTCTGGAATAACCGTATCCTGCGGGACGGTATTCCCGCAGGGACGTGCCGGCCGGGTGCTGGTCCCGATGCGGCACCTGTGCAGGCCCGGCCGGCCGGTGGCATGCTGGGGGCATGTGTGGACGCTATGTGATGGCCCGGGCCGTCGGAGACCTGCTGGCCGAGTTCGACGCCGGGCTCGAGGAGGAGATCGCCGTGCCGCCGTCGTGGAACGTCGCACCGACGGCGGACGTGCCGATCATCCTGGAGCGGCTGGTCGAGGGGGCGGAGCACCCGGCGCGGCAGCTCCACATCGCCCGCTGGGGACTGGTCCCGTCCTGGGCCAAGGACCCCGGCATCGGGTCGAAGATGATCAACGCCCGCAGCGAGAGTGTGCTGGAGAAGCCGGCGTTCCGGAAGGCCACGCGGTCCCGGCGCTGCGCCGTCCCGGCCGACGGCTACTACGAGTGGAAGGGCCAGGGCAAGGGGAAGCAGCCCTACTACGTGCATCCGAAGGACGGCTCACCGGTGGCGTTCGCGGGACTGTACGAGTGGTGGAAGGACCCGTCCAAGGAAGAGGGGGACCCGGGCAGGTGGCTGCTCTCGACGACGATCCTGACCACCGATTCGCCGCCCGAGGGTTACGCCGACGGGATGCTGGCGGAACTGACGGCCCTGCACGACCGGGTGCCGCTGCCGATGGACCGCGCCACCATGGAGGCCTGGCTTGACCCCAGGGCCGAGGACGCCGCGGAACTGGTCGGCATCGTCCGCGCCAACGCCCACGACGTCGCCGAGGGTTGGCAGATCGACGCCGTCGGCACCGCCGTCGGGAACGTCCGCAACGACTCCCCGGAACTGATCGAACCGGTCGGCAGCCTGTTCCAGGCCTGATACGGGGTTAGACCGTGACCCTGCCGGCCGCGTCCACGGTCCAGGTCGGGTTGAACGCGACCTCCCAGCGGAAGCCGTCCGGGTCCGCGAAGTAGCCGGTGTAGCCGCCCCACGGCTGGGTTTTGGGCGGCGCGACGATGGTGGCCCCGGCGGCCGCAGCCTCGCCCATGACCCTGTCCACCGCGTCGGCGCTGTGCACGTTGTGGCTCAGGGTGATGGGAGGGATTCCGGCGGGGGAATCCGTCCCGGCTTCGGCCCGCATCTGGCACGCGTCCCAGAGCGAGAGGATGAGCCCGTGGTTGATCTGCAGGAAGAGCACTTCCCCGGGGACTTCGCGGTGGACGGGCCAGCCCAGGCCCGTCACGTAGAACCGGCGGGAGGCTTCCACGCTGCGGACGCCAAGGGAGATGAAGTCGACTCGTGGTTGCATCGTTCGATACTGTCATGCAGATGTCGACAAATCACGCAGAGGACAAAGCAGCCCAGGCCGATAAGGACCAGCTCGCCGCCGTGCGGGTGGCCGTGGACGAGGTTGACGAGCAGATCGTCGCGCTGATCGGACGCCGGGAGCGGTTGATCCGGATCGCCGGGACGCTCAAGGCCGACAGCGCCGAGGTCCGCGCCCCGGGACGGGTGGAGCGCGTCCTGGAACACGTGAAGGCAACGGCCGAACGCAACGACATCGACACCGACATCGTCGGAGCGACCTACAAGGCCATGATCGATGCCTTCATTCGCCTGGAGCTTGAGGTCTACAAGGCCGGCAGCTAGCTAGAGGGATTCCTCCACGGGGACGTTGGCCTGGTACTCCCGCCCGTCGCAGTCGCTGTAGGCCGTCATCAGGTGCCCCTTGGGCAGGCCCAGTACCGTGCTTAGCGGGAAGTTGCCCGTGATGGTGTTCCCGGAATGCTGGACGCCCTTGATATCGAAGTTCTCCTCCGTGCCGTCATGGCTGAAGCAGAAGAAGGACACGGCCTCGCCATTGAGGAATTCGATTTCCAGCCGCCGTTGATGAGAATGGTCCGGCGTCGCCGCGACCAGCCCCACCACGTAGGCGCCCGAAGCCGGGATATTGCCGTCTATATCGAAGGTCGCCACCAACGTTGAATCCTTGGCGGCGATGCTGACGTGCTTCAGGAGTGCGTTGTGCGAGCTCATAGGCCAATCCTGCCCCCGGACGTTGGCCCCGTCCACCCCTGATCTAGGTTTTGTCCCGGCCCCGTCGTAGACTTGTTCTATTCGAAGATATGTTCGAATAATTCAAGCTTGAACCCGGCTGGCCTCCCGCCTGTGGCACCTGCACCTTCCGGCGCACCTGCCCGGCGGCCGTCCAGCCCGTTCGTCTAAAACACTGCGCCCGGGAGGCATCATGGGGATGTTCAGCGAATCCGTGGAGGTGGCCTGCACCCCGGAGGGCCGGCCCGAGTCCCTGGTCTGGGCGGGACGGAGCTATGAGTTGTGCGCCGAGCCAGTGCGGTGGTTCGAACGGCGTGAGTGGTGGGCTGAAGTGCAGCGCGCACCGCTGGGCAGCGGCCCAGGCCTGGTGGACTCGGAGATCTGGCGGCTCGAGGTCCGGGACGCCTCGGCCCCGGACCAAAGCCTCACCCTCGACCTCAGCCGCCACCTGCGCAGCGGGCGCTGGCGGCTGTTGCGGCTCCACGACGCCCTGGCGGGGCAGCGGAGGCCAGCGTCGGCATGAGCTTCACCCACCTGCATGTCTCCACTGCCTTCAGCGCCCACTATGGCGTGTCCTGGCCGGAGGAACTGGCCGCGGCGGCCGCAGCCGACGGGGCGACGGCGCTCGCCTGCACCGACCGTGACGGCCTCTACGGCACCATCAAACACCTCAAGGCCTGCATGGCCGCGGGGCTGGATCCCATCGTGGGGGTGGACCTGGCAGTCTTTGACGACGACGGCGACCTCCGCACCCAGGTGGGCGGCCGCGTCGTCGTCCTGGCCCACGGGGGAAACGCCGGGGCCGGATACCGCGCCCTGTGCCGGCTGATCTCCGATGCCCACGCCCGCACCACGGGAAAGGCCGGCGGTACGGTCCCCGCCGCGGTAACACGGGCCGAACTGGCATCCCGGGCGCTGGATCCGCAGACGCTCGAGCCGGTGCTGACGGTATTGCTCGGACCGGACTCCGACGTCGGCCGCTCCATGGGCGGGCGGCGCTACCTGCGGCCGCGCACCCTGTTCAAGCAATGGCTCGACGCCATGCCGGCGGGAACCGTCACCGCCGAGGTGGTCTCCCAGCTGAGCGCCCCGGGGGAGCACCTCAGCACAGCGCACGCCGTGCGGATGCTCAAGCTGGCCGCCGAACACGGCGTTCCCGCCGTGCTCAGCAACGCCGTGCGCTATGTCGCCGAGGACGGGGCGGCCACGGCGGACGTGCTGGACTCCGCCCGGACCCTGAAGTCGCTGCCCGAACTGGCCGGCGAGCCGCTGCTGCAACCCAACGGACAGGCCTGGCTCAAAAGCTCCGCGCAGATGCTGGAGCTGGGCAAGGAAATCATTCACGCCGCGGGATTCGGCGCGGCCGACCTCAAGAGCCTGCTGGCGCATACCGAGGCGCTCGCGGACCGCTGCCGGATAGACCCGGCCGCGGACATGGGCTGGAAGCAGCCGGTGGTCCCGGAAGCGGCCGTGATCGGGATCGAGGGGGACCCGCTGGCCGAACTGGCGGCCCGCTGCGAGGCCGGCATCACCCGCCGCTTTCCCGGCATCAGCGGCAGCAGTGCCGTGGAGCTGCGGGCCAGGCTGGAGCACGAGCTGCGGATCATCGACAGCCTGGGGTTCGCCTCCTACTTCCTGACCGTGGCCGAGGTGTCCCGGATGATCACGGACATGGGGGTGCGCGCCGCGGCCCGGGGCTCCGGGGCCTCCAGCCTGGTCAACTACCTGATCGGCGTCAGCCAGGTGAACCCGCTGCAGCACGACCTGATCTTCGAACGCTTCCTCTCCAGGGACCGGGCCACCCTGCCGGACATCGACATCGACGTCGAGAGCGCCGAACGGCACAACGTCTACCGGAAGATCTTCGACCGGTTCGGTGCCGAGCGGGTGACCCTGATGAGCATGCAGAACGGGTACCGCGCCCGGGGTGCCGTGCGCGACGCCGGACTGGCCCTCGGCATGGAGGGCGGCGACATCGACGAGATCGCCAAACAGCTGTGGCGGTTCTCCGCACGGAACTTCCGCGAGGCGCTGGTGGAGAAGCCGGAGCTGAAGGAGTTCGCCGGGCGGGTGGAGCAGCGGGACTTCACCGGCAACCAACAGCTGGACCTGCTGGTGGACCTGACCGAACGGCTGGACCGGCTGCCCCGGCACATCTCCATGCACCCGTGCGGGGTCATCCTGGGCGATGCCACGCTGCTGGACCGCACCCCGGTCCAGCCCAGCGGCCTGGGCCTGCCGATGAGCCAGTTCGATAAGCACGACATGGACCCCATGGGCATGCTCAAACTCGACGTCCTGGGCGTCCGTATGCAGTCCGCCATGGCCTTCGCAGTCCGGGAGGTCATCCGGCTGCACCCCTCGAAAGCGGACGTGGTAGCCGCCGGAAACCACCAGCCCGGGCCGGACGGCAGCGGGCCGGACTACATTGCCGAGGACGGCACCATCGACCTGAACGCCGTCCCGCTGGACGATGAGCCCACCTTCGACCTGATCCGCAGCACCCACACCCTTGGCTGCTTCCAGATCGAATCCCCGGGCCAGCGCGAACTGATCGGAAAGCTGGCCCCCCGGGAGTTCAACGACCTCATCATCGACATCTCCCTCTTTCGGCCCGGGCCGATGAAGTCGGACATGGTCCGGCCCTTCCTGGAACACCGGCACGGCTTCGCCCCGGAGGTGTTCCCGCACCCGGACCTCAAGCCGGTGCTGAAGGAAACCCACGGCGTCACTGTCTTCCACGAACAGATCCTGAAGACCTTCGACGTGATGACCGGCTGCGGCCTGGCCCGCGCCGATGAGTTCCGGCGCGCCCTGGGCAACGAGGTACTGGAGAACCAGGTGGAGGAATTCTTCCGCCGGGAGGCCAAGCGGCGGGACTATTCCCCGGCGGTCGTTGACAAGGTCTGGGGAACCCTGAAGGCCTTCGGCAGCTTCGGGTTCTGCAAGGCCCACGGCGCCGCCTTCGCCGTGCCCACCTATCAGTCGGCGTGGCTGAAAACCCACCACCCGGAGGCGTTCCTGGCCGGGATCTGGGAACACGACCCCGGCATGTATCCCAAGCGGCTCCTGGTGGCCGAGGCCCGCCGCATGGGCATCCCCATCCTGCCCCTGGACATCAACCGCAGCCAGGCCGAATACCGGGTGGAACCGGTCGTGGACGGCCCGGACCGGGGGAAACTGGGCATCCGGCTGAGCCTGAAGGGAATCTTCGGTCTCTCCGGCGCCGAACTGAAACGCATCGTCGCCGGCCAGCCCTACGACTCCCTCGCGGACCTGCGCGCCCGGACCAGGATCAGCAAACCCAGCATCCAGCGCCTCGCCCAGCTGGGGGCCTTCGACTCCCTGCACCGTGCCGCCGGCGGCAACACCAACCGGGCGGACCTGGTCCACCACCTGCAGCAGCTGCAGACCAGGACGCAGCGCAAGGGCGCCGAGGTGATCGAGGGCCAGCTGGCCCTGCCGCTGGGGGATGTGGAACTGACCAACCTCAAGGGCGGCCGGCCCGCCCCCACGCTGGTGGAGACTGTCCGGGCCGAGCTGGACCTGATGGCCGTGGACGTCAGCGCCCACCTGGTGGACAGCCACAGGCCGCTGCTGGACCGGCTGGGCGTCACCACGGCGGACCAGCTCCTGAAGCTGCGCAACGGCACCGAGGTGCTGGTGGCCGGCGTGCGGGTGGCCACCCAGACCCCGCCGATGCGCGGCGGCCGGCGGGTGGTCTTCATCAGCATCGACGACGGGACCGGCTGCGTGGACTCGGTTTTCTTCCACGAGGCCCAGGAGCAGGCCGGGCCGCTGCTCTTCAGCACCCGGCTGCTGCTGATCCGCGGCACCACCCGCCGCACCGGGCCCCGTGGCATCAGCATCAGCGCTTCCATGGCCTGGGACCTCAGCCGCACCGACACCCTTCCCTTCCCGGCCGCCGGCGCGGGTACCGGCTCGGGCGGAGGCGCCATTACCGGCGGCGACGCGCCCGAGACCCCGCCGCTGGACATGGCGCCCGGGGCGCTGGACGGCATCCGGCGGACCCTCGCGATCACGGGGTTCAGCGGTTGAGGGCGGCTCCGAAAGCGGCTCCGGGGGAGGTGGCGGGCGTTGGTTGGGCGTCCGGAAATACCGATAGCATGGACGAGGCTGGCTGTGGTCCCCGTACGCCACAAGCTACGAAGCCTTAAAACCGTGAATAGGAGACACCCGTGTCAGATGCCCAGCAGATCACCCTTCTCGTCGATGGCGAAGAGACCCAGGTGACTACCGGGACCACCGGCGCGGAACTCTTCTTCGAGCGCCGCGACGTCGTCGTGGCCCGTGTCAACGGCGAACTGAAGGACCTGGACCAGCCCCTGCCGGCCGGCGCCGACGTCGAAGGCGTCACCATCGACTCCGCGGACGGCCTGAACGTGCTGCGCCACTCCACCGCCCACGTCATGGCCCAGGCCGTGCAGCAGCTGCGCCCCGACGCCAAGCTGGGCATCGGACCGTACATCACCGACGGCTTCTACTTCGATTTCGACGTCGAGGAACCCTTCACCCCGGAGGACCTGCGCCAGCTCGAGAAGATGATGCTGAAGATCGTCAACCAGAACCAGAAGTTCGTCCGCCGCGTGGTGACCGAGGACGAGGCACGCGAGGCGATGAAGGACGAGCCGTACAAGCTCGAACTGATCGGCCTTAAGGGCGCCGGCAGCGACGAGGACGGCTCCAGCGTCGAGGTCGGCGGCGGCGAACTGAGCATTTACGACAACGTCGAGCGCAAGGAAGGCACCACGGTCTGGTGCGACCTGTGCCGCGGCCCGCACCTGCCCAACACCAAGCTGATCTCCAACGCCTTCGCCCTGACCCGCTCCTCCGCGGCCTACTGGCGCGGCAGCGAGAAGAACAAGCAGCTCCAGCGCATCTACGGCACCGCCTGGCCCACCAAGGAAGCCCTCAAGGCCTACCAGGAGCGCATCGCCGAGGCCGAACGCCGCGACCACCGCAAGCTCGGCGCCGAACTGGACCTGTTCTCCTTCCCGGACGAGCTGGGCTCCGGCCTGCCTGTGTTCCACCCCAAGGGCGGCATCATCCGCAAGGCCATGGAGGACTACTCCCGGCAGCGGCACGTCGACGCCGGCTACGAGTTCGTCTACACCCCGCACATCACGAAGGGCCACCTCTACGAGGTCTCCGGGCACCTGGACTGGTACCGGGACGGAATGTTCCCCCCGATGCACATCGACGCGGAACTGAACGAGGACGGCACCGTCCGCAAGCCCGGCCAGGACTACTACCTGAAGCCGATGAACTGCCCCATGCACAACCTGATCTTCCGCTCGCGCGGCCGCTCCTACCGTGAACTGCCGCTGCGGCTCTTCGAATTCGGCTCGGTCTACCGCTACGAGAAGTCCGGCGTGGTGCACGGCCTGACCCGCGTCCGGGGCATGACCCAGGACGACGCCCACATCTACTGCACCCGCGAGCAGATGAAGGACGAACTGACCAAGACCCTGAACTTCGTGCTGGGCCTGCTCAAGGACTACGGCCTGCAGGACTTCTACCTGGAGCTCTCCACCAAGGACCCGGAGAAGTTCGTCGGCGCCGACGAGGTCTGGGAAGAAGCCACCCGCACCCTCGAGGAAGTGGCGACCGAATCCGGCCTCGAGCTGGTCCCGGATCCGGGCGGAGCGGCGTTCTACGGCCCGAAAATCTCCGTCCAGGCCCGTGACGCCATCGGCCGGACCTGGCAGATGTCCACCATCCAGCTGGACTTCAACCTGCCGGAGCGCTTCGAACTGGAATTCCAGGCCTCCGACGGCACCCGCCAGCGCCCGGTCATGATCCACCGCGCACTGTTCGGCTCGATCGAACGGTTCATGGGCGTCCTCACCGAGCACTACGCCGGCGCGTTCCCGGCCTGGCTCGCCCCCGTCCAGGTGGTCGGCATCCCGGTGGCCGAGGCGTTCAACGACTACATGTTCGACGTCGTCGACCAGCTCAAGGCCGCGGGCATCCGCGCCGAGGTGGACATCTCCTCGGACCGGTTCCCGAAGAAGATCCGCACCGCCAGCAAGGACAAGATCCCGTTCGTGCTGATCGCCGGCGGCGACGACGCCGAGGCCGGGGCCGTGTCCTTCCGGTTCCGGGACGGCAGCCAGGACAACGGCGTGCCGGTGGCCGAGGCCGTCCGACGCATCGTGGACGCCGTCCGCGAGCGGACCAGCTAGCGGGGGAGCACCAAGTGCAGGAATCCACAGGCGCCGGCCAGGGCTACCCTGGCGACGACGGCGTGACCGATGACTTTGGCCTGGCCGGCGTGCCGGACTCGTTCCAGCGCCTGTGGACTCCGCACCGCATGGCGTACATCAAGGGCGGCCAGCACCAGTTCAGGAACCAGGACGACTGCCCGTTCTGCGTGGCACCGGAACGCCAGGACGAGGAATCGCTGATCGTCTACCGCGGCCGGACCTGCTACGTGGTGCTGAACCTGTACCCATACAACCCCGGGCACCTGCTGGTCTGCCCGTACCGGCACATCCCGGACTACACGGATCTGACGGTCGAGGAGACCGCCGAGTTCGCCGACCTGTCGCAGACCGCCATGCGCGTGCTCCGGAAGGTCTCCAACCCCACCGGCTTCAACTTGGGCATGAACCAGGGCGTCACCGGCGGCGCCGGCGTCGCGGGCCACCTCCACCAGCATGTGGTGCCGCGCTGGGGCGGGGACGGAAACTTCTTCCCGATCATCGCCCAGACCAAGGCGATGACCCAGACCCTCGGTGAGGTCCGCCGGCAGGTCTCGGAAGCGTGGCCCGCGTCCGCGGCCACGGAACCGGCGGCGGGAACACCGGATGCTGAATAAGCACGCCCGCGGGTTCTTCACCGCGCTGTTCACCCCGCTGGCCCGCTGGCTGCTGCGGATGGGCGTCTCCCCGGACGCCGTGACGATCGTCGGCACCGCCGGCGTCGTCGTCGGCGCCCTCGTCTTCTATCCGCTGGGCCAGCTCTGGTGGGGAACCATCTTCATCACCGCGTTCATCTTCTCCGACGTCATCGACGGGATCATGGCGCGGCTGCAGGAACGCGGCGGCCGGTGGGGCAACTTCCTGGACTCCACGCTGGACCGGGTGGCCGACGGCGCCCTGTTCGCCGGCGTCGCCGTCTGGTTCTTCACCGGCGGGGCGAATCCGGCCATCGCCGTTGCCGCCCTGCTCTGCCTGGTCCTCGGCATGGTGGTCTCCTACGCCCGGGCCAAGGCCGAGGCGCTGGGATTCCACGCCAACGTCGGCATCGCAGAGCGTGCCGAACGGCTCGTCTCCGTGCTGGTGGTCACCGGCTTCACCGGCATCGGCCTGCCGCCGGTGGTCCTGCTCGTCACCCTCTGCCTGCTCGCGCTGGCCAGTTTCGTGACGATCATCCAGCGGGTCGGCGCCGTCCGCCGGCAGTCGCTGGAGGAAGCCCGCGGCACCACCAGCGACCACGCCGCCTGAGCCGGGCTGCACCCACCGGCCACAGCCCGGCGTACCCTGTCCCCGACGCTGTCCCCGCCCGGTTCCGGGGCGTAACCCGAGTTCAACCGGCCCGCAGCGGGGGACTAGTATTACCCTTACCGGCCAATGGTTTCCGGTAATCCGGGGTGAACGCACACGGTACCCGTGTGCCGTCCGCGCCGGGCGAGGTCATCTATCTACCCATAGGGGTTTTTGTGTCTACACCTGATGTAAGCAGCGAAGCCGGCGCGTCCGCCCAGAACGTCACGGGCAGCAGCCGCGTCAAGCGCGGCATGGCGGAGATGCTCAAGGGCGGCGTCATCATGGACGTCGTCAACGTCGAGCAGGCCCGCATTGCCGAAGACGCCGGTGCCGTGGCCGTGATGGCGCTGGAACGCGTTCCCGCTGACATCCGCGCCCAGGGCGGCGTGTCCCGCATGTCCGACCCGGACATGATCGACCAGATCATCGACGCGGTCTCCATCCCCGTCATGGCGAAGGCCCGCATCGGCCACTTCGTCGAGGCCCAGGTCCTGCAGTCCCTCGGCGTCGACTACATCGACGAGTCCGAGGTCCTCACCCCGGCCGACTATGTCAACCACATCGACAAGTGGAACTTCAAGGTTCCCTTCGTCTGTGGCGCCACCAACCTCGGTGAGGCCCTGCGCCGCATCAACGAGGGCGCGGCCATGATCCGCTCCAAGGGCGAAGCCGGCACCGGCGACGTCTCCAACGCCACCGGGCACATGCGCAAGATCCGCTCCGAGATCGCCAAGCTCGCCGCCCTGCCCGAGGACGAGCTGTACGTCGCGGCCAAGGAACTGCAGGCCCCGTACGAACTGGTCAAGGAAGTTGCCGCTGCCGGCAAGCTCCCCGTGGTCCTCTTCACCGCCGGCGGCATTGCCACCCCGGCCGACGCCGCCATGATGATGCAGCTCGGCGCCGACGGCGTCTTCGTCGGCTCCGGAATCTTCAAGTCCGGCAACCCGGCCCAGCGCGCCGCCGCCGTCGTGAAGGCCACCACCTTCTTCGACGACCCGGACGTCATCGCCAAGGCCTCCCGCGGCCTGGGCGAGGCCATGGTCGGCATCAACGTCGACGAGATCCCACAGCCGCACCGCCTCGCCGAGCGCGGCTGGTAGCCTGCGCGCCCTGCGGGGCGCCGAGCGGCGCGATCCTCTGCGTGCTATTCCCCGCGCGTTGTCGGCAGCCGAGCT
Organism: Arthrobacter sp. NPDC057259; assembly: GCF_042668995.1. Lineage (NCBI taxonomy): Bacteria > Bacillati > Actinomycetota > Actinomycetes > Micrococcales > Micrococcaceae > Arthrobacter > Arthrobacter sp. NPDC057259. Next base: position 418,823 of record NZ_JBHUYA010000001.1, read on the forward strand.
GCCGGTTGGGGCGCGGGGCCCCTTTTACGCACTCTGCCGGATCACACCGCCCTGCGCCTTGCGCTCCTGGATAAAGCACGACGGCGGTCGGTCATCTTTATGGTGACCGGCCGCCGTCTTTTGTTTAAGGAAGTTCAGTCGAGGCCGCGGCGCTTGAGCAGCGGTTCCAGCCGGGCTTCCCGGCCGCGGAAGGCCCGGAAGGACTCCAGCGGGTCGCGGCTGTTGCCGCGGGAGAGCAGTTCGGTGCGGAAGAAGTCCCCGTTGGCCCGCGACAGGCCGCCGTTCTCCTTGAACCACTCGACGGTCTCGGCGTCGAGCACCTCGCTCCAGATGTAGGAGTAGTAGCCCGCTGCGTACCAGCCGCCGGCGAAAATGTGCTGGAAGTACCCGGTGCGGTAGCGGGGCGGGATCAGGCTGTGCGCAACGCCGGCGGCGGCCAGGGCCTTCGCCTCGAACTTCAGGACGTCGTCGGGGACCTCGGACTCCTCCAGGACGTGCCAGGCCAGGTCCAGCAGGGCGGCGCCCAGGTACTCGGTGGTGCCGAAGCCCTCGCCCCAGAGCGCCGCGGCGTCGAGCTTGTCCACGGCTTCCTGCGGCAGCGGCTCGCCCGAGACGTGGTGCCGGGCGTAGTTGGCCAGCACCTCCGGCCACATGATCCACATCTCGTTGACCTGGGACGGGTACTCGACGAAGTCGCGCGGCACCGAGGTGCCGGAGAACCGCGGGTAGGTCACGGCGGAGAAGAGCCCGTGCAGGGCGTGGCCGAACTCGTGGAAGGTGGTCCGCAGCTCGTCGAGGGTCAGGAGCGTCGGTTCCCCGGCCGGCGGCTTGGAGATGTTCAGGTTGTTGATCACCACGGGACGGGTCCCCAGCAGGTCCGACTGCTCCACCAGGGAGTTCATCCACGCCCCGCCCCGCTTCGATTCGCGGGTGTAGTAGTCACCCAGGAAGAGGCCCAGGCCCGTGCCGTCGGCGTCCTTGACCTCCCAGACCCGGACATCGGGGTGGTAGCCGGCCAGGTCCGTCCGCTCGTGGAACGTGATGCCGTAGAGGGCGTTGGCCGCGAAGAAGACCCCGTCCTTCAGGACCCGGTCCAGCTCAAAGTAGGGGCGCAGGGCCTGCTCGTCCACGGAGTAGCGTTCGCGCTTGACCCGGGCGGAGTAGTACGCCCAGTCCCACGCCTCCAGCGGGTGGCCGGCGACCTCGGCGAGGGCCTCGGCCTCGGCGTCGGCATTCCGCACGGCGGCCGGGGCCAACCGGCCCAGCATCGCCTGCACCGCGGCGAAGTCGGGGGCGGTCTGCTGGTCCACGCTGAGCTCGGCGAAGTTGGCGAAGCCCAGCAGGGTGGCCTTCTCGGCGCGCAGCCGGACCATGTCCCTGACCAGGTCCCGTACGTCCAGGGTCCCTCCGTCGCTGCCGCGGCCGATCGAGGCCTCATACAGCCTGCGGCGGACCTCCCGGTTCTCCAGCGCGGCCATTGCCGGCTGGTTGCTCGGCTGGATCAGGGTCAGCAGGTACTTGCCTTCGGCCCCGGCGGTGCGGGCTGCCTCGGCGGCGCTGGCGACGTCGTCGGCCGGCAGCCCGGCCAGGTCCGTGGCGTCGTCCAGCAGCAGCGACGCGGACTTCATGCCCTCCTTGACCCGCTGGCCGAACTCGGTGCCCAGGGTGGAGAGCTCGGCGTTGATGGCCCGGAGCCGGTCCTGGCCGGCGGCGTCGAGCTGGATGCCGGACTGGCGGAACGCCTTCAGGTACTCCTCGACCAGACGGGCGGATTCGGCGTCGAGCCCGTCCGTGGGAATTGCGGCGAACCTCTCGTAGAGGCCGCGGTTGAGGTAGATGGCGTCCTCGTGGGCGGAGAATGCGGGGGAGAGGCGGGTCTCCAGCTCCCGGATCTCGTCCGTGGCGTCCGCGGACACCAGCGTAAAGAAGGACGCCGCCGCACGCTGCAACAGAGCGCCGGAGCGCTCCATCGCGACGGCGGTGTTCTCAAAGCTGGCGGGCTCCGGTGTGTCGACGATCGCCTGAATCTCTGCGAGGTGTTCGGCCAGGCCGGCCTCGACGGCGTCGGCGTAGTGGCCGGCGTTGATATCCGCGAAGGGCGGCAGGCCGTACGGCAGGGTGCTGGGGCTCAGGAGGGGGTTAGTCATGAAACGACACTTTCATGTTTGGTGGCGGTTCTCAATGGTCTGCGGCGCGTGTTGGGGCGGTGCGGCCCGTACGATGTGGCCATGGGGACTCCACATCGTTCGCGCCCGGCCCGCGTTGCGGCCGGCCTGCTCTCGTTTGCCATCGCTGCCACGCTGAGCTCCTGCGGGGTGTTGGCCCGCCCGGACGGGTATGCCGCCGGGACCGCGAATGCCGGCGCGACGGCGTCGGGGCAGGCATCGGGGCAGTCGCAGGGCTCGCCGTCGTCGTCGCCCAGCCCGACGCCGATCCCCACCCCGACACCCGGGAAGGGCCCCGCCTGCGCCGCCGTCCGCTGCACGTCCGTGCTGGTCACCGGCGACATGCTGGTCCACGCCCAGCTCTGGGACCAGGCCCGCGCCGACGCCCTGGCCGCCGGGGCCAAGGGCCTGGACTTCGGCCCGTTGCTGGAGGGCCAGCGCCGCTACATCGCGAAGGCGGACCTGGCCATTTGCCACCAGGAAACCCCGGTGGCCGGGCCCACCGGCCCCTTCTCCGCCTACCCGTCCTTCAACGTCCCGCCGCAGATCATCACCGCCGCCCAGCAGGTCGGTTACCAGGCCTGCACCACGGCCAGCAACCACACCATCGACCGGGGCACCGCCGGCCTGGTCCGCACCCTGGACGCCCTGGACGCGGCCGGCCTGCAGCACACCGGGTCCTACCGCACCGAGGCTGATTCGCAGGGCGTGCTCATCCTGCAGACCGCCGCCGCCAAGATCGCCATCATCGAGGGCGCCTACGGCCTCAACGGCCAAACCCCCGAGTACGCCTGGCAGGTGGACATGCTGGATCCGGCCGCCATGATCGCCAAGGCGAAGAAGGCCCGCGCCCAGGGTGCCGACATCGTGCTGGGCGTGATGCACGCCGGCGAGGAGTACGCCAGCGTCCCGAACGCCGAACAGCGCGACGCCGCCCACGCGCTGGTGGACAGCGGCCAGTTCACCATGATCTACGGCCATCACACCCACTCGGTGCTGCCCATCGAACAGTACAAGGGCACGTGGATCGTCTACGGGCTGGGCAACGGCATCACGGAACTCTCGCCAACGTACGTCGTGAACAACGAGGGTCTCCTGGTGCGGGCGCAGTTCAGCCAGGACGCGGCGGGCAAGTGGATGGCCTCGGACCTGGCCTGGGCGCCGTCGGTGATCGTCCGCGGCCCGTACCGCTGGTGCTCGGTGGCCGCCGACGCGCCGCAGGGCCCCTGCGCCGGTCCGGCCGCCGACGCCGCCACCCGCCAGCGCACCAAGGCCGTGGTCGAATCGATGGGAGCGGCGACGGCCGGCGCCCACGAACTGCTGATCACAAAGGAGAAGTAGCGATGACCGACGAAGGGGCCGGATTCACGGCGGCGGAACAGGGATCGCGGCCGGTACGACGGCGGGAGGTCCGGCAGGGCGCCGCGGGACTGGCTGTCTTCGAGTACGGCCGGGAGCCGGGGCCGGGCGTGCCGAGCCTGTTGCTGATCCACGGCTATCCCGACGACCACCAGGTGTTCCTGCCCGTGATCGCCGAGCTTGCCGGGACGCACCACATGATCGCCTACGACACCCGCAACGCGGGGGAGTCCCGCGTCGCGGCGGACGGCGGGACGGCCGACTACTCGCTGGCCGCGCTGGTGGACGACGCCTTCGCCGTCCTCTCTGCCGTCGGCGTCGGGAACGTTCACCTGGTGGGCCACGACTGGGGCTCCATCCAAGGCTGGGCAGTGGTCAGGGATCCGCGCGCCACCGGGGCGATCGGCCGCTACACCAGCATCTCCGGGCCCGACATGGGCCACTTCTCCCGCTGGATCAACGCCCGGATCCGGCGCCCGCGTGAGTGGGGAAAGCTCGGCGGTCAGCTGCTCCGCAGCTGGTACCTGATGGCGTTCCAGGTGCCCGTCCTGCCCGAGGCGACGTGGCGGCTGGTGCTCACCCGCCGCTTTGAGCAGGCCGCGCACCGGCCCCTGGGGGACAACCCCGTCCGCGGGCTGGCCCTCTACCGGAGCAACCTCTTTGGCCGCGGCGCCCGCACCGGCCGGCCGTCCGGGGCAACCCGGCGGGTGCACATCCCGGTGCAGGTGGTGGTGCCACTGCGGGACGCCTACCTCTCGCCCCACCTAACCGAGGACCTCGAGGGCTGGATCGATGACCTCACGGTCGTCCGGGTGGACGGCGGCCATTGGTGGCCCGCCAGCCGCCCGGCCGAGTTCGCACGGCTGCTTCGCGGCGGGGGATCGTGAGAGGCCCCGCCTAGCCCTCCGACAGCTCCAGGGTCATGAACACGCTGTTCGGGTCGGCGGTGTAGTCGGCGAACGGCGGGCAGACCGCGAAGCCGTGCCGCAGGTAGAGTCTGCGTGCCGCCGCGAAGTAGTCCTGGGAACCGGTTTCCAGGCTGACCCGGTTGAAGCCACGCTCCCGCGCCTCGGCGAGGAGCCGCCCCAGCAGGCCGCCGGCGACGCCGCGCCCGCGGGCGTCCCGGGCGGTCCGCATCGACTTGATCTCCGCACCGCCCGCGCCGAGGTCCTTGAGGGCGCCGCAGCCAAGCAGGATGCCGTCTTCGCGGGCGGTCCAGAAGCTGATCGCGGGTCCGGCGAGGGCGCCGACGTCGAGCGCGTGGACGCTCTCGGCCGGCGAGGTCGCGAACATGTCCGCCAGGTGTTCCTCGAGCAGGATCCGCACGTCCGCGCGGTCCGGCGCGTCAGGGGCGTAGCTGATCATGGCCGGTTCCGGGGCGATCCCTAGCGCGGCCGGCGGGCGGCGTGCTCGCGGGCCAGGACGGCGTACCGGTCGTCCGGGGTGCCCGGCGTGAAGCTGCCGTACTTGCGTTCCACCGCGGTCTTGATCAGGAAGTCGGCCAGCGCCGGGTTCTTCGGCAGCAACGAGCCGTGGAGGTAGCTCGCCACGATGTTCCGGTACCGGGCGCCCTCATGGCCGCCGCCGCTGTTGTTGCCGGTGCCCTTGGCGGTGGTGCCCAAGGGTTCGACGCCGGGACCCAGGGTGGTCTGGCCGCTGTGGTTCTCGTAGCCCAGGACGGTCCCGAACTCGGGGGTGGAGACGCTGACGTTGCCGATCAACCGCTCGTCCGTGCCGTTCGTCTCGACATCCAGGATGCCGATCCCGGGGATGACCGAGCCGGTCCGGGTCCGGAAGAACTTCCCGAACAACTGGTAGAGGCCGCAGATGACCAGCATGGGCGTGCCGTCCTCGGCGAGTTCGCGAAGCACCGTTTCCCGGGACAGCAGGTCGTCCTGGATCACCAGCTGGCCGCTGTCCTGGCCGCCGCCACCGACGATCAGGTCCACGTTCGCGGGGAAGTCGTCGCCCACGTTGTATTCGAGCAGTTCGGGCGTGTAGCCGTGCCAGCGCAGCCGCTGCGCCAGGACCAGGGCGTTGCCCCAGTCGCCGTAAATGTTCATGTCCCGCGGGTAGAGCTGCAGCACCCGGATGGTGCCCTTGCTGGGAGCGGCGGGTTCCTCCGGGGGAAGCTCGTGGCCGTGGGAGAGTTCGTGCTGCGGACCGGTTTCCGGGGTCACGAGACCACCTCCACTGTGGTGATTTTGGACAGCTCGCGGCGGATGGCCAGCATGGCTGTGTAGGTGCAGAAGATCCGCTTCGGCCGGTCCTTGGCGCCGCGGATGAACGCGGCCAGGGCCGGAGCGATCTCCGTGTCGACCGCGCCGATGGCGACGTCGTCGTATTGCAGGCGCAGGGCCATGTCGTACGCACGGGAACCGGTCAGCTGGTCCACGCCGCCCTCGCGGAGGGTGTCGAACTCCACGTCCCAGAGCCAGGACATGTCCCGGCCGTCGGCGTAGTTGTCGTTGATCGCGATCATGGTCGCGTAGCCTGCGGCCGGGAAGGATTTGAGCCCCAGCCGGAAGCCGCTCGGGTTCTTGACCAGCACCAGGTCCAGCGGCAGGCCGTCCACCACCAGGCTCTCGCCGCGGCCGAACGCCGGCGCGACGTTGCCCAGGGCCGTGAGCAGGCCGGCGTGGTCCGTGGCGGTACCGCGGACGGCGGCGATGGCGCGGGCCAGGGTCAGGGCCGCGGCGGCGTTGAAGATGTTGTAGACGCCGCGCAGCTTCATCGGCGTCGACACGGTGGCGCCGTCGTAGTCGAAATCTGCGTCGGCCGGGCCCACGCGGCGGAGGACGACGTCGGCATTCGGCTTCGCGGGGGCGTCCGGAACCGGGCTGCCCGGGGCGGAGCGCATGTCGTCGTCATTGGGGAAGGTGCTCAGCAGCGAGTCGTCCAGCCCGAAGTAGCGGACCTCCGGCCCGCCCACGGCCGGGGTGGCGAGCGTGGCGGCGATCCGGGCCACCCGCGGATCCTCGCGGTTCAACACGACGGTCCCGGTGGTCTTCGAGGCAATGTGCTGCAACAGGTCCGCGGTCTTGTCGATCTCGCCGAACCGGTCCAGCTGGTCCCGGAGGACGTTCAGCAGCAGGCAGTAGCGCGGCGGGACCTTGTTGACGAAGTGCACCGCGTGGGCTTCGTCCAGCTCCAGCACCGCGATGTCGGCGTCAAGCCTGCCGCGCCAGTCCACCTCACCGAGCAGCGCGGCGGCGACGCCGCGGGTGAAGTTGCTGCCCGTGCGGTTGGTGAAGACCTTCAGGCCCTGGCTCTCGAGGAGTTCCACGACCATCTTGGTGGTGGTGGTCTTGCCGTTCGTTCCGCTGACGACGGCGACGCCGAGCGGCAGCGTGGCCAGCGTCCTCTGCATGAAGCCGGGGTCGATTTTCTCGACCACCAGGCCGGGAAGGGCGGAGCCTCCACCCCGGAGCCGGGAGACCCGGCGGACGAACTTGCCGAGCGGGACGCTGAAGTAGAGCATGCCTTGTAATATATCCCAGCCGGGGCATAGAACCCGGCCCGGGGCCCCGCGCGGTGCGGCCCGCGGCGGACGGCCGCACTATGCTGGCAGGATGACCTCCCCACTCTTCCCGCCCGGCTCCAGCGTGGGCTCGGGCCTGCGCATCGGCGTCCTGGCGCTCCAGGGCGACTTCCGCGAGCACCTGCTTGCGGTGGAAGCCGCCGGAGCTACGGGCGTCGGCGTCCGCCGGCCCGGCGAACTCGACGGCCTGGACGGACTCATCATTCCCGGCGGCGAATCGACCACCATCGACAAGCTCTCCCGTGCCTTCGAACTCCGCGAACCCCTCGTCGGCCGGATCCGCGACGGCCTGCCGGTCTACGGCTCCTGCGCCGGCATGATCCTGCTGGCCGACGACCTCACCGACCCGGCCACCGACCTGGCCGGTAACCCGCAGCAGACCTTCGGCGGCCTGGACATGACCGTCCGGCGGAACGCCTTCGGCCGGCAGCGGGAATCCTTTGAAACGGACCTGGACTTCAAGGGACTGGAGTTCAGCGCCGGGGACACCGGCGTCGCCCCCGTGCACGCCGTGTTCATCCGCGGCCCGTGGGTGGAACGCGTGGGATCCGGCGTTGAGGTCCTCGCCCGGGTGGAACCCACCGGCACCGGAGCCTCCGGCGTGCTGGACGGGGCCGCTAGAATTGTTGCAGTGCGTTCCGGCAAGCTGCTGGCCACCTCCTTCCACCCGGAAGTGACAGGGGAAAAGCGCGTGCATGAACTGTTTATTCGAATGATCAGAGGAGAAGCGTAAAGCATGTCAGGCCACTCCAAATGGGCGACGACCAAGCACAAAAAGGCCATCATCGATAGCCGACGGGCCAAGTCGTTCGCAAAGCTGATCAAGAACATCGAAGTTGCCGCCCGGATGGGCGGACCGGACCTCGCCGGCAACCCCGGCCTGGAACTGGCCGTCACCAAGGCCAAGAAGACCTCGGTCCCCAACGACAACATCGATCGCGCCATCAAGCGCGGCGCCGGCCTCACCGGCGAGGTCGTGGACTACACCGAGATCATGTACGAATGCCGCGGCCCGCAGGGTTCGGCCCTGCTGATCGAGTGCCTCACGGACAACAAGAACCGTGCCGCCTCCGAGGTCCGCCTGGCCATCTCCCGCAACGGCGGCACCATCGCCGACCCCGGGTCCGTCAGCTACCTCTTCACCCGCAAGGGCGTCGTGTCTTTGCCCAAGAACGGCCTGACCGAGGACGACGTGCTGATGGCCGTCCTCGACGCCGGCGCCGAGGAGGTCAAGGACAACGGCGAGAGCTTCGAGATCCACTCCGAGCCGACCGACCTGCAGGCCATCCGCGACGCGCTCAAGGAAGCCGGGATCGAATACGACACCGACGAGGCCGAGTTCGTGCCCTCCATGCAGGTCCCGCTGGACCTCGAGGCGGCAAAGAAGTTCATGAAGCTCGTCGACGCCCTCGAGGACCTCGACGACGTCCAGAACGTCTACAGCAACGCTGACCTGAGCGACGAAGTACAGGCCGCCCTGGAAGCCGAGTGACCCTTCGCGTCCTCGGCGTCGACCCCGGCCTCACCCGCTGCGGGATCGGCGTCGTGGACGTCGAACGTAACCGCCGCGCCACCATGGTGGACTTCGGCGTCGTCGGCACCTCGCCGGAGGAAAGCCTGGACCAGCGGCTGCTGGTGATCGCCACCGCCATCGACGAGTGGCTGGACAAGTACCAGCCGCAGGTCCTGGCCGTTGAGCGGGTTTTCTCGCAGCTCAATGTCAGCACCGTGATGGGCGTCGCCCAGGCCTCCGGCGTCGTCATCGCCGCCGCGGCCCGGCGAGGCATCCCCGTCGCCCTGCACACCCCCTCGGAGGTCAAGGCGGCCGTGACCGGCAGCGGGACCTCCAACAAGGATGCCGTGACCAAGCTGGTCACCAAGATCCTGCGCCTGGACGCCCCGCCGCGACCGGCCGACGCCGCCGACGCCCTGGCCCTGGCCATCACGCATGCGTGGCGTTCCGGCGGGGGAGTCGCCGCGGCCGGTGCCGCCAGTGCGCGGATCCCGACGGCGGCCGCCGCGTCGCGCTCGGCGCTCACCCCGGCGCAGCGGGCCTGGGCCGACGCGGAGCTCAAAGCGCGCCGTGCCGCCAAGTAACGGGCCAAACCTCCGCCCGCTTGGTACGGTATTCGTAGATATGTTCGGATAACTCAGGAGCCAGGCCTTGATCAGTTTTCTCCGCGGAACCGTTGCGCACGTCGGCCTCTCCTCGGCGGTGATCGACCTCAACGGTGCCGGCATGAGCGTCTACGCCACTCCGCAGACCCTCAGCAAGCTCCATGTCGGCGAGGAGGGCAAGGTCTTCACCTCGCTCATCGTCCGCGAGGACTCGCTCACCCTCTTCGGCTTCGCCAGCGACGACGAGCGGGAGGTCTTCGACATCCTGCTCAGCGTCAGCGGCGTCGGGCCGCGGCTGGCGTTGGCGGTCCTCGCCGTCCACGACCCCGAGGCCATCCGCGTCGCCGCGCACTCCGGCGACGGCAAGGCGTTTACAAAGGTCCCCGGCATCGGCCCCAAGGTCGCCGGCCGCATCGTCCTCGAACTCGCCGGCAAGCTGGTCCCGCACGGCACCACCGACGCCGCCGCCACGGTCCGCTCGGTCGAGGCCGTGTGGAAGCCGCAGGTGGTCGCGGCCATGACCAGCCTCGGGTGGTCCGAGAAAGACGCCACCAGCAGCATCGACAAATCCCTGGCCGACTCCCCGGAACTGGCCGAGCGCGGCAACGTTGCCGAGATCCTCCGCGCCACCCTGCGCTGGCTGGGCCAGGACGGCGCCCGTGCCGGGAACCGGGTAGGCACCCGTGGCTGAGCCGTCCCTCGTCGCCGGGGGAGAGGAGCCCGAGGAGCGCGCCATCGAGGCGGCGCTCCGGCCCAAGAACCTGCACGACTTCGTCGGCCAGCACCGGGTCCGCAAGCAGTTGTCCCTGGTCCTTGAGGCCTCCCGCATCCGCGGCCGCAGCGCCGACCATGTGCTACTCTCCGGCCCTCCCGGCTTGGGCAAGACCACCCTGTCCATGATCATCGCCGCGGAAATGAACGCCCCGCTCCGGATCAGCAGCGGCCCCGCCATCCAGCACGCCGGCGACCTCGCCGCCATCCTGTCCTCGCTCTCCGAGGGCGAGGTGCTGTTCCTGGATGAGATCCACCGCATGTCCCGGCCCGCCGAGGAAATGCTATACATGGCCATGGAGGACTTCCGCGTCGACATCGTTGTCGGCAAGGGAGCCGGCGCGACGGCCATTCCGCTGGAACTGCCGCCGTTCACCCTGGTCGGTGCCACCACCCGCGCCGGCCTGCTGCCCGGTCCACTTCGTGACCGCTTCGGCTTCACCGGCCACCTCGAGTTCTACGCCGTCGAGGAACTGGAACTGGTGCTCCGCCGCTCCGCCGGGCTGCTGGACCTGAAGGTCAACTCGGCCGGATTCAGCGAGATCGCCGGACGCTCCCGCGGCACGCCCCGCATCGCCAACCGGCTGCTGCGCCGGGTCCGCGACTGGGCGCTGGTGCACGGCGTGGAGCAGATCGATGCCCGCAGCGCCTCGGCCGCCCTGGACATGTACGAGGTGGACAAGCGGGGCCTTGACCGGCTGGACCGCGCCGTCCTGGAAGCGCTGATCACCAAGTTCGGCGGCGGCCCCGTGGGCCTGTCCACGCTGGCGATTGCCGTCGGCGAAGAAACCGAAACCGTCGAAACCGTCGCCGAGCCCTACCTGGTCCGGGAAGGCCTGCTGGGCCGCACCCCGCGCGGACGGATCGCCCTCGCCCCCGCCTGGACCCATCTGGGCTTCGCGGTTCCCGCCGGGGTCTTCGGACAGGAACCCCTGGGCCTGTTCGAGGAAGACGGCGCCGGCGGGGAACCGGCCGCAACCCATCCGTAACCGGCAATAGCACTCGCCCGGGCCGTTTTCCCTTTAGACTGGTATGACGCTCGGCACGTTCGGGCCTTCGTTTCCGCAGGGCGGCTCCCGCCAGCCGCCGCTGGCCGGCATGGGTTTGCTGCCGGGCCGTGCGCCGCGTGGCCAGGGACGAAGCTGACGGTGCTGTGAAACCAGCTTGCAAGTACAGAACGGAACTTTCCCCTTGGATCCAATGACAATTCTCCTGTTCGTCATGCTCGGCGTGTTCGTCTTCATGATGTTCCGCCGCAACAAGAAGACGCAGCAGCAGCAGGCAGAGCTCCAGTCGAAGTTCGGGCCCGGCGTTGACGTGATGACCAGCTTCGGCCTGTTCGGCCGCATCGTCTCCATCGACGACGCCGAGAACAAGGTTGTCCTGGAACTGTCCCCGGGCAACACCGCCACGGTCCACCGCCAGGCCGTGACCAAGATCGTCGAGCCGGTCGCCGCCGCCGAGGAGCCGACCGTGGTTCCCGACGACGCCTCCTCGCTCACCCTCGGCAAGGCCGACACCCACGACGCCGGCGTCGCCGGTGCAGCCCCGGCCGCGGAGGCCCCGCGCGCCGAAACGCCGGAGGAAACCCTGCGCCGCCTGAACGATGAGAACAGGAAAGACAGCTAGTCTGCCTCCTGAGCTACCCGCGGAACCACGGTGCGCGGGCATCCGCCGGTGCGGGCCTGAGAGGTCTGCGCCGGCGGTTCTTCCGTAAACAATAGAAAGATCGACAATGGCACGAACTGGCCCTAAAAACTCAGCCCGCAGGGTGCTGGTCTGGCTTGGCGTTATCCTCGTCGCCCTGACCGCAGTCCTGGCCGGCGGCACCATGGCCGGACAGGCCAGCTGGGCTCCCAAGCTCGCCCTGGACCTCGAAGGCGGCACCCAGATGATCCTGGCGCCCAAGGTCGAGGGCAACACGGGCATCAACGAAGACCAGCTCAACCAGGCCGTGGCGATCATCCGCCAGCGCGTGGACGGCTCCGGCGTCGCCGAGGCCGAAATCTCCACCCAGTCCGGGCGCAACGTCGTCGTCAGCCTCCCGGGTACCCCCTCCAAGGAAACCCGCGCCCTGATCCAGGCCTCCGCGGACATGAACTTCCGCCCGGTCATCCAGGCCGGTGCCGGCGCTGCAGTGCCCGAAGCCCAGCGCACCCCCGAGGATAAGCTGCCCAAGCCCACCGCCGCTCCCGCGAACAGCAGCGACGAGAACTGGGTCACCGCCGACGTCTACAAGAAGTTCGAGGCGCTCGACTGCGACAACCCGTCCCAGGACAAGCAGGAACGCTCCGACCCGGCCAAGCCGCTGGTCACCTGCGAGCCCGCCGCCGACGGCAAGCCCGCGGTGAAGTACATCCTCGGCCCGGTGGAGGTGAAGGGCTCGGACATCAAGACCTCGTCCTTCCAGCTCCAGCGCGGCGCCCAGGGCGCCGTCACCAACGAGTGGGCCGTCGACATCCAGTTCAATGATCAGGGCACCGCCAAGTTCAAGACCGTCACCGAGCGGCTGAACCAGTTCTACGTCGCCGCCGGCGGCGCCACCGGCTCGGACCCGAAGTCCCAGTTCGCGATCGTCCTGGACGATCAGGTCATCTCCGCCCCGCGGTCGCAGGCCGTCATCACCGACGGACGCCCGCAGATCACCGGCGGCTTTACCGAACAATCCGCCAAGGCGCTTTCGGACCAGCTCCGCTTCGGCGCCCTGCCAATCAGCTTCGACATCCAGAGCGAGCAGCAGATCTCCGCCACCCTCGGCGGGGAGCAGCTGCGCATGGGCATGCTCGCCGGTCTCATCGGCCTGCTGCTGGTGGTCGTGTACTCGCTGTTCCAGTACCGGGCCCTCGGCTTCGTCACCGTCGCCTCGCTCGTCGTCGCCGGTGCCCTGACGTACCTCGCCATCGCGATCCTGGGCTGGACGGAGAACTACCGCCTGTCCCTGGCCGGCGTGGCCGGCATCATCGTGGCCATCGGTCAGACCGCCGACTCCTTCATCGTCTACTTCGAACGCATCCGCGACGAACTGCGTGAGGGCCGCGGCCTGGTCTCGGCCGTGGAGAACGGCTGGAAGCGCGCCAAGCGGACCGTCCTGGCTTCCAAGGCCGTGAACCTCCTGGCCGCCCTGGTGCTGTACTTCGTCGCCGTCGGCAACGTCCGTGGCTTCGCCTTTACCCTGGGCCTGACCGCGATTGCCGACCTGATCGTCGTGTTCATGTTCACCCACCCGACGCTGCAGCTGCTGGCCCGGACCAAGTTCTTCGGCGAGGGCCACACCTTCTCCGGCCTGGATCCCAAGCGCCTCGGCGCGGTGCCGCTGTACCGCGGCGCGGGCCGGATCCGGACCCCCGAGGACAAGCCGGTCGCCGTCGTACGCGCCAAGAACACCAAGGCCGCGGCCGAAGCCGAACGGCGCATGACGATCGCAGAACGGCGTCTCGCGGAACGGCAGGAGCAGGCCGGCCAAAGCCAGCTCGCCGGTTCCGGCAAGAACTCGTCCAAGGAGGGCAAGTAAATGGCCAGCTTCGCTACATTCGGTAACGAGCTCTACACCGGCAAGCGCTCCTACGACTTCGTCGGGTCCAAGAAGATCTGGTTCCTGATCGCCGCGGCCGCCGTCGCGCTCTCGATCCTCCTCCCGGTGGTCAAGGGCGGCTTCAACCTCGGCATCGAGTTCCGCGGCGGCTCCGAGTTCACCGTCTCCAACGTCAAGGACCGCGACCCGGGCCTCGGCGAGAAGGCGGTCCAGGACGTCGTCTCCGGCAGCCTGCCGCGGGTGGCCAACGTCGCTGGCAACACCATGCGGATCCAGACCGACAAGCTCACCGACGACGAGACGCTGAAGATCAAGGACGGTCTGACCAAGGCCTACGGCGTGACGGACAACGAGGTGACCTCCACCTTCGTCGGCCCCACCTGGGGTGCGGACGTGACCCAGCAGGCCCTGCTCGGCCTGGCCGTCTTCGTCGGCCTCGCCGCGGTGCTGATGGCGCTGTACTTCCGGACCTGGAAGATGTCACTCTCGGCCCTGGCCGGCATGGCGGCCACGATGTTCATCACCGCCGGCGTGTACTCGCTCAGCGACTTCGAGGTCACCCCGTCCGCGATCATCGGCTTCCTCACGGTCCTCAGCTACTCGCTGTACGACACCGTGGTGGTCTTCGACAAGATCCGCGAGAACACCGCGGACCTGCAGGCGTCCACCCGGCGGACCTTCGCCGAAGAGGTCAACCTGGCCGTCAACCAGACCCTGGTCCGCTCCATCAACACCATGATGGTGGCGATCCTGCCGGTCGGCGCGATCCTCTTCATCGGTGCCGGGCTCCTCGGCGCCGGCACCCTGCGCGACCTGTCGCTCGCCCTCTTCGTGGGCATCCTGATCGGCACCGCCGCCACCATCTTCGTCGCCGCCCCGCTGTACGCGTGGCTGCGCCAGGGTGAGCCGGAGCTGGTCAAGCAGGCCAAGCGGGTGCAGCAGCGCCGGGCGGACAACGCCGCCAAGACCGCCGCCGCGACCGCCTGACAGGCCACTACAGCAGCACAGCCCGACGGGCCGGAGAACGTCCAGGACGCTCTCCGGCCCGTCGGCCGTTCGCGCCGGTTATCGAACTGTCTCGCCGCGGGAATACACTTGAGTAATTAACGGGTTGGAAGAGGTTGCTTTCTTGGAAGAACGTTCGACGTCGGCGCCTGCAGTACCGGCGGAAGAGGCCCACGGCCAGGGTTCACAGACTGGCGTGGCCGCTCCCGGACGCCCCGACGCGGCCGTGCCCGTAGACAACACCGGCACCCGTCCCACTTTCCCCGGCCGGCGCGAACGCACCCGCTCACGCCTGGCCCGCCTCACCGGCCGCGGCACCCCCGCCTACTCGCCGATCCTGGAGCCGTTGCTGCGCACCGTCCGCGCCAACAACCCCAAGGACGACTTCGAACTGATCCAGCGTGCCTTCGTGGTGGCCGAACGCTGCCACCGCGGCCAAAAGCGCAAGAGCGGGGATCCGTACATCACCCACCCCGTGGCGGTGGCGACCATCCTGGCCGAACTCGGCATGAACGGCACCACCCTCGCCGCTGCCCTGCTGCATGACACGGTGGAGGACACCTCCTACACGCTGGATGACCTCAAGGGGGAGTTCGGGCCCGAGGTGGCCATGCTGGTGGACGGCGTCACCAAGCTGGACAAGGTCAGCTTCGGCGAGGCCGCACAGTCCGAGACCGTCCGCAAGATGGTCGTGGCCATGGCCAAGGACATCCGCGTCCTCATGATCAAGCTCGCGGACCGGCTGCACAACGCCCGTACCTGGCGGTTTGTCTCCGCCGAATCCTCGGCCAAGAAGGCCCGCGAGACGCTGGAAATTTTCGCACCGCTGGCCCACCGTCTCGGCATGAACACCATCAAGTGGGAACTCGAAGACCTTTCCTTCGCGGCGCTCTACCCCAAGGTGTACGAGGAGATCGTCCGCATGGTGGGGGAGCGCACCCCCGAACGCGAGAAGAACCTGGCGGTCATCCGCAACCAGATCACCGAGGACCTGCGCGCGGCCAAGATCAAGGCCACCATCACCGGCCGGCCCAAGCACTACTACTCGATTTACCAGAAGATGATCGTCCGCGATAAGGACTTCGACGACATCAACGACCTCATGGGCGTCCGCGTCCTGGTCGACTCGGTCCGTGACTGTTACGCCGCCCTCGGCGCGATGCACTCCCGCTGGAACCCGTTGCCCGGCCGGTTCAAGGACTACATCGCGATGCCGAAGTTCAACATGTACCAGTCGCTGCACACCACGGTGATCGGCCCCGGCGGCAAGCCGGTGGAAATCCAGATCCGCACGCACGAGATGCACCGCCGCGCCGAGTACGGCGTCGCCGCGCACTGGAAGTACAAGGACCAGCCCAACCGCACCGCCGCCGGCCCCGGAAGCCCGCGGGACGGCGACATGGGCTGGCTGCGCTCCCTGGTGGACTGGCAGCAGGAAACCTCTGACCCGGGCGAGTTCCTGGACTCCCTGCGCTTCGAAATCAACGCCCGCGAGGTCTTCGTCTTCACCCCCAAGGGCGAGGTCATGGCCCTGCCGGCCGGGTCCACCCCGGTGGACTTCGCCTACGCCGTGCACACCGAGGTGGGTCACCGGACCATCGGCGCCCGCGTCAACGGCAAGCTCGTCCCGCTCAACAGCGAACTCAACCACGGCGACTGGGTGGAGATTTTCACCTCCAAGGCGGAGGGCGCCGGCCCCAGCCAGGACTGGCAGCACTTCGTCAAGAGCGCCCGGGCCCGGAACAAGATCCGCCAGTGGTTCAGCAAGGAACGCCGCGAAGAGGCAATCGACCGCGGCAAGGACCTGCTCACCAAGGCGATGCGCAAGCAGAACCTGCCGCTGCAGCGACTGATGACCCACGACGCCCTCGCCGCGATCGCCGAGGACTTCAAATACACGGACATCTCCGGCCTGTACGCCGGGGTGGGCGACGGTCACACCTCCGCCCAGTCCGTGATGGAGCGCCTGGTCGAGAGCCTGGGCGGCAACGACACGCCCGAAGACGACCTCACCGAGGTCTCCATCCCGGCCCAGGTGTCCAAGACCCGGTACTCCGACTCCGGCGTGGTGGTCCGCGGCGTGGACGACGTCTGGGTCAAGCTGGCCCGCTGCTGCACCCCGGTGCCGCCGGACCCGATCCTGGGCTTCGTCACCCGCGGTTCCGGAGTGTCGGTCCACCGCACCGACTGCACGAACGTCTCCGGCCTGATGGACCAGCCGGACCGGATTGTCGAGGTCGAGTGGGCACCCACCCAGTCGAGCGTGTTCCTCGTGGAGATCCAGGTCGAGGCACTGGACCGCAAGTCGCTGCTCTCCGACGTCACCCGGGTGCTCTCGGAGAACCATGTGAACATCCTCGCCGCCAGCGTCCACACCTCCACCGACCGGGTGGCGATCTCCAAGTTCGCCTTCGAGATGGGCGATCCGAAGTACCTGAGCCACGTGCTCAGCGCCGTCCGTCGGATCGATGGGGTCTTCGACGTCTACCGCACCACCGGCAACCGCCGCCGCAGCTAGCCCCGGAAGCTAGCCCTCACCGGCTACCCACTGCCCTCCCGGACCCTTTCCAGCACCGCGAGGGCCGAGTTCTTGTACGGCAGCCGCGGCACGGCCTCGACGGCCCGGACCAGCAGGTTCAGGCGGACGGGCAGTTCCGGCGCCGCCAGCAACGCGGTGAGCGCTGGCACGGCGTGTTCGGGCCGGACATGCAGGGCGATGTCGACGGCGGTGCGCAGCGGGCTGGAGACCATCAGCCCGCCCAGGCTCACCACATCCATGGTCCCGAGCCGCGTCTCGTGGAAGCTGCAGCCCCGGGCGCCGCGGAGGCTGGAGATGCGCCGGTTGGCGTCCACCAGGAGCGCCAGCCGGTCCGGCTCCCGGGCGCAGCCGTAGATCCAGGCCGCTGTCATCCGGCCGGCCACCACCCGCTGCCGGATGGCGGCCGGGATCAGCGCCGCCGCGGCCCGTGCGCGGAGCTGCGGCGTGGCCGGGGACCCGGGCGGCAGGAAGCCGCGCTGGGAGATCCGCGTCAGCACGCCGTCGGCCGCCATGGCCTGCAGTTCCGCCCACGAAAACAGCGGCCCCGGCGAGTACAGCACTGGCGGGTCGAACCCCGCGGGGACGGAGGGGGCCAACGGAAGGGTCATTGAGCCATCGTGCCGCGGTCCCCGGACATGGAACAGGCCCCGGTCCCGTCATGTGGATAACGGGGCCGGGGCCCGGGTAACACCTGTTCGGGCCGCTGGGGCCCGGGGTATCAGGAGAGTTCGTTCGCGGAGCGCTCCAGCTGTTCCAGCCACGCCTGGCGGGCCTCAAGGGCCTCCCGGGCATCCTTGATCTTCCGCTCGTCCCCGGCCTTTTCGGCCTTGGCGAGGTCCTCCTTCAGACCGGCGATGGCCGATTCCAGCTGCGAGAGCGCGCTGTTGGTGCGGGCCTTCGTCTCCGGGTTGGAGCGCTTCCAGTTCTCGTCCTCGGCGTGCCGGACGGCGTCCTCGACCTTGCGGAGACCGGCCTCGACGCGGCCCATGTCGGCGCGGGGAACCTTGCCGGCTTCCTCCCAGCGGTCACGGATGGACTGCAGTGCCTTCTTGGCGGCGGCGAGGTCCGTGATCGGCAGCAGCCCGATGGCCTCGGCCAGGAGCGCCTCCTTCACCACGAGGTTCGCGCCATATTCCTGGTCGATTTCCTCGTTGGCGGCCTGTCGGTTCGTGAAGAATACGTCCTGGGCGGCGCGGAAGCGTGCCCAGAGCGCGTCGTCGTCCTTGCGGCTGGCGCGCGGGGCGGCCTTCCACTGGTCCATCAGGCGGCGGTATTCGCCGGCGGCGTAGCCCCAGTCGGTGGAGGAGGAGAGCGCCTCGGCCTCGACGATCAGCTTCTCCTTCGCGGCCTTGGCGGCGGAGTTGTTGCTGTCCAGCTGGGAGAAGTAGGCGCGGCGGTGCCGGTCGAAGACCGTGCGCGCGGCGCGGAACCGCTTCCACAGGGCATCCTCGTTGCTGCGGCCGAGCCGGACGCCGCTCTTCTGGGCGGTCTTCCAGTTCTCGAACAGCTCGTTCATCCGGGCGCTGGAGGTCTTCCACTGCACCTGGGACGGATCCTGCGCGGAGATCTGCTCGGCCTCGGCGACGATCGCCTCACGGGCAGCGAGCTCGGCCGCGCGGACGGCGTCGTGTTCGGCCTTTTCGGACTTCTCCAGTTCGGTGATCTGGCCGGAGAGGGTGTCCAGGCGGCCCTCGGCGGCGCGCAGGTCGCCCACCATGTTCCGCTCGGCCAGCTGCTCGCGCAGGTGGGTAACGGTCTTCTGCATGTCCGCGGCGGGGGCCTTGGACGCGACGCGCTGTTCCAGCAGGACGATCTGGGCCACGACGTCGTCGTACTTGCGGGCGAAGTACGCCAGCGCCTCGTCGTCGCTCACGCCGGGGTACTGGCCCACCGGGTGCTCGGCGCCATCGATGGTGAGGAAGACGTGGCCGTCACCCTCCACCCGGCCCCAGCGGGCGGCCTCGGCGGCCGAGGTGCTCGGGGCAGCTGCGGCGACGGCGGGAGCGGCCGGCGACGGCGCTGCCTTGGGCCGTGCCGCGAAGGCAGCGGGGGAGGGAGCAGGGCGCGGGGCCGGCCGGGGTGCGGCCGCCGGAGCCGGAGCCGCGGGGGCCTCCGCCGCGGGAGCCTGTTCCGTCACCGGCGCGCCGGATTCAATCTCGCTGGCAGCTGCTGCCACTGTTTCGTCGGATTTCTGACTGTCTGTCACCGCTAGAAGTCTTTCGCTTGGAGGGAAATACCGGGACCGATGCTCCGGGAGCACGGCTGGTTACTTCAGAGAGAACGAGTCTATCGTGACTGATTCCACCGGCGCGCCGTCCGTGGCGCTGGTGCCCGGCTTGATGCCGGCCGCAGCGATCCCGGAGACCACATCCAGGCCGGAGGTCACCTTGCCCACCACGGTGTAGCCGCCGGCCGAATCGGCCGGAATCACGGTGTCCTTGTAGACGATGAAGAACTGTGTCCCGTTGCCGTAGGCGTTGTTACCGGTGCGGGCCACCGCGATGGTTCCGGCCGGGTACTTGTTGTCCGTGGGGGTGTTCTCCAAGGGGCCCCACGTATAGGCGGGATCGCTGGCGCCGTCGCCGGTCTTTGACCCGCACTGCAACACGCCGAAGGAGTCGGCCGTGGTCAGACGGTGGCAGCTGACGCCGGCGTAGAAGTTCTGGTCCGCCAGGGACTTGAACACGGCGGCGGCCTGCGGGGCCTTGGTCCCGTCCAGTTCCACGCCCAGGGTGCCGCGGTTGAGCTTGAGGTCGCCGGTGAAGGTCTTCCCGGCGGCGGTCTCCGGCTTGGGGATGTTCTCGCCGTTGCTGGCGGCCGGGGTCGGCGTCGCCGACGGGGTGCTCAGGCCGGCCTCGGCGGCCTTGAACTCTTCCTCGGTGGGGTTGCTGGCGAAGACGGTCAGCTGAAGGACCAGGGCCAGCACCAGCGCTGCGCCACCGGTGGCACCGGCGATGATGTTGTCACGCTTCCGGCGCTTGTCCTGGTGCCGGCGCAGCTCGCGCTTGGCCTCCATCTGATGGACGCGCCGCTTTGCCTCGCGGGCACTGCGTGAACTCGCCGCCAAAAGTCCTCCTGGGGTCGGGCCGCAAGTACGGATACGTGCGGGAAAAAGCATAAACTGACTGCCGCACACAGTTTATGCACGACTGGCCGGTCCGCGGGCGACGCCGCGGCAGCCGGATCCGCCGTCGTCACCAGAGGAGAAAATTCCACCATGGCACGCACCGCCTCCCTGTCCGGATTCCCCGAGTGGCTTCCCGAGGAGCGGTTGGTGGAACTCCATGTCCTGGACACGCTCCGGAGGACCTTCGAGCTGCACGGCTTCTCCTCGATCGAGACGCGCGCCGTGGAAACCGTGGGACAACTCCTGCGCAAGGGCGAGATCGACAAGGAGGTCTACGGGCTCAGCCGGCTGCAGGACGACGACGCCGACCCGGCCTCCGCGGCGACGGCGAAGACCGATCCCAATGCCCTGGCCCTGCACTTCGACCTGACCGTCCCCTTTGCCCGCTACGTGGTGGAGAACGCCGGTTACCTCGCCTTCCCGTTCCGCCGCTACCAGATCCAGAAGGTCTGGCGGGGCGAGCGTCCGCAGGAAGGCCGGGCCCGCGAGTTCACCCAGGCGGACATCGACATCGTCGGTGACGGAACCCTGCCGTTCCGCTACGACGTCGAAATCGCGCTGGTCATCGCCGAGGCACTCAGCGCCCTACCGATCCCCGACTTCCTGCTCCGGATCAACAACCGCAAGCTGGCCGAGGGCTTCTACACCGGCATCGGGCTGACGGACACCGCCGGCGTGCTGCGCAGCATCGACAAGCTGGAGAAGATCGGCGCTGACAAGGTGGCCGAACTGCTGAAGACCGAACTCGGCGCCACCGACGAGCAGGCCCGCGCCGCCCTGGCCCTGGCCTCGATCCGCACCCCGGACACCGGGTTCGTCGAGCAGGTCCGCGCCCTCGGCGTCAGCAATGACCTCCTCGAGGAGGGCCTGAGCGAACTCGAACAGGTCATCTCCGCCGCGGTACAGCGCGCGCCCGGCAAGGTGGTGGCGGACCTCAGCATCGCCCGCGGCCTGGACTACTACACCGGCACGGTCGTCGAGACCGTCCTGGTGGGCCACGAACAGCTCGGCTCCATCTGCTCCGGCGGCCGCTACGACGCCCTCGCCAGCAAGGGCAACCGGACGTTCCCCGGCGTCGGCCTCTCCATCGGCGTCACCCGCCTGGTCTCCCGGATCCTCAGTCAGGACCTCGCGAAGGCCTCCCGCTCCGTGCCCACCGCCGTGCTGGTGGCGCTGAACACTGACGAGAGCTGGGGCGCCGCGCAGGACGTCGCCGCGCAGCTGCGCGCCCGCGGCATCGCCACGGAGGTCGCCGCGAAGGCCGAGAAGTTCGGTAAGCAGATCAAGTTCGCGGACCGCCGCGGCATCCCGTTCGTCTGGTTCACCGACGAGGACGGCAAGCACCAGGTCAAGGACATCCGCAGCGGCGAGCAGGTCGACGCCGACCCCGCCACCTGGACCCCCGCGGACGAGGACCTGCACGTGACGGTCAGCCGCGCCTAGGTCCTTCCGCTGAGGGCCTCCGGGGTTAAGCCCCGGCGGCGCGTCGCCGGCGGCGCAGCACCAGCAGCCGGACCACGACGCCGGCGGCCAGCAGGGCCGCCATGACGGATACGGACGCCGTCGGCAGGGTGGCCGCCAGCACCAGGCAGCCGGCGAATCCCAGCACGTTCAGCCAGCGCGGCGCGTGCCACGCCCGTTCGGGAAGCGTGAAGGCTGCCGCGTTGGTCACCGCGTAGTAGACCAGCACGCCGAAGCTGGAGAACCCGACCACGGTCAGCACGTTCGAGGTCAGCAGCAGCCCGATCGCCACCGCCGCGACCGTGAGTTCGGCGACGAACGGGACCGCGTGGCCGCCGCCCACGCGCGCCAGCACCGGCGGCAGGTCCCGCTCGCGCGCCATCGCCAGGGTGGTCCGGCCGACGCCGGTGATCAGGGCAAGCAGCGCGCCCAGGCACGCCGCGGCGGAGCCGAACTGCACCACCGCCGCGAAGCCGTGCAGCGGCGAGGCGGCGACGGCGTCCAGCAGCGGCGCCGTCGAGCGGGCCAGCTGCCCGGCCGGAAGCTGCCACTGCAGCAGCGCGGCGAGGCCGAGGTAGATCACGAACGCGCCGCCCAGCGCGCCGAGGATGGCACGCGGAATGGTCGTGGCGGGATCCTTGACCTCCTCGCCCAGGGTCGCGATCCGGGCGTACCCGGCGAACGCGAAGAAGATCAGCCCCGCCGCGGGTAGCACTCCCCAGGCGGAGTCGTCCCCGAGGCCCCCGCCGGCGTCGATGACCGTGAAGCCGCCGGCGTGCGGCCCGGCGGCCGCCGCGACGGCAACCAGCGCCAGGGTGGCCAGCACAACTGCCAGCAGGATCTTGGTCACCAGGGCGGTGCGGGTGATGCCCAGCAGGTTCACGCCGGTCAGGACGACGACGGCGGCCACCGCCAGCGGCGTCGCGAGTCCCGGCGCCACGTAGTGCCCGAAGGTCAGGGCCATCGCCGCGCAGGACGCCGTCTTCCCGGTCACGAACCCCCAGCCGGCCAGGAAGCCCGGCCACTCACCCAGCCGCTGCCGACCGTACACATAGGTGCCGCCGCTGGACGGGTACCGGGCCGCCAGCTGGGCGGAGGCCACCGCATTGCAGTACGCCACCACGCCGGCCACCGCCACCGCCACGAGCAGCCAGGGACCGGCCAGGGCCGCGGCCGGGGAGAAGACGACGAAGACGCCGGCGCCGAGCATCGACCCCAGCCCGATCGCCGTCGAATCGACCACGCCCAGCCGGCGCTGCAGCCGGGCGGGTTCGGGGATTGCTTGCGCCATGGCGGGGGTGGCCTCTCCAACGGGTAAACTCGGACGGGACCGTTCCCGTAGCGGTCCCATTTAATACCACCCTGTTTTCCTTCTGAAAGGCGAGCTGTGCTGCGCACACACGACCTCGGATCCCTTCGCTCCGAGCACATTGGACAAACCGTAACCCTCGCCGGCTGGGTCGGCCGGCGTCGTGACCACGGTGGTGTCGCATTCGTGGACCTGCGCGACGCGTCCGGCGTCGCCCAGGTCGTCGTCCGTGAGGAAGAGGTCTTCCACGGCCTGCGCAACGAGTACGTCCTGCAGGTTACGGGCACCGTTTCTAAGCGTCCCGAGGGCAACGAGAACCCGGCGCTGGCCACCGGCGAGATCGAGGTCATCGCCGAGACGGTCACCGTCCTGAACACCTCCGAGCCGCTGCCGTTCCAGATCGACGAGCACGTCGAGGTCGGCGAGGAAGCCCGCCTGAAGCACCGCTACCTGGACCTCCGCCGCCCCGGCCCCGCCCGGAACCTGCGCCTGCGCTCCGAGGCGAACCGGGTGGCCCGCGAGCTGCTGCACGGTGAAGGCTTCGTCGAGATCGAAACCCCGACGCTGACCCGTTCGACGCCGGAAGGCGCCCGCGACTTCGTGGTCCCCGCCCGCCTGGCGCCCGGCTCCTGGTACGCGCTGCCGCAGTCGCCGCAGCTGTTCAAGCAGCTGCTGCAGGTCGGTGGCTTCGAGAAGTATTACCAGATCGCCCGCTGCTACCGTGACGAGGACTTCCGCGCGGACCGGCAGCCGGAATTCACCCAGCTGGACATCGAGGCCAGCTTCGTCGAGCAGGAAGACATCATCAGCCTCGGCGAGGGCATCGTGAAGGCGCTCTGGAAGCTGATCGACGTCGAGATCCCGACGCCCATCCAGCGCATTACCTACAACGACGCGATGGCCCGCTACGGCTCGGACAAGCCGGACCTGCGCTTCGGCCAGGAGCTCACCGAACTGACCGAGTTCTTCAGGGACACCAGCTTCGGCGTCTTCAAGGCCCCCTACGTCGGCGCGGTCGTCATGCCCGGTGGGGCCTCCCAGCCGCGCCGCACCCTGGACGGCTGGCAGGAATGGGCCAAGCAGCGCGGCGCCAAGGGCCTGGCCTACGTCCTGTTCAAGGAAGACGGCGAGCTGGCCGGCCCGGTGGCCAAGAACCTCAACGAGACCGAGCGCGCCGGCCTGGCCGACGCCGTCGGCGCCAAGCCGGGCGACTGCATCTTCTTCGCCGCAGGCGAGAAGACCCCGTCCCGGGCGCTGCTCGGCGCTGCCCGCGTGGAGATCGGCCACCGCACCGGCCTGATCAACCCGGCTGACTGGGCCTTCTGCTGGGTGGTCGACGCCCCGATGTTCGAGCCGGCCGCGGCCGCCGTCGCCTCCGGTGACGTCGCCGTCGGCGGGGGCCAGTGGACCGCCGTGCACCACGCCTTCACCTCGCCCAAGCCCGAATTCATGGACACCTTCGACACCGACCCGGAGACGGCGCTGGCCTACGCCTACGACATCGTCTGCAACGGCAACGAAATCGGCGGCGGCTCCATCCGTATCCACCAGGGGGACGTGCAGGAGCGCGTCTTCAAGGTCATGGGCCTCTCCCACGAGGACGCGCAGGAGAAGTTCGGCTTCCTGCTCGAAGGCTTCAAGTTCGGCGCGCCCCCGCACGGCGGCATCGCGTTCGGCTGGGACCGCGTGGTGGCTCTGCTCTCCGGCGTGGAGTCCATCCGCGACGTCATCGCCTTCCCGAAGACCGGCAACGGCTACGACCCGCTGACCGCCGCGCCGGCGCCGATCACGGCGCAGCAGCGCAAGGAGGCCGGGGTCGACTTCAAGCCCGAGGCCAAGAAGGCCGAGGCCCCGAAGAACGACGGCGCCAAGTAGCTTTTTAGGTGCTTGCAGCAGCGGCTTCCCGGGACACCGGGGAGCCGCTGCTGCTTTTTCAGTGGACTGAGGGCGGGCAGTGATACCGCCGGGAGGAGACCGTGAATGCCGGAGCTTGTGCCGCAGCTGGAGTGGCTGATGGACGCCGCGTGGCCGGCCGCCGAGCGTGCCGGGGCCGGCGGCTGGGTGCTGCGCGCCGCCTCCGGCGTGACCCAGAGGGCCAATTCCGTCTGGCCCCGTGAGCCGGGGGAGGACCCGGAGGCGCTGCGCCGGAGCCTGGCCGAGGCGCGGCGCTGGTACCGTGAGCGCCGCCTGCCGTTGATCTTCCAGGTGTTTGAGGGGCCAGGGTATGCGCCGCTGAACGCCGTCCTGGACGCCGAGGGCTTCACCCGGCAGTCCGAGACGCTGATCCTGACCCGCGAGCATAGTGCGGCCGCCGAAGACTCGGAGGCTGCTGCCGCGTCGGAGGTGGAGGTGCTGGACCACCCCTCGGAGGAATGGCTGCGGCTCTGGTGGAGCGTCGACGGCCGGGGCGGGGTGGAGAACCTGCCGGTGGCCCGGGCGATCCTGGAGGGCTGCCCGTCGCTGTACGCGCTGGTGCGGGACGAGCACGGGGAGCCCGCGGCCGTCGGGCGTCTGGCGCTGCCCGCCGACGACGGCGATTCCGGCGCGGCCACGGCGGCCGGGATCTACGGGATGGCCACCAGGCCGGATGCCCGGCGCAGCGGCTATGCCGGGCGGGTGCTGCGGACCCTCCTGCGCGAGGCGGAGGCCCGGGGCCGACGGGAGTGCTGGCTGCTGGTGACGGCGGCCAACACCGGCGCGCGGGAACTCTACGCTCGGGCGGGGTTCTCCGTGGCCGGCCGCTACCTCTACCGGCAGGACCGCCCCCGCAGAGCCCCGACCGGATGTTGACGACTAACCGCTGACCACGGTCAGTCTGCAGGGGGTTATTTGGCCCTGACTCCGTGCCCTCGCATTCATCTCCAGTCGCCGGCCTTTCGCACCCAACGAACAGTCGTCCCGGTCCGCCGTTAAATGTCAGTGCCTCGACCTATTGTGAGGTTATGGAAGGCGCAGCAGCGTTTGTGGAGGAAACCTGGGAGGCCCAGACGGCCCTCACCGGGTCCGCCGACGCGCTGGCGGCGGGTTTGGATGGCGGCGTCGATTCCGCAGACCCGCTGCGGAAATTGGCCGACGACTGTCTGCACGCCCTGGCCGAATCCGCCCGATGGGAAGCCCGGATGGCGGCGCTGAAGGCGCGGCTGATCGCGGACTACACTCGGGCGGCCGAGGCTCTGGCGCCGCCGGCACGGTCACCTCATGAATGCACAACACGGGAAATGTCTACCGTTGCCGAGATCGCCTGCGTCCTGACCGTCAGCGAGCGAGCCGCCGGTGCCCTGATCTCAGAGGCCCGGGCCCTGACAGCGGCGCTGCCACTGACCCTGGCCGCCCTGCGGGCCGGGACGATCTCCTGGCAGCACGCCCGGATCCTGGTCGACGAAACCGCGAACCTTAGCCCGGCCGGTGCGGCGGAGCTGGAAGCCCACTTCCTGGACCCGAATGCACCCAATCCCGCCCGTGGTTGTCCCGCCGGAGAACTCGTCCCGGGACGGTTCCGGGCCAAGGCACGCAGCTGGCGCGAACGCCACCACCCGGTCAGCATCGAAACCCGCCATGCCAAAGGCGTCGAGAACCGGCGGGTTGAATATTGCCCGGACCGGGACGGCATGGCCTGGCTGTCGGCCTACCTTCCCGCCGACACCGCTTCGGGCATCTGGGAGCGGACCACTGCTGCCGCCCGCAGCCTCCAGGCGCCCGACGAGCAACGGACGTTGGCGCAGCTCCGGGCGGACATTGCGGCGACCTGGCTGCTCGGCAGTCGTACCGGCCCCGAAACTGCCGAGGATGGAGCACCCGGCGCCCCGCACGCCGGGGAGGTTCCGGTGCCGCGGGCGCAGGTCCTGATCACCGTCCCCGTGATGGCCCTCCTCGGTGTCACCGAGGAACCGGCTGTTCTCGATGGACACGGGCCGATCCCACCGTCGATGGCCCGCCGACTGATAGTCGACGGTGCCGACTCGTTTCACCGGGTCCTGACGGATCCGCGCGACGGTGCCCCGTTGGAGATCGGGCGGACCAGCTACCGCGTTCCGAAGGCAATGCGTCAGTGGCTCAGGCTCCGCGACGGTAGGTGTCCATTTCCAGGCTGCAGCAACGCTTCCCTGGACAACGACGCCGACCATCTCCTGGCCTGGGCCGACGGAGGCGGCACCGGCGTCAGAAACCTGGGTCAGCCCTGCCGCAAACACCCCCGCCTGAAACACACCACCGCCTGGACCCCGACTCCCGCCGGGGCAAACCACCCGCCCGGGTGGACATCGCCCACCGGCCGGAGGTACGCCAGCGAACATCAGGACTGGGAACCACCCCAGTGGGCACCGGCCCCCGTGGCTGTGGAGTGGCTCAACTCCCAGGCGCCCGGGTGGGAGGCCGGGGCGAGCGTTCCCCCGGATCCCTGGCCACAACACGGTGCAAATCTGCTGCCCGGGTTGCCGGAGGACCCTTTTCCGGAATGGGACAGGTGGCCGCCTGGTGAACCGGACGATGCCCCCTGGCTGGATTCCCAGAGCGTACTCTCCGGGACGACATAGCCCCCACTCCGACTGCCCGCCTACGACGGCGGGTCGGTGACCTGGATCCGCACGGCACACGCGTCGGCGGCGGCCTTCTTCAGCACGGCCGCCCGCGGATCCGGAACATCCAGGAACGCCGGCCGGGCCAGCGGCGCGTAGCGCTTCAGGACCGGCTCGGCGAGGACCAGGTCCGCCAGGGTCCGGTCGCCGCCGGGAACCAGGTACTCGATGCGGTGCTCGGCGAAGATCCGGGCCCCGTGCGCCGCGACCGCCTCCACCAGGGCGTCGGCCTGGTTGGACCGGCGCCGGGCGAAGCGCTGCTGCGACCAGCCGCCGGCGGCCGTGCGCGACTGCACGTGCCGGGTGCCGGTCTTCGAGGCCACAACTCTTCCCTCTGCAACGACGGCCACCGAGTAACCGCCGCGGCGCACCAGCACGAGGCCCAGCGGCCGGGGTTGCGCTGCCAGACTGGCCAGCCGGGTGATCGCGTCGTCGCCGCGGCCCGGGCGCCCGTCCGCGGGCCAGGGTGCCTGCAGGAGCGCCTCGGCACCATCGGCGGCGCGCAGCAGCAACCCGTCGTCGGTGTCGAATTCCTCAAGATGTCCGTGACTGGCCGCGAAGCGCTCCACCCAGCCGGCCAGCCGCTCCCCGGGGACGCGGGCCACGCGGGACTCGGGGCTGGGCATGGCGGATCTCCCTTGGAAACGGTCGGGCGGGGTGCGTAAGGTCGGCCGGCGGCCGTGCGGGGACCGTCCGGAACTAGAAGTAGCCTATCTATGTGGATGATCTCTTTGGTGCAGGGCAGGACAAGGCGTCCGCGAACAACGACCCCGACGCCGACGACTTCGGCGATGAGTCCGGCGACGGCGGCTCCGGCCGAGCCGCCCCGCGCAGTCCGCTGGCCGTCCGCATGCGTCCCCGGACCCTGGACGACGTCGTCGGCCAGCAGCACCTCCTGGGCCACGGCTCCCCGCTGCGGCAGCTCGCGGCCGGCAGCAACGCCACCGGACCGGCCGGCCCCAGCTCGCTGATCCTCTGGGGCCCTCCCGGCACGGGCAAGACCACCCTGGCCCACGTGATCGCCAAGGGCCCGGGGCGCAAATTCGTTGAGCTCTCCGCCATCACCGCGGGGGTCAAGGACGTCCGCCGCGTGATGGACGAGGCGCTGACCGCCCGGGACCTCTACAAGACCACCACGGTGCTGTTCCTGGACGAGATCCACCGCTTCAACAAAGCACAGCAGGACGCGCTGCTGCCCGGCGTCGAGAACCGCTGGGTGGTCCTGGTGGCTGCTACCACGGAGAACCCGTCCTTCTCGGTGGTTTCGCCGTTGCTCTCGCGCTCCCTGCTGCTGACCCTCAAGCCCCTCACCGACGCGGACATCGAGGGCCTGCTGCTGCGCGCCGTCGAGGACCCCCGCGGCCTGGGCGGCTCGGTGTCTTTGGAGGGGGAGGCCCTGGCGCACCTCGTCCGGCTCTCGGGCGGCGACGCACGCCGTGCCCTGACCGCGCTGGAGGCGGCCGCCGGCGTCGCGTTCGGCGACGCGGACGACGTCGACGGTGCCCCGGCCGACGGCACGCCCGTCAGCATCGAGCTCAAGCACACCGAACGCGCCCTGGACGTCGCCTCGGTCCGCTACGACCGCGCCGGGGACCAGCACTACGACGTCGCCAGCGCCTTCATCAAATCCATCCGTGGCTCCGACGTGGACGCATCCCTGCACTACCTGGCCCGGATGCTGGAGGCCGGCGAGGACCCCCGTTTCGTGGCCCGCCGCATCGTGATCTCCGCCGCGGAGGACGTTGGCATGGCCGACCCCACCGCCCTGCAGACCGCCGTCGCCGCCGCCCAGGCGGTGCAGCTGATCGGCATGCCGGAAGGGCGGATCATCCTGGCCGAGGCCGTGGTGCACCTGGCCACCGCGCCCAAGTCCAACGCCGCCTACCTCGGCATCAACCAGGCGATCGCCGATGTGCGGGCCGGGTTGGGCAACGGCATCCCCGCGCACCTGCGCGACGCGCACTACCCGGGCTCCAAGCAGCTGGGCCACGGCAAGGGGTACAAGTACGCCCACGACGCCCCGCACGCCGTCGCCACCCAGCAGTACCCGCCGGATGACTTGGTGGGCCGCAACTACTACCAGCCCACCGCCAACGGCGCCGAACGGGACATCTCCACCCGGCTGGAACGGCTGAGGAAGATCATCCGCGGCGGCTGAGCCGTGATAGTGTTGAACGTTGTCTGGCAAGGCACGGACGCATAATCCTCTGAACTCGCGGCAGTTTCGGCTGTCATGATGCTCTGCGGGTTGGCTCTGCGCCCAGTAGCAAAAGGCAGCGGTTGGCCGATGCTCTCCATCGTGGAGGCCAGTAACACTGACACACCGCAGATATTGGAAGGACACAAGTGGCTAACAACACTCGTGCTCGCCGTACCGCACGCCTCTCGCGCGCACTCGGCATTGCTCTGACCCCCAAGGCCGCCAAGTACATGGAGCGCCGCCCGTACGGCCCCGGTGAGCATGGCCGTGCCCGCAAGAAGCAGGACTCCGACTACGCCGTTCGTCTGCGTGAAAAGCAGCGTCTGCGCGCCCAGTACGGCATCCGTGAAGCCCAGATGACCCGTGCCTTCGAAGAAGCACGCCGCACCAAGGGCCTGACCGGTGAAAACCTGATCGAACTGCTCGAAATGCGTCTCGACGCCCTCGTGCTGCGTGCCGGCTTCGCCCGCACGATCGCCCAGGCCCGCCAGATGGTTGTGCACCGCCACATCATGGTTGACGGCGTCCGCGTTGACCGCCCGTCGTTCCGCGTCGGCGAGGGCCAGCTGGTCCACGTCCACAGCCGCAGCGAAACCATGCCTCCGTTCCAGGTGGCAGCAGCAGGCGCGCACCGCGATGTCCTGCCGATGGTTCCCGCCTACCTGGACGTCAAGCTCGAGTCCCTGCAGGCACGCCTGGTTCGCCGCCCGAAGCGCTCCGAAATCCCCGTGACCTGCGAAGAGCAGCTCGTCGTGGAATTCTACGCACGCTAGATCCAACGCGAGACCTACAAAGAAGCCCGTGGCAAGCGCCGCGGGCTTCTTTGTAGGTAAGGTACTTGAGGGAGTCCGCGGCCACACATTATGGCGGAGCGGCCCCGCAGTAATCCACGGAGTTTCAAGGAGATGAACGTCTATGACTGGTGGCGATATTGCCGGCCTGATCGCGGCCGGGGTGTTTGCACTCCTGGTCCTGCTGCTCGCCGTGCCGATCCTGAAGCTCGGGGGAGTATTCGACGAGGTGCGCAGCACCATCCGCTCGCTCAGCGACGGCGCCACCCCGCTCATGGATGAAGTCACCGCCACCGTCTCCACCACCAACCAGCAGCTGAAGAAGGTGGACGGGATCGCAGCCAACGTCTCCGACGCCTCCGCGAACCTCTCCGCCCTGTCCTCCCTGGTCGCGGCCACCGTGGGCTCGCCGCTGATCAAGGTCGCCGCCTTCAGCTACGGCGTGCGCTCGGCGTTCTCCGCGCGCAAGAAGCCCTCCTCCGGCCGCCGCAGCCGCTGACCCGGCCCGCTCCCGCTGAAAGAAGCTGACATGAACAGGATTCTCTGGATGGGCATCGGCGTCGCCGTCGGCGTCATCGCCTTCCGTAAAATCACCCAGGCGCAGACCGCGCTGGGCCCCGAAGGCATGAACCGCGCCGTGGGCCGCCTGGCCGACAGCGTCTACGACTTCGCCGACGCCGTCCGCACCGGCATGCGCGACCGCGAGAGCGAACTGCGTTCAGCGCTGGGAGTAGACGACGCCTCCGCCCCCGCCCGGGACGCGCTGCGCCGCTAGGCCGCCCGCCACCCCCGAACCACCCGATGCCACCGGTGCGTCGCCACCTACGTTGTAAAGAATTATTGAAGGGTTAGTAACCAGGTTATGAAGTCGCAGGAGATCACCAAGCGCTGGATCGATTTTTTTGTCAGCAAGGGACACACCGCCGTGCCCTCCGCCTCCCTGGTCTCCAGCGACCCCTCCCTGCTGTTCACGGTGGCCGGCATGGTCCCGTTCATCCCGTACCTCACCGCCCGTGAGGAGCCGCCCTACTCGCGTGCCACCAGCATCCAGAAGTGCATCCGCACCGGCGACATCGAAGAGGTGGGCAAGACCGCCCGCCACGGCACCTTCTTCCAGATGTGCGGCAACTTCTCCTTCGGCGACTACTTCAAGGAAGACGCCATCAAGTTCGCCTGGGAGCTGCTGACCACCGGCGTCGACGACGGCGGCTACGGCCTGCCGCCGGAGCGCCTCTGGGTCACCGTCTACGAAGAGGACGACGAGGCCAAGGAACTCTGGCTGAAGAACACCGGCGTCCCGGCCGAGCGAATCCAGCGGATGGGCAAGTCGGACAACTACTGGTCCACCGGCCAGCCCGGCCCCGCCGGCCCCTGCTCCGAGATCTACTATGACCGTGGCCCCGCCTACGGCATCGAGGGCGGCCCGCTGGCCGACGAGACCCGGTACATCGAGATCTGGAACCTCGTCTTCATGCAGTACCAGATCGACAATGTCCGCTCCAAGGTGGACTTCGACATCACCGGGGAACTGCCCAAGAAGAACATCGACACAGGCCTCGGCATGGAACGCCTCGCGATGATCCTGCAGGGCGTCGAGAACATGTACGAGACGGACCAGGTCCGCCCCGTGATCGACAAGGCCGCAGAGCTCTCCGGCAAGGCTTACACCTCCGCCGAAACCCCCGAGGACCCGCACCACACCGACGACGTCCGCATGCGCGTCGTCGCCGACCACATCCGCTCGGCACTGATGCTGATCGCCGACGGCGTCACCCCCTCCAATGAGGGCCGCGGCTACGTGCTGCGCCGCCTGATCCGCCGCGCCGTCCGCTCCATGCGCCTGCTGGGCGTCGAGAAGGCCTGCCTGCCCGAGCTGCTCCCGGCCTCCCGCGACGCCATGAAGGGCGTCTACCCGATCGTGGAGACCGACTTCGACCGGATCAGCCGGATCGCCTACGCCGAGGAGAAGGCGTTCCTGCGCACCATCGCCTCCGGCACCGCCCGGCTGGAGGACGCGGTCAAGGAATCCAAGTCCGCCGGCCGCCCGCTCTCCGGCGCCGACGCCTTCACCCTGCACGACACCTACGGCTTCCCGATCGACCTGACCCTGGAAATGGCCGAGGAGGCCGGCCTCAAGGTCGACGAGCCCGAGTTCCGCAAGCTCATGCTGGAACAGCGCCAGCGCGCCCAGGCCGACGCCAAGGGCAAGAAGGGCGCCCACGCGGACATGAGCGCCTTCCAGGAGCTCCTGACCGCGGGTGAGACCGTCTTCACCGGCTACACCGAGCTCGCCGGCGAGTCCACGGTCCGCGGCATCCTTGCCAACGGCCGCAAGGTGGGCCACGCCGCCACCGGCGAGGAGATCGAGCTCGTCCTGGCCGAGACCCCGTTCTACGCCGAGGCCGGCGGTCAGGCTGCCGACACCGGCCTGATCACGGGCGACGGCTTCGTCGTCGAGGTCCTCGATGTGCAGCGCCCCATCAAGGGCCTCAGCGTCCACAAGGCGATTGTCCGCGAGGGTGAAATCGGCGCCGACGCCCGCGTCCTCGCCGCCGTCGACCGCGAACGCCGGCACGCAGCCGAGCAGGCACACACGGGCACGCACATCGTGCACGCCGCCCTGCACCAGATCCTCGGGCCGGAGGCGCTGCAGCGCGGCTCCTTCAACAAGGCCGGTTACCTCCGCTTCGACTTCTCCTGGGGCGAGGGCCTGAGCACGGCCACCCGCTCGGAGATCGAGGAGGTCGCCAACATCGCCATCCGCAACAACTACCAGGTCGAGACCAAGATCATGGGCCTGGCCGAGGCGAAGGCCCTCGGCGCCATGGCGCTCTTCGGCGAGAACTACGGCAACGAGGTCCGGGTCGTGGAGATCGACGGAGCCTGGTCCCGCGAGCTCTGCGGCGGCACACACGTGTCCAACACTTCCCTGATCGGCAGCCTGTCGCTGCTGGGTGAGCAGTCCGTCGGCTCGGGCAACCGCCGCGTCGAGGCCTTCGTCGGCATGGACGCCTTCCGGCACCTGGCCGCCGAACGCGCCCTGGTCACCGAGCTCACCGACATGCTCAAGGTGCCCTCAGGCCTGCTCACCGAGCGAATCGCCGGCACCCTCGCCAAGCTCAAGGCCACCGAGAAGGAACTCGAGCGTCTCCGCAAGGAGCAGCTCACCGCCGCCGCCGCGCAGCTGGTGGGCACCGCCAAGGACGCCTCGGGCGTCAAGGTCATCGCCCACGACGCCGGCCAGATCGGCGGCGCGGAAGACCTGCGCGGCCTGGCCCTGGACCTGCGCACCCGTCTCGGCTCCGACGCCGCGGCCGTCGCGGTGGCCGGCGTCAGCAACGACCGCCCGGTGATCCTGGTGGCCACCAATGAGGCCGCCCGCGAGGCCGGCGTCAAAGCCGGTGCCCTGGTCCGCGTGGCCGCCGGCATCCTCGGCGGTGGCGGCGGCGGCAAGGACGACGTCGCCCAGGGCGGCGGTACCGACGCCAGCAAGGTCAGCGCTGCGCTGACCGCCGTCGTCGACGCCATTACCAAGCGCTAAAGGCCGCGGATGGTTGACGCTATGGTGCCCGGCGGCTATCTCCGGGGCGTAAAGCTCGGGGTAGACGTCGGCACCGTCCGCGTGGGGGTGGCCGTGTGCGACCCTGACGGCATCCTCGCCACCCCGCTCCGGACGCTCAAGCGCGACGCCAAGAAGGCCTCGGACGTCAAGATCCTGGTCCGGGAGGCGCTGGAGCGGGACGTCGTCGAAATTTTTGTCGGCTTGCCCCGCACCATGAAGGGGGAAGAGCACGCCTCCGCGACAATGGCTTCCGACTATGCAAAGCTACTGGTCAGTACCCTGCGGGCGGCCGACGCCGACATTCCCGTCTGGCTGGTTGACGAGCGACTGAGCACCGTTTCAGCGCACCGGGACCTGCACCAAGCTGGCATGAGCAGCCGCGACCATCGTAAAGTGGTTGATCAGGTTGCGGCCGCAGGGATACTGCAACACGCAATCGATATGCAAAAGGCCAGGGGGACGGAAGTGGGTCGCCGCGTCAGCGCGGACCCGCAGCCGGGGCCGACCGGTGGCGGCGCTCAGGCCGCCCCGGACTTAAACGCGCATTCTGCACAACGCATTCTGCCCGAAATGGAAGGCTACAGTGAGCCCGGTCAACAATGACGAGTCCTCTGGTTTTGCCACTGGCGGCGCAGACCGCCCGCTGACGCGCAAGGAAATCCGGGCCCAGGAGAAGTTCCTGGCCACCCAGAACCACGAAGTCGTCCCGCCGCAGGCCTATGTCACGGGCCAGGAGGAGCAGGCCGGCCCCGAGGTGCCGTCCCGCCAGGAGCCCGTGCACGAACCGGTCCAGGAACCCGTGCGCCAGGAGCCCGTATACGCCGAGCCCGTACATGAGGAACCGGTCCACGCCGAGCCCGTACATGAGGAACCGGTCCACGAAGCGCCGGTCCACGACGCGCACACCGACCAGGTGCCCGTGCACGAACCGGCCCAGCAGCCCGTCCATGTCGAGCCCGTGCCCGCCGAGGAGGCGCACCACGACGCCGGCTACGCGGCTCCCGCCTTCGCAGAGGCCGCCCACGAGGAGCCGGCCCACGAGCTGCACGACGACGCGGCCCACGAGCCCGTCCACGAATACGCCGGCGGCCTCTCCCGCGAGGAAACCCTCCGCCGCGCCGACGCCCTGCAGTACGGCCACCCCGCCGACGGCGCCGGCTACTACGACGAGCACCACGACGACGCGGCCTACGCCGAGCACCCCCTCGAAGACCACCACGACGAAGAGGAGCACGGCCGCGACCTGATCGGCGCCGCGGGCATCCCCGTCGCCAAGGGCCCGTCCAAGAAGGTCCGGCGCCGCCGCCGCTTCCTGGCCCTGGTCCTGACCCTCGCCGTCTTCGTCGTCGCAATCGTCGTCGGCGCCCAGTTCATCAAGCCGCTGCTCGGCGGCAACACCGTGGCGGACTACCCGGGCCCCGGCACCGGCGAGGTCACCATCACCGTGCCCGCCGGCGCAGGCCCCAAGTCCGTGGCCGCGGACCTGCAGGCCAAGCAGGTCATCGCCAACCCGGACAACTTTGTCAAGGCCTTCGTGGCTGCTGGCGGGGCCCTCACCCCGGGCACCTTCAGCATGCGCAAGGAAATGAACAACACCGATGCCGTCAACATCCTGCTGAACAAGGGCAGCGGCAAGGTCATGTACTTTGCCCTCAGCGCCGGCATGCGCATCAACGAATCCCTGCAGGCCATCTCCGAAGGCACCGGCGTGCCGGTCCCCGAGCTCAAGGCGCTCAGCGACTCCCCGGCACAGTTCGGCGTTCCCGCGAAGGCCAAGAATCTTGAAGGCTTCCTGTTCCCCGGCGAATACCGCTTCCCGCTGGGCACCTCCGCCAAGGACGTCCTGACGAAACTGGTCGGCAGCACCCTGGACGAGCTGAAGGCCCAGGGCATCACCGACCCGGCCAAGCAGTACGACGTCCTGACCGTCGCCAGCATCGTCCAGGCCGAGGGCGGCCAGGCCGAGTACGGTGACGTCGCCGGCGCCATCTACAACCGCCTCAAGCCGAACAACACGGAGACCGGCGGCCTGATCCAGTCCGACGCCACCGTCACCTACGGCCTGGGCATCCGCAGCTTCCACATCGATGAGGCGCAGAAGGCGGACAAGTCCAACCCGTACAACACCTACGCCAACCAGGGCCTGCCCGCCGGTCCGATCGGCTCGCCGGGCAAGACCGCCATCGACGCCGCCGCCAAGCCGAAGACGAACGACTACCTCTACTGGGTGACGGTCAACCTGGACACCAAGGAGACCCTGTTCGCCAAGACGCTGGCGGAGCACAACGTCAACGTGGCCAAGTACAACGCCTGGTGCAGCGCCAACCCGAACCGTTGCGTGTGACCGGACGGGCGGCCGTCCTCGGCCACCCCATCGGGCATTCGAAGTCCCCGGCCCTGCACCGGGCCGCCTACGCGGCGCTCGGCGTGGACATCGGCTACGAGGCGATCGACGTCACCGTCGACGCCCTGCCCGGGTTCCTCTCGACGGTCCACGCTGAGGACAGTTGGCGGGGGCTCTCGGTGACGATGCCGCTGAAGGCCGCCATGGCCGCGGCCGTGGACGAGGTCCGCGGCGTGGGGGAGGCCCTCGGTGTGGTCAACACCGTGACGTTTGAGCCCGGGCATGCAGGTCCGCGCCTCGTCGGGTACAACACGGACGTCGCCGGAATCGTCAACGCCCTCCGCTACGCCGGCGCCCCTGATGCGCCGTCCGCCGCCGTGCTGGGCGGGGGCGGGACCGCCGCGGCCGCCGTCGCCGCCCTCCGCGACCTTGGCACCGCCTCGGCCACGGTTTTCGTCCGCGACGCGGTCCGGGCCGCCGAGGTGCGCGCCGCCGCCGCCGGCGTCGGCATCGACCTGCAGTTCCGGCCCCTGACGGCGGCCGCCCTTGAACTCCCCGGCTACGACGTCGTCGTCTCCACCCTGCCGCCGCGCGCCGCGGACGGAACCGGAGCGGACCTCGCCGCCGCCGGCGCCGCGACGCCTGGCATCCTGCTCGATGCCGCGTACGACCCGTGGCCCAGCCGGATCGCCGCGGCGTGGACCGTGGGTGGCGGAAGCGTGGTCCCCGGCCTGGAAATGCTGCTCTACCAGGCGATCGAACAGGTCCGGCTTTTCGCAGCCGTCGACGGGCCGATGCCCGCCGAAGTCATAGATGTGATGTGTGACGCAGTAGGGGCACCTCGACGGGTGTTCTAAGTGCCGCACATGGCAGGATGGAAGCTATGTTGCGTTGGTTGACCGCCGGTGAATCCCATGGCCCGGCACTGGTCGGAATTATTGAAGGCGTCCCCGCCGGCGTCGAACTCAGCAGTCCCCGGATCGTCGAGGCGCTTGCCCGGCGCCGGCTCGGCTACGGCCGCGGCGCCCGAATGAAGTTCGAACAGGACGAGGTCAGCATCCTTGGCGGTGTCCGCCACGGCCTGACCCAGGGCGGCCCCATCGCCATCCAGGTGGGCAACACCGAATGGCCCAAGTGGGAACAGGTCATGTCCGCGGACCCGGTGGACCCGGAGACCCTCGCGGACCAGGCCCGCAACGCCCCGCTGACCCGGCCCCGCCCCGGCCACGCCGACTTCACCGGGATGCAGAAGTACGGCTTCGACGAGGCCCGCCCCGTCCTGGAGCGCGCCAGCGCCCGCGAGACCGCCACCCGCGTGGCCCTCGGCTCGGTGGCCGCCGCCTACCTCTCCCAGCTCGGCATCGAACTGGTCTCCCACACCGTCTCCATCGCCACCGTCTCCGTCCCGGAGGGCAAGCCCCTTCCGGTGCCCTCGGACGTGCTGGCCCTCGACTCGGACCCGCTGCGCTGCTTCGACCGCGAAACCTCCGACGCCATGGTCGCCGAGGTCGACGCCGCCCACAAGGAGGGCGAAACCCTCGGCGGCGTCGTCGAGGTCCTCGCCTACGGCCTGCCGCCGGGACTGGGCAGCTACGTCCACTGGGACCGCCGGCTGGACTCCCGCCTCGCCGCCGCCCTGATGGGCATCCAGGCGATCAAGGGCGTCGAGGTCGGCGACGGCTTCCTCACGGCCTCCCGGCGGGGCTCGGCCGCCCACGACGAGATCGTCAAGGACTCCGATGGCCGGATCATCCGCACGTCCAACCGCGCCGGCGGGATCGAGGGCGGCATGAGCATCGGCGACGTGCTGCGCGTGCGCGCCGCCATGAAGCCGATCGCCACCGTGCCCCGGGCGCTCAAGACCGTCGACGTCGCCACGGGCGAGGCCGCCAAGGCCCACCACCAGCGCTCCGACGTCTGTGCGGTCCCGGCCGCCGGCGTCGTCGCCGAGGCCATGGTGGCACTGGTCCTGGCCGAGGCCGTGGCCGAAAAGTTCGGCGGTGACTCGGTTGCCGAGACCGCCCGCAACCTCAAGGGCTACCTGGACAACATCCCGGCGTCCCTGGACTCGATCGGCCACTAGTGCCTGCCAGTGGAACGCCGCGCCGGCAGGCCGGCAGCCGGGCCCCGATCGTCCTGATCGGGCCGATGGCCGTCGGCAAGTCCGCGATCGGCCAGCAGCTGGCCCAGCACCTCGGCGCCCGGTTCATCGACACCGACGCCGAGGTGGTCAGCCAGCACGGTGCCATCGCGGACATCTTCGCGAGCCGTGGCGAGTGCGCCTTCCGTGAGATGGAAGCCCGGGCCGTGTCCCGTGCCGTGGAGGAAGCGGCCGAATCGCCGACCGTCATCTCCCTCGGCGGCGGCGCAGTGTTGGACTCGGGCACCCAGCAGCTGCTCGCCGGCTGCACCGTGGTCTACCTCGAATGCGACGCTAACACCGTGGCGGACCGGATCGCCCGGAACTCCGGCCGGCCGCTGTTGGCAGGGGACGCCATGGAACGGTGGCGGACCCTTTTTGCCACCCGCCAACCGGTCTACGAACGCCTCGCCGACATCGTCCTCGACGTCCGTCACGGCAGCGTCGCGGACTTGGCACACCGACTTGAAGATGCGCTCCGGCGCCCCGCCGGCACCGCCGCGGCGGCCCCGGCGGCAACAAAGAAAGTGGAACTGTGAGCAACGAATCAACCACCATCCCCGTCACCGGCCAGTCGGCGTCGGAGAACTACGACGTCGTCGTCGGCCGCGGCCTGCTCGCCGGCCTCCCGGCGCTGCTGGGGGAGCGGGTCAAGCGCGTCCTGGTCATCCACCCGCGCGCCCTGCGGCTCACCGGCGACGCCGTCCGCGAGGAACTCGGCACCGCCGGCTTCACCGCCCTGACCGCGGAAATCCCCGACGCCGAAGAAGGCAAGCACATCGAGGTCGCCTCCTTCTGCTGGCAGGTGCTCGGCCAGAACGACTTCACCCGCTCGGACGCGATTGTCGCCGTCGGCGGGGGAGCGGTGACCGACCTCGCGGGCTTCGTCGCCGCCACGTGGCTGCGCGGCATCAAAGTGGTTCACATGCCCACCAGCCTGCTCGGCATGGTGGACGCCGCCGTCGGCGGCAAGACCGGGATCAACACCGCCGAGGGCAAGAACCTGGTGGGCGCGTTCCACCCGCCCGCCGGCGTCCTGGCCGACCTGGACACCCTGGACACGCTGCCGAAGAACGAGATCATCTCCGGTCTCGCCGAGGTGATCAAGTGCGGCTTCATCGCCGACCCGGCCATCCTCGACCTGATCGAGAAGGACCCCGAGGCCGCCACCGATCCGCGCTCGGAGGTCCTGCGGGAACTGATCGAACGCGCCATCACGGTCAAGGCCCGCGTGGTCTCCGAGGACCTCAAGGAAACCGGACAGCGCGAAATCCTGAACTACGGCCACACCCTGGGCCACGCGATCGAACTCGCCGAGCGCTACTCCTGGCGGCACGGCGCCGCCGTGTCCGTGGGCATGATGTTCGCCGCGGAACTGGCCCGCAGCGTGGGCCGGCTCAGCGACGCCGACTTCGACCGGCACCGGAGCATCCTGGAAAGCCTCGGCCTGCCCACCACCTACCGACGCGACCGCTGGCAGGCGCTGCTCGACGGGATGCGCCGGGACAAGAAGTCCCGCGGCGACCTGCTGCGCTTCGTGGTGCTCGACGGCGTCGGACGCCCGGGGATCCTCGATGTCCCAGACACCTCGCTGCTTTTCGCCGCCTACCAGGAGATTGCCTCCTGATGATCAGAGACAACGGCGGCACCAGCGAGTGGCCGGACGCCGGGTTCCCCGGCATCCGGATCAACCCGCGCACGCTCATGCCGGAACTGGTCAACGAGGAGGCCTGCGCCGACGCCCTCGCCGCGTCGCAGGACCCAACCGACCTGATTTTCGTCCGGCTCGTCGAGGGCCACCCCGGGGAGGCGGCCGAGCTGCTCGCCGAGGCCCGGTACAAGGACCCCGATTCCTTCCGGCTCCGGATGTTCGAGGCGGAGGTGCTGCGCGTCTCGCACCGCTCCGACCGCGCCGTCGAACTCTACCGGCAGCTGCTGGCCGAGGCGCAGGGCACCCCCGAGGAGGCCTCCGTCCGGCAGCACCTGGGCCGCTCCTACTTCGCCGCCGGCAACACCGCCGCCGCCGTCGAGTCCTTCGCCAAGGCCCTGGACCTCCGGGTGGCCGGCGCCGCCGACGCGGCCCTGATCTACTCCTCAACCGTGGCCCTGCAGCGCGCCCGGGACGTGCTGGACCTGGCCTCCTGAGGGACCCCGTCCGGCACTGCATCCGTAAAGCCGGTAGAATGGATCTTGGATTTTTGAAAAACACGCGCGGAGCCGCCCATTGGGCGCGCCCGCATGGCATACACGGCTGGCGGCTTAGACCGGCCATTGACGAAACCTGAGGATACTGTGGCAACGACCAACGACATCAAGAACGGAACCGTGCTGAAGCTGGAAGGCCAGCTCTGGAACATCATCGAATTCCAGCACGTCAAGCCCGGCAAGGGCGGCGCCTTCGTCCGCACCAAGATGCGTAACGTCATGTCCGGCAAGGTTGTCGACAAGACCTTCAACGCCGGCCTCAAGATCGAGACCGCCACCGTGGACCGCCGCGACTACCAGTACCTGTACCAGGACGGCGCCGACTTCGTCTTCATGGACACCTCGGACTTCGACCAGCTGACCGTGCCGGCCGCCACCGTCGGCGACGCCACCAACTTCATGCTTGAGAAC
This sequence comes from Arthrobacter sp. NPDC057259, assembly GCF_042668995.1. NCBI lineage: Bacteria > Bacillati > Actinomycetota > Actinomycetes > Micrococcales > Micrococcaceae > Arthrobacter > Arthrobacter sp. NPDC057259. Next base: position 459,977 of record NZ_JBHUYA010000001.1, read on the forward strand.
CAGATGGTCAACATCGCCATCCACGAGGGCAACCCGCTCTACATCGAACTGCCGCCGAGCGTCGTGCTGGAAATCACCTACACCGAGCCGGGCCTGCAGGGCGACCGCTCCTCCGCCGGCACCAAGCCCGCCACCCTGGAAACCGGCTACGAGATCCAGGTGCCGCTGTTCGTCGAGAACAACACCAAAGTTAAGGTCGACACCCGCGACGGCAGCTACCTTGGCCGGGTCAACGACTAGTGAGCGCCCGCGGTAAGGCCCGCAGCAGGGCCCTGGATGTTCTTTTCGAGGCGGAACAGCGTTCCGTCTCCGCATTCGATGTGCTGCGCTCCCGTCGTGAACAGACGGATCAGGTCATCAACCCCTACACCCTGGAGATCGTCGAGGGTGTGGTCTCACACCAGGCCGCCATCGACGAGTTCCTGGAAACCTACTCGCAGGGCTGGTCGCTGGAACGGATGCCGTCCGTGGACCGCATCATCCTGCGCGTGGGCACTTGGGAACTGCTCTACAACGACGACGTCCCCGACGGCGTCGCTGTGAGCGAGGCGGTGGCGCTGGCCAAGACGCTCTCGACGGACGAGTCCCCGTCCTTCATCAACGGCCTGCTGGGCCGGCTGCAGCAGCTGAAGCCGTCGCTGCTGGCCTGATCCGGCCGGCAGCCGAAGCGCCCCCATGACGGGGGACTCTGCGGCGAAAAACTCCGGGCCGGTGCCCGCCATCACGGCGGGCACCGGCCCTTTTGCGTCACTGCGGCTGTTCTCGCCCGTGTGATGCACACCGCGTCCCGGAGGCCCGAACGGGCGGGGCCCGTGTGGTAATTTGAAAGAGCAAATGTTCCTTTTTTAATTCCGTCCCGTGAGGCGGGGAAAGGGGAGACGAGCGATGACTTCTGTTCCGGAATCACCGGTACCGGCGACGGTTCAGCTGAGCCGCGTCGTGCTCAGCCAGGCCGACATCGACCGGGCACTCACTCGTATAGCCCACGAAATTCTCGAGTCCAACAAGGGCTCCCAGGACCTGGTCCTGCTGGGCATCCCGCGCCGCGGCTATCCGCTGGCCGTCCGGCTCGCCGCGAAAATCGCCGCCGCCGATCCCTCCGTGGATCCCGCCGCCATCGTCGGCCAACTCGACGTCACTATGTTCCGTGACGACCTCTCGCACCAGCCCACGCGGCCCCCTTACCCCACGCAGCTCCCACGCACCGGCATCGACAACAAGGTCGTGGTCCTCATCGACGACGTCCTCTACTCCGGACGCACTATCCGCGCCGCCCTCGACGCCCTCGTGGACCTGGGCCGGCCGAGGATCGTCCGCCTGGCCGTCCTGATCGACCGGGGCCACCGCGAACTGCCGATCCGCGCCGACCACGTCGGCAAGAACCTGCCGACCTCCTCCGCCGAGAAGGTCCGGGTCCGGCTCGAGGAAACCGACAGCGCGGACGGCCGCCCCGTCAACGAGGTCGTCATCGAGGCAGCCGTCGAGGCCACCGCATGAGGCACCTGCTTTCCACCGGGGACCTCAGCCGCGCAGACGCGATCCGCATCCTCGACACCGCGGAGGAAATGTCCGCGGTCGGCGACCGCGAGGTCAAGAAACTCCCCGCCCTCCGCGGCCGCACCGTGGTCAACCTCTTCTTCGAGGACTCCACCCGCACCCGGATCTCCTTCGAGGCCGCCGCCAAGCGGCTCTCCGCGGACGTGATCAACTTCGCCGCCAAGGGCTCCTCCGTTTCCAAGGGCGAATCCCTCAAGGACACCGCCCAGACCCTCGCCGCGATGGGCGCGGACGCCGTCGTCATCCGGCACTGGGCCTCCGGCGCCCCGCACCGGCTCGCCGCCACGGACTGGATCGACGCCGGCGTCATCAACGCCGGCGACGGCACCCACGAACACCCCACCCAGGCCCTGCTGGACGCCTTCACCATGCGCCGGCACTGGTCGAAGCTCGCCGGCGTCCCTTCCACCGGGGCGGACCTGACCGGGATGCGCGTCGCGATCGCCGGCGACGTCCTGCACTCCCGGGTGGCCCGCTCCAACGTCTGGCTGCTGCGCACCCTCGGCGCAGAGGTCACTCTCGTCGCGCCGCCCACGCTGCTGCCCATCGGCGTCGAACACTGGCCCTGCACCGTCAGCTACGACCTGGACCAGACCCTCGCCGGCGGCGTCGACGCGATGATGATGCTCCGGGTCCAAGGGGAGCGGATGAACGCCTCGTTCTTCCCCACCACCCGGGAGTACTCCCGCCGGTGGGGCTTCGATGACAACCGCCTCCGCGCCCTGGACACCCTGGGCCTGAAGGACACCATCATCATGCACCCCGGCCCGATGAACCGCGGCCTGGAGATCTCCTCCGCCGCCGCCGATTCGCCGCGCTCCACCGTCCTGGCCCAGGTCCGGAACGGCGTGTCCGTCCGGATGGCCGCCCTGTACCTGCTGCTCTCCGGCGACACCCGCGAGCCAGCCCCCACCCACGCCAAGGAGAACCACTGATGGCACCGCAGCACCAGACCGGCAGCTACCTCATCCGTGGCGCCTCGATCCTCGGCGGCCCGGCCGAAGACCTGCTGATCCGCGACGGCGTCATCGCCGCCCGCGGCACCGACCTCGCCAACGACGACGGCGTCACCGTGATTGATGCGCACGGCCTCGTCGCACTGCCGGGCATGGTGGACATCCACACCCACCTGCGCGAACCCGGCCGCGAGGACGCCGAAACGGTCGAAACCGGCACCCGCGCCGCCGCCCTGGGCGGTTACACCGCCGTCCACGCCATGGCCAACAGCAACCCCGTCGCGGACACCGCCGGCGTCGTCGAACAGGTCTTCAGCCTCGGCCGCACCGCCGGCTGGGCCGACGTCCGCCCGGTCGGTGCCGTCACCGTCGGCCTGGCCGGCGAGCAGCTCGCCGAACTCGGCGCCATGGCCGACTCCCGCGCCCGGGTCAGGGTCTTCTCCGACGACGGCATCTGCGTCAGCGACCCGGTCCTGATGCGCCGCGCCCTCGAATACGTCAAGGCCTTCGACGGCGTCGTCGCCCAGCACGCGCAGGAACCCCGGCTCACCGCCGGGGCCCAGATGAACGAGGGCGCCGTCTCCGCCGTCCTCGGCCTCGCCGGCTGGCCCGCCGTGGCTGAGGAAAGCATCATCGCCCGCGACGTCCTGTTGGCCCAGCACGTCGGCTCCCGCCTGCACGTCTGCCACGTCTCCACCGCCGGCTCGGTCGAGATCATCCGCTGGGCCAAGTCCCGCGGCATCAACGTCACCGCCGAGGTCACCCCGCACCACCTCTGGCTCACCGACGAACTGGTCCGCAGCTATGACCCCGTCTACAAGGTCAACCCGCCGCTGCGCACCGACGAGGACGTCCAGGCCCTGCGCGCCGCCCTCGCCGACGGCACCATCGACGTGGTTGGCACCGACCACGCCCCGCACCCCAGCGAGCATAAGGAGTGCGAGTGGGCGCAGGCGGCCATGGGCATGACCGGGCTGGAGACGGCCCTCTCCGTCGTCCAGCACACCATGATCGAAACCGGCCTGATGGACTGGGCCGACTTCGCCCGCGTGACCTCCACCACCCCCGCCGCGATCGGCCGGGTGGAAGACCAGGGCCGGCCGCTGGAAGCCGGGGAACCCGCGAACGTCATCCTGGTGGACGCGGCTGCGCGCTGGAGCGTTGACCCTTCTAAGATGGCAACCATGGGCCGCAACTCTCCATTCGCCGGCCGGGAACTCCCGGGCAAGGTGATGGCCACCTTCCTGCACGGCCACCCGACCGTCCTCGACGGCGCGCTGAACACCCCCTACCGCTGGGACGCCGCGGACACGGCGGGGCGCCCCTGATGGTCAAGGAACTCTCGCTGCTCCTGGTTTTGGTCCTCGTGGCCGTGGCGCTGCTGCTGATCGGGCTGGGCTGGCGCAACCGGCTCCGACGCCAGGCGGACATCCCGGCGCTGCCCGAGGCCCCCGACGCACTTGGCCCGGCCCTGGCCGAGGCCGAGGGCCAGTACGTGGCCACCACCACCGCGGGGGACTGGCTGGACCGGATCGCCGTCCATGGGCTCGGCCTGCGCACCAACGCCGGCCTCTCCGTGCACCGCGACGGCGTCCTGTTCGACCGCGCCGGCGCGGGTCCGCTCTTCATCCCCCTGGAATGCCTCACCGGCGTCCGCCAGGAAAGCGGCATGGCCGGCAAGTTCGTGGAACAGGACGGGCTCCTGGTCCTGAGCTGGATGCTCGGGACCCGCGAGCTGGACACCGGATTCCGCAGCCGCCGCGCCGAGGACAAGACCGCCCTCCTGACCGTTCTCAATGATTTGATCTCCGCTGCCCCCCAGGCAGAAGCCGAAAGTGGAAAGTAACGACGTGACGCAACCAGTGATCGCAACAGAGCAAGACAAGTCCGAGTCCGGGACCGCCGCCAGCGTGCCCACCGCGCCGGAGCCCGCCGTGCTGGTCCTCGAGGACGGCCGCATTTTCCGCGGCCGCAGCTACGGCGCCACCGGCACCGCCCTCGGCGAGGCCGTCTTCGCCACCGGCATGACCGGCTACCAGGAGACCATCACGGACCCCTCCTACGCCCGCCAGCTCGTGGTGCAGACCGCGCCGCACATCGGAAACACCGGCGTCAACAAGGACGACGCCGAGTCCCGCCGCATCTGGGTGGCCGGCTACGTCGTCCGCGACGCCGCCCGCCGCCCCTCCAACTGGCGCTCCGAGCGGAGCCTGGACGAGGAGCTCACCGAGCAGGGCGTCGTCGGCATCCAGGGGGTGGACACCCGCGCCATCACCCGCCACCTGCGCGAACACAAGACCATGCGCGCCGGCATCTTCTCCGGCGACGCCGCCCGCGCCACGGACAAGGAACTGGTCGACGCCGTCCTCGCCAGCGCCCCCATGGAAGGCTCCCGCCTGGCCGAAGAGGTCAGCGTCGACGAGGCGTACACGGTCGAGCCCGCCGACTGGGGCTGGGAGGGCGAGCCGCGGTTCAGCATCGCCGCGATCGACCTTGGCATCAAGCGCATGACCCCCATCCGGTTCGCCGAGCGCGGCGTCCGGGTCCATGTCCTGCCGGCCACCGCCACCCTGGAGGACGTCAAGGCCGTCAACCCCGACGGCGTCTTCATGTCCAACGGCCCCGGCGACCCCGCCACCGCCGACACCCAGGTGGGCCTGCTCCGCTCCGTGCTGGACGCCAAGCTGCCCTACTTCGGCATCTGCTTCGGCAACCAGATCCTCGGCCGTGCGCTCGGCTTCGGTACTTACAAGCTGCGCTACGGCCACCGCGGGATCAACCAGCCGGTCATGGACCGCGCCACCGGCAAGGTCGAGATCACCTCGCAGAACCACGGCTTCGCCGTCGACGCCCCGCTGGCGGGCGACTCGGTGGCCCCCGAGGAGCGCTTCGGCCGCGTCCAGGTCAGCCACGTCAGCCTCAACGACGACGTCGTCGAGGGCCTGAACTGCCTGGACATCCCCGCCTTCTCGGTCCAGTACCACCCCGAGGCGGCCTCCGGCCCGCACGACGCCGCCTACCTCTTCGACCGCTTCATCGACCTGATGGAGAGCACGAAGACCGCGGCCGCGAACGCCGGCACCACGACCTCCACCGACTCCAAGACTGAGGACAAGAAGTAATGCCCAAGAGAACTGACCTGAAGAGCGTCCTGGTCATCGGTTCCGGCCCGATCGTGATCGGCCAGGCGGCCGAATTCGATTACTCCGGCACCCAGGCACTGCGCGTCCTCAAGGACGAAGGCCTGCGCGTCATCCTCGTCAACTCCAACCCGGCCACCATCATGACCGACCCGGAGTTCGCCGACGCCACCTACATCGAACCGATCACCCCCGAGGTGGTCGAGAAAATCATCGCCAAGGAACGCCCCGACGCCGTCCTGCCCACCCTGGGCGGCCAGACCGCGCTGAACACCGCCATCGCCCTGGACAAGAACGGCGTCCTGGAGAAGTACAACGTCGAACTGATCGGCGCCAACATCGCCGCGATCGAACTCGGCGAAGACCGGGAAAAGTTCAAGGGCGTCGTGGAGCGCTGCGGCGCCGAATCGGCCCGCAGCCACATCATCCACACCATCGATGAGGCCCTCACGGCCGCCGAAGACCTGGGCTACCCGATGGTGGTCCGGCCCTCCTTCACCATGGGCGGCCTCGGCTCCGGCCTCGCCTACGACGAGGGTGACCTGCGCCGCATCGTCGGCCAGGGCCTGCAGTACAGCCCCACCACCGAGGTGCTCCTCGAAGAGAGCATCCTCGGCTGGAAGGAGTACGAGCTCGAGATGATGCGCGACAAGAACGACAACGTCGTGGTGGTCTGCTCGATCGAGAACTTCGACCCGGTGGGCGTCCACACCGGCGACTCCATCACCGTCGCCCCGGCCCTGACCCTGACCGACCGCGAGTACCAGCGGCTGCGCGACATCGCGATCGCCGTCATCCGCGAGGTCGGCGTCGACACCGGCGGCTGCAACATCCAGTTCGCCGTCGAACCCGACACCGGCCGCGTCGTCGTGATCGAGATGAACCCGCGCGTCTCCCGCTCCTCGGCCCTGGCCTCCAAGGCCACCGGCTTCGCGATCGCCAAGATCGCCACCAAGCTCTCGCTCGGCTACACCCTGGACGAGATCCCGAACGACATCACGCAGAAGACCCCAGCGTCCTTCGAGCCGACCCTGGACTACGTCGTCGTCAAGGTCCCGCGCTTCGCGTTCGAGAAGTTCCCGGCCGCGGACCCCACCCTGACCACCACCATGAAATCCGTGGGCGAGGCCATGGCGATGGGCCGCAACTTCACCGAGGCCCTGCAGAAGGCCCTCCGCTCCCTGGAGCAGAAGGGTTCGCAGCTGGACTTCACCCCGGTCCCGGAGTGGGAGGTTGCGGAACTGGTCGAGAAGGCCAAGCGCCCCACCACCGACCGCCTGCACCAGGTCCAGCGCGCCCTGCTGGGCGGCGCCACGGTGGAGCAGCTCTTCGAGGCCACCAAGATCGACCCGTGGTACCTGGACCAGCTGCAGCTGCTCAACGAGATCTCCCTCGAGATCCGCCAGTCCACCGCCTTGACCAAGGAGATGCTGCAGCGCGCCAAGCGGCACGGCTTCTCCGACGCCCAGATCGGCGCCCTGACGCACAACCCGGAGGCCGTGGTCCGCGGCGTCCGGCAGGCCCTGGACATCCGCCCGGTCTACAAGACCGTGGACACCTGCGCCGCCGAGTTCGCCGCGTACACCCCGTACCACTACTCCTCCTACGACGAGGAAGACGAGGTTGCGCTGCACGCCAAGCCCTCCATCATCATCCTCGGCTCCGGTCCGAACCGGATCGGCCAGGGCATCGAATTCGACTACTCCTGCGTCCACGCCTCGATGGCGCTGCGCAAGGCCGGCTACGAGACCGTCATGGTCAACTGCAACCCGGAGACCGTGTCCACCGACTACGACATCTCCACCCGGCTCTACTTCGAACCGCTGACCCTCGAGGACGTCCTCGAAGTCATCGCGGCCGAGGAACGCACCGGCGGCGTCATGGGCGTCTTCGTCCAGCTCGGCGGCCAGACCCCGCTCAAGCTCGCCCAGCAGCTTGCCGACGCCGGCGTGCCGATCCTCGGCACCTCCCCGGAGGCGATCGACCTGGCCGAGCACCGCGGCGCCTTCTCCCGCGTCCTCGACGAGGCCGGCCTGATCGCCCCGAAGAACGGCACCGCCGTGTCCTTCGAGGACGCCAAGAAGATCGCCGACGAAATCGGCTACCCGGTCCTGGTCCGCCCGTCATACGTCCTGGGCGGCCGCGGCATGGAGATCGTCTACGACGAGGCCAACCTCTCCCGCTACATCGCCAACGCCACCGAGATCACCCCGGACCACCCGGTGCTGATCGACCGGTTCCTTGAGGACGCCGTCGAGATCGACGTCGACGCCCTCTTCGACGGCAAGGACCTGTACCTCGGCGGCATCATGGAGCACATCGAAGAGGCCGGCATCCACTCCGGCGACTCCGCCTGCGTGCTACCCCCGATCACCCTGGGCAACAACGTGATCGACCGGGTCCGCACCGCCACCCGGGCCATCGCCGAGGGCGTGGGCGTCCGCGGCCTGATCAACATCCAGTTCGCCCTCGCCTCCGACGTGCTCTACGTGCTCGAGGCGAACCCGCGCGCGTCCCGCACCGTGCCGTTCGTCTCCAAGGCCACCGGTGTGCAGATGGCCAAGGCCGCGGCGCTGATCGGCGCCGGAGTCACCATCAACCAGCTCCGCAGCGCCTATAAGATGCTGCCGGAGTCCGGTGACGGGTCCACCCTTCCGCTGGACGCCCCCGTCGCCGTCAAGGAAGCCGTGCTGCCGTTCAGCCGGTTCCGGACCCCCGAGGGCAAGGTGGTCGACTCCCTGCTCGGCCCGGAAATGCGCTCCACCGGCGAGGTCATGGGCATCGACAAGCACTTCGACACCGCCTTCGCCAAGAGCCAGGCCGGGGCCAACAACGCCCTTCCCACCGAGGGCAAGGTGTTCGTCTCCGTCGCCAACCGGGACAAGCGCGCCGTCATTATGGCGGTCAAGCGCCTCTCCGACCTCGGCTTCGAGATCGTCTCCACCGGTGGCACCGCCGACGTGCTGCGCCGCAACGGCCTGCAGGCCACCCCGGTCCGCAAGGTAGCCGAGGGCAGCAGCGCCGAGGGTGAAGGGACCATCGCGGACCTGATCGTCGCGGGCGAGATCGACATGGTCTTCAACACCCCCTCCGGTGGCGAGGCCCGCAGCGACGGCTACGAGATCCGCGCCGCCGCGACGTCCATCGGCATCCCCTGCATCACGACCGTGGCCGAGTTCAACGCCGCGGTGCAGGCCATCGAGGCGATGCGGACCTACGAATGGTCCGTCACCAGCCTGCAGGAGCACGCCGCGGCCCTCGCCGAATCGCAGGAAGCCGCCCGGACCGCGGCGCAGCATGCCTGAGCAGGGCACGGACACCACGGCCGGCCGGGAGTCCTTCGGCTCCCGGCTGGGCCGGGCCATGGCCGTGCGCGGCCCGCTCTGCGTCGGTATTGACCCCCACCCGGCGCTGCTGAGCGCCTGGGGCCTGAACGACGACGCCGCCGGCGTCGAACGCTTCTCGCTCACAGTGCTCGAGGCCGTGGGTCCGCTCGCCGCCGCGGTGAAGCCGCAGGTGGCGCTCTACGAACGGCACGGCTCCGCCGGCATGGCCGTGCTGGAACGCACCCTCGCCGAGTGCACCGCCGGGGGAGTGCTCAGCATCGCCGACGCCAAGCGCGGCGACATCGGCTCCACCATGGCCGCCTACGCCGACGCGTGGCTGCGGGACGGCTCGGCCCTGGCCGCCGACTCCGTCACCCTCAGCCCCTACCTGGGCTTCGAATCGCTGCGCCCGGCCATGGACCTCGCGGCCCAGGCCGGGAGGGGTGTCTTCGTCCTGGCTCTGACCTCCAACCCGGAGGGCGCCTCCGTGCAGCATGTGGGCGGGGCGGACTCCGTGGCCCGGCGGATCGTCACCGCCGCGGCCGGGGAGAACCGGCGCTACGACGGCGGCATGGGCTCCGTGGGCCTCGTCGTCGGCGCCACCGTCGGCTCGGCCCTGTCCGACCTCGGCCTGGACCTGGAGGCCGTCCGCGGCCCCATCCTGGCCCCCGGCCTGGGCGCCCAGGGTGCCACTCCCGCCGACCTCAAGCGGACCTTCGGGGCCGCCTACGGCCAGGTCCTCGGCACCTCGAGCCGGGACATCCTGGCCGCGGGTCCGGACAGCGCCGGCCTGCGGGCCGCGGCCCAGCGCACCCTCGACGGGCTGCGGACCGCCTGACACGGGGCTGAACCGCTCCCGCGCGGCTTCAGGGGGCGGTGAGGCCGGGGTCCTCCATTGCGTTCCGACGCTGCCAAAGGGTAGGTTCGGGAACAGCTACGCAGGGAGGACCCCAGTGAGTTTGCGACCCCTCACGCCGCAGGAGCGTGCCGATGCCCTGCGCAAGGCTGCCGCCGCCCGGGTCACCCGGGCCGAGGCCAAGGAGCGGCTGAAGTCGGGCCGGCTGTCCATCACCGAACTGCTCGGCGCCGCGGAAAGGGACGAGGCGGTGGCCCGCATGCGGGTGGTGGAACTGCTCGAGGCCCTGCCCGGCATCGGCCAGGTCCGTGCCGCGTCGATCATGGAGCGGCTCGGCATCGCGGCCTCCCGCCGGGTGCGGGGGCTGGGAATCCACCAACGCGCCGCGCTGGTAGATTTTATAGACGAGAAGCAGCCCCGTTCGAAATAAAGCACCGCTAAAGGAATATGTGAGCAAGAAACCCGGACTGACAGTCCTCGCCGGACCGACCGCCGTCGGCAAAGGCACCGTGTCCACCTACATCCGGGACAACTACCCGGGCGTCTGGCTCTCGGTCTCCGCCACCACCCGCGAACCGCGGCCGGGCGAGCAGGACGGCGTGCACTACTTCTTCAAGACCGCCGACGAGTTCGACGAACTGGTGGCGAAGGGCGAACTGCTGGAATGGGCCGTGGTGCACGGCCGCAACCGCTACGGCACCCTCCGCTCCACCGTCGACGCCGCCATCGCCGAGGGACGCTCCGTCCTCCTGGAGATCGACCTGCAGGGCGCGCGCCAGGTCAAGCAGGCCGTCCCGGACGCTCAGTTCGTGTTCCTGGCCCCGCCGAGCTGGGACGAAATGGTCCGCCGCCTGGTGGGCCGCGGCACGGAATCCGCGGAAGAACAGCAGCAAAGGCTGGAAACCGCTAAACTAGAACTTGCTGCTGAACCGGAGTTTGACCACACCGTGGTCAACGACGACGTTCGCCGTGCAGCTGACGAGCTTGTTTCACTCATGGGGCTGACCCCGAACCCGTAACCTCGGCCGCGGGACGTATCGGCCCGTAAGAATTTGGAGAATTCGTGTCCACGAACCTTGAAGGCATCATCAACCCGCCGATCGACGAACTGCTGAAGGCAGCCGACTCGAAGTACGGCCTGGTGATCTTCGGTGCCAAGCGTGCCCGCCAGATCAACGCCTACTACGCTCAGCTGCACGAGGGCCTTTTCGAGTACGTCGGCCCGCTGGTCGACACCAAGCTGAACGAGAAGTCGCTGTCCATCGCCCTGCGCGAGATCAACGAAGGCAAGCTCGTTTCCACGCCGATCGAGGCCGCCGCAGAGTAATTGCTCTGCTGCCTGACGGAGGTCACGTGCGCATAGTCCTCGGAGTCGGGGGAGGGATTGCCGCCTACAAGGCGGCATCGCTCCTCCGGCTTTTTACTGAAGCCGGTCATGACGTCACCGTCATCCCCACCGACGCCTCCACCCGGTTCGTGGGGGTTGCCACCTGGGAGGCCCTCTCCGGGCACCCGGTGAGCAACAGCGTCTTCGACGACGTGCACACCGTCAACCACGTCCGGCTCGGCCACGAGGCGGAACTGATCGTGGTGGCGCCGGCGACGGCGGACCTGCTGGCCCGCGCGGCCACGGGGCAGGCCAACGACCTGCTCACCAACACGCTGCTGATGGCCGGCGGGCCGGTCCTGATGGCCCCCGCCATGCACACCGAGATGTGGCGCCACCAGGCCACGCAGGCGAACGTCGAGACCCTGCGCTCCCGCGGCATCACCGTTCTCGAGCCCGACTCGGGTCGCCTCACCGGCGAAGACTCCGGACCCGGCCGGCTGCCCGAACCCGCCGCCATCTTCGCCGCCGCTATGGCGCTGGTCGAATCCTCCGGCATCCCCGACGCCCCGGAGCGTGCTGCGGCCCCCAACCCGGCCGGCCCTGCTCCTTCCGGTTCGGCGTCTTCCCGCCCCGGCCCGCTGGCCGGCACCAGGGTCACCATCAGTGCCGGCGGTACCCGTGAACCACTGGACCCGGTCCGCTTCCTCGGCAACCGCTCCTCCGGGAAGCAGGGCGTGGCTCTCGCCGCCGCCGCCCGCGACGCCGGCGCGAAGGTCCGGTTGCTCGCCGCGCACATGGACGTCCCCGCGCCCGAGGGGGTCGACGTCGTCCGCGTGGAAACCGCGCTGGAACTCCGGCAGGCCGCCCTGCGCGCCTCCGCCGAGTCGGACGTCATCATCATGGCCGCCGCCGTCGCCGACTTCCGACCGGCCGAAACCTCCGGGACCAAGATCAAGAAACGCGATGACGCCGCCGACCCGGTCATCACCCTGGTCCGCAACCCGGACATCCTCAAGGAACTGGTGGAGGTCCGCGACACCGCATCCCGCAACCAGCTGATCGTGGGCTTCGCCGCCGAGACCGGCGACGCCGACGGCGGGGTCCTTGAGTACGCCGAGGCCAAGCTGCGGCGCAAGGGCTGCGACCTCCTGGTGGTCAACCACGTGGGCCGCGACGAGGTCTTCGGCCAGGACACCAATTCCGTAGTCATCCTTGCCCGCTCCGGCTCCGAACCCCAAGAGGCGTCGGGCAGCAAGTCCGATGTCGCTGCCGCCGTGATCGACCGCGTCAGCGCCGAGCTGAGCCGGGTGCAACCGCCCGCCTGACACCCGGCGTTAGCAAGGTCTCCCTCACCGGAGGTCACGCGCCGCCGTATGCCCGTTCCCAACCAGTAAGGTAGTTGAGTGACTTTACCGCTGCACATCCCAGACTTCCACGGGTCCACGCCCGCCTCGCTCCGGCTCTTCACCTCCGAGTCCGTGACGGAGGGACACCCGGACAAGATCTGTGACCAGATCAGCGATGCCATCCTCGACGCCCTGCTGGCCAAGGACCCTGAGTCCCGGGTCGCCGTCGAAACCCTCGCCACCACCGGCTTGGTCCACGTCGCCGGCGAGGTGACCACCGACGCGTACGTCGAGATCCCGCAGATCGTCCGCGAGACGATCCTGGGCATCGGCTACGACTCCTCCGCCAACGGCTTCGACGGCGCCCGCTGCGGCGTTTCGGTTTCCATCGGCCAGCAGTCCAACGACATCGCCGGCGGCGTCTTCAACTCCATCGAGGCCCGCGAAGGCCGCCAGGAGGACGACTATGACCTCCAGGGCGCCGGCGACCAGGGCCTCATGTTCGGCTACGCCAGCGACGAGACCCCCTCCTACATGCCGGTCCCGATCTGGCTGGCGCACCGGCTCTCCGAGCGCCTCACCGAGGTCCGCAAGTCCGGCCAGCTGGACTACCTGCGCCCCGACGGCAAGACCCAGGTCACCGTGGGCTACGACGGCGACCGTCCGGTCTCGCTCGAGACCGTCGTGATCTCCAGCCAGCACGCCGAGGGCGCCAGCCTTGACCAGCTCCGGGCCGACCTCGCCGAGCAGGTGGTGAACCCGGTGATGGCCATGTCCAACCTGGACACCTCCCGCTCGCGCAACATCCTCAACCCCGCCGGCGCCTTCGTGATCGGCGGCCCGGTGGGCGACGCCGGCCTGACCGGCCGCAAGATCATCGTCGACACCTACGGCGGCATGGCCCGCCACGGCGGCGGTGCCTTCTCCGGCAAGGATCCGTCGAAGGTGGACCGCTCCGCGGCCTACGCCATGCGCTGGGTTGCCAAGAACGTGGTGGCCGCCGGCCTGGCCCGACGCGCCGAGATCCAGATCGCCTACGCCATCGGCCAGGCCCGCCCCGTGGGCACCTACGTCGAAACCTTCGGCACCGAGACCGTGGACCCGGCGCGCATCAGCGAGGCGATCTCCGAGATCTTCGACCTGCGCCCGCGCGCCATCATCGACGCCCTCGACCTCAAGCGCCCGATCTACGCCAAGACCGCCGCGCACGGCCACTTCGGCCGCGACGAACCGGACTTCACCTGGGAGCGGCTGGACCGCGTGGACGCGCTGAAGGCCTTCTTCAACGCCTGATTCCACATTGTCAGTGCTCTGTGATGTGCTGTAGCCAGGCCGCCAACCGGCGGCCTGGCTACATGCTTTAACCCGCCCTTTCGGCCGGGCCCGCAGCCTTCTGAATGCCGTTGTGCCGGCCCGAAGCACCTGGGAAAGGAGAGACCCGTGAGCGAGTCACGCCGCGCCGCCGCGCCGGAAGAACCCTTTCAGCTCTCCCTCCTGCAGGGCTTCCCGGCCTCCGCCACCGCGGCGGGTCCCGCCCTGGCCGCCGAACTTCCCGTGGCACGGGTGCAGTTGGAGAGCTTCCTGCCGCACCTGGACCGGCCCTTTGACTACAGCGTGCCCGCCGACCTGGACGCGGCGGCCCGGCCCGGCGTTCGGGTGAAGGTCAAGTTTGGCGGGCAGGAGCTTGGCGGCTTCCTGCTGGAACGCGTAGCCGCCTCCGACGCCGGGCATGCGCTGGTGCCGCTGCACAAGGTGGTTTCCCCGGTGCCCGTGCTGACTCCCGGGGTGGCCGCGCTGGCGGAGCGCGTCGCGGCCCGCTACGCCGGCACCGTCAGTGACGTCCTGCGCGTTGCCGTGCCGCCGCGGATGGCGAGGCTGGAGAAGGAATTCGCCCCCGGCGGTGACCTGGACCCGTCCGTGTTTACCGAACCCGAACCGGGGGACGACGGGACCGCGGACCCCCAGCCGGACAAGGCGGCCCCGGCGGCTGTTCCGCCGCCCTCGGGCTGGGCCGCCTACCGCAACGGCGGCGCGTTCCTTCAGCATCTGGGCGCGGGGGAGTCGCCCCGCGCGGTGCTCTCGGCCCTCCAGGGCTTCGGCCCCGCGGCGTGGCCCCGCTTGATCGCCGAAGCCGTCGCGGCCGTGCGCCGCTCGGGCCGGGGCGCCGTCGTCGTCGTTCCCGACTACCGGGACCTGGACCGGGTGGAGGCGGCGCTCCTGGAGCTGCTGCCCGCCGCGGACGTGGCGCGGCTGACCGCCGACGACGGGCCCACCCCGCGCTACCGGAACTTCCTGCGGGCGCTCAGCGGGGCGGCAGGCGTCGTGGTCGGGACGCGGTCCGCCGCCTACGCCCCGGTGCACCGCCTCGGACTGGTGGTCTGCTGGGACGACGGGGACGACCTGCACATCGAACAACGGGCGCCGTACGCCCATGCCCGTGAGGTGCTCCTGCTGCGGGCGGTGCACGAAGGAGCGGCCTGCCTGCTCGCCGGGCACGCCCGCAGCACCGAGACCCAGCGGCTGGTGGAGTCCGGCTGGGCACTTCCTGTCGAAGCGGACCGCACTGTGGTGCGCCGGACCGTGCCGCGTGTGGTGAATACCGCGGACAGCTTTGAGCAGGAGCGCGACCCGCTGGCCCGGATCGCCCGTCTCCCCGGCGCGGCATGGCGTGCGGCGAAGGAGGGCCTGGAACGCGGACCGGTACTGGTGCAGGTGGCCCGCGCCGGGTACGCGCCGTCGCTGGCGTGTGAGCGCTGCCGCGAACCGGCCCGCTGCACCGCCTGCAACGGCCCGCTGGCCATCAACGGACCCGCCGGCAGCGGCGCCGTCCCGGTCTGCCGCTGGTGCTCCACCGCGGCGGGTCATTGGCGGTGTGCCACCTGCAACGGCACTCAGCTCCGCCGGGGCGCCACCGGGGCGCTCCGGACCGCGGAGGAACTGGGTCGCGCTTTCCCCGGCAAACCCGTGCTGAACTCGTCCGGTGACCGGGTCCTGGCCACCGTCCCGGACACCAAGGCCCTCGTGGTCGCCACCGTGGGAGCCGAGCCCGTGGCGGCGGGCGGATACGCCGCCGCGCTACTGCTGGACGGAGATTCCCTGCTGCGCCGCGAGAACCTCAGGGCGGGCGAGGACGCCGTGCGCCGCTGGTTCAATGCCGCCGCCCTGGTCCGGCCCGCCGCCGATGGCGGCCTGGTGGTGATCACCGCCGACGACGCCGCGGGCGTGGGTGCGCTGCTGCGTTGGGATCCCGCCGGTTATGCCGGCCGGGAACTCGGACTCCGGCAGGAACTTTCGCTGCCCCCGGCGGTGCGGGTCGCGTCCCTGACCGGCCCAAGGACGGCGGTCGGGCATTTCACCTCCGCCGTCGAGGCCGGCCTCGCGTCGCGGGGCATCACGCTGCGGACCGCCGGACCGGCGCCGCTTCCCGGCTCCGGGTTTCCGGCGCCGGGCGTGCCGGGTGCGGGGATTCCGGGTGCCGGTGGGCTGGGTGTCCAGGCCGGCAGCGCGTCCCCCGGCGCGTCCCCCGGCGCGTCCCGCGGCGAAGACGTCCGGACGCTGCTGTTCATTCCGTACGCCCAGGCAGCCGAAGTGACTAAGGCGCTGCGGGCCGTGAAGGCGGCCGCCGCGGCCAAGCGAAGTGACGACCCGG
This sequence comes from Arthrobacter sp. NPDC057259, assembly GCF_042668995.1. NCBI lineage: Bacteria > Bacillati > Actinomycetota > Actinomycetes > Micrococcales > Micrococcaceae > Arthrobacter > Arthrobacter sp. NPDC057259. Next base: position 476,137 of record NZ_JBHUYA010000001.1, read on the forward strand.
TGCAGGTCCGGCTCGACGGCGTGGACGTGCTGTAGATGGCGCCGATCCATGGCCCGGACGCCGTTGCCGCGGCGCTGCGTGGCCTTGCCGCGGCCGAGAAGGTGAGGACGGGGCGGAGCGTTGGTTCCGAAGCGTGTGGATGGCGGAGCAGCACCCCCTGGCGGCAGACGTGTGGGCTTTTCGCCCGACTACCTGAGCATCCTCGTGGTGGATCATCCCTGGCGAGGGCTGGTACCGCCAGGCGGGAAGGTGGAACCGGGGGAGACCTCCCGTGAGGGCGCCGTACGGGAGCTGGCCGAGGAGACCGGGCTCGTCCTGGAGGTCGCCGCGGTCCCGGCCTTCGCTGCTGTCCGGTCCTACCGGGACGACTGGCCGCCGACGCTGAACCTCTCCTACTGGTCGATTGCCAGCCCTGGGACGGCCCGCCTCGTTCCGGAGGCGGACCAACCCGCCCTGTGGGTTGACGTCGGCAGCGCTTGGAGGACCTACCACGCCGACGACGCACAGGTGATCTCGGGTTTTGCGGAACGGAAGCGCCGCGAACAGCGACCCCTTTAGGCAGACGGCTCGGCTGCTGTTCTCAGAGGAACGCTGAGGCGATGACCGCGCCCATGGAGAGCAGCCCGGCCACGATGACGGGAACACTCCACGTTGAGGCGGCAGACCCGTATTGGGCGGTGCCGTGCGCGGACCGGGCCAGCTGCCACGCCGCGACGATGTCATCCCGTCCGGTCCGGGCCTCCGGCTGGCTGAGCCGTTCGTTGCTGGGGAGCACAGTGAAGGGGCGGCTCTTCAGTTCGACCTCCCGGCCGAAGCCCGCACCGAACGCCGACGGCGGCGTCGGGGCACCCCAGCTCACATACTTCCTGCCGGCCGCGTAGATGACCGTGGTGAACCTGACTTCGATGTCGGTCACTGCCGTGAACGGTATCCGGTGATCGCGTACACCGTTGATCACTTCGAACCCCGTGGTGTCGACGCGCAGGCACGGGCGCCACAGCGAGACATAGACAAACCAGGACGCCAGTGCCAGCCAGGGGGCGGCACGGCTGACGGTGTGAAGGTCGCCGGCGGCAACCAACCAGGTAAGCGCCGTCGTCGCGCAGACCCACACACCGGCGGCCACGGGCCGGGCCGAGGCAGACCTGTAGGTCGCTGCCGGGCGCGTCACGCCAACGTCGCGGCCGGATACATGGCCGCTCACCGGCTCCTCTTTTGATGTGCGCAATGGTCCCCCTCCATGCACGGGCGCCTGCCCGGATGAATGAAACCTATCCCATGAACCCGCCGTAGGCCGCGTCACGCCGGTCGATCGATGGAGGCAGTAGGCTCACCGCATGAGGACCCGGGGGATCTTGCTCATCGTGCTGGGAACGTTGGCCGTCGTCGTCGCCGTCGTGGTGTTTGTCCGTGGAGGGTCTAAAACCGCTTGCCCGGCGATTGGTTACGTCTACACCGGGGACGTGGAACTGACGTTTCCGCAGGAGCCCGCGTCCGTCGCGGCCTGCTTCGGGAGTGGCTGCACTCCGGCCCCGGTCAGCCGGAGTGCGGACGGACGGTGGCTGGTGCCTCAGTCCGCGCCGTACCTGGCGCCCGGGACGGCCGTGACTTCCATCGATGTGAGGGCCGTCGATTCCTCCGGCGTCGGTGGCGCGAAGGAACTGAAGATCGAGAGCGAGTCGACGGGCGAGCACCCCTACGGTCCGACCTGCGGCGGACCGTTTCGTTTCACGCCGGTGCGGGTGCCACCGTCGTAGGAAATCGGTGGGAGGGGTGCTGTGATGTCCCTGATCGACGGCAGGGTCCGGACGTGTGCGCCACAATCTCATGGGCCGCCCCCGACGCGACACGGCCTCCGTACGTCCTTGAGCTCGCTATACACTCAGTGTATAGATTGAGACGTGAACAATGCGCTGACCTTGCTGGGCTTGCTGAGTCTCGAGCCGAGCTACGGATACGACCTCAAGCACTCCTATGACCGCTATTTCGGCTCCGGCAAGGCGCTTGCTTTCGGCCAGGTCTATTCGACGCTTGCCCGCATGGTCAGGGACGAGCTCATCCGGGCCCTCGGCGAAGAAACCGGAGGCGGTCCGGACCGCAAAAAGTATGAGATCACCCTGGCAGGCCAAAACAAGGTTCGGGAGTGGCTCTTCACGCCGGATGTACCGTCCGGGTCGCTCCAGAGTGAACTCTTTGCCAAGACCGTCATTGCTTTGCTGCTCGACGACGACGCCGACCGATTGCTCGATGTGCAGCGACGGGAGCACATGTCCCGAATGCGCGAACTGACCCGCATGAAACAGGATGCGGACCTCTTGCAGGTTCTGGTCTGCGACCACGGCCTGTTTCATATCGAGGCCGACCTGCGCTGGATCGATCACACGGGCGCCCGCCTAACCCGACTCAAGAAGGAGCTTCACAGCGCATGAGCACCCTTAGGAATGTGGATCCCATCCTCAGTGCCCGAAGCCTGCGGCACTCCTTCGGCCAAACGGAGGCCCTGCGCGGGATCGACCTGGACATCAAAGCGGGCGAGGTGTTGGCGATCATGGGTCCGTCCGGATCCGGAAAGTCCACGCTCCTGCACTGCCTCGCAGGGGTGTTGACACCCGACGGCGGGACGGTGACCTATCGTCCCGCCGACGGACAGCCGCTGGTCATCAGTTCTCTGAGCGAATCAAACCGTTCACGGTTGCGGCTGACGGATTTCGGTTTCGTCTTCCAGTTCGGCCAGTTGCTGCCGGAGCTCTCCGCGGCGGACAACGTCAGCCTGCCCCTCCTCTTCTCCGGTACCAAACGCAGGGAAGCCCTGCACAAGTCCACGGAACTCCTGGATCGTCTCGGTCTACAGGGCCTGGGCGCCAAGCTGCCAGGGGAACTTTCCGGAGGGCAGGCTCAGCGCGTCGCCGTCGCACGTGCGCTGGTGACCTCCCCGGCCGTGCTCTTTGCCGATGAGCCAACCGGGGCCCTGGATGCCCTAGCCTCCGAAAACGTGCTGACGCTGATGCTTGAGTTGGTCCGGGAAGCCGGCACCACGGTGGTCCTCATCACCCATGACGCACGCACCGCTGCGTATGCGGACCGGGAGGTGGTGGTGCGCGACGGCGTCGTAGGCACCGGCTATCGGGTGATCGCATGAACTACGCAGTGCTCAGGATGGCCATCCTCGGCAGCCGGTCCTCCTTCGGTCGGCTGGCCGGAATCGTCGGCGGAACCGCCGTCGGGGTATGCCTTCTCCTCCTACTGTGGAGTGGCGCCAACGGCTTGGCCGCGCGCGACGACCGGGGCGCCTGGCTGCGCGAGACCGGCCAACCGTCCGCGGTAGCCGGGCCAAGCGGTGACGCCAGCTCTCCCACCCCACCGGTGCCGGTGCAGCTGACCGTCGGCACGGTTCTTGTTGAACCCAACGGGACTGAAATCTTTCGGGACCACCTGATTGAGCGGAGAGACGTCGCTGCTCTCGCCGGCACCACTGTTGGCATCCCGGGTGTGGGCACGCCGCCGGAACCGGGCGATTACGTTGCGTCTCCGGCGCTGCAGCATCTCATCGACATAACACCGGGCGACGAGCTGGGCAGCCGTTTCGGGAAGTTCGCAGGGTTCATTGACGATTCTGCTCTTCCTGGTCCGGACTCCCTGGTTGTCGTCAGGGGAGCGACGGAAGCCGAACTCCGCCAGAACGGCAGGGCCTTCCTAATCTCGGACTTCACTAGGAATCCCTACGGCGGGAGCGCAGCGGCTTACAACACCGTGCTCTGCGTGGGCGCACTGGCTGTGCTCTTCCCCGTGCTGCTCTTGATCAGCATCGTTACCGGTCTCGGCGCCGCCCAACGGAGGGAGCGTTACGCGACCCTGCGCGTCATCGGCGCGTCTCCGCGCGTCGTTGCCACGATCGCTGCGGTTGAGACCGCGGTCCCGAGTCTGATCGGGGCGGCTGTGGGAACGGTATTGGCGGTAGCGCTACGGCCCGCCGCAGCGCTCATACCCGTCAACGGCAGCAAAATGTTCGTCAGCGATCTAAGCACCGGCTGGATGGCAGCAGTCGTCGTCGTTGTCGTTGTCGTTGTGGCCTCCGCCTTCGTTGCCGGGCACCGCACCCTTCGTGCCGGGATTGGACCCCTGGGTGTGACAAGGGCGGTGCATGAAAAAAGGCCCGCCGTGTGGCGGGCCGTGCCTGTCACGGCCGGTCTTGCCGCCCTGACCGCGGCCATCCTCGCGGACCGGAGTGGTGATGCGGTTCTGATACGGGTGTCCTCACCGCTTCTCATCCTCGGCTTTTTCCTTGTACTGGCCGGCATCGTCGCCATTGGTCCCTGGCTGACCCGGCTGGTGAGCGGGCTGGCGTTGAAGGGGGCGCGGACCGCGGACGGAGTGATTGCCGCCGGCCGGATCCAACGGACCCCGGTTGCGACCTTCCGCTCGGTGTCGGGTCTGGTGGTTGCCGTCTTCGTCGTCTCGGTCTTTGCCGGCGGCGCCAGTGTCGTCGCCTCGCCCCAGACGCCACCGGCCAGACCGGGCCTGATGCAGCCCAGCAGCCTCAGCGCCACGATCGCCACCGGAGCGAAGCCTGACCAGGTCGTCGAAACCGTTCGGCGGGCCGAAGAAACCTCCGGGATCAAGAGTGCCGTCATCGGCTACGGGCCGGCGGCGCTCTCCGAGAGGGGCGCCGCCCGCGAGATCTACTTTCCTGCGGGGGACGCGGCGGCGCTCGGATTCAGAGAAATCCCGGCTGTGGACACGGTCGCCGTGGACCAGTCCTTTTTGTATTCGTGGACGGCGCAGCCCCTGACCTTGACCGCGGCACCCGCCGGCACGCTGGATGGCCTGGTTCCTGTCGGCGTCGTGATCGCCACCGACGGCACGCCCGCAGCGGTGGACCGAGCCAGGACAGTCTTGAACACTTCCGGCGTGACGGCCGCGCCGGCAGAGTCCCCGTCGGATATTACGCTGCGGTCGTCGGGACGCCTGATTCAGGGCCTGGCAGCTCTCGCCTATCTCGGTATGTTCGTTTCGATCGTCATTGCCGGGATCTCGCTGGCAGTCGCCACGGCCTCAGCCATGCTGGACCGGCGGAGGGTACTCGGGCTCATGAGGTTGATGGGGATGCCGGCGTCAGTCCTGCGCCGTGTGATCGCCCGGGAAGCCGCCGTCCCTCTCCTTACCGTTGTCTTACTCTCGGTAACTCTTGGCTTCGTCGTCGCCTGGCTGATGGTCACGTACCTCGATGACTCGTATCGGCTCACCTGGCCGGCGCCGGAGTATTTCATCGTGCTGGGACTCAGCCTGGTTCTGGCCCTCGGGGCCGTCGTCGCGACGTTCGGTCTGACCGGCAGAAGTACCGCGCTGCAGTCCACACGTTTTGAGTGAGACTGATACTACGTCAGCACGGGTCCGCCAGTCTGGGGCGTTGCATCGTGGCAAAGCGGCTCTGGCATCATGTGGTGATGTCGTTCTCCCTGCGCCAACCCGCCCTCTCCGACGCGGCTGACGTCGCCGAACTGCACGTTCAAACCTGGCGGGAGACGTACTCGCATCTGCTTCCTGAGGACTTCTTTACGGAACGGCATGTCCAGGGGCGCCACCGGATGTGGGAACACATTCTCGGAAACGCCGGCGGTGATCGATGCGTCCGGATCGCCGAGGACGACCAACAGCAGATCCTGGGTTTCGCGATGACCGGACCCAGCTTCGGCCCCGAAGGCCAGGAACTGCCCCGCGACCGCCAGTTGTTCTGCCTCTATGTGGCCGCGGCCCACCACGGCACCGGGGTCGGCCAGGCACTGCTCGACGCCACCACAGGAAACGCTCCGACCATGCTGTGGGTCGCAAAGGACAATCCACGTGCGGTGGCCTTCTACCGTCGCAACGGCTTCGAGTTCGACGGCGTGGAGCAGCGTGATCCGGGCGCGCCGAAAATTACCGATGCCCGCATGGTCCGATAAACGCACAACATGATCGGTCTCGGTCCATCCCGCGGAAACGGGGCCGCGCAATAATGGCCGAATGCCCTCCACCCATGACATCGCTACTTTCCACGATCCACCCGTCCCCGAAGGACAGTCGCCATATGTGGGCGGCGCCGGCCCATCGACTGACGTCGACGTGGTCGAGTCGAAGGCGATCTGGCCCGACCAGTTCCGCCACCTGGAGGCGCGAATCCGACGAGCGCTGGGCTGGCGCGTCCTGGAACTGGAGCACGTCGGTTCAACCGCTGTTCCAATGCTCCCGGCAAAGGCCATTATCGACATCGATCTTGTCGTTGCGGACCCCAATGATGAGCGGGCGTACGTCCCGGCCCTCCTGGATGAGGGTTTCGAGCTGCGTATCCGGGAACCTTGGTGGTTTGGTCATCGAGTACTTCGGCACGGTGAGCCCGCCTGCCATCTGCACGTTTGCGGTTACGACAGCCCAGAAACGGTGAAGCACCGGATCTTCCGCGACTGGCTGCGCGCCAATCCCGTTGAACGTGATCTCTACGCGGCAGCCAAACAACAAGCGGCAGCGGAGGCCTTTTCCTCGGGCGAGCATTCGATGCAGTACAACGCACGCAAACAAAAGGTCATGAGGGAGATCTACCACCGGGCTTTCTTTGCCACGGGACTGCTGGACTCATAAGCGCAGGCTCCTGCTCGATCGGTTCGCTCGTCTCCGTTTCGCCGCCCTCGTGCAAGGATGGGGCCATGACACCCAGCGACGGCGAACATCTGTCGATGTCCATCGGCTTGGCAATGGCGGGAGGCGATGGACGCCCCTTCACGGCCCGGTCAATCTGCCAGTACGGGGGCGAAGTGCAGCAGTGGGATGTCGCAGTAGTTCCGGCCAGCTTCGAGTGGTCGTCAACGCACCTGATATCCGGTAGGACCGAATCGTTCGATCCCGCGACGCTCTCGCTGATCGCGGACGGCAACGCCTTTCGACTGACCCCGGACCGGATACCGGGCACATTCCCCGACCAGGTCAAGCTTGCGTTCCCGCTGTCCCTCCCCATTTGGGGCCGTCCCCGCGATCAGTATCATCCCGTATCGGTGGAGGACCATGACGAGGGTTCAGTCCTGCTGCTCCGAAACAGCAAGGATCCGGGTCTTTTTGGATCGCTCACTTTCGACAGGACGTCGGGCCGTGCGAAGAGACTCGCCACCCCCTCGGAACTCCTGCTCATGACCGTGGAGACGCCCGCGTCTTCGGATGACGATAAAAACAGCTTCGGGTTCATCTCCGGAGCGCCGGAATCCGCCAAGTACCTGAACCTGTTCCGCGCACATGCGGATAAGCAAGCGCGGTCAAAGGGCGGTGACATCGATGCGGACGAGTGAACTGGACGACGGCGGCCGGCGTCCCGGCACTACGGTGGCCGTGACAGTCGGACTCTCGGCAATATTCGGAGCGTCGGTGCTGGTTCAGGTATGGCTCTTGCCGGCGGCGGTGGCGAGGGCCGTTGCCCTCTTTCCGGAAGCAGTTCCGCTCGCCGCCCCCGCCCTTGTCTGGGGTGTTTGCGCCATCGCCTGCTGGCAGGCTGTAGCCGTGGGAGGGTTGCGGCTCGTCCACCTTCCTCGCACGCCGCAAGCAGAGGCGTCGACGCGCCGATGGGTCTTCGGAGTCATCGGCTGCCTGCTGGCCTTCGTAGTCCTCGATGGATTGGCCTTCACCCGGCTGAATGAAGCAGGCTTCACCCCTCCCGGGCTGATGCTAGGACTCATCGCGAGCGGACTTATCAGCCTGATCGCTGCCGCGGCATTGGCTCTGTTCCTGGCAAGCGGTCCGTCACTTCGCGTAGCGATCCGCCGCTAGATCTGCCCGCGCCCGGCAACGCCACCATCCGAGGCCCTACCGCCGTCGTCGGCCCTGCTCCCGCAGCGCCACCGCTTCCTCGGCCGCGGCGAGGAGCCGGCGCGCCGATTCGTCCCAGCTGAACTCCGCGGCCCGGTGCACGGACCGCACGGAACGGTCCTTCCACAGCGCCGGATCCTCCAGATCGCGGACGGCGGCCGCGAAGTCGGCCGGCGAGGATGGATCCACGTAGCTGACCACGTCGGAACCCACCTCGCGGAAAATTGGGATGTCGCTGGCGATCACCGGCGTCCCATGGGACATCGCCTCGACCAGCGGCAGCCCGTAGCCCTCTGCCTTGGACAGGCTTACCAGCGCGGTGGTCCGGGCCAGGAGGGCTTCGTACTCCTCGTCCGTAACCCCATTGTGGAACACCACGTTGGCGCCCGCGGGCACCAGTGCCTCCAGCTCGGCACGGCGCTCGGGCGTAATCCGGCTCAGCAGGTGGAGCGTCATCTCCGGCAGCTCAGCCATGCCGCGGACCATTGTCTCAACGTTTTTGTAGGGCATGAACGAGCCCATGTACAGCAGCGTCTTCTCGGCCCCGGCGCCGGGATCACGAGGGGTCAGCCCCGGCTGGGGTGCGTTCCCGACGATCCGCACCGGGCGCCTGGTCAGCCGGTACTTGGCCATCAGCGCCTCAGTGGTAGCGCTGATGGTGGCCACGACATCGGCTCGGTTGAGCAGCACCCGCTGCGGCCAGAACGCCTTGTGGTACAGCCTCCACAGCACCCGGACGGGCGCCGGCAGGAAGCCGGGGGGAGCCGGGTGCTCGTAATAGATCAGGTCGTGGAGGGTCAGAATTAGCGCGTACTTCCGCCCCCAGCTGCCCATGGTCTGCATCGGGCAGACGACGACGTCGGCCCCCAGCGTGTTGACCTTCCGGGCGACGAACAGCTCGGCCGGGGACAGCGGGCTGTTGATCAGCGTGTAGGGCACGTCCGGCAGCAGCGCGAGCTGGCGGGTGTCGCTGATCAGCATGGACACGTCGGCCACCTTGGCGGCGGCCGCGATCAGGCTGGAACCGTAGCGGCTGATGCCGTCGTGGTGGTCCAGCCGGGTGAAGCGGGCGTCGATGAGAATTTTCACGCGGCGTGGTCCTTCAGGAAGCGGCGGATGAAACCGGCGGCGGGTTCGGGGGTCTCGTAGTGGATCAGGTGTCCGACGCCGGGGATGACATCCAGGGTGCCGTCGGGAAGGCGGGGGAGCAGTTTGTGCTGGTCCGGCAGGGCGGCGATCTCATCCTTCTCCCCGGCAATCAGCAGCACCGGCAGCGTCAGACGCTCGGCGACCTCAGCCACGTTGTTTCCCACCGAGGCCTTGAAGGCCTCCAGCAGGCTGTCCCGGTCCGCGAAGGCGGAGAAGTAGGCGGTGTGCTGGGCGTGCACGAACTGCCGCAGGCGTTTGTCCGTGGTCTTGGCCATGGTCTCGCTCATCACACGCACGATCAGCTGATTGCGCAGCAGGGCGTTGCCCAGCCGGCGGGGGAGCCGTGCCGCGGCCTCGTAGTAGAGCACCGCGGCCTTGGTCATCAGTCCCTTCGGGCCCTCCAGGGCCGGCGCCGCGATCGGGTTGATGAGGATCAGTTCGGACACCGCGTCCGGGTGATGGGCGACGAAGTGGCTGGTGATGATCGAGCCGAACGAGTGGCCCAGCAGCACCGTGTCCGTTCCCAGCCCCAGGGCGGCCATGAAGTCGGCCACGAACCGCCCGTAGCCCTCCACGCTGTGCGCACCGGCGGCAAGGGCGCCGGAGACACCGAAGCCCGGCAGGTCGGGCATGACCAGGCGCATCTCGGGGAGCTGGTCCGCCACCCGGAGCAGGCCGTGGTGGTCGCCGCGGAAGCCGTGGATCACCAGGATGGTGCGGGTGTCCGGGGATTCCTGCTCGGGTTCGTACGTCCAGTACGCCACCCGGGTGCCGTTGAGGTCCACGGTGGAGGCGGCGGCGCGGGTCTGCAGGGCGTCGCTGAGGAGCGGTTGCGGGGGAGGGGGCTGGGTCGCCACGTGTTCCATTCGTTGTGGTGGGGGCCTGTGGTGGGGTGCGGGCGGCGGGGCGTCAGTTGACGTTGTCCGGGTTGGACCCGGTGCGGAAGCCGCGCTCCAGCCCGGCGAGAGCGTCCAGGTCCGCCGTCGTCAGCTCGAACCCGAAGACGTCGTGGTTTTCGTGGATCCGGGCGTAGGAGCTGGCCTTCGGGATGACCACGTTGCCCAGTTGCAGGTGCCACCGGATGATGACCTGCGCGGGGGAGTGGCGGTGGGCGGTGGCGATCTCCGTCACCACCGGGTCCTCGAGGACCTGGCCGCGGCCCAGCGGACTCCACGCTTCCGTCACGATCCCCAGGGAGGAGTGAAGTTCGCGCAGTTCGGCCTGCTGCAGCCACGGGTGCAGCTCGATCTGGTTCACCGCGGGGACCACCTCGGCGCCCTGCAGCAGCCGGTCAAGGTGCGCCGGCTGGAAGTTGGACACGCCGATCGCGCGGACCCGTCCCTCCCGGTAGAGGGTCTCCAGCGCCCGGTAGCTGTCCGTGTAGAGGCCACGCCCGGGGCAGGGCCAGTGGATCAGGTAAAGGTCGAGGTACTCGAGGCCCAGCTTGGCCATCGAGGTGTCGAAGGCCCGCAGCGTCGCGTCGTAGCCCTGGTCGTCATTCCACAGCTTCGTGGTGACGAAGAGGTCCTCACGCGTCAGCCGGGGGTGCCGCTCCCCGGAGCCGCCGGTGGCGCCGTCGAACGCTGCCAGCGCACCAATAGCCTTGCCGACGCCGGTCTCGTTGCCGTACATCGCGGCGGTGTCGAAGTGCCGGTAGCCGGCCTCCAGTGCCATGGTCACCAGCCCGGCGGCATCGGCCGGCGGCACCTTATACAGCCCGTAGCCCAGGCGGTCCATCAGCACACCGTTGTTCAGCGTCACTCGCGGCGTCATTCTCATAGCAACGACTCTACCTAGTACCCCGGCCTCTCCGGCGTTCCGTCCGCCTTAGCCGAGCCCCTCGGTGCTGACCAGCCGCCGGGCACTGGCCTCGTCCAGGATCAGGTCCGTGGCGAGGCCCGCGGCCAGGGCGCCGCGCAGTCCGTTGATCTTGGAGGCGCCGGAGACCACGCAGATCCGCCGCCGGACCTGCCGGAGCTGCGCCAGGTCCGGCCCGGTGGAGCGTTCGTTCAGGGTGATGCCGTCGGAGGAGCCGTCCGCGCGGAAGAACACGGTCGCTACGTCGCCCACGACGTCGGACCCGGCCAGGACGCTGAGGTCGTCCTCGTCGAGGTAGCCGCCCGCGTAGACGTGGCTGGGGTAGTCGGCGTCGACCGATCCGACACCGAAAATGGCGATGCTCATCCGCGCCTGCAGCTGAAGGATGCGCTGCACGCTGCGCTCATTCCACATGGCCTGCTTGGTGGCGGCGTGGTCGAAGAACGCTGGCACCGGGAACTGTTCCACCCGCGCGCCGTAGGCGCTGCCGAAGCGGCGCATGATGTCCGAGGCGTAGGTGATGCCCGTGGTCTGCATGTTTCCGGCGCCGTTGAGCTGGACGATGATGCTGTCGTGCGTAATCTTCCGGGTGAGGTGGCGGCTGACCGCGCTCAGCGTGGATCCCCACGCGACACCGATGATGGCGTTCGAATCAACGAGCGGGCCGATGGTCCGCGCGGCCTGCATGGCCACACGGTCAAGGGTTTCCGCCTCGTTCAGGGTGTCCACCACCGGAACCACGTGGACGTCCACCTTGTATTCGGCCTTGATCCGGCTGGCGAGCTCGGGGCCGGTGTCCAGCGGGCTGCGGATTTGGATCTGCACCAGGCCCGATTCCCGGGCCGCGGAGAGCAACCGCGAGACGGTCGAACGCGAGGTCCGCAGCTCCCGTGCGATCGCGTCCATGGTCAGGTCCTGGAGGTAGTACAACTGGGCCGCCCGGAGGGCGTCCGACTGGCGCGTCGGCGACATTGCGGCTCCCTTCTGCACGTTTGTGCATAGTGCTTGACTCCATTTTCCATTACTCCAAAGAATAGTCATGAACGGCGTCGTGCCAGAGGCGCGCCGCGCAGCGTCAAGCCCCAAGGAGCAGTGTTGGGAAACAAGGTCAGTTCCGGTCATCCGGCCCCCGGTCAGCAGCGCACATCGGTGCAGCAATTGCGGGACCGTCCGCACGCACAGGTACTCATCATCGGCGGGGGCATCAACGGAGTCGGGACGTTCCGGGACCTGGCGCTCCAGGGCGTCGACGTCGCCCTCGTCGAGCGCGGCGACTTCTGCCAGGGGGCCAGCGGCGCCTCCTCGCACATGATCCACGGCGGCATCCGCTACCTCGAAAACGGCGAGTTCCGCCTGGTGCAGGAGTCCGTGGTCGAACGCAACCGCCTGCTGCGGATCGCCCCGCACTACGTCAAACCGCTGCAGACCACCATCCCGATCTTCAGCACCTTCTCCGGCATCCTCGCCGCACCGCTGCGGTTCCTCACCCACAAGCAGGGCAAGCACACCGAGCGCGGCGCCTTCCTGATCAAGGCCGGCCTGACCATGTACGACTTCTTCTCCCGCGACGGCGGCACCGTGCCCCGGCACCAGTTCCGCGGCCGGAAGAACGCCCTGGCCGAGCTGCCCCGCCTCCACCCCGGCATCAAGTACGCCGCGACCTACTTCGACGCCTCCGTGCACAACCCGGAGCGCCTCACCCTGGACGTGCTCCAGGACGGCGAGAAGGCCGGCGAGGCGGGCGGCAACGGCGCCCGCGCCAGCAACTACCTCTCCCTGGTCTCGATGGGCACGGCGGCCGACGGCAAGTCCGGTTCCGTGCAGCTCCGTGACGAACTGACCGGCGAGGTCTTCGACTTCACCGCCGACGTCGTGGTCAACACCACCGGTGCCTGGGTGGACCTCACCAACGAGGCCATGGGCGCCGCGTCGAAGTTCATGGGCGGCACCAAGGGCTCGCACATCGTGCTGGACCACCCGGAACTGCTCGAGGCCTGCCAGGGCCGCGAGATCTTCTTCGAGCACACCGACGGCCGCATCGTGCTGATCTACCCGATGGGTGACCGCGTCCTGGTCGGCACCACCGACATCGACGCCGACATGGCCGAGGACGCCGTCTGCACAGACGCCGAGATCGACTACTTCTTCGACCTGATCGGCCACGTCTTCCCGGACCTGCCGGTCAGCCGCGAGCAGATCGTCTACACCTTCTCCGGCGTCCGCCCCCTGCCGCGCCACGACGAAACCCAGCCCGGGTTCGTCAGCCGCGACTACCGCATCGAACGCCGCGGCGGCAACGGCAGCCCGGTGGTGCTGAGCCTCGTCGGCGGCAAGTGGACCACGTTCCGCGCCCTTGCCGAGCACCTCAGCAACGACGTGCTGGCCGAACTGGGACGCAGCCGCAAGGTCTCCACCGCCAAGATGGCGATCGGCGGCGGCGCCGGCTTCCCCGAGTCCGAGGAAGGCGTGCAGCGCTGGATCAAGGCCCACATGGCCTCCGGCCGCGACGCGGACCGGACCGCCGGCCTGCTCACCCGCTACGGCACCCGCGCCGAGGCAGTCATGGAGTTCCTCGACGCCGGTGAGGACCGGATGCTGCGCTCCACCCGTGAGCTGAGCGTCCGCGAGCTGGAGTTCATGGCCCGCAACGAGCAGATCGGCCACCTGATCGACGTGCTGATCCGCCGCACCTCGCTGGCGTTCCGCGGCCTGGTCACCGGCGAACTGCTCAACGAGGTCGCCGACGTCCTGTCCGGCCCGCTGGGCTGGGACGCCGCCACCCGCAGCGCCGAAATCACCCACGCCCAGGAGGTGCTGGAACGCTTCCACGGCGTCCAGGTCCACAGCCTGGTTGCCTAACACTTGAGCGGCCGGGGGCACTTTTCCCCCGGCCGCGAAGGCTGCCACCAGGGCCCGACGGGCCCGAAGGCAGTTGCCGGCCGGCAGCGTGAAACCGCTGCCGGCCACACGTCCCCTCCACCCGCGAGGGACGACAACAGAAAATAGAGGAGTCAAAGATGTCTCTTGGAATAGTTTTCCTGTCCGAAGTATTCGGTACCGCAATGCTGACCCTGCTGGGTTGCGGCGTTGTGGCCAACGTCGCGCTCAAAGGCACCAAGGGCAACAACGGCGGGTTCCTGATGGTCACCTGGGGCTGGGGCATTGCCGTCTTCGCCGGTGTCTTCGTGGCCGTCAAGTCCGGCGCGCACCTGAACCCGGCCGTGACCTTCGGACTGCTGCTCAACGGCAAGAAGGAGTACGCACCCGGCGTCGCCGTCGACTTCGGCTCAACCCTGACCTACTTCGGTGGCGAGCTGCTCGGCGCATTCCTGGGCGCCGTCGTCATGTGGCTGGCCCACAAGCAGCACTTCGACGCCGAGCCCGAACCCGCCAGCAAGCTGGGTGTGTTCTCCACCGGCCCCGCCATCCGCTCCACCCCCTGGAACCTGATCACCGAGATCATCGGCACCTTCGTCCTGGTCTTCGTCATCCTGACCTTCGGCGGAACCCCCTCCGGCCTCGGCCCGCTGGCCGTCGCCCTCCTGGTGGTCGGCATCGGCGTCTCCCTCGGCGGCCCCACCGGCTACGCCATCAACCCCGCCCGTGACCTCGGCCCCCGCATCGCCCACGCGCTGCTCCCGATCAAGGGCAAGGGCTCCTCGGACTGGAGCTACTCCTGGATCCCGGTCGTGGGTCCGCTGGTCGGCGGCGGCCTCGCCGGCATCGTGGCGGCCATCGTGCCGATCATCGCCACCGCTGCCGCTTCCTGACCCGAACACCCCCGTACGCATTACCTTCAACCGCCAGGCAATACAGACAAGGACGTCAACGTGAACCAGTACGTAATCGCCATTGACCAGGGAACCACCAGCACCCGCGCCATCGTGTTCGACCACAGCGGCAACATCGTCTCCACCGGCCAGATGGAGCACGAGCAGATCTTCCCGCAGGCCGGCTGGGTGGAACACGACCCCGCGGAGATCTGGAACAACACCCGCGAGGTCATCGCCTCCGCCCTCTCCAAGGCCAACCTGACCCGCCACGACATCGCCGCCGTCGGCATCACCAACCAGCGCGAAACCGCCGTCGTCTGGGACAAGACCACCGGCAAGGCGGTCTACAACGCGATCGTCTGGCAGGACACCCGCACCCAGTCGATCGTGGATGAGCTGGCCAAGGACGGCGGCCCGGACCGCTTCAAGCAGAAGGTGGGCCTGCCGCTGGCGACCTACTTCTCCGGCACCAAGATCAAGTGGATCCTGGACAACGTCGACGGCGCCCGCGCCAAGGCCGAGGCCGGCGACCTGGTCTTCGGCAACACCGACAGCTGGGTGCTCTGGAACCTCACCGGCGGCACCGACGGCGGCGTGCACGTCACCGACGTGACCAACGCCTCCCGGACCATGTTCATGGACCTCGAGACCCTCTCCTGGGACCAGGAAATCCTGGATGCCTTTGGCGTCCCGGCGTCCATGATGCCCGCCATCAAGTCCTCCTCCGAGGTCTACGGCACGGTCCACACCTCCCAGCTGCTGCGCGAGGTTCCGGTCGCCGGCATCCTGGGCGACCAGCAGGCCGCCACGTTCGGCCAGGCGGCGTTCGACGCCGGCGAGGCCAAGAACACCTACGGCACCGGCTGCTTCCTCATCTTCAACACCGGTGAGGAGATCGTCCACTCCAAGAACGGCCTGCTGACCACCGTCGGCTACAAGCTCGGCGACGCCAAGCCGCACTACGCCCTGGAAGGCTCGATCGCCGTGACCGGTTCGCTGGTCCAGTGGCTGCGCGACAACCTGGGCATGATCAGCAGCGCCCCCGAGGTCGAGACCCTGGCTGCCTCGGTCGAGGACAACGGCGGGGTTTACATCGTCCCGGCGTTCTCCGGCCTCTTCGCCCCGTACTGGCGCTCCGATGCCCGCGGCGCGATCGTCGGCCTGACCCGGTACGTGAACAAGAACCACATCGCCCGGGCCGCTCTGGAGGCCACCGCCTTCCAGACCCGCGAGGTGCTCGACGCCGTCAACGCCGACTCCGGCGTGCCGCTGAGCGAGCTCAAGGTCGACGGCGGCATGGTCGCCAACGACGCGCTGATGCAGTTCCAGGCCGACATCCTCGGCGTGCCGGTGATCCGACCGAAGGTCGTCGAGACCACGTCGCTGGGCGCAGCCTACGCGGCCGGCCTCGCCGTCGGCTTCTGGAAGGACCTGGGCGAGTGCTCGGCCAACTGGTCCGAGGACAAGCGCTGGGAGCCGCAGATGGACGACGCCGAGCGCGACCGCCAGATGCGCCTCTGGAAGAAGGCCGTCACCAAGTCCATGGACTGGGTCGACGAGGACGTGAAGTAGCCTTCCGAGCCCCAAAAAGGGGCCGGTGACTCCCGCCCGCCCGCTTCGCGGTGCCCACCACACCATGGCGGGGAGTCACCGGCCCCTTTTTGTCTGCCCGTACTTCAGCCGCTCGAATCGACGTGGCTCGGGTGGGGCGGGGTGCGGGTGCGCTAAAGTAGTCGTATGCGTGCGATCCTCCTGCCTAGCTAGCCGCCCGGCATCCCGGTTAGACCTTCCGGATTGTCGAGCGGCAGCCCCTCCGTGTGAGGGGCTTTTGTGTGTCCGGGACGAAGTGCGGGCCCGGAGCAGGGGACCGAAGGATCAGGCGCGACCCGTCCTGATCGGACAAGATCGAAAAGAATAGAAGAGGCCAGCAGTGAGCGTTCAGCCGGAGACAGAGACCGGAACAGCAGCAGCCGTCGCAGGTGCCGCCCCCGAGGAGGGCACCTACAATTTCGCCGCCATGGAGGCGAAGTGGCCGCAGGTCTGGGAGGACCTCAAGGTCTTCACCCCGCTCGACGACGGCTCCAAGGAACGCCGCTACGTGCTGGACATGTTCCCCTACCCCTCCGGCGACCTGCACATGGGCCATGCCGAAGCCTTCGCGATGGGCGACGTCGTCGCCCGCTACCTGCGCCAGCAGGGCTTCGACGTGCTGCACCCGATCGGCTGGGACTCCTTCGGCCTGCCCGCCGAGAATGCCGCCATTAAGCGCAACGCCCACCCCAGCGAGTGGACCTACGCCAACATCGACACGCAGGCCGCGTCCTTCAAGCGGTACGCGATCTCCGCCGACTGGTCCCGCCGGCTGCACACCTCCGACCCGGAGTACTACCGCTGGACCCAGTGGCTGTTCAAGCGCTTCTACGAGCGCGGCCTGGCGTACCGCAAGAACTCCCCGGTGAACTGGTGCCCCAAGGACCAGACCGTGCTGGCCAACGAACAGGTGGTCAACGGCGCCTGTGAACGCTGCGGCACCGCCGTGACCAAGAAGTCCCTGAACCAGTGGTACTTCAAGATCACCGACTACGCGGACCGGCTGCTGGACGACATGGAGGAACTGCGCGGCCACTGGCCCGAGCGGGTCCTGGCCATGCAGAAGAACTGGATCGGCCGCTCCGAGGGCGCCCACGTTACCTTCGTCGTCGAGGCCGACGGCGGCAAGCCCGCCAAGGACGTCACCGTCTTCACCACGCGCCCGGACACCCTGTACGGCGCGACGTTCTTCGTGGTCGCCGCAGACGCGCCGATCGCCGTCGAACTGGTCACCGAGGAACACGCCGCGGCCCTGGACGCCTACCGCGAGCAGGTCAAGGGCCTCTCCGAGATCGAACGCCAGTCCACCGAACGTGAAAAGACCGGTGTTTTCACCGGCCGCTACGCCATCAACCCGCTGACCGGGGAGAAGCTGCCGGTCTGGGCTGCCGATTACGTCCTGGCCGACTACGGCACCGGTGCCATCATGGCCGTGCCCGCCCACGACCAGCGCGACCTGGACTTCGCGAAGACCTTCGACCTGCCGGTCCGGGCCGTCCTGGACACCGGCGAGGAGGACCCCGCCGTCTCCGGCACCGCCACCGCCGGCGAGGGCACCCTGATCAACTCCGGCGAGCTGAACGGCCTGCCCAAGGCCGAGGCCATTCCCGCCGCCATCACCATCCTGGAGAAGCTGGGAACCGGCGAGAAGTTCGTGAACTTCCGCCTGCGTGACTGGCTGCTGAGCCGTCAGCGGTTCTGGGGCGCCCCCATCCCGATCATTCACTGCCCCGACTGCGGCGAGGTCCCGGTCCCGGACGACCAGCTGCCGGTCACCCTGCCCGATGACCTCCGCGGCGAGGACCTGTCCCCGAAGGGCACCTCCCCGCTGGCCGCCGCCGAGGCCTGGGTCAACGTGGACTGCCCCTCCTGCCACGGCCCGGCAAAGCGCGACACGGACACCATGGACACCTTCGTGGACTCCTCCTGGTACTTCCTGCGGTTCGTTTCGCCGCAGTACACCGAGGGCCCCTTCGATCCCGCGAAGATCAACGACTGGATGCCCGTGGGCCAGTACGTTGGCGGCGTCGAGCACGCCATCCTGCACCTGCTCTACGCCCGCTTCTTCACCAAGGTCATCCACGACATGGGCCTGATCGAGGCCGACGAGCCCTTCCGGGCGCTGCTGAACCAGGGCCAGGTCCTCAACGGCGGCAAGGCCATGAGCAAGTCCCTCGGCAACGGCGTGGACCTGGGCGAACAGCTGGACAAGTACGGCGTCGATGCCGTCCGCCTGACCATGATCTTCGCCTCCCCGCCGGAGGACGACGTCGACTGGGCGGATGTCTCGCCGTCGGGCTCCGCGAAGTTCCTGGCCCGCGCCTGGCGGCTCGGCCAGGACGTCACGAGCGAGCCCGGCGTCGACTTCGCCGCCGGTGACCGGGCGCTGCGTGCCGTCACGCACCGCACCATCGCCGACGCCCAGGCGCTGCTGGACGCGAACAAGTTCAACGTCGTCGTGGCGAAGCTGATGGAGCTGGTCAACGCCACCCGCAAGACGATCGACGCCGGTCCGGGCGGCGCGGATCCCGCCGTCCGTGAGGCCGTCGAGGCCGTCGCGGTGATCCTCAGCCTCTTCGCCCCGTACACGGCCGAAGACCTGTGGAACGTCCTGGGACACCCGGCATCCGTTGCCAACGCCGGCTGGCCGGCCCACGACCCGGCCCTGCTGGTCCAGGACACGGTCACTGCCGTGGTCCAGGTGCAGGGCAAGGTCCGCGACCGGCTGGAGGTCTCCCCGGAGATCTCTGAGGATGAGTTGCGCGAACTGGCGCTGGCCTCGGAAAACGTCCAGCGCGCCATGGACGGCCGGGGGATCCGCACCGTGATCGTGCGGGCCCCCAAACTGGTCAACATCGTTCCGGCCTAGCCGGACCGAGCTATGCTGTCACCGGCCGTCGGCGCTTTCGCCGGCGGCCGGTCCACATTCCAGGGGGTGTTTCGTGCCTGACCGTGAGCCGCCGGGCTGGCCCTGGCTGCGGGAACGCTTGTTGCGGCTGCGCCGCGCCACCCGGCCGGATGCCGCCGAACTGGCCGTGGTCCCCGTTGTCCGGACCGCGGTGGTGACCGATTCCGCAGCGGCCCTCCCCGCCGACTGGGTGCGCGACTTTACCTCCGACGGGCGCCTGACCGTGGTGCCCATGCCGGTCATGGTGGGCGAGGAAATCTATGGTGAGGGCGAGGACGACATTGCCGAAACCATCGCCGTGGCGCTGGCCGGGGGTGTGGCGGTCCGCACCTCGCGTCCGTCGCCGGGTCAGTTCGAACGCGCCTACCGCGAGGCCGCCGCCCGCGGGTTCGAAGCCGTGCTGTCCATCCATCTCTCTGCCGAGCTCTCGGGCACCGCGGACTCGGCCCGGCTGGCGGCCGCGCGGGTGGACATTCCGGTGGAGGTGCTGGACTCCCGCACCGCCGGCATGGCCGAGGGAATGGGCGTGCAGAGCGCCGTCGTGGCCGCGGCCGACGGGCTGGACGCCGCGGCTGTGCGCGGCTTCGCCGAGGCCCGCCTGGCCCGGGCCAAGGTGTACTTCTACGTCCCCAGCCTGGAGCAGCTGCGCCGCGGGGGACGGATCGGAGCGGCCGCGTCCCTCTGGGGAACCATGCTCTCGATCAAGCCGATCCTGGCGGTTGAGGACGGCAGGATCGTCCCGTTGGAACGCGTCCGGTCCGCGGCCCGGGCGGTGGCGCGGCTGGAGGAAATCGCGGCCGACGACGCCCTGTCCCGGCCCGCCGGTGAAGCGCGGCTCGCCGTGCACCACTTCGGGAACCCTGCCGAGGCCGAACAGCTGGCAGCCCGGCTGGCGGACCGGCTGCCCGGCTGCCCGCCCGCACAGATCAGTTCGCTGCCGGCCGTCCTCGC
The DNA here is from genome assembly GCF_042668995.1 of Arthrobacter sp. NPDC057259. Classification (NCBI taxonomy): domain Bacteria; kingdom Bacillati; phylum Actinomycetota; class Actinomycetes; order Micrococcales; family Micrococcaceae; genus Arthrobacter; species Arthrobacter sp. NPDC057259. The sequence goes on from NZ_JBHUYA010000001.1 coordinate 496,153, forward strand.
GGCCCACGCAGGGCTGGGGGTGCTGGCCGTGGTGGTGGGGGAGAGCAGTACCCCGGTACCATCCCCGGCGGCGTCCTCCGCCCCGAGCGGTCCGCCGGCCGGTTCTTAGCAGGGCCAGCTGTCCACATAGGCCCGCCGGCGCCTATCGGCAGAGTTGCGCTGGCACCTAGCGTGGACGCATGCCGCGCCGTTCCCCGACTTCGACCCTTCCGGGTCCCCTCGCGGCCCGGCATCGTTGGGCCGCCAGCCTAGGGCCGTCCGAAAACACGTCTGCGGAGGGGTCCGCAGACGACGCGCCCCTGCTGGATCCCCTCGATTCGTCCCCTGACGCCCGGCCGGACGGCGGGATGCCGGAGTTTGCGCCGCCCGTGGTGCGCTGGCGAACGGCCCGCGGGGCCGCCGTCCTGCTTGCCGTGGTTGCGGTGCTGCTCGGCGGCTGGTTCTGGTGGCGGGCCGCCGGCTCCGCTCCGCAGGTCGTGCCCCTGAGTGAGACGTCAACAACTGCCGCGGCCGTGGAGACTGCGCCCGCCGCTCCGGCCGAGCGGGTCGTCGTGCACGTCACGGGCGCCGTCATCCGGCCGGGGGTGCTCACACTGCCGGCGGGCAGCCGGCTCCATGAGGCAATCGCTGCCGCCGGCGGGGCCGCGCCCACCGCGGACTTGGACCGGCTGAACCTGGCCGCGGCCGTGGAGGACGGCCAAAAAATCGTCGTGCCCCAACGGGGCAGCCCCGAGGCGCAGGATTCGCAGGGCGGGGCGTCGGGGGAGGGAGGCGGGTCCTCCGTCGGGTCCGGCGGGACAGGTGGCGGCAGCGGAAGCGGGTCCGGGGCTTCAGGGAACGGGACCGCCAAGGTCAACCTCAACACCGCCGACGCGGAGGAACTCGCCACACTGCCGCGGGTGGGCCCGGTGCTCGCCCAGCGCATTGTGGACTGGCGCAAACAACACGGCCGGTTCACCCGGGTCGAGGACCTCGACGCCGTGGACGGCGTCGGCCCAAAACTCCTCGAGACCCTGCTGCCGCTGGTGCGTGTCTGACATGCCACTCGAAAACCGGCAACCGGCGCACGGGCACCAGCAACGTCCTTGGCAGACCTATCGGGACGCCGCGGTCACCAGCCTGGCGCCGCGGCAGGAGTCGCCGGGCACTACAGGCGCGCTGACGGACAGGCGCACGCGGAAGACGTCGGACGGTCTGGCACGCTCCTGGCGGGCGGCCAGCATCAGGGGGCGGCTGGAGGCGCACCTCGGGAAGACGCTGTCCGGCCGGCTCCCATGGACGTCGAACACCCGGCAGTCGAGTCACGTGTCTGCCCCGCGGAACGGTCCGCCCGACCGCGGAGCCCGGCGGCGGAGCGACCTGCGCCTCGTGCCGGCCGCATTGCTGGTCTGGGCCAGCTCCCTGGCCGGCGCGTGGATCCGGCCGCTCGATCAGGCCATTATCTGCGCCGTGCTCCTCGCGGGCATCGTCTTCCTGCTCATGCGGAGACGGACGGCCGAGCGGGGCGGGAAAGACCACGCCCGGCGAAGCGTAAGGGCGACCCTGGCCGTGGGACTCGCCCTCGCCGCCGGGGCCGGATCGCATGCCAGCGCCGCCGCCACCGAACGGCAGCAGGGTGCCGTCGCCGAAGCCTTCGCCGCCCGAGCGTCGGTGGTTGCCGAACTGGACATCACCGCCGCTCCGGAACGCCTCGCCGCACCGTCTGGCCGCGGCGCCCCCGCGCGATGGTCCGTCGTGGTTACCCTCCGCACCCTCATTCACGATGGCCAGCGCATCCGGACGGCCACCCCGCTGACGGTCCTCGGCGGGGACGACTGGGCCGGCGTGGAACCCGGCCAGAGGGTCCGCGCCACCGGGAAGCTCAGGGCCGCCGAGGCCGGGCGCAGCGAGGCGGGGACGCTCTCCGCCAGCACGTCCCCGGTTCCGCTGGCCGGACCGGGCGGCACCGGGGGTGGTCCGGAGGCGGCGCTGTCCCGGCTGCGCGCCCGCTACACGGCCGCGGCCCGGACACTGCCCGGGGACGCCCGCGGACTGCTTCCCGGCATGGTCACGGGCGACACCTCCGCCCTGGATCCCGGAGTGGCCGCGGCGATGAAGACCGTGGGTATGACGCATCTGACCGCCGTGAGCGGGGCCAACTGCAGCCTGGTGCTCGGAGCGCTCCTCCTCGGGGCGCGGAGCCTGCGGCTTCCCCGTCCCGTTGCCGCGGGGCTGACGCTGGCCGGGCTGGCTCTGTTCGTGGCGCTCGTGGGCCCGGATGCGAGTGTCCTGCGCGCCGCCTGCATGGGTGCCGTCGGGCTGTCAGCGGTCGCGGCGGGGCGGTCCGGGCAGGCGTTGAGCCTGTTGTGCACGGCGGTGATCGGGCTGCTCCTGATGAACCCCGGGCTGGCGGATGACTTCGGGTTCCTGCTGTCGGTCCTCGCGACCCTCGGCATCATCGCAGCCGGGCGGCCCGTGATGGCGTGGTTTCCGGCCGCGGTGCCCCGCGCCGTCGCCGCCGGTGTCGCCGTGCCGTTCGCCGCCCAGTTGTTCTGCGGCCCGGTCATCGTCCTCCTGCAGCCGAGCTTTTCGACGTATGCCCTCGCGGCGAACCTCGCTGCGGCCGTCCTGGTGGCACCGGTGACGCTGCTGGGCACGGCCGCCGTACCGCTGTTCGCGGTGTCACCGGCCCTCGCGTCCGTGCCGATGGCCGTGGCTGGGATCTTTGCAGCTGGGGTCGGGGCCGTCGCCCGCTTCTTCGCCTGGCTCCCTGGAGCCGCGCTGCCATGGCCCGAGGGCGGAGTCGGTGCCGCCACGATGGGGCTGCTGTCCCTGCTCACCTTTAGCGCCGCGTGGCTGGTCGGCCACCCGGAGCGTGCCTGGCGCCTCACACTCGCGATGCACGGCCTGACGGTGCGGGGGCTGGCCCTGGCGCTGGACCGCCCCTGGCGGCCCTCGTGCGGCTTGGCCGTCCGGCGAGGCCGTGGGACGCTTAGACTCTGCAAACCAACCCTCCGGAGGAATCACCAGTGGCTGCTGCCCAGAACCAACGCACCAAGGCCGCGACCGCGAACACCGCCTCCTGGCGGGACGTGACGCCTGCTCCCGTGGTGCTGGTGGGCGGTCCCGAGGATTACCTGGCGTCCCGCGCCATGGACCGGCTGCGGCAACTGGTCCGTGCGGCAGCCCCCGACGTCGAGGTCACCCGGATGAGCGCCGCCGCCTACGAGCCCGGCGCGCTGGCCATGAACGTCAGTCCGTCCCTCTTCGGTGAGCAAAAGCTGATCGAGGTCGAGGCGCTGGAATCGATGAACGACGCGTTCCTGGCCGACGCCCTGAAGTATTTGGCGGAGCCCGAACCCGACGCGGTCATGGTGATGCGGCACGGCGGCGGAGTCCGCGGCAAGAAGCTGCTCGACGCCATCAAGGCCGGCGGCTGGCCGGTGGTCGACTGCCAGCCGCTGAAGAAGGACGCCGAGAAGATTGCCTTCGTCATGACAGAGTTCAAGGCCGCCTCGCGACGGATCGAACCCGACGCCGTCCAGGCCCTGATCAACGCCGTCGGGGCGAGCCTGGCAGAGCTGGCCGCCGCCTGCAGCCAGCTGATCGCCGACGCCACCACCGCCGTCGACGCCGACATGGTGGACCGCTACTACGGCGGCCGGGTTGAGGCCTCCGGGTTCAAGGTCGCCGACGCCGCCCTGGCCGGCAACGCCCCGCTCGCCCTTTCCACTCTGCGCCATGCCCTGGATACCGGGGCCGACCCGGTCCCGATCGTCGCCGCCCTGGCGGCCAAACTGCGGTCACTGGCCAAGGTCGCCGGGGCCCAGGGTTCCTCGGCCCAGATTGCCAAGCAACTCGGCATGCAGCCCTGGCTGGTGGAACAGGCCCAGCGGGACGTCCGCCGGTGGACCCCGGAGGGGCTGGTGCGCTCCATCCAGGTCACCGCCGAGGCGGACGCGCAGGTCAAGGGGCTGTCCCGGGACCCGGTCTACGCCGTTGAACACGCCGTCACGGTCATCGCCGGCTCCGTCCGCCGCTAGGTCCGGCAGGGTCGGCGCCGGACCTCAAAGCCAGTACGGCAGACCGCCTCACCGGATAGCCAAGGCCATGGCCCGGCGATCCCGAAAGCCGCGTTAACTGGCTGTGGCCGGCACCTTGGCGGTGCCGGCCACAATCATCAGTTCAGTTGAACTGGAAAACCTTAGAGTGCGTTGACCTTTTTGGAGATCGCCGACTTGCGGTTTGCAGCGTTGTTCTTGTGCAGAACACCCTTGCTGACAGCCTTGTCGAGCTTCCGGCTGGCGGAAACCAGTGCAGCAGATGCGGCATCCTTGTCGTCGGACGCAACGGCGGTATTGACGGCGCGGATGGCCGTCTTCAGCTCGGACTTGACTGCGTTGTTGCGCAGGCGAGCCTTTTCGTTGGTCAGGATGCGCTTCTTCTGGGACTTGATATTAGCCACGTGTGAACTCTCTTTTTCAATGCGGAAAATGGTCTAGAGGGCTTTCAGATTGGCCATTGACTGAGCGGCGTGGGGATACCTATGGCGACCAACCATCTGTGGCCGTCGACCTGCACGGACACACAGCTGTCAATATTAGCAGAAACGCCCGCCTGATGACGAGATGCCCGGTGACGGATGGCCGTCAGGACCAGCCCTGCCGGTCGCGAAGCGCCGTTGCCACTCCGCGGAACCTGCCGGCGTCCAGAATGGCACCCTCCCGGCGGACGGCCGCCGGGTCGATCTGCAGAACTCGGTCCAGCCGCGCCTCGCTGGGCCGCCACTGACGGTCCCAGGGCCCCGTGCCGATGTCCACGTAGTTCGCCGCCCGCCGCGGATCGCCGTCGTGGTCCTTGCTGGTGAGCATCAGGCCGAGGAGATAACGTCCCTTGCTTCCCACCAGCAGCACGGGGCGGTCCTTGCCTTGGCTGTGGTCCTCCTCGAACGGCACCCAGGTCCAGACGATCTCCCCGGGCTCGGGCACCCCGTTGGCGTTCGGCGCATACCTGACCGTGGCCTTGCCGCGGAAGTCCCCGGGATAGGAGCCGGGAACAGGTCCGCCGCGGCGCGTACCGGACGACGTCCCGGCCGGGCGGCGCCGTGCCGGGGGAGCGGCCGGCGCGCCACCGATGCCAAGGAAGCGGAGCGTGCCGCGGACGGCCTTGCCGAGGGAGCGAAGGTTCAATGCCATGGGCAAACCCTACCGGCGCCGGGTTCGGACGGGCCGGAATGCAGACCCACGCGCCCGGACGTGGGAGACTAAGGAGACGAGAATTGCGGCCTTCGGCAGCACGGCGCGACGCCGGCTGTTCAGCCCGCGGACAAAACCTTCACCAGTTCAGCCAAGAGTTAGGACCCTGCGTGTCTCCCATGGCCCGCACCGCCCCGGTGCCTGCCGCAACAGATCCGGCCCTCATCCGGAACTTCTGCATCATTGCGCACATTGACCACGGCAAGTCCACGCTCGCCGACCGGATGCTCCAGTTCACCGGCATCGTCCAGTCCCGTGACATGAAGGCCCAATACCTGGACCGCATGGACATCGAGCGGGAACGCGGCATCACCATCAAGTCGCAGGCCGTCCGGATGCCGTGGGAGCTCGAGGGCACCAGCTACGCGCTGAACATGATCGACACCCCCGGCCACGTCGACTTCACCTACGAGGTGTCCCGGTCCCTGGCCGCCTGTGAGGGTGCCGTGCTGCTGGTCGACGCCGCGCAGGGCATTGAGGCGCAGACCCTCGCCAACCTCTACCTTGCGATGGAGAACAACCTCACCATCATTCCGGTCCTGAACAAGATCGACCTGCCGGCCGCCCAGCCGGAGAAGTACGCCGAGGAGCTCGCGAACCTGATCGGCGGCGACCCGGAGGACGTGCTGCGGGTTTCCGGTAAGACCGGCGCCGGCGTCGAGGCCCTCCTGGACAAGATTGTCCGCGACCTGCCCGCCCCCGTCGGCGATCCCGATGCCCCCGCCCGGGCCATGATCTTCGACTCGGTCTACGACACCTACCGCGGCGTGGTGACCTACGTCCGTGTTGTCGACGGCATGCTCCACCCGCGCGAACGCATCCAGATGATGTCCACCCGCGCCACCCACGAACTGCTGGAGATCGGGGTCAGCTCCCCGGAGCCCACGCCGTCCAAGGGCCTGGGCGTCGGCGAGGTGGGCTACCTGATCACCGGCGTGAAGGACGTCCGCCAGTCCAAGGTAGGCGACACCGTCACCAACATGGCCAAGCCCGCCACGCAGTCGCTGGCCGGCTACGCGGACGCCAAGCCCATGGTCTTCTCCGGCCTGTACCCGCTGGACGGCACCGACTACCCGGTCCTCCGCGACGCGCTGGAGAAGCTGATGCTCAACGACGCCGCGCTGGTCTACGAGCCAGAGACCTCCGCCGCGCTGGGCTTCGGCTTCCGCGTGGGCTTCCTGGGCCTGCTGCACCTGGAAATTACCCGGGAACGGCTGGAACGCGAATACAACCTGGACCTGATCTCCACCGCCCCGAACGTCGAGTACGAGGTGACGCTGGAGGACAAGAAGGTCATCCACGTGACCAACCCCAGCGAATACCCCACGGGCAAGGTCGCCGAGGTCCGCGAGCCGATGGTCTCCGCCACGATCCTCGCGCCGAACGAGTTTGTCGGCGCGATCATGGAGCTCTGCCAGAGCCGCCGTGGCGTCATGGGCGGCATGGACTACCTCTCCGAGGACCGCGTCGAGATCCGCTACCGGCTCCCGCTGGCCGAGATCGTCTTCGACTTCTTCGACATCCTCAAGTCCCGCACCCGCGGCTACGGCTCGCTGGACTGGAAGGCCGACGGCGACCAGGTCGCCGACCTGGTCAAGGTCGACATCATGCTCCAGGGCGAGCAGGTGGACGCATTCAGCGCCATCACCCACCGGGACAAGGCCTACGCCTACGGTGTGATGATGACCGGCAAGTTGCGCGAACTGATCCCGCGGCAGCAGTTCGAGGTGCCCATCCAGGCCGCCATCGGGTCCCGCATCATCGCCCGCGAGAGCATCCGTGCCATCCGCAAGGACGTGCTCGCGAAGTGCTACGGCGGTGACATCACCCGAAAGCGCAAACTGCTCGAGAAGCAGAAGGAAGGCAAGAAGCGCATGAAGATGGTGGGCCGCGTCGAGGTACCGCAGGAGGCGTTCATCGCCGCCCTGACCACGGAAGAATCCAAGGACAAGGCCAAGAAGTAACCATGCCAAGCGCACTACCCCTCGGCGACCCCGCGCCGTCGGACGGGCTGCTGCCCGCCCAGGCGCTGGAGGGCGCCGGGGGCCGGGCCTTCGGGCTCTACGTTCACATCCCGTTCTGCGCGGTGCGCTGCGGCTACTGCGACTTCAACACCTACACCGCCACGGAACTCGGCGGCGGGGCGTCCCAGGATGCCTACGCCGACACCGCCGTCGCGGAGGTCGGATTCGCGGCCCGCGCCCTGGCCGATTCCGGGTTGCCGGAGCGTCCGCTCAGCACCGTCTTCTTCGGCGGCGGCACCCCCACCCTCCTCCCTGGGGAAGACCTGGCCCGCATCCTGCGCGCCGCCGTTGACACCTGGGGCCTTGCCCCCGGCGCCGAGGTGACCACCGAGGCGAACCCGGACTCGGTGACCCGCGAGTCCCTTCAGCTTCTGGCCGACGCCGGCTTCACCAGGGTGTCCTTCGGGATGCAGTCCGCCGTGCCGCACGTGCTCAAGGTCCTGGACCGGACCCACACGCCCAGCCGGGTGCCCCTGGTGGTGGAGTGGGCCCGCGAGGCCGGCCTGGCCGTCAGCCTCGACCTGATCTACGGCACACCCGGTGAGTCGCTGGAGGACTGGCGCCATTCACTGGAGACGGCCCTGTCCTACCGCCCGGACCACATCAGCGCCTACGCCCTGATCGTCGAGGAGGGCACCAAGCTCGCCGCCCAGATCCGCCGCGGCGAGGTCCCGGGAATCGACGACGACGACCACGCGGCCAAGTACGAACTGGCCGACGAGCTCATTTCCGCCGCCGGGCTGGGCTGGTACGAGGTCAGCAACTGGGCGGCGACACCGGAGCAGGCTTGCCGCCACAACCTCGCCTACTGGCGCGGCGACGACTGGTGGGGGATCGGTCCGGGGGCCCACTCGCACGTCGGCGGCGTCCGCTGGTGGAACGTCAAGCACCCCGTCGCCTACGCCGCCCGGCTGGACTCCGGCGCCTCCCCGGCGGCGGGCCGGGAAACCCTGGACTCGGAGACCCGCAATATCGAGCGCATCATGCTCGAGGCGCGGCTGGTCTCGGGCCTGGACATCCCCGGCCTGGGCGGGCTGGAGGAAACCGGCCGGCACGCCGTCGCGGGACTGATCGCCGACGGACTCGTGGAACCGGCACAGGCCTTCCGCGGCCGGCTGGTCCTCACGCTGAAGGGCCGCCTCCTGGCCGACGCCGTCGTCCGACGGCTGCTGCCGGACTGACACCGCCGGACCAGCGAGCCGCGCACACCAGACAAAAACGGGCACCCCGGGAGAAATCCCGGGGTGCCCGTTGACGTTGTGGGAACCGGCGCTACTTGATCCAGCGCAGGTTGAACTCGTAGCGGTGCGGCTGGCCGCGGTTGACGTGGATGCCGGCCGCCACGGAGAAGCAGGCCAGCGCGATCCAGATGACCGTGGCCAGGACCGCGAACAGGTTGCCCACCACGGGGACGAACACCAGCAAGTTGGCCACCACGGCCGCGATCGTCGGCGGCAGGGTGAAGTTCAGCGCTTCCTTGGACTCCTGGGCGGTGAAAGGTCCGCGATCCTTGAAGATCAGGTAGATCAGCAGCGACGGGATGCAGCCGAGGATGCCGCCGAAGTGCGACAGGGTGGCCCACTGACGGTCCTCGCTGGCGGTCAGGGGAAGCGCATTTGCGGGAACGCCATGGTACTGCGACTGGCCGTGACCGGCCTGGGGGTCCGTGTGTTCGCGTGCGTCTTCTGCCACGTTTCGTCCTTTGGATTGCGGTGGAGCGTTGGTACCTGTGCGGGCGCGGCCACCGTCACAACGCGGCGGCCACCGTATCAAGAATACTTGCTTGGGCGCCGACGCCCGCCACCTTGCCGGACGGGCCCTACTGTTCCGGGGCGGTGAGGAAGTCGATGACCTCCTCCACCCGGCCCAGAAGCGAAGGTTCCAGGTCGGCGTAGCTGCGGACGGCGCCGAGGAGTTTCTGCCAGCCCAACCCGATGTCCTCCTTGGTGCTGTGCGGCCAGCCGAAGGCGGTCAGGATGCCGGTCTTCCAGTCCACGCCGCGGGGGATCACGGGCCAGCGTTCGATGCCCAGCACGGACGGCCGGATAGCCTGCCAGACGTCGATGTAGGGGTGGCCGACGATCAGGACGTTGCCGCGGGCTCCGGGGGAAGCCATGACGGCCTCGGCGATCCGGGACTCCTTGGAGTCTGCCACCAGGTGGTCCACCAGGACGCCGAGGCGGCGGCCGGGACCCGGGCGGAAGTCCCTGACCGCGCCCGCGAGATCGTCGATGCCGTGCAGGGGCTCGACGACGATGCCCTCGACCCGGAGATCGTCGCCCCAGACCTTCTCGACCAGTTCGGCGTCGTGCTTGCCCTCAACCCAGATCCGGCTGGCCTTGGCCACCTGCGCCCGCTGGCCCTCCACGCGCACCGAGCCGGACGCCGTGCGCGTCCCGGCTGCCGCTCCTGCGGCCGCCCGGGGTGCCGGCGGCATCAGCCGGATGGGCCGGCCCTCCAGGAGGAAGCCGTAGCCGAGTCGGAAAGTCCGGGACTTCCCGCGCCGGTCCTCAAGGGCCACCACGTGCATGCCGCCGGACTTCTCCACCCGGGTGACGGCACCAACCCAGCCGGACTGCACGTCCTCGAGGACCATGCCGCGCTGCACCGGGACCTCGGGCAGCTGGGAAGGGGCGGGGGCGGTGAGGTCCTGCGGGCCCCAGTTCTGATAGGACATCGGTTACACACTGCTTTGCATCGGGGCGGAACTGCAACGGGGGACTGCGTCGGGCCGGGGTGGTGGCCGGCCGCGCCGGGCAGTCGCCCGGCTTGCCACGGTCACGCCCGGAGCGAATCCAATGCTAACAACGCGGCCGGACATATTAGACTGGTTAGCACTGAGGCATGCCGAGTGCTAACCCCCGGGTTCTTCCGGGCGGCGGGCGCCGGTTGACGGTTGAGGCTCGATTGGAGGTGCGGCGTGAGCGAACCACGCAAACTCGAAGTGCTGCGCGCCATCGTGGAGGACTACGTCCATTCCCGTGAACCCGTGGGCTCCAAGGCGCTGGTGGAACGCCACCACTTGGGCGTCTCCAGCGCAACGATCCGCAACGACATGGCCGCGCTGGAGGACGAGGGGCTGATCACCGCCCCGCACACCAGCGCCGGCCGGATCCCCACGGACAAGGGCTACCGGCTCTTCGTGGACCGCATCTCCGCGGTCAAGCCGCTGTCCCCGGCGGAGCGGCGGGCCATCCAGGCCCTGCTGGAGGGCTCCGAAGACCTCGACGACGTCCTGGACCGGACCGTGCGCCTGTTGGCGCAACTGACCAACCAGGTGGCCGTCGTGCAGTACCCGCTGCTCAGCCGGGCCCGGGTGCGGCACATCGAGTTCGTGCTGCTGGCACCGCGAAAGGTGCTGACCGTGCTCATCGCGGACACCGGTAAGGTCGAACAGCGCGTCATCGACGTCGGCCAGGACCTTGGCGACGAGACCCTCGCCGAACTGCGGGGCATCTTCCTCGGCCGGCTCGGCGGCACCCCGTTGAGCCTGCTCCCGCAGACCCTGCCCGACGTCGTCGACAGCACCGCCCCCGCCCGCCGCGGCGCCGCCCAGGCGCTGGCCCGCGGACTGGAGGCGCTGGCCGCCAGCAGCCGCGAGGAGCGGATGGTGATGGCCGGCACGGCCAACCTGGCCCGCTCCAACGTTGACTTCCCGCTGAGCATCGGTCCCGTCCTCGAGGCCCTTGAGGAGCAGGTGGTCATGCTCCGGCTGCTCTCGGACATGGCGGAGGACCCCCGCGGCGTGACCGTCAGCATCGGCCGGGAGAACCCCTACGACGGGCTTTCCGAGGCTTCCGTAGTGGCCACCGGGTACGGCCCCGACGCCACCGCCAAGGTGGGCATCCTCGGCCCCACCCGGATGGATTACCCCACCACCATGGCCGCCGTCCGCGCGGTGGCCCGCTACCTTTCACGGATCCTCGGGCCCTGACCGGCCGGATCCACCACCAGGCTTGTCGCCCAGCACCGGCAGTACAAAAAGGAAGAGATACACACTTTGAGCAGCCACTACGACGTTCTTGGAGTCTCCCGCGAAGCAACCGGCGAGGAAATCAAGAAGGCCTACCGCAAACTCGCGCGGACCCTGCACCCGGACGTCAACCCGGGCGAGGACGCGTCCGAGCGCTTCAAGGCGGTCACCCACGCCTACGAGGTGCTCTCCGACCCGCAGAAGCGCCGCGTCTACGACACCACCGGCAACGAGAACGGCACGGACAACGGCTTCGGCGGCGGCAGCTACGCCGGTCAGGGCTTCGCGTTCCAGGACATCTTCGAGACCTTCTTCGGCGGTGCCGCCGGTGCCGGCGGTCCGGCCTCCCGCGTCCGCCGCGGCCAGGACGCGCTGATCAGCGTCCGGATCGAGCTGCGCGACGCCGTCTTCGGCGTCAACAAGAAGCTCGAGGTGGACACCGCCGTCACCTGCCCCACCTGTGAGGGCTCCTGCTGCCGCGAGGGCAGCCACCCCGAACGCTGCGACATCTGCGGCGGCAGCGGCCAGGTCCAGCGCCCGGTCCGCTCCATCCTGGGCCAGGTCATGACCACCGCCCCCTGCGGCAGCTGCGAGGGCTTCGGCACCGTCATCAAGGACCCCTGCAACGAGTGCGCCGGCCAGGGCCGGATCCGCAGCCGCCGGTCGCTGACCGTCAAGGTCCCCGCCGGCGTCGCCACCGGCACCCGGATCCAGCTCTCCGGCCAGGGCGAGGCCGGCCCGGCGGGCGGCCCCTCCGGCGACCTGTACGTGGAGATCCGGGTCAACAACGACGCGACCTTCGTCCGCGAGGGCGACGACCTGCACGCCAGCCTCACCATTCCGATGACGGCCGCGGCCCTTGGCACCGAGCTGACCCTGGACACCTTCGACGGGCAGCAGGAAATCGACGTCAAGAGCGGCACCCAGTCCGGCGAGGTCATCACCCTGCGCGGCCTCGGCGTCACCCACCTGCGCGGCTACGGCCGCGGCGACCTCAAGGTGCACCTGCAGGTGGAGACCCCCGCCAAGCTCGACGCCGCCCAGGAGGATCTCATGCGCCAGCTGGCCAAGCTCCGCGGCGAGCAGTTCACCGAGGGCAAGCTGGCCGCCAGCGGCGGGGTCTTCGCCAAGCTGCGGGACCGCCTCGGTAACCTGTAGCGGTGAGCAACCCGGTCTTCTTCACCCCCGCCGGAACCCTGGACCACCAGGCCCCGGGTTCCATCTTCGTGCTGGACGGCGCCGAGGCGCGGCATGCCGTCACGGTCAAACGCCTCACGGCGGGGGAGCAGGTGGACATCGCCGACGGCGCCGGCCGCCGGATCACCGGCACGGTCACCGCCGCCGGGCCCCAGGAGCTGACGCTAGAGTGCAGTGCCGTCAACGATGAGCCGCGTCCCGCGGTGCGGCTGGTCCTGGTGCAGGCCCTGGCGAAGGGTGACCGGGATGAACTCGCGGCCGAGACCGCGACAGAGCTGGGGATCGACGCCGTCGTCCCGTGGCAGGCCGAACGGTCGATCGTCCGCTGGAAGCCCGAGCGCGCCGCGAAGGCGCACGCCAAGTGGCAGTCCGTGGTGACGGCGGCGGCGAAACAGGCCCGCAGGGCCTGGATCCCCGAGGTTCGCGCCGCGGTGGACGGCGGCTCGCTGCAGGCGGCCGTCGCCGCCACGGTGACTCCCGGCGGGCTGGCCGTGATCCTGCACGAGGACGCCGTCCGGCCGCTGCGCCGGGTGCTGGCCGACTGGCAGGAGAGCGTTAATAGCGCGGACGACGGCGCGGCGCCGCGCGAGGTGCTGCTGATCGTGGGACCGGAGGGCGGGATCAGCCCGCGGGAGGTCACCCGGCTCTGTGATGCCGGGGCCGTGACCGCGCTGTTGGGGCACCACGTGCTGCGGTCCTCCACCGCCGGGCCCGCGGCCACCGTGCTGGCCAGCGACATCCTGGGCCGCTGGTAGCGGCTACCCGGCAGGCTGCTTAGCGGTGTTTTAGGTGGTCAATTAGCCGGGCTATTTGACGGTGCTATTGGACCGGGCTATTTAACCGTGAAGCCGCGGGTGTCGACGTTGAGGTCGGTGGCCTTGCCGTTCGCGTCCACCTGGGAGACCCGCGCCTCGTAACTGCCCGGTCCCAGGTTCAGGGTGAAGCTGAACAGCCCCGACTGCTGGGCGTCCGCGGCCGCGGTCATCATGCCGCTCTGGTACGGGGTCTTGGCGGTGCCGTCGACTTTTTGGATCTCCCAGCGGAGCTTCCCGCCCGGCGAGGTGCTGCGGCCGGAGATCTTTACCGCGCCGTCGGCCACGGTGGTGCCCTCCTGCGGGTCGATGATCCACACCGGCGCCACCATGCCGGCGCTGCGGGAGGTGGGTGCGCCCAGCCGGACCCGGTTGAACGCGACGTAGTCGGTGTGGCCGTCCACCAGGATGACCACCTGGATCTGCTGCCCGGAGTCCGTCAGCCCGGCGCTGGCCGCGGCGGCGGTGGCCGTGTAGACCAGCTGCTGGATGGCGCGCTCGGCCATGTCGGCGTCGAGGTTGCTGTTGAACGCGTCGGAGGAGACGTCCACCGTGATGGTGTTCTTGCCGGAGATTGACGTGGCGAGCTTGCGCGGATTCTGCCACGGGGTGAAGAAGTCAGGGTCCAGCGGCTTCTGGGACATCATCACCCGCAACGCGCGGGTCACGGGGTTGTCGTCCTCGGAGACATCCCGGAATTCGCGGTAGAGGAAGACGTTGTTGTTGCTGCGGCCGATCCAGTACACCGGGGCCTTGTTGGAGGCCTGCGCGGATTCCAGCGGGGCGCTCGTGGCGGTGGTCCCGTCCGCGGGTCCCGGCACCGTCTGGGTGGGGGAGCCGGCATCGGTGATGTCCTGCCGGGGGTTGGCGACGCAACCGGAGAGCACCAGGGAAGCGGGCAGCACGAACATCAGCAAGCCGCGGCGCATGCGCCGCGCCGCCGTCGCGGTCCTCGTGCCCTGACTGCTGGCGCCCTTGATGCCGATTGCGGTGCTCCCTCTCGCGGTGGTCGTTGATGTGCGGGCCGTCGCCGGCCGGGACCGATAGGCCCAATCCAGCATGGCACAGGGGAGGTGCACGCCGGCGGGGAAGCGGGGCACCCGAACAAACTGCAACGGGAACGATATGAGGCCGATATGAAGTTGATACCTAAAGCCGGCTAACCGCTGCCGCCACGGCGTCGACGGGACGTCGAACAGGGCGTCGGGCAGGCCACCGGAAGGCGCCGTGGCAGCGGCCGGTGGCGACGGCGGCCCGGCGTTGGGGCGCCCCGTCCGGCCGGGCCTGGAGCGCGGCACGGCAGCGGTCTCCTGACGTAAGATGGGAGGACCGCCGGACCCGGCGACGCCGCACCTCACGGCGGCCAGACGGGAGCGGCGGCGACGGAGCATATTCGAGCTGGAGGGAACCAGAGGCCCGCGGGCCATCACCATGACTGAAGCAGCCAACGGCAAGGCCCGGACCACCGCGGGCGAACGCACCACCGGGGAATTTCCCCACTCCATCCCAGGCGTGCGGACGGAGGTCGTGGTCTTCGAGAACTCGGGCCAGATGGTGCAGTCGCTGGGCAGCCACGACGAGGCGCTGCGCTTCATCGAATCCCAGTACCCCGGCGTCGACTTCCACGTCCGCGGAAACGAACTCTCCATCAGCGGCCCGCCGGCGGACGTCCCCCGGATCATGCGGCTCCTGAACGAGGTGCGCGGCCTGGTGGCCCGCGGCACGGTCATCACCCCGGCCGTCCTGCAGCAGCTCGTCTCCATGCTCCGCAGCCAGTCGCTGCAGAACCCGGTGGAGGTGCTGACCACCAACATCCTCTCCAGCCGCGGCAAGACCATCCGGCCCAAGACGCTGAACCAGAAGAACTACGTGGACGCCATCGACGCGAACACCGTGATCTTCGGCATCGGTCCCGCCGGCACGGGCAAGACCTACCTGGCCATGGCCAAGGCCGTGCAGGCGCTGCAGCAGAAGGAAGTCAGCCGGATCATCCTCACCCGCCCCGCCGTCGAGGCCGGTGAGCGGCTCGGCTTCCTGCCCGGAACGCTGAGCGACAAGATCGATCCCTACCTGCGGCCGCTCTACGACGCGCTGCACGACATGATGGACCCGGAGTCAATCCCGCGCCTGATGGCCGCGGGCACCATCGAGGTGGCCCCGCTGGCGTACATGCGCGGCCGGACCCTGAACGACGCCTTCATCATCCTGGACGAGGCCCAGAACACGACGCCGGAGCAGATGAAGATGTTCCTCACCCGCCTGGGCTTCGGCTCCAAGATGGTGGTCACCGGCGACATCACCCAGGTGGACCTGCCGTTCGGTACCCGGTCCGGCCTGCGGATCGTCGAGGACATCCTGCAGGGCATCGAGGACGTCAACTTTTCCGTCCTGGACGCCGCCGACGTCGTCCGGCACCGGCTGGTGGGCGACATCGTCAACGCCTACAGCGTCTGGGACGAAACACAACGAAACCGGGTCAAGCACTCCGTCGCCCGGGACAACCGGGGAGAACACGCATGAGCATCGAGGTCAACAACGAATCCGGCATCGCCGTCGACGAGGCCGAACTGGTGGCGCTGGCCCGGTACGTCTTCGAACGGCTCTTCATCCACCCGCAGGCGGAGCTGTCCATCCTGCTGGTGGACGAGCCCGCGATGGAAAAGCTGCACATCGAACTGATGGACGAGCCGGGTTCTACCGACGTCCTCTCCGTCCCGATGGACGAGCTGACCCCCGGCACCCCGGACAAGCCCACCCCGCAGGGCATGCTCGGTGACATCGCCATCTGCCCGCAGGTCGCCGAGATCCAGGCCCAGAACGCCGGCCACTCCACCCAGGACGAGATGCTGCTGCTCACCACGCACGGCATCCTGCACCTGCTCGGCTTCGACCACGCCGAGCCGGAGGAGAAGGAAGAGATGTTCGGCCTGCAGCGCGAACTCCTCTCCGGCTTCACCGGCCGGGAAGCCCCGGCAGAGACGATTCAGTGACCCCACTGATCCTGGCCGGCATGTCGCTGGTCTTCCTGAGTTTTGCCGCGCTTTTGACAGCGGCCGAGGCAGCCTTCAACTACCTCCCTCGGCACGACGCCGAGGCGGCGGTGCTTAACAGCCGCGGCACCGCCCTCAAACGGATCCTCGCCCAGCCGGTGGCGCACATGCGCGCCCTGCGGTTCTGGCGGATCTGGTTCGAGATGGCCTCCGCGGTGGCCGTGACCGTGCTGCTGCACAGCGTGCTGGATAACGTCTGGCTGGCCGGCCTGATCGCCACCGGCATCATGGCGATCCTCGGCTTTGTGATCGTGGGGGTTTCCCCGCGCCAGCTGGGCCGCGTGCACTCCGCCGGGCTGGTGCGTTTCTCCGCCCCGCTGATCCGCTGGCTCTGCTGGGTGCTCGGCCCCATCCCGGGCTGGCTGGTCACCCTCGGCAGCGCCGTCGCCCCCGGAGCCCCGGCGGACAACGAGGCATTCTTCAGCGAGGAGGAGTTCCGCGAACTCGTCGAACGCGCCAGCGAATCCGAGGTGATCGAGAACGACGAGGCGGAACTGATCCAGTCCGTCTTCGACTTCGGCGACACCCTGGTCCGCGCCGTGATGGTGCCCCGCACGGACATCCTCACCATCGATTCCGGCTCCAGCCTGCACCGGGCCATGTCCCTGTTCCTCCGCTCCGGCTATTCCCGGATCCCCGTGATCGGCGAGAGCACCGACCAGGTCCTCGGCATCGTCTACCTCAAGGACGTCGCCGCCGTGATCCACAACCTGGAACCCGGCGTCGAACCGCCCGCCGTGGACGCCCTCGCCCGTGAGGTGCGCTACGTTCCCGACTCCAAGCCCGTCAGCGAACTGCTGCGCGAGCTGCAGAATGAATCCACCCACGTGGCCATCGTCATCGACGAATACGGCGGCACCGCCGGCCTGGTCACCCTGGAGGACCTGATCGAGGAACTCGTCGGAGAGATCGTCGACGAATACGACACAGAGTCCGCCGAGGCCGTCGAGCTGGGCGACGGCACCTACCGGGTGAGCGCCAAGATGAGCATCGACGACCTGGGCGAGCTCTTCGACCTGGAGCTCGACGACGACGAAGTGGACACCGTGGGCGGCCTGCTCGCGAAGGCCCTGGGCCGCGTCCCGATCGTGGGAAGCACCGTCACGGTCGACGGCGTGACCCTCCGCGCCGACCGGCTCGAGGGCCGCCGGAACCGCGTCAGCCACGTCATTGCGGCGGCAGCGCCAAAGGAAGACACTGACCTTGGAGAGCTACTCGACGAGGCCGACACAATGCAACAGGGAGTTCCACGTGAGCAAGCAGAATAAGTCCGACGGCGGAGCGCCCTACGGCGGGTACCGGGCCGGGTTCGCGGTGCTGGTGGGACGCCCTAACGCCGGAAAGTCCACCCTGACCAACGCCCTGGTGGGCCAGAAGGTGGCCATCACCTCCGCCAAGCCGCAGACCACCCGGCACACCATCCGCGGGATCGTGCACCGCGAGGACTCGCAGTTGGTCCTGGTGGACACCCCGGGCCTGCACCGGCCCCGCACCCTGCTCGGCAAGCGCCTGAACGAACTCGTGGCGGACACCCTGGCCGAGGTCGATGCGATCGGTTTCTGCCTCCCGGCGAACGAGAAGATCGGCCCCGGCGACAAGTTCATCGCCGCCCAGCTGGCCGCCCTCGGCCGCAAACCCGTGATCGCGCTGGTCACGAAGGCGGACACGGTGGACCGGCAGGCCCTCACCGAGCAGCTGCTCGCCGTCGCCGCCCTGGGCCGGGAGGTCCTCGGGGAGGAGGGCTGGAAGGACATCGTCCCCGTCTCCGCCGCGGACGGTTTTCAGGTGGACACGGTCGCCGACGTGCTGATCAGCCACATGCCGCCGTCGCCCCCGCTCTACCCGGACGGCCACCTCACGGACGAGCCCGAGGCCGTGATGATCGCCGAACTGATCCGCGAGGCCGCACTCGAGGGCGTCCGTGACGAGCTGCCGCACTCCCTGGCCGTCGTCGTGGAGGAAATCGTGCCGCGCGAAGACCGTCCCGAGGACCGTCCTTTCCTGGATGTCCGGGTCAACCTGTACGTCGAACGGCCCTCGCAGAAGGCCATCATCATCGGCAAGGGCGGCGCCCGGCTCCGGGAAGTCGGCACCAACGCGCGCAAGGGCATCGAAGCGCTGCTGGGCGCGCGGATCTACCTGGACCTGCACGTGAAGGTCGCCAAGGACTGGCAGCGGGACCCGAAGCAGCTGGTGAAGCTGGGCTTCTGACCCTCCCCGGCCGGCCCCAACCCGCGCAGGGCGGGGGCCGGTCACTGCTTTTCCGCCGCGGGGCACTAAAATGGGTAGACCCACTCCGCGAAGGAAGGCACCATCCGTGGTTCGACCCCGTGACAACCGTTCAGACGGGACCGTTCCACCGGCCCGGTCAGGCGCCGCTGCCCGGCACGCGGATGACCCCTCCGTCGGGCCCGCCCGGCACCTGGGCGCAACGCACCGGACCCCCACCTGGCTGAAGGCCACCACCATCGTGATCTCCGTGCTCCTGGTGGGCGTGATCGCGTTCGGGTCCTACTGGTTCATCCGGCTACAGGGGAACATCAGCAAGCAGGCCCTCGGCGCCGGCAACGGGCGCACCGAGGACGCCGTCAACGAGGCAACGGACCGGATGCAGATCCTGATCCTGGGCTCGGACACCCGGGACGGCAAGAACTCCGAGTACGGCAGCGCCGAGGACTCCGCCGGCTACGGCCACTCCGACGTGATGATGATGATGGACATCTCCGCGGACAACAAGCGCGTCAGCGTCATCAGCTTCCCCCGCGACCTCCTGGTGGACATCCCCAAGTGCGTGGACCAGAAGACCAAGAAGGAATACCCGGCCCAGCGCCAGGCCATGATCAACTCGGCGATGTCCGAGGCCGGCATCGGCTGCGCGGTGGACACCGTCAATAAGCTCACCGGCCTCGAGATCGACCACTTCATGATGGCCGACTTTAACTCCGTCAAGGAACTCTCCAATACCGTCGGCGGCGTGGACGTCTGCGTCAGCGACGCCGTCTACGATCCCGATTCAGGCCTGCGGCTGCCCAAGGGCACCTCCAAGGTCCAGGGCGAGCAGGCCCTCTCCTTCGTCCGGACCCGGCATGCGTTCGGCGACGGCGGCGACCTCGGCCGGATCAAGGCCCAGCAGGGCTTCCTCTCCTCCCTGGTCCGCAAGATCAAGGATGACGGCACCCTGACGAACCCGGGCCGAATGCTCGGCATCGCCGACGCCATCACCAAAAACCTCACGGTGGACGATGGACTGGCGTCCGTGCCCACCCTGCTCACCGTCGGCAACCGGCTGAAGAACATCGACATCAGCAAGGTCGCCTTCGTTGCCACCCCCACAGAACCGGCCGTCTCGGACAGCAACCGCCTGCAACTGGCCGAACCCGCGGCGTCCCAGCTCTTCGCCGCACTCCGCAGCGACGTGGACCTGACCGACCCGAAGGCCCCGGCCTCGGCCGCCCCCACCGCGGGGGCCACCGACGCGGCGTCGTCCGCTCCCGCACCGGCCGCCACGAGCGCAGCCGCCTACAACAAGGCCGCGCAGCCGGTCACGGTCGCCAACGGCAGCTCCAACGCGGCCAACGCCGCGAAGGCGGTGGCCGCCTTGAACGCCGCCGGTTTCACCCAGACCGCTCAGTTCACCGCACCCGCCGTCGCGTCCACCGCCGTGTACTACGGCGGGAACTTCGCGGACGTCGCCGCGGACGTCGCCGCCCTGCTGGGCGTCCCGTCCTCCAAGGTCCTCCCCGCGGCGAACGTCACCGGCGTCCAGGCCTACCTCGGGGCCGACTACGCGGCCGGCGCGCAGCCGTCCACCTCCGCGTCCGCGCAGCTGCCGCCGGACATCGTGAACCAGACGGCCGGCGACACGGTCTGCCAGCAGGTCAACCCCGCCATGATCGTCCGCTGACCGGACGGTCACGGCAGGTACGCAGGAGGCCCGGGCGTCAACGCCCGGGCCTCCTCGTGTATCGACGTGCCTGTCAGGTCACCAGATGCTGACGCGCTCCGCGGGGGCGAGCCACATGCCGTCCTGTTCCGTGGTCCCGAATGCCTCGTGGAAGGCGTCCAGGTTCCGGGCGATCTCGTTGGTGCGGAACTCGTTGGGGGAGTGCGGGTCGGTCGCGAGCCGCTTGATGGCCTCCTCGCTGCGGATCACCTGGCGCCAGACCGCTGCCCAGGATGCGAAGAACCGCTGTGCCCCGGTCAGGCCGTCCAGCACGGGGGCCTCCTGGCCGCCGAGGCTAATCTGGTAGGCCTTGTAGGCGATGGTCAGGCCGCCGAGATCGCCGATGTTCTCGCCGAGGGTCAGCTTGCCGTTGACGTGCCGGCCGGAGGCCTCGGCGGGGGAGAGGGCGTCGAACTGGGCCACCAGCTTCGAGGTGAGGGCCTCGAACGCGCCGCGGTCCGCCTCGGTCCACCAGTTGCGCAGCAGGCCGTCGCCGTCGTACTGGGAGCCCTGGTCGTCGAAGCCGTGGCCGATCTCGTGCCCGATCACCGCGCCGATGCCGCCGTAGTTGACGGCGTCGTCCGCGTCTGCGGTAAAGAACGGCGGCTGCAGGATCGCGGCCGGGAAGACGATCTCGTTCAGCAGCGGGTGGTAGTAGGCATTGACCGTCTGCGGGGTCATCAGCCACTTCTCCCGGTCCACGGGCTTGCCCACCTCGTCCAGGTGCCGGTCGACGTCGGCGTTGTGTGCGCGCTCCACGTTGCCGAGCAGGTCGGCCTTGTCGATCACGACGGCGGAGTAGTCGATCCACTTCTCCGGGTAGCCGATCTTGGGCCGGAAGGCGTCCAGTTTCTTCAGCGCCTCCTGCTTGGTGTCCTCGCCCATCCAGGACAGGCCGGTGATCGATTCACGGTAGGCCTCGATCAAGTTCCCCACGAGGACCCGCATGCGTTCCTTGTGCGACTCCGGGAAGTGCCGGGCCACGTAGATCTGCCCCACGGCCTCACCAAGTGCGGCCTCGACGACGGCGACGCCGCGCTTCCAGCGGTCACGGTTGCGCGGAGTGCCGCTGAGGGTGGTGCCGTAGAAGGCGAAGTTGGCGTCCACGAACGCCGAGGACAGATACGGGGCTGCGGCGCTGACGACGCGCATCGCGAGCCACTCCTGCCAGGTGCCCAATGGCACCGTCTCCAGCAGCGACGCCGCGCCGGTGAAGAAGTCGGGGGTGCTGACCACCAGCTCGGCGCGCTTGTCCGCGTCGATGCCGGCGGCGTCGAACCAGTCGTTCATGAGCGGGAAGAGCCCGGCCACCTCGTCGGCGGTCTTGAGGTTGTAGGTCTTCTGCGGATCGCGCAGGGACACCTTGTCCCAGTGGTGGGACGCCAGGGCCGTTTCCAGTTCCACTACGCGCCCCGCGGCGGCCTCCGCGTCGGCGACGCCGGCCAGTTGCAGCATGGTGCGCACGTGCTCCCGGTAGGCGGTGACCGTGGCGGCGAACTGTTCTTCCCGGTAGTACGACTCATCCGGGAGGCCCAGGCCAGCCTGCCCGGTGTAGAGCAGGATCCGGTCCGGGTTCCCGGCATCGGGAGCCGGGTAGATGTAAAACAGTCCGGACACGTCGGCACGGAACAGGCGGCCGGCCAGCCGCAGCAGCTCGGCGACGGACCCGGTGGCGGCCACCTCGGCCAGCCGCTCCCGGATCGGTTCGGCGCCCTTGGCCTCGGCGGCGTCCTCGTCCATGAAACTGTTGTAGAGGTCGCCGATCTTCCGTTCGATGCCGCTGGCCTCCGTGCCCCGGCCGCCGGCGGCCAGGATGATCTCCTGCACCGCGAGCTCCGCGCCGTCGCGGAGGGCGGTGAAAGCACCGTCCAGCGGCCGGTCATCGGGGATGGTGGCGGACTTCAGCCAGGCGCCGTTGAAGTGGCGGTACAGGTCATCCTGCGGCCGGACGGCGTCGTCGATGGTGGACTGGTCAATCCCGGAAAGCGGCACTGCGGCTCCTTCTGTTCAGGCGCCGCCGCGAGCGTGATGACCGGGCCGGCGTCTGCATGGTGGACGTTGCTGGGGGTATCGCTCCTTCATCTTACGCACCGTGTTATCTTGAAAATGTGCGTGCAGAACTGCTTCTTCTTAGCTGCCGCGGCGGGGCCTCAGACGCGATCTAGCGTAAGGCCAAACCTCGCTGCGGAGTTTGTGTTGCCCGGCCACCCTTTCATCAGGAATCACAGAAAAGGCCCCGATAAGTAATGCGAAACGCACAGCAGCCCTCAGGTATGCCGGTCCACCGCTACGTCCCGTTCCAGAACCTGATCACGGTCGAACTGCCGGACCGGACCTGGCCGGACAAGGTCATCACCAAGGCCCCGCGCTGGTGCGCCGTTGATCTCCGCGACGGCAACCAGGCCCTGATCGATCCCATGAGCCCGGCACGCAAGATGAAGATGTTCGACCTGCTGGTCCGGATGGGCTACAAGGAAATCGAGGTCGGCTTCCCGTCGGCCTCGCAGACGGACTTCGACTTCGTCCGCCAGCTCATCGAGGGCAACCACATCCCGGACGATGTCACCATCCAGGTCCTGACCCAGGCCCGCGAGCACCTGATCGAGCGGACCTACGAATCCCTGGTCGGCGCCAAGCAGGCGATCGTGCACCTCTACAACTCGACGTCGGTCCTGCAGCGCCGCGTCGTGTTCAACCAGGACGAGGACGGCATCCTGGACATCGCCCTGCAGGGTGCCCGGCTCTGCAAAAAGTACGAGGAAACCCTCGCGGACACGCACATCACCTACGAGTACTCGCCCGAATCGTTCACCGGCACCGAGCTGGAATACGCCGTGCGCGTCTGCAACGCCGTCGCCGACGTCTTCGAAGCCTCCGCGGACCGCCAGGTGATCATCAACCTGCCCGCGACCGTCGAGATGGCCACCCCGAACGTCTACGCCGACTCGATCGAGTGGATGAGCCGCCACCTGCACCCGCGCGAGGGGATCATCCTCTCCCTGCACCCGCACAACGACCGCGGCACCGGCGTCGCCGCCGCCGAGCTGGGCTACCTGGCCGGCGCGGACCGGATTGAGGGCTGCCTCTTCGGCAACGGTGAGCGGACCGGCAACGTGGACCTGGTGACCCTGGGCCTGAACATGTTCGTCCAGGGCATCGACCCGATGATCGACTTCTCCGACATCGACGAGGTCCGCCGCACGGTCGAATACTGCAACCAGCTGCCGGTGGCCGAGCGCACCCCGTACGGCGGAGACCTGGTCTTCACCGCCTTCTCCGGTTCCCACCAGGACGCCATCAAGAAGGGCCTGGAGGCCCTGGAGCGCGACGCCGCCGCCGCCGGCAAGGACGTGGCCGACTACGAATGGCAGGTCCCGTACCTGCCGGTGGACCCCAAGGACCTGGGCCGCAGCTACGAGGCCGTGATCCGGGTGAACTCGCAGTCCGGCAAGGGCGGCGTGGCCTACCTGCTCAAGAACGAGCACAACCTGGACCTGCCGCGCCGGGCCCAGATCGAGTTCTCCGGCGTCATCCAGCGCCGCACCGACGCCGTGGGCGGCGAGGTCAGCGGCGCGCAGCTGTGGCAGGTGTTCCAGGATGAGTACCTGCCCTCCTCGGCCGCCGAGGGCCAGTGGGGCCGCTACGCGCTCGGCGCGGTCAGCACCGAGTCCGACGAGGACGGCACCATGACCCTCACCGCCGCGCTGAAGGTCGACGGGAAGCCGCTCCGCCGCACCGGCACCGGCAACGGCCCGATCGCGGCGCTGCTGAGCATCCTCCGCGAGGACGGCGTTGACGTCCGGGTCCTGGACTACAGCGAGCACGCCCTGTCCGAGGGCGGCAGCGCGCAAGCCGCCGCGTATGTCGAATGCGCCGTCGGCGAGCGGGTCCTCTGGGGCGTCGGCATCGACGCCAACACCTCGATGGCCTCGCTGAAAGCCGTCATCTCCGCCGTCAACCGGGCCATCCGGGACGCCCGCGGCTAAAAAGCGGACCAGCCCGCCAGCCCAGCCGCTGCGCCGCCGGAGACTCCGGCGGCGCAGCGCTGTTTCCGCGGTGCGGGCGCCCCGTGGCGGCGATTACGCGAAGTCAGTGCGAAGATAAAACTGTGGCCCAACCATCCTCCTACGCCGCGCGCGCCTACCGGGACGACGCCGTCGTCCTGCGCACCCATAAGCTCGGCGAGGCCGACCGGATCATCACGCTGCTGACCAAGCACCACGGCCAGGTCCGCGCCGTCGCCAAGGGGGTCCGCCGCACCAGCAGCCGCTTCGGGGCCCGGCTGGAACCCTTCATGGTCGCGGACCTGCAGCTGATCTCGGGCCGCACCCTGGACGTGGTCACCCAGGCCGTCGCGAAGGGCGCCTACGGGACCGGCATCGCGGCCGACTACGGCCGCTACACGGTGGCCGCGGCGATGACCGAAACGGCCGAGAAGCTCACCGACGTCGACGGCGAGGCCGGCACCGCCCAGTACAACCTGCTGGTCGGGGCGCTGGCGTCGCTGAGCCGCGGCGACCACGCCCCGGAACTGATCCTCGATTCCTACCTGCTCCGCGCGCTGTCCACCGGCGGCTGGGCGCCCAGCTTCACCGACTGCGCCCGCTGCGGGGCGCCGGGCCCGCACACGGCCTTCTCGGCACCCCTGGGCGGGATGGTCTGCCCGGCCTGCCGCCCGCCCGGATCGCCCGCACCGGCACCGGAAACCGTCGTCCTCCTCGGTGCCCTGCTGACCGGAAACTGGACTGCCGCGGACGCGTCCGTGGCCGTCCACCGCCGTGAGGCGGCAGGCCTGGTGGCCAGTTACCTGCAGTGGCACCTGGAGCGTGTCCTCAAATCCCTCAAGCATGTGGAGCGAACCTGACCGTGGCCCTCGGCAAGAAGAAAACCCCCACCCCGCAGCGCACCACCCCCGTGGTGGCCCCTTACCCGCACCCCTCCGGCGCGGTGCCGCCGGCCATTCCGGCCGAGCTGGTGCCGCAGCACGTCGCGATCGTCATGGACGGCAACGGCCGTTGGGCCAACCAGCGCGGACTGCCGCGGATCGAGGGGCACAAGGCGGGGGAGCCGGCGCTGCTGGACGTGGTGGCCGGGGCGATCGAGCTCGGCATCAAGCACCTGAGCGTGTACGCCTTCTCCACCGAGAACTGGCGGCGTTCCCCGGAAGAGGTGCGCTTCCTGATGGGATTTAACAAGGATGTGCTGCGTCGCCAGCGCAACCAGATGAATGAGTGGGGCGTGCGGATCCGCTGGTCCGGCCGGCGGCCGCGCCTGTGGGGCTCGGTCATCAAGGAGCTGGAGGAGGCCGAGGAGTTCACCCGCGGTAACAGCACCTGCACCCTGAACATGTGTGTTAACTACGGCGGCCGCGCGGAGATCGCCGACGCCGTCTCGGCGATCGCCGAGGAGGTGGCCGCCGGCCGGCTGAAGCCCTCGGCAATCTCCGAGAAGACCATCCAGAAGTACCTCGACGAGCCCGACCTGCCGGACGTTGACCTGTTCCTTCGCAGCTCCGGCGAGCAGCGCCTGTCCAACTTCCTGCTGTGGCAGTCCGCCTACGCCGAGTTCGTCTTCCTGGACACGCTCTGGCCGGACGTGGACCGCCGGACCCTGTGGGAGGCCGTGGAGATCTACGCCCGGCGTGACCGTCGCTACGGCGGTGCCGTGGACGCCGCGGCTCAGTCGGCGCCGCCCTCCTCAGGGGCGTAGGCCGTCATCCAGCGGGCCAGCCGGGCGTAGGCGTCCGCCCGGACGCCGGGGGCGGAGAGGAAGACGTCGTGCAGTGCGCCGTCGATCCTCTCCAGCGTGACGGTCCGGCCGAGGCTCAGGGCGCGCAGGGCGATGGTGTTCACGTCCAGCACGGCGTCGGTGCGGCGCATGGATTCCTTCCAGAACATGCCGTTGGCGCTCGCCCCGGAGATCAGGACCAGGATGGGCACGTCGATGTTCAGGCCCCGTGCCACCCGGGTCTGCCCGGACAGGACGGCGCTGAGCCAGCCGGCCCGCACTGGAAAGGCATGCGGCGGCCGGTAGGCGTCGTCGAGCAGCCACTCGCCCTCGGCGGCGCTGCTGATGCTGCGCCAGTAGAACGGCCGCGCCGGCAGCCGGATCACGGACTCGGGCCGGAACCGGGCGAGGGGTTCCACCATGGTTCGGGCCGCGCGGCGGAGGACGGGGGTGCCGTGCATCTCCAGCCACGGGCTGTCCAACACCAGCTGCGCGGCGTTTCCCGGGTGGCGGCTGGCCCACAGCGCCGCGATCAGGCCGCCGGTGGAGTGGCCCATCAGCGTGACCGGGTACCGGCCGCCCGCCCCCATCGA
Organism: Arthrobacter sp. NPDC057259; assembly: GCF_042668995.1. Taxonomy (NCBI): domain Bacteria; kingdom Bacillati; phylum Actinomycetota; class Actinomycetes; order Micrococcales; family Micrococcaceae; genus Arthrobacter; species Arthrobacter sp. NPDC057259. The sequence goes on from NZ_JBHUYA010000001.1 coordinate 522,706, forward strand.
CCGGACGATCGCGATGGCCGTCGTGATCTCGGCGTCGTAGTCGGCCAGGTCCGCCACGTAGCCGCCGTGGGTGCCCGGCCGCAGGCTGCGTCCGTGGTTGTGCATGTCCAGGGCGAAAAAGTCGAAACCATGCCCGGTCCAGAATTCCGCGAGCTCCTCGTTGAAGAAGTAGTCGCTCCAGCCGTGCAGGAACACTACCGCCCGGCGCGGCCGCCGGCCTGCGCCCAGGGAGGGGACGTGACGGACCAGCGTGGCTTCGCGTTCGACGCCGTCCGGGCCGGCCGCGGTGAAGGTGCACGCGGCGAAATCTTCGCCCAGGATGTCCTGCTGCCACTGCAGCCCCTCGTCGGCCACCGTCCGTCCTCCCTGCGCTGGATGTCTGCCTAGGCCACGGCCGCCGCGGCGGCGCGCCCGGCGGCCCGCCCGGAGAACAGGCACCCGCCCAGGAACGTCCCCTCCAGGGCGCGGTAGCCGTGAATGCCGCCGCCGCCGAAACCGGCCGCCTCGCCGGCGGCGTACAGCCCGTCCACCGGTGCGCCGGACGCGTCCAGCACCCGGGACTGCAGGTCGGTCCGGATCCCGCCCAGGCTCTTGCGGGTCAGGACCGAGAGCCGAACGGCCAGCAGCGGGCCGTGCCGCGGATCGAGCAACGGGTGCGGCGGTGCCACGCGCATGAGCTTGTCCGTGGCGAAGCGGCGGGCGGCGCGGATGGCGGCCAGCTGCGGATCCTTGCCCAGGCCGCTGGCAAACTGGCGGTCCCGGGTACGGATGGTGCGCTCGAGTCCATCCGCGTCGATCAGTCCGCCGCCGGCCAGCTCGTTCATCCGGGCGGCCAGTTCGCGCGGGGTTGCGGCCTGGAGGAAGTCGATCCCGCGGTCCAGGAACCGCTGCAGGGGGTTGTCCGGGGAGGGCCGCCGCCGGGTGGCCAGCAGGCGCAGGTCCTTGCCGGTGAGGTCAGGGTTTTGTTCCGAGCCGGAGAGGGCGAATTCCTTCAGCGCGATGCTGCGGTTCAGCACGAACCAGGAGTGGGCGTACCCGGTGCCCAGGATGTGCCGGAGCGCGCCCAAGGAGTCGAAACCCGGGAACAGCGGAGCCGGCAGCGTCCGTCCGGTCGCATCAAGCCAGAGCGCGGACGGGCCGGGCAGGATGCGGATGCCGTGCCGGGGCCAGACGGGAGAGTGGTTGTGGATGCCCTCGGGGTAGTGCCACATCCGGTCGCCGTTGACCAGGGTTCCGCCGGCCCGGGACACCGCCCCCAGGAACTCTCCATCCACGGAGGCCGGCACCCCGGAGAGCATCTCCGCCGGGGCGTTTCCGCCCGGCCACTGGGCGCGTACGGCCGAGTGGTTGCCGCCGATTCCGCCGCTCGCGACGATCACCGCCGCCGCGGAGGCCTCGAAGCTGCCCGCCTCTTCCCGGGAGGACTGTTCGCCGCGGGCGGCGGTGCTCGGTGCGAGCACGGAGCCGTGCACCCCGGTGACCCGGCCCGCCGTCGTCGTCAGCCCGGTGGCACGGTGCCGGAAATGGAAGCTCACCCGCCCGGCGGCCTGGCCCTCCCGGAGCTTGGCCAGGAATGGTGCCACGATCGCGGGGCCGGTACCCCAGGCGACGTGGAAGCGGGGCACCGTGTTGCCGTGGCCGTCGGGTCCGTAGCCGCCGCGTTCGGCCCACTGCACGAGCGGGAACAGCCCGACGCCGAGGGAGGCCAGCCAGGACCGCTTCTCACCGGCGGCGAAATCCACGTACGCCTCGGCCCACTGCCGGGCGGAGGCGTCCTCCTCGCGGTCGAACCCGGCGGAGGCGAACCAGTCGGCGAGGGCCAGCTCGGCGCTGTCCCGGACGCCCAGGCGGCGTTGTTCCGGGGTGTTGACCAGGAAAAGCCCGCCGAAGGACCAGTGGGCCTGGCCGCCCGCGGAGGCCTCGGGTTCCTGGTCCAGCACCGCCACCCGGCGTCCCGCCGCGTAGGCCTGGGACGCGGCGACCAGCCCGGCCAGGCCGGCGCCCACCACCAGCACGTCCGCCTCAATCCGGGCGGGGGAGGGGGAGCCCGGGGAGCGGGCGGGGACTGCTTCATCGCGGGTCATGGCATCATGCTAGCGCCCGGCCCGGGACACCTGCCCGCGCCGGTTGGATTTGTCGCGCCGGACCCGGAAAACTAGGACCATGCGCCTTTACCCCACCTTCTTCCGGCTTGCCTTCTCCTGGATGGACGCCGAGCGTGCCCACAAGATCGGCTTCCAGGGCATCCGCCTCGCCCACCGCTGCGGTGCGGGCCGGCTGCTGCAGCGGCTCACGGCACCGGCGCCGTCGCTGCGGACCGAGGCGTTCGGCCTGACCTTCCCTTCACCGTTCGGCCTGGCCGCCGGCTTCGACAAGGAGGGCCACGGCATCGAGGCCCTCACGGACCTGGGCTTCGGCCACATCGAGGTGGGCACCATCACCGGCCAGGCCCAGCCCGGGAACCCGTCGCCGCGGCTGTTCCGCCTGATTGAGGACCGCGCCGTGATCAACCGGATGGGCTTCAACAACGACGGCGCCGCCGCCGTCGCGCCCCGTCTCCGCGCCGCGCGCGCGGCGCTGCAGCGCCGCTACCGGACCGTGCGGCCGGTGATCGGCATCAACATCGGCAAGAGCAAGGTGGTGGAACTTGAGGACGCGGTCGCGGACTACCTCATCAGCGCGCGCAGCCTGGCGCCGGCCGCGGACTACCTGGTGGTCAACGTCAGTTCCCCCAACACCCCCGGCCTGCGGCTGCTGCAGGACGTCGAGACCCTGCGCCCGCTGCTGACCGCCGTGGGGGAGGCGGCCGACTCCGCCGCCGGACGGCACGTTCCGCTGCTGGTCAAGATCGCCCCGGACCTCAGCGACGAGGACATCGACGACGTCGCCCGGCTGGCGCTGGACCTCAAGCTCGACGGCATCATCGCCACCAACACCACCATCGGGCGCACGGGGCTGGCCTCCGACCCGGATGCCGTGGAGTCCTGCGGGGCCGGGGGTCTCTCCGGCGCTCCGCTGAAGAAGCGGTCCCTGGAAGTCCTGGCCCGGCTGAAGGCGGCGACCGGCGGCGCGCTGACCCTCGTCTCGGTGGGCGGGGTGGAATCGGGCGAGGACGTCCGTGCCCGGCTCGAGGCCGGCGCCACCCTGGTCCAGGGGTACACCGCTTTCCTCTACGAGGGCCCGTTCTGGGCGGCGCGGATCAACCGGTACCTGGCGAAGCACCCCGTCCGTCGCTAGGCGAAGGGCCCCCGCGGGACACGCAACGCCCTCCCAGGCAGCAGCACCCACAGATGCGAAAAACCCCCGGCAGCGAGGCTGCCGGGGGTTTTTAGTGGGCTGGTGGTGGGGTCAGGCCGGGTACTCGCCGCGGCCGACCTGGGGCTTGGGCATGCGCAGGCGGCGGAACTGCAGCGAACGCATCGAGCCGTACCAGACCGTGCCGCGTTCGACGTCGCCGAACTTCTCCGTGAGGCGCTTCTTCAGCTTCCGGGACAGGAAGAAGACATCGACGAAGACGGCCAGGAACATCACCCAGAAGGCGCCCAGGACGTAGATCATCTGCTCGCTGCTGGCGGGCACCAGCAGGGAAATGACCACGAAGACCAGCGCACCGAACATCAGGTATTCGCCCAGGCTGTAGCGGGCGTCCACGTAGTCACGGGCGAAGCGCTTCTGCGGGCCCTTGTCCCGGAGCGGGAGGAACTTCTCGTCGCCGGTATCCATGGCCTGGCGCATCTTCAGCCGCTGCTCGGCCACCGCGGTGCGCTCCGCCGCTCGCGAGGCCTTGCGGTCCTGCGGCACCAGGGGCCGCTTGCGGGCCGCTTCCTGCGCGCTGCGCTTCGGGGTGGGCGCGCCCTTGCCGGCGGTGGGGGTTCGAGCCGCGGCCACCTGCTGGTCAACTACATCCTGCGCCGAGGGCGCTTCCTTTTTCCGTCCAAACACCCCTACAGACTACCCTGCAGGGGTGCCGTTCCCGGCCCGATGACGCGGCGGCGGACGCGGGCGCCGGGACGCGTGCCGGCGCCCGCGTCGTGCCTCCGGCGGGGCCTGTGGCGCTGTTTGAGGTGATCGGGGACACGGGTAGTGTTTTGGCCATGACTTCATCACCCGCGGGCACCCCGCAGCATTCAGCAGGCGGCACCACCCAGACCGTCGATACCGCAGCCCTCCGCCAGGCCGTCACCGAGGCCTTTGACGCCACCGTCGAGCAGCTCAAGGCACTCGTCGCGATCCCCGGCATCGCCTGGCCCAGCTTCGACCCCGCTCCCTTGAATGCCAGCGCCGACGCGGTGGCCGAGCTGGTCCGCGGCAGCGGTTTCGATGATGTGCGCATCCTGCGCTGCGACAAGGAGGACGGCACCCCGGGCGGACCCGCCGTCGTCGCACGCCGTCCCGCCGCGGCCGGCAAGCCAACCATCCTGCTCTATGCCCACCACGACGTCCAGCCCACCGGCGACCTCTCGCTCTGGGAGACCGAACCGTTCACCGCCGTCGAGCGGGACGGCCGGCTCTACGGCCGCGGCGCCGCGGACGACAAGGCCGGCATCCTGGCGCACGTCGCCGCCTATTCCGCGGTCAGCCGGGTGCTGGGGGAGGAGCTCGGCCTCGGCGTCACGTTCTTCTTCGAGGGGGAGGAGGAGGCCGGCTCGCCGACCTTCCGCGCATTCCTCGAAACCCACCAGGAACTGCTGCGCTCCGACGTGATCGTCGTTGCCGACTCCTCTAACTGGAAGGTCGGCATCCCCGCCCTGACCACCAGCCTCCGCGGCCTCGTGGATGGCACCATCGAGGTCAAGGTCCTGGACCACGCGGTGCATTCGGGCATGTTCGGCGGCCCCGTGCTCGACGCCCCCACCCTGCTCTCCCGCCTGATCGCCACCCTGCACGACGACGACGGCAGCGTCGCCATCGAGGGGCTGGTGGGCCGGGATGACGCCGCCGTGGACCTGACCGAGGAGGAATACCGCAAGGACGCCTCCGTGCTCGACGGAGTCAAGCTCGCCGGCACCGGCAGCATCGCCTCGCGCATGTGGACGAAACCCGCGCTGTCCATCATCGGCATCGACGCCCCCGCCGTGAACGTCGCCTCCAACACCCTGCTGCCGCGCGCCAAGGCCAAGTTCAGCCTCCGCCTGGCCCCGGGCCAGAACCCGGACGAGGCCATGGACGCGGTCCGCCGCCACGTCGAGGCCAACGCCCCGTTCGGCGCCCAGGTGGTCTTCACCCCGGGGGAGACCGGCAGCGCCTTCATGACCGACACCTCTTCCCCAGCGGCCCGGCTGGCGATGTGGGCTCTCGGCGAGGCCTGGGGCGTGCCGGCCGTCGAGACCGGCATCGGCGGGTCCATCCCGTTCATCGCGGACCTCACCGAGCTGTATCCGGACGTCCAGATCCTGGTTACCGGCGTCGAGGACCCGGACTCCCGCGCCCACAGCGCCAACGAGTCCCTGCACCTGGAGGACTTCCGGAACGCGATCATTGCCGAGGCGCTGCTCCTGGCCCGGCTGAACGCCGAGGGACTGGCCTGATACCGGGCTTCCGGGGAACATCCGGCGGACGCGGACGGTTATCCCAGGAGTTAGAGCTACAGCACTGATCGACGTAGCATGTAGCTATAGCCCATACCGTTAAAGCAGGGGCCGGCGCCGCCGGGCGGCGCCGCTCCGACCGTCGTCAGAAGGTAGGCCATGAGCACTACAACCAATGAAACCAGCACCGACACCGCAGTCCAGGAAAGCCAGGAACTGGCCAGCCACGAGGTGCAGCTGACCGACGTCGCTGCCGGCAAGGTCCGCAGCCTGCTGGAACAGGAAGGCCGCACCGACCTGCGCCTCCGCGTCGCCGTGCAGCCGGGCGGCTGCTCCGGCCTGATCTACCAGCTCTACTTCGACGAGCGCCTCCTCGAGGGCGATGCCGTCCGCGACTACGACGGCGTCGAGGTAGTCGTAGACAAGATGAGCGTGCCCTACCTCAGCGGTGCGAGCATCGACTTTGAGGACACCATCTCGAAGCAGGGCTTCACGATCGATAACCCCAACGCCGGCGGCTCCTGCGCCTGCGGAGACTCCTTCCACTAAGGTCAATGGCCGGGCTTTCAGCCCGGCCATTGTTCCGTCCGGGGACCCTAACGCGGAAACCCCGAAAAAGGTGCCGGACCACGGCGCGGACATGTGGGCGAAAACTCCCAGGGAGCGGTAAGCTCTACACCGAGTAGTAAAACTTTTAGTGTGCCCGGATCGTTGTATGCGGCCGGGCGACAGCAACAAGTAGGAAGGGCCGTCTGTGAGTTCGCAGAACCGAACCGGCAGCCGACGCAAACAGATCACTTCGATCACTGGCTTGGCACTAGCCGGCGCGTTGGCTTTGACTGGATGTTCACCAGAGGTACAGAAAGGGTGGCTGCCGACCGAGCGCGGCACCACCAACCACACTGACCGCATCATGGACCTCTGGGTCAACTCATGGATTGCAGCCCTGGTCGTTGGCATCATCACCTGGGGCCTGATGATCTGGTGCATCGTCGCCTACCGGCGCCGCAAGGGCACCGTCGGGTTCCCCCGCCAGAACAGCTTCAACCTCCCGCTCGAGGTCTTCTACCTGACGATCCCGCTCTTCATGGTCCTGGTGTTCTTCTACTTCACCGACAGCGACCAGAAGGCCATCGACGACCGCAGCCAGCCTGCCGACGTCGTCGTCGACGTCCGCGGCAAGCAGTGGGCCTGGGACTTCAACTACAAAAAGGGTGACGTCGTCACCGAGGACCTCCACGAGGCCGGCGTCCAGGCGCACCTGACCGGCAACGACGTCGACAAGGAAAAGCTGCCGACGCTGTACCTGCCCGTCAACAAGTCCGTTGACCTGGAGCTGAACTCCCGCGACGTCATCCACTCCTTCTGGGTTCCCGCCTTCCTGCAGAAGCGCGACATGATCCCCGGCAAGACCAACTACATCCGGTTCACTCCCACCAAAGAGGGAACCTATGACGGCAAGTGTGCCGAACTCTGTGGTGAGTACCACTCCGAAATGCTGTTCCGCGTGAAGGTCGTCTCCGAGTCGGAGTTCGCCGCCCACATGAACCAGCTCCGCCAGGACGGCAACACCGGCCTGCTCGGCGAAGAGTACGACCGCAACCCGGCCCCGACCGAGAACAAGTAAGGGGAGCGCGAAGTGGCAACAACCTACTCTCAGCCCTCCGGGATCCTTGAGGCTCCCGTAGTACCCAAATCCAAGGGGCGCATCGTCGTCAACTGGATCACCTCCACCGACCACAAGACCATCGGGTACATGTACCTGATCGCGTCCTTCGTGTTCTTCTGCTTCGGCGGCGTCATGGCGCTGCTGATCCGCGCCGAACTGTTCGAACCCGGCATGCAGATCCTGCAGACCAAGGAACAGTACAACCAGCTCTTCACCATGCACGGCACGGTGATGCTCCTGATGTTCGCGACCCCGCTGTTCGCCGGCTTCGCCAACGTCATCATGCCCCTGCAGATCGGTGCCCCCGACGTCGCCTTCCCGCGACTGAACGCGCTGGCCTTCTGGTTCTTCCTCTTCGGTTCCACGATCGCCGTCTCCGGTTTCATCACCCCGCAGGGTGCCGCCTCCTTCGGCTGGTTCGCCTACGCGCCGCTGTCCAACACCACCTTCAGCCCCGGCGTCGGCGGTGACCTCTGGGTCTTCGGCCTGGCCCTCTCCGGCTTCGGTACCATCTTGGGTGCGGTCAACTTCATCACCACGATCATCTGCATGCGCGCCCCGGGCATGACCATGTGGCGCATGCCAATCTTCACCTGGAACACGCTGGTCACCGCCATCCTGGTGCTCATGGCCTTCCCGCCGCTGGCCGCGGCCCTCTTCGCCCTCGGCGCTGACCGCCGCTTCGGTGCGCACATCTTCGACCCGGAGAACGGCGGCGCCGTCCTCTGGCAGCACCTGTTCTGGTTCTTCGGCCACCCCGAGGTCTACATCATCGCCCTGCCGTTCTTCGGCATCGTCTCGGAGATCTTCCCGGTCTTCAGCCGCAAGCCGATCTTCGGCTACAAGGGCCTGGTCTACGCCACCATCTCCATTGCCGCGCTGTCCGTCACCGTGTGGGCCCACCACATGTACGTCACCGGCTCGGTCCTGCTGCCGTTCTTCTCCTTCATGACGATGCTGATCGCGGTTCCCACCGGCGTGAAGTTCTTCAACTGGATCGGCACCATGTGGCGGGGTTCCATCACCTTCGAAACCCCCATGCTGTGGAGCATCGGCTTCCTGGCGACCTTCCTCTTCGGCGGCCTGACCGGCATCATCCTGGCCTCCCCGCCGCTGGACTTCCACGTCTCCGATACGTACTTCGTCGTGGCGCACTTCCACTACGTGGTGTTCGGTACCGTCGTGTTCGCCATGTTCGCCGGCTTCTACTTCTGGTGGCCGAAGTGGACGGGCAAGATGCTCAACGAGCGCCTCGGCAAGATCCACTTCTGGATGCTGTTCCTCGGCTTCCACGGCACCTTCCTCATCCAGCACTGGCTCGGCGTCATGGGCATGCCCCGCCGCTACGCCGACTACATGCCCGAAGACGGCTTCACCTGGATGAACCAGTTCTCCACGTACTCCTCCTTCCTGCTGGGCGCCTCGCTAATCCCGTTCTTCTGGAACGTCTACATCACCTGGCGGAGCAACGAGAAGGTCATGGTCGACGATCCGTGGGGCTTCGGTGCCTCGCTGGAATGGGCAACCTCCTGCCCGCCGCCGCGCCACAACTTCACCTCGCTGCCCCGGATCCGGTCCGAGCGTCCCGCCCTGGACCTGCACCACCCGGAGCTCGCCCAGAGCTACACCATCGACTCCCCGGCGCCGGCTGCTGCGACGCTCGGTAACGCCGACCAGAAGGACGCCTAACTGTGAAAATCGAATCTAGAATTTTTGGACTCGGTGTCTTCTTCTTCATCCCGGTCGCCATCGTCTACGGCTTCATGACGAACTGGAGCGAGTGGGTCGGCATCCTGGGCATCCTGCTGGTCGCCGGCCTGGCGGGCATGATCGGCGCCTACCTGGGCTTCACCGGCAAGCGCGTCGGCCTGCGTCCCGAGGACCGCAGCGACGCCGAGATCCACGAGGGTTCCGGCGAGCAGGGCCACTTCAGCCCCTGGAGCTGGTGGCCGCTGGTCCTGGGCCTCGCCTGCGCAGGAGGCTTCCTGGGCATCGCAGTCGGCTTCTGGATCACCTTCATCGCCGGTGGCCTGGCCATCGTGGCGCTGATCGGCTGGGTCTACGAGTACAGCCGCGGAGACCACGCCCACTAGGCGCCGCACGGGCCTTCGCCCGGCACCGCTAACGACGACGGGGACCCCACCATCCGGTGGGGTCCCCGTCGTTTTTGTTTGTTACTGCTTCGCCAGCAGGGTGCCAAGGTCACTGAGAGCGGCCTCCGCGTCCTCGGCGCTGCGGCCTTCCGGAATCCTGGCGGCGTCGACGGACAGCTCCACCTCGCAGCCGCGTTCGAAGTCCTCCGTCATGACTTCGAGCAGGGACCGGGCGTCCACGCCGCGCTGGCCGGGCCGGGCGATCGTGACGGGCAGCCCGGTGGCGGTGACGGCGCGGACAAACTCTGCGGCCGGCCGGGCGTGGAGTCCGATCTCGGCGTGGATGACGGCCTTGTGTACGGGCAAGGGAGGCTCCTGATGGGGTCAAGCGAAAGATGCAGCCTCAAGCCTAGCCGGGGGAGCGGACACCCGAGAAACCGCGCGCCCGGATTGGTCTAGACCTGTGGCGTTGGTGCCCTACGCTTGATCCATGACAGCTTGCATGAGGCCCGGCCGTGGGAAGTAGCGCCGCCCGGATGGCCGGCGAGATCGACCGGTCCAGCGGGGTTCCCATCTACGTCCAGCTGCGCGAGATCCTACGCGCCCACATCTCCACGTCCTGCCCGCCGGGCTCGGCCCTGCCGTCGGAGCGTGAGCTCTCAGAGCGGTTCGGGCTGGCGCGCATGACCGTCCGCCAGGCCATCGACGCCCTCGTCGGTGAGGAGGTCATTGAGCGGGTCGTGGGGCTGGGAACCTTCGTCCGGAAACCCAAGCTGGACCTCCAGGTGAAGCTGACCTCCTACAGCGAGGAAATGCAGCGCCGCGGCATGGTCCCGGCGGCCAAGGTCCTCAGCTTCGAACAGATCGGCGCCAGCGCGTTCCTGGCCCGCGAACTCCAGCTGGAGGAGGGAACGCCCGTGGTCCGCTTCCGGCGGCTCCTGCTGGCGGACAACGAACCCATGAGCGTGGACGAGAATTTCATTCCCGCACACCGGGTGCCGGGCCTGCTCGACGGTGAGCCGCCGACGTCGCTCTATAACGTCCTCAGCGAACGCTACGGCCTGGTGATGGAGTGGGGCGAGGACATGATCGAGGCCACCGCCGCCTCGCCGTCGACCGCCCGCCTGCTCAACGTCGAGGTAGGTTCGCCGCTGCTGAAGATCCAGCGGCACGCCTTCGTGGCCCGCGCCATGGTGGACTACTCCGTCTCCTACTACCGGGCCGACCGGTACAAGCTCTGGGTCCCGTTGCAGCGGCCCGGCGTGCGTCCCACCAGGAACTATGTCAGCGGCTACCGGCCCTAGGCGCCACGGGGACCAGGCCGTAGCACTGGACGCCCCCCGCAGACACAGAAGAGGCCCGGTCCATCAGGACCGGGCCTCTTCTGTGTCTTACGAGGGGAGACTAGTGGCTGAGCGTCTTCTGCTCGGCGTTCGCCTCGACCGCCTCGTGGGCGCCGTGGTGGCTGTGGGCCGCCGCGAGCTCCGTGGGCGTGACCGGGGCAACCCGGTCCTCGAAGAACCAGCGGGAGAGCTTGGCGCGGCGGTTTTCCTTGCGGTCCACCACACCCTTCTCGTTCGGCTGGGCCGGGAGCGGCTTCGGGGACTCGAAGCCGACCAGCTTGTAGCGCTTGTACTCGTCCAGGGGGGCGTGGACCTCGATGAACTCACCGTGCGGCAGGCGCACGATGCGGCCGGTCTCACGGCCGTGCAGGGCGATCTCACGGTCCTTGCGCTGCAGCGCCAGGGCGACGCGCTTGGTCACGATGAACGCGATGACCGGGCCGATGAAGAACAGTGCGCGCAGCCAGTAGGTGACGTCGTTCAGGGCCACGTGGAAGTGCGTGGCGATTAGGTCGGAACCAGCGGCTGCCCACATCACGCAGTACCAGACGAAGCCGGCCATGCCGATGGCGGTACGGGTCGGGGCGTTGCGCGGACGATCCAGGACGTGGTGCTCGCGGTCATCCTTGGTGATCCAGCGTTCGATCCACGGGTAGGTGAACATCACGGTGAAGAGGATTCCCGCCGGGACCAGGGCCGGCAGCAGGACGTTGAAGGTGAAGACGTGGCCGAAGAAGATCTGCTCCACGTGCCAGTTGCCGAACGTGCCGGGCATCAGGCGGAGGGCGCCGTCGACGAATCCGATGTACCAGTCAGGCTGGGTGCCTGCGGAGACGGGGGAGGGGTCGTAGGGACCGTAGTTCCAGATCGGGTTGATGGTGAAGAAACCGGCCATGAGGGCGATGACACCGAACACGATGAAGAAGAAGCCGCCGGCCTTGGCCGCGTAGACCGGGCCGAGGGGGTAGCCGACGACGTTGCCGTCGTTGCGTCCCGGGCCGGGGTACTGGGTGTGCTTGTGCACGACGACCATGAACAGGTGCGCGGCGATCATCAGGAGGATCAGGGCCGGAACCAGCAGGATGTGCAGCACATACAGGCGGCCGATGATGGCCGTGCCCGGGAACTCGCCGCCGAAGAGGAAGAACGAGATGTAGGTGCCGATCACGGGGATGGACTTGATCACGCCGTCGATGATGCGCAGGCCGTTACCGGAGAGCAGGTCATCGGGGAGGGAGTAACCGGTGAAGCCGGCGGCCATGGCCAGGATCAGCAGGACGGAGCCGATCACCCAGTTCATCTCGCGGGGCTTGCGGAAGGCGCCGGTGAAGAATACGCGGAGCATGTGCACGGCCACGGAGGCCACGAACAGCAGCGCCGACCAGTGGTGCACCTGGCGCATGAACAGGCCGCCGCGGACATCGAAGGAGATGTTCAGCGAGGAGTTGTACGCCACGGACATCTCGACGTTCTTCAGCGGCATGTAGGAACCCTGGTAGTGGGTCTCAGCCATCGACGGATCGAAGAAGAAGGTCAGGAAGGTGCCGGAGAGCAGCAGGATAACGAAGGAGTACAGCGCCACCTCGCCGAACATGAAGGACCAGTGGTCGGGGAAGACCTTCCGGCCGAATTCACGGAGGATGCCCGATCCGCCGACGCGCTGGTCGACGAAGTCGGTGATGCGACCGCCCTTGGTCTTGGCGACAAAGGTGGGGGTGTCAGCTGTTGACGTTGCGCTCATGCTCATCACGCTCCCAGTAGCTAGGTCCAACAGGTTCTTTGAAGTCGCTCGTGGCGTAGAGGTAACCCTCATCGTCAACGGCGATGGGCAGCTGCGGGAGGGGCCGGCTGGCGGGGCCGAAGATGACCTTGCATTCCTGGGTCAGGTCGAAGGTCGACTGGTGGCACGGGCACAGCAGGTGGTGCGTCTGCTGCTCGTAGAGAGCGACAGGGCAACCGACGTGGGTGCAGATCTTGGAGTAGGCAACGATGCCGTTGTAGCCCCAGTCCTCGCGCCCCGCGGAGGGGTTGAGGGATTCCGGGTTCAGGCGCATGAGCAGGACGACCGACTTGGCCTTCTCGTTCAGCTTGCCCGACTCCAGCTCGTTCAGGCCTTCCGGGATGACGTGGAAGGCGGAGCCGATGGTGACGTCCGAGGCCTTGATGGGGGTGCCATCGGGGTCGCGGGTGAGGCGCTTGGTCTTGCCGTTGACCGGTGCCCACATGGTGTGGGCCAGCTTGTCGTCCGGACGGGGACCGAGGTCGCCGAAGACGGCCAGGGCCGGCAGCGGGGCGAGGGCGACGGCGCCGAGCAGGGTGTTGCGGATCAGCGGGCGGCGCTTGATGCCGGTTTCCTCGACGATGTCGTCGACGATCCGGACGGCGGCCTGGCGGTCCTCTTCGGTGCGGATGGCGTGACGCTCTTCCGACACTTCGTGGTCCGGCATGAGGGCCTTCGCCCAGTGCACGATGCCCGTGCCGATGCCCAGCATCGCGAACGCGGTGCCGATGCCCAGCAGGGTGTTCTGCAGCCGGATGGTGGCGATCGAGGAGTCGTTTCCAAGATCGATGGCGAAGTACGCCACCAGGAATATCAGGGTACCAACGACGGATACGCCGAACAGGAGGGCCACCTGCCGTTCCGCTCGCTTTGCGGCCTTCGGGTCCGTGTCAGCCAGGCGCAAACGGTGCGGGGGAATTCCAGGATCCTGGAACTTCTCCACCTCGCTCTGACCAGCCGTAGCTACGGTGCCCGAGTGGTTCGGACTGCCGTCACTATGGTTGCCCATAATTCGCCTCATCCTTCTCTCGTCCCGGCTCTCGCCGGGTTAGTTTTCAATTCAACCTGCCGGCGGGCCGGCAGAAATTCTTACGGGGTGCGGAGCCTAGGAGGTCCGCGAGGTCAGCCAGATGGTGAAGGCGATGATGACGCCCAGGCCGGCGATCCAGACAAACAGGCCTTCGGAGACCGGGCCGAGGGCGCCGAGGTCGTTGCCGCCCGGGGAGCCGTTGGATTCGATCTGCTTGAGGAAGGTGATGATGTCGCGCTTGCCCTCGGGGGAGACGTTGGCGTCGGAGAAGACCGGCATGTTCTGCGGGCCGGTGACCATGGCCTCGTAGATGTGCTTGCCGGACACGTCGGCCAGGGCCGGGGCGAACTTGCCCTTGGTCAGCGCGCCACCGGCAGCGGCGGCGTTGTGGCACATGGCGCAGTTGGTGCGGAACAGCTCGCCACCCTTGGCGGCGTCGCCCTTCTCGTCGAGGACTCCGGCTTCCGGGATGGAGGGGCCGGGGCCCAGGGAGGCTACATAGGCAGCCAGCTGGTGGGTCTGCTCCTCGTTGAACTGGGCGGGCTTCTTGTAAGCCTGCGGACCGTTCATCTGCATGGGCATACGGCCGGTTCCCACTTGGAAGTCAACCGCGGCGGCGCCGACGCCGACGAGCGACGGGCCCGCCTGCGATCCGCTGGCACCCATGCCATGGCAGGTGGCGCAGTTGGCGGCGAACAGCTTGCCGCCCTCCTCCGCGTCGCTTGCGCTGAAGCTCGTGGTGTCGGCCTTGGCCTGGTTGACGGTGGTGGCGACGGCGTACAGCCCACCAGTGATGAGGAGGCCCATCAGCAACAGTGCAACTGCTGCCAGTGGGTGACGTCGCTTCTGCGAGAGTGCCTTCACGTGGTGGTTCCTTTTTTCGATGCTGCGTTGGCTCCGGGAGCCGCTTCTTGAAATTCTATCTCTTGTAGAAAGAGAGACAAGGGGTGGCTACTTGAGGACGTAGATGACCAGGAAGAGGCCGATCCACACGACGTCGACGAAGTGCCAGTAGTACGAGGTGACGATCGCGGACGTTGCCTCGAAGTGTCCGAACTTCTTGGCCGCGAAGGAGCGTCCCATGATGAGCAGGAACGCGATGAGGCCGCCGATGACGTGGAGGCCGTGGAAGCCGGTGGTCATGTAGAACGCCGAGCCGTAAGCGTTGGAGGAGAGCGAGACGTGCTCGGAGACGAGCATGGCGTACTCGGTCGACTGGCCGGCCACGAAGAACGCACCCATGATGAATGTGAGCGTGAACCACTCATTCATTCCCCAGCGGGAGAAGCTCAGCGGACCGCCAAGGCGGCGCGGCTGAAGCCGTTCCGCGGCGAAGACGCCCATCTGGCAAGTGAAGGAACTGGCCACGAGGACGATCGTGTTAACGAGCGCAAAGGGGAAGTTGAGCTTGGCTGTCTCTTCAGCCCACATCTGTCCGGACGTCGAACGGAGTGTGAAGTACATGGCAAAGAGACCGGCGAAGAACATCAACTCACTGGAGAGCCAGACAACGGTTCCAACGGAAACCATGTTCGGGCGGTTCAGCGTGGGGTGCGCCGGGGTACTGGGGGCATGGGTCGCAGATGTCACATAGACATTATGTCTGTAAAAGTCCTGTGTGCCCAACGCGAACCGCCTTTTGAGGGCACTTTTTCTACAAAGACGCGAAATCGCGGGGAAAAGTTCCGCGGGCCTTCGCATTGGGCATTGCGGCTCCAGGCTCGATAGCATCGGACCGTGACTTCCCAGGCATCTACACCGGCTGCAAGCAGGACCTGGCCGCGCCTTATCGGCGCCCTGATCAAGGGTGAGGACCTCACCGCCGGCGACACCGCCTGGGCCATGGCCTCGATCATGTCCGGTGAGGCCTCGCCGGCACAGGTGGCCGGGTTCCTTGTATCGCTGCGCGCCAAGGGCGAGACGGTGGCCGAACTCACAGGCCTGGTCGAGTCGATGATCAACTCCGCCAACCCGCTGGAGATCGCCGGGGAGAAGCTGGACATCGTCGGCACCGGCGGGGACCAGCTGAACACCGTGAACATCTCCACCATGGCCGCGCTCATCTCCGCCGGCGCCGGCGCCAAAGTGGTCAAGCACGGCGGTCGGGCGGCGTCGTCGGCGTCCGGCTCCGCCGACGTTCTCGAGGCGCTCGGCGTCCGGTTGGACCTGCCGATCCCGCGGGTGGCCCGCAACGCCGAAGAAGCGGGCATCACCTTCTGCTTCGCCCAGGTCTTCCACCCCTCCATGCGGCATGCCGCCGTCGCCCGGCGCGACCTTGGTGTTCCGACGGCCTTCAACTTCCTGGGGCCAATGACCAACCCGGCGCACGTCCAGGCATCCGCGGTGGGTGTGGCCAACGAGCGGATGGCGCCGCTGGTGGCCGGGGTGCTGGCCCGGCGCGGCAGCCGCGGCCTGGTGTTCCGCGGCGACGACGGCCTCGATGAACTGACCACCACCGGCCCCTCCCGCATCTGGGAGATCCGGAACGGCGACGTCGCCGAGCAGACCTTCGACCCGCGCGAGCTGGGCATCCGTCAGGCGACGGTGGCGGAACTGCGCGGAGGCGACGCCGCGGCGAACGCCGCCGTCGTTCGGTCCGTGCTGGCCGGAGATCCCGGGCCGGCGCTGGACGCGGCCCTGCTTAATGCCGCGGCGGGCCTGGTGGCCTTCGACCTGGATGCCGCCGGGCCGCTGACCGAGCGGATGGCCGCGGCGATGAAGCGGGCCGAGGAAGCTGTGCACTCGGGTGCCGCCGCCGCCGTCCTGGACCGCTGGGTGGCGCTGTCCCGCGACTAAACAGTCGCCGGCCGCGCGTGGCTGTGAGCGCTCGGGTGTCTACTGCCTGAGCCTTTGTTGCGCGAGGCGCTTACTGCTCGAAGCCGAGG
This sequence comes from Arthrobacter sp. NPDC057259, assembly GCF_042668995.1. NCBI lineage: Bacteria > Bacillati > Actinomycetota > Actinomycetes > Micrococcales > Micrococcaceae > Arthrobacter > Arthrobacter sp. NPDC057259. The sequence goes on from NZ_JBHUYA010000001.1 coordinate 539,034, forward strand.
GCGAAGGCCGCGTCGAGGTCGTGCTGGGAGTAGGCGCGGAAGGCGATGTGCGTGGTGGTGTGCACCACAGCTGGAACTTTGGAGAGCTTGTCCGCGATGACATCCGCCAGATCCTCGTGCTTGGCCACCCGGGCGATGGCGATCAGATCCCACTCGCCGGTGACGGAGTAGACCTCGCTGATGCCCGGGATCGACGAAATTTTCTCGGCCGTCTCCGGGATGGCGGAAGCGTCAGTCTTGATCAGGACGAAAGCGGTGATCACGTGGGGACCTTTCGGAGCGGGTGCATCATTGCCGGGGTGCCGCAGCAGGGCCGAAGCCGCCGGTGCGTGCAGGCCCGGATGGTTGCAAGCCTAGTCCATCAGCTCCCGCTGCGGCGGGAGCGCAGCCGCCTCACGCCCGCGGCCAGGAGGCGCCAGCCGAGCAGGAAAACGGCGACGGCAATCAGGGCGACACTCACGAACGGAAGTACCACTACCTGGCCGGTGAGGGCCCGAAGCAGCATGCCCGCCGCCACCGTGGCGAGCCAGATGACGACGCCGGTCGGCCACACCGCCAGCGGACGGCGCCAGAGACGGAAGACCAGCCAGCCAGCCGCGGCTCCGGCCAGGAACGGCCACGCGGTGGCCAGCACGCCGGTGACGATTTCGCCGCGCTGGTGGGCGTCGCGCCCGATGGCGGCGAAGAGCAGGATCAGGAGCGCGTCCGCGGCAGCCGCCAGGATCGCGGTGCGCGGCGCGGGGCGGCGCCCGTCTAGGGGCTGGTTCTGGTGCGGTGCTGGGGCGCTAAGGGGCATGCCCCAAGTTTAACCGGGATCGGCAGGACCGGATTCCTGTGCCCGGAAGCTCGACCGATCCCCGGCCGGTTCCCCGGACCGTGGATTTCGTCGCCCCGCGCGGCTAGCATGCGCGCGACTCATTACACCGGCAGAAACAGCACGAAGGGGTGCGCAATGACAACACTCGCCGATCGGCCGACAACGGGCCTGGTAGTGATCGACGTCCAGAATGGCGTCGTCGAGGGAGCCTACGAGCGGGACCGGGTGGTCCGGAACATCGGTGGGCTGGTCGAGAGGGCCCGCGAGGCGGGGGTTCCGGTGGTCTGGGTGCAGCACTCTTCCGAGCACCTGGCACGCGGCAGCGAAGAGTGGGGAATCGTCCCCGAGCTCTCCCCGCACGACTCCGAGCCGGTGGTCCACAAGAAGTACGCCGACTCGTTCGAGGACACCGACCTGGAGGAGGTCCTCGCGTCGGCCGGGATCGGCAGGCTGGTGGTGTCCGGCGCCCAGACGGACGAATGCATCCGGTCCACCATCCACGGCGCGTTCGTCCGCGGCTACGACGTGACGCTGGTGGGTGACGCGCACACCACCGAGGACCAGTCCGAGTGGGGTGCCCCCAGCCCGGACCTGGTCATTGCGCACACCAATCTCTACTGGCAGTTCCACACCGCCCCGGGCCGCACCGCGGCGGTGCAGGACGCCGCCGCGGTGGACTTTGCCGGGGACAGTACGGGGGAGGAAGCCTAAAGCTCCCCGGTGAGGAACTGGGCGGTGCCGTTGCCGAAGGACCAGTCGGCGGCGTCGTTCTCGGTGATGGTGACGATCAGGTCCTGAGGGCTGATGCCGCACTTCGCCTCGAGTCCCGTGGCCAGGAGCCGGTAGAGCTTCTGCTTCGCGTCTTCCGCCCGGCGCCGGCTGGTGAAGCGCAGGACGACGAGGTCGTTGCTGCGGGTCATCCCCAGCCCGGTGTCCAGGGCGACCATCTCGTGCGGCTTGTGCTGGGTCAGGATCTGGTATCGGTCGGTGGGCGGCACCTCGAAGGCGTCCACCATGGACTCGTGAACCGTGTCCAGCAACGCCTGCAGCTGGTCCTCGGTGCGTCCTTCGACGACGTCGATGTTGATCAGTGGCATGGTGCCTCCCGGGTCGGTGCAGTGCGGGACTGCGTTGAATGCTGTCACTCATGGGCAAGTCACCGGACCGGGCCAAAATTCCGCCAATACCTCTGTGTCATAATATTCGCATGAATGCAGATAAGCCGTGCGGCCTGGACGTCGACGGCGAGTACGTCGAGTTGGCCGTCGAGGTCTTCGCGATGTTGGCGGACGCCACCCGGGTCCGGATCATCCTGGCGTTGCGCGAGGGCGAGCTGTCCGTCAACGAGCTGGCCGAGACCGTGGGGAAGCCCCAGTCCGCGGTCTCCCAGCATCTCGCCAAACTCCGCATGGCGCGGATCGTCTCCACCCGGCACGAGGGCACGCGGGTGTACTACCGGCTCGAGAACGAACACGCCCGCCAGCTCGTGGCGGATGCGATCTACCAGGCCGAACACACCTTGGGCGGCACCCCCCGGCACCACCACGCAGACCAAGAGAGCGGAACGGCATGAAAGACATCACCGACGGCAGCGTGCCGCAGGCCGCCGCCCACCAGCACGACCACGACGACGCGAACGACCACAGTCACGACCACGACCACGACCATGCGCACAGTCACGACCACGACCACTCGGATGCCCATGGGCACGATCACTCGCATGGCCACGACCACTCGCACGACCATGGCCACGAACACCCGGGTGGACTTCGTGGGTTCCTGCACGGATTGTTCGTCCCGCACAGCCACGACGCCGCGGACTCCGTCGATGAGGCCATGGAATCCTCGGCCAAGGGCATCCGGGCGCTGAAGATTTCGCTGGTGGTCCTGGCCGTTACGTCGCTCCTGCAGCTGGTGGTCTTCCTCTTCAGCGGCTCGGTGGCGCTTCTGGCAGACACCATCCACAACTTTTCGGACGCCCTGACTGCGGTGCCGCTCTGGATCGCCTTCATCCTCAGCCGCCGCGCCGCCACCAGGACCTACAACTTCGGCTACGGCCGGGCCGAGGACCTCGCCGGCCTGTTCATCGTTGCCATGGTGGCGCTGTCCGCCGTCGTCGCCGCCGTCGAATCGGTCATCCGCATCTTCCAGCCCGAGCCCCTCACCAACCTCGGCTGGGTGCTGGCGGCCGGTCTCATCGGCTTCGCCGGCAACGAGATCGTAGCCGTCTATCGCATCCGGGTCGGCAAGGAAATCGGCTCCGCGGCCCTCGTGGCGGACGGCGTGCATGCCCGCACCGACGGGTTCACCTCCCTGGCCGTGGTGGCAGGCGTCATCGGCGTCTGGCTCGGCTTCCCGCTGGCGGACCCGCTGATCGGCATCCTGATCTCGATCACCATCTTTGTGCTGCTCTGGGGAACGGTGCGGGATATCGGTCGGCGCCTGCTCGACGGCGTCGACCCCGCCCTGGTGGACCGGACCGAGGCGGCCATCGAACCCGTGGCACCCGGATCCACCGTCCGGCTCCGCTGGTCCGGGCACCGGCTCCACGTCGAGGTCACCACCCCGGCGCACGCCCACTGGACCATGGCCGAGCTGTCGGAAGCCACCCGGTCCATTGAGCAGGCGGTGCGGGGCGGAGTCCGCAACGTCGGAACGGTCGTCGTCGTTGCCGGCTAGGCAACGGACCGGCCGGGTATCAGTGCATCCGGAGGAGGGGAGCCCCGCGAGAACCGGGGCGGCCATCCCCGGCCATGGACGCTTTTTCGTCACAGACGCCGCGCTGGAGATGATCGGCGTGTTCGGTGGCACCCTGCACTGCTACCTGGCCGACGGCGGATGCCGGAAGCAGGGCCTCTATTTTTCCAGGACCCTGCAGCGGAAACCGCTGCGGTGCCAGCTGGAACCGGCGGGGGAGGACGCCGTGGAGCTAAGCGTCAGCGCGGACCTTGCTCCCAGGCTGGACGGGGCGGTACTCGACTTCGGGCTCTACAACAAGATGCAGCGGTTCGTCTGGACGTCGCTGCCGGGGACCAAGGGGCCGCAGTGCACCTGCCTGCGCTCCACCGGGGCGCCCGCCGGTAAGCGTTCGCCGTGTCTCGACGATCAGGGCACGGGCCTGACCGATCTCCGCTAAGAGCCAGGACGCAGGCCACAGCGGCCTGGGCATGACTGTGGGGCGGGACCGAATGGTCCCGCCCCACAGTCACTTCAGGGTGTGATCAGGCCCGCGAACGAAGGACCGTGACCGAGCGGTCACGCACGATCAGGGTCTCGACCGGGGCCTGAACCTGCTGCTCCGGGTCGGTGGAGAGCGCCAGCTCCCATTCCTGTCCGGGTGCCGACGGGATGGTGAACTCCACCCCGTTTTCGGCCGCATTGAAGAGCACCGCGAACGCGTCGGCGCCCTCGTGCTCGAGCACGAAGGCGATGGCGCGGTGGTCCTCGGTCCAGTCCTCGTCGCCGAAGCCCTCGGCGTCGGCCCGCAGCACCCGGACGGTGTCCGCGCTGCCGGCCTCGGGGGCGTGGCGGTACCAGGTGGGGCGCAGCGCCGGGTTCTCACGCCGCAGCGTGATCAGCTGGGTGGTGAACTCCAGCAGGTCGCCGTCCACCTTGTTCCAGTCGAACCAGGAAATCTCGTCATCCTGGCAGTAGGCGTTGTTGTTGCCGCCCTGGCTGCGCCCCATTTCGTCGCCGCCGAGGACCATCGGGACGCCGGCGGAGAGCAGCAGGGTGGAGAGGAAGTTACGGCGCTGGCGGTCCCGAAGCTCGTTGACCGCCGGATCGTCGGTCTGTCCCTCCACGCCGTGGTTGGCCGAGCGGTTGTCGCTCTCGCCGTCGTTGTTGTCCTCGCCGTTGGCCTCGTTGTGCTTCTCGTCGTAGGCGGTCAGGTCGGCCAGGGTGAACCCGTCGTGCGCGGTGATGAAGTTGACGCTGGAGACCGGGGCGCGGCGGCTGCCCTCGTAGACGTCCGGGCTGCCGAGGAAGCGCTGGGCGAAGTCGCCCAGGATGTTCTCGCCGCCGTGCCAGAAGTCACGGGCGTCGTCGCGGTATTTGCCGTTCCATTCGGACCAGTCGGCCGGGAAGCCGCCCACCTGGTAGCCGGCGGTGTCCCACGGCTCGGCGATCATCTTCACCGGGGCGAGGACCGGATCCTGCTCGATCAGGGTGAGGAAGGCGCTGTGTAGTTCGGCGCTGCCGTCCTGGCGGGTCAGCGTGGTGGCCAGGTCGAAGCGGAAGCCGTCGACGTGCATCTCCGTTACCCAGTAGCGGAGCGAGTCCATGATCAGGCCCAGGGCGGCGGGGTGGCCGACGTTGAGGCTGTTGCCCGTGCCGGTGGTGTCGAAGTAAGCCGACTCCTCGCCCTCGACGAGGCGGTAGTAGGCCGCGTTGTCGATGCCTTTGAAGGACAGGGTGGGGCCCATGTGGTTGCCCTCGGCCGTGTGGTTGTAGACGACGTCGAGGATGACCTCGAGGCCGGCCGCGTGGAGCGCCTTGACCATGGCCTTGAACTCGGCGACCTGGCCGCCGCCGTCGCCCGCGGAGCTGTAGTCGCCGTGCGGGGCGAAGAAGCCGATGCTGTTGTAGCCCCAGTAGTTCCGGAGGCCCTTCTCCTCGAGGTGGCTGTCTTGGACGAACTGGTGGACGGGGAGCAGTTCGACGGCGGTCACGCCCAGGTCCGTCAGGTGCTTGATGGCCGCCGGGTGCGCCAGGCCGGCGTAGGTGCCGCGGATGTCCTCGGGGACGTCCGGGTGCTGCTGGGTGAAGCCCTTGACATGGACCTCGTAGACCACAGTCTCGGCGAGGGGAGTGCGGGGGGCGATGTCGGGGGAGCCCGCGTCCCAGTCGAAGGACGGGTCGGTCACGACGCAGCGCGGCGTCGAATCGGCGGAATCGGACTCGTCGAAGACGGTCGGATCGTTCAGGTCGTGCGAGAAGACGGCCTGGCCCCAGTCGTAGCCGCCCTCGACGGCGGTGGCGTGCGGGTCCAGCAGCAGCTTGTTCACGTTGTGCCGCAGGCCGGCGTCCGGGTTCCAGGCCCCGTCGACGCGGATCCCGTAGCGGGTGCCCACCTCGACGCCGGGGACCACGGCGTGGAAGACGTGGCCGGTGCGTTCGGCGAGCGCGGTTCGGGTCTCGTTGCCGTCTCCGTCGAAGACGCAGAAGTCGACGGCGTCGGCAGTCTGCGAGTAGATCGCCACGTTGGCGCCGTCTTCACGCAGCGTGACGCCCAGGGGATAGGGGAGGGAACGCGTGGCGGATGCCGAAGTCATGCGATGCTCGTTTCTCTACGGAAGTGTTAGCCCTCAGTATAGTAAGCATGCTGACGAAAGCTTGAACCGCGACGGCGGGATGTCGACGGAATCATGTCACAGTTCGGTTGGGGATCGCTCCGGACTCCGCCGGGGCGGGTCCATGCCGGGCGTTGATGCCTGCGCTGGTCAGTGCGTGGGCTGCTGGAGATAGAGCGGGTGCAGTTGCTGCCAGAGCCGTCGGGCGTCGCAGCGTCCCTTGCCCGCGAGGTGGGATTGCAGGTCCTCGACGTGGATCTGGTCCCCGGCGGCGTAGGCGGCCAGGTTCGTCAGTGGCAGGCCATGGTCCTCGAACACCAGCAAGGTCCCGGTGCCGTGAGGTGCCAGCATGATCTTCATCAGCCCCTCGGGTTCATCCTCGGACGAGGTGGCGATCCGGATGGCCCTGCCCTTCTCGCACGCCTCGATGCGGCAGGTACCCTCCCAGCCGCTCGCAAAGTAGCGCGCCCGGTACTCGCTCCCCACGGTGGGGGCTGCCGCAAGCGGCTCTCCCGACATCCCTGCCAGCTCGCCGAGCCAGGCGCCCAGCTCGCTTAGCCCGGTCAGCGCCCTCCATACGGTACCGACGGGCGCGTCCAGGTATTCCTCGAGGCGGACGAACCCCGACGTGCCTGCGGCGTGCAGGGTCCCCAGCAGTCGCGGTGTGTCGGTTTGGGCGGCGGTCATGGGGCCGAGCCTAGCCCGCTTCCGTCCTACAGTCGACGAACCAGGCGGAACCGTTCGAGGACCAGCAGGGTATCGTCGCGGACAGTGAAGCCGGGCTCGCCAAGTGCCTCCCGCATCTGGTCGCTGTGCCAGAAGTTCTCATGTCCGGCGCGCCACTCGGCCAGCGTTTCGTAGCCTTCGCCCTCGTCCCGTGCGTGGTCCAGGTCCACCTCGGCCAGGGTTACCCGGCGCATACCCGTGGTCTCGATGACCGCAACGGCACGGCCTGCCGAATCCAGGACCTGCCGCCGCGCCCCGACCATCGGTAAAGGCTCGTCGGCGAGCGCGTACTCCACGGCGAGCGATGTCGTCGACGTCTTTCGGCCATCCAGAATGGCACCCACGAGTGCGTCCCTCAACGGTCCGGGAAAGGCGAACTCGGCGTGCGGCAGGTCCTCATCGGTACACATAGCTCCCTATCCTCCATGGGCTGGACGCTTCAGGCGAAACGGCGAACATGGTTGCCTGCGGGAGCTTCCCCCGACGCGCCGGATCGGGTTGACTGGTAGTAGGGTCCGTCCGTGGACCTCTAAGGGGGACATTGTGGGATCAAAAGGAACGTTGTTCATCGGGTCCGGAGTGGCCCTTCTGGCGGCGGCGCTCATCATGATGCCGTTGCCCCTTTTCGACGCGCTCTCGGGCCGGGGTGTGCCGGGGGTGGCCCTCGCCGCCGGTACCGCATTCCTGCTCGCAGGGCTGGGGCTCCTCGTGACGGGACTCCGACGCCGGTCCCGCAATCTGCGTACGCCGCGCACCTACGCGACGCAAGAGCCGACGTCGCTCGACGAGGATCGGCCGGTCAACCCCTATGCGCTGCCGAAGTCCTACGGAGCCATTCCGCCTCTGCACTGACGCGTCCGGACGCAGGTGTGGGATGCCCCTCCGCAGGCACCCCACGCTTAGGTCTCACCGGACTGTGACGCTGACCAGCAAGTCCTTGAGGCGGTCATAGTCTTTGGTCTTCATCCACGCCTTGGCCGCCCCCTGGCTGGGAAACGCCGGGTCGGCGAAGATCGCCCGCGTAAAAAGCCCATCCCCGCCGGAACCCACCAGGCCGCACCAGGAGGAGACGCCGTCGCCCTCCTGCAGGGAGCGAGGATCCGTGAGCCCCATGGAGTAGGTCTCGCCGCCGGGGGAGACTTCGCTGACAAAGCCGAACGCTGCGTGTCCGCCGTCGGCTGTGGGAATGCCGGGAGCGGCGGTGCGGTCCAAGACAGTGCGGGAGACGGGGCCGCCGGCGCAACCGGCCGTAACACCCCGGGCCAGTAGCACCCGGTCCTTGCCGTTCTGGTCCGTGACCAGGGCCTCCACGCCGGGCAGCCCTGCTGGGGGCGTCGAGGTTTGCACGGTCCAGTCGGCAGGGTAGGCGAAGCTCATTCCGCCGTCCGGAAAGGTGTAGACCTTCGTGTCGCCGGCGTCGCGGCCCTTTGCAGTGTGCGGAGGGACGGAGGCCTTGGTCGTTGCTTCAACGGACGACGTCGACGTCAACTCGGCGGTGTCCCGCACCACCGGAGACCCGGCGGAGCTCATGCCGGCGTTACCCGGGTAGGGTCCGCACGCTGTGAGCGCGAACCCAAGGCCCAGACCGGCGGCCATGACAACGGGCAGCAGCCCTTTTCGGTGATTCAACATCTTCGACCCCATTTCAGTTGCGGCGGACATTTGTCCGTGTGAAATGAAGGTTTCCGGGGGACGCCGGATCTTTACGGCGTTGGTACATTCGACCGCGCCGGTTACCAGCCGCCGGTGCCGGGTGCGCCCTTGAACGGGCCTACGATGTTGTTGGTGATCCAGCCGCCGTAGAAGCCGCCCTCCTGTGGGGTGACCCGTTCGCCGTCGATCTCGCAGGCGTCCATCAGGCCGGGATAGAGCGCCACCCGGTCCCGCAGGGATTCGAAGCCTTTGGCCGGCTCCGGGTACGTCCATCCGGCGCGGTGGGCCGTCGATGACCCGGAGACGACGTCGAAGTACCGGGCCTCGCCCTTGAATTCGCAGAAGCTGGACCCCTCCGCCGGCCGCAGCGCCCCGGCCGGGAAGGCTTCGATGGGCAGGTAGTAGACCGGGGGATGGCTGGTTTCCAGGACGCGGACCGAATCGGTGGTGTCGACGATGACCTGCCCGCCGAAGCGCACCACCACGCGTTCGCTGCGGTGTTCGACGCGAGGGGGACGGGGATAGTCCCAGACGGATTCCTGCCCGGGGGCTGGAGGGATGGGACGGGGATGCCGGGAGAAGAGGTTCATTGGATCTTTGCCCGGACCGGGTCAGGCGCCGGCCGCGTTGAGGCCATGACCCATGCGCGCCTGCATCGCGTGCCCGTAGGCGAGGGAGAGGGCCCAGGCGAGGGGGGTACCGTCGCTTGGCCGGTACGTTCGTGCCCGTTTCCAGACGGAGGCGTAGACGGCTTCGAGGACTCCCTGCGCGGCGTGGGCCTCGGGGACGATCTGCCGGATGAGGCCGTAGCACCGGGCCGAGGTGAGGGCGTAAAAGCCCTCCAGCGACGGCTTGTCGGCGGCAGCCACCCCGGCGATGAGTCGGATAAGGTCAGCATTGCGAATATCGACCTCGGGCGCCCCAGGCCCGGCAGAGATGGTAGCCGTCACGGTCACTCCAGACTCTCTCAACGTCTTTACTAGTTTGTCTAGTATTACGCCTACTTAGCATATTGTCCACAACGAGGCCGTGCGAATGGCGGGCGGCCTGGTGCCGGGCGGGTATCCGGGGGAGAGCCGGATCGGCTATTCATCCTCGCTCGCTTTGTAGCCGGAAAAGCACGTCCGTCGCCTCACCCGATGGGTGTCACTACGATGAAGGCGCCTTACCGCCGGAACGAGGAGCAAGGGTGCGAAGAATTTGGAGTTGCCTGCGCAGAGCATCGCGCTTCCCTAGGCGGTCCACCGAAACGCTTCGCTCGATGAAAAGCAGCACCCATGTCCTAGGAGTCTCCTGGTTGGCGCTTTCCCTGCTGTGGGGAGGGGCTTGGCAAATGTATTTATGGGCAATAGTTGGTCTTCTCGGTCTTGCTGAGTCCGCACTCGTTGAGAAGGAGATCGCCCGTAGGGCACTTGATGGCGGGCAGAGGTACTGACTTTTCGCATCGAATTCGGCAACTGGCCAAGCGTCTTCGCTCGAGAACCACAGGGTTGAACAGGCCCGGTTTGGCCTTGGCGTCGGGTGATCGAACGGCGCCGCTAAACAGTGCGGAGTTTGTAGCGGGTGAGTCTCCGGCCAGGCTGCCGGGCACTGGCAATTGCCTCCTTGGCGGTGAGGATCTTCCTGGGGCTCATCCAGCCCTGTGATGGTTTGTGAAGAACGTACCCGCCCCCGATCGCCACAGCAGCGTGCTGCACCAATCCGTCCGGCGAGCGCCAGACGAGCACCGTTCCGGCGTCGTCGTCGGAGCCACCCGGGGCGGCGGTCGAAGACAGCCACTCCTCGAATGTCTCCCGCAGCATCCACCTCCCGGCAGCGTCGGACCGGCCCGCTGCCGCCATGACGGTCCCAAGACAGTTAGGGCCGCTGGCATGGGGAAAGGTGCCCGCGAGTGCCCTAGCCCCGGGAAGAGCCGCACGAGAGTTCTCCCAGATATGTTCGGGAACCTCCAGATGCCTGCTAGGTCGGCGACCGTGGCGAAGATATTCATCGAGGACCGGTATCTCATGTCCTTCCAGCAGCGAGGGCCACCACACGAAGCGATGTCCGTCAGCCTGGGCAGCTGCCTGGGCGCGAACTTCAGCAGGGGCGCTTCGGACGGAGGGGATAACTTGCCTCGCGAACGTGATCTGGTTGTGCAGGAGAACTGCCCGCGCCATTCGTCCGAGATCATTGAACTCTTCTTCGCTCACCAGAACGCAGACCAGGTAATCCGGGACGTTGTAAATCTCGAAGGTATCCCGCAGTTCAGCGTCGAGTTCTCCTCGTCGGGGTTCGATACCGATGCGACTCGAGCCTTCTCTGGGAATGAGGAAAGGCTGATGCGTAGGAGCGAACCACGCGGCTTGGCGGGCCATCAGTTCGGGCCCTAGTTCAATCCCGAGCGAGAACATCGTCTGTCACCTTCCCGCCTTAGTTTCCCGTCAGCTCCCCGTTGCTGCCTGACATTCAGGACATCCTATGGCTTCAGGCGGTCGGGCATCGCCGTTTTACTGCCCTCTGAGAAACCGCTTCGGAGATCAGGGTCTTAGGCCGAACACCGGCAGAGAATCTTCAGCAGGTGGCGATTTGTCGAGACGCCGAACAAAAAGTCTTACAGTTACCGCATGTCGGTCATCCTGGAAGTTATTGCGGCCGTGGTTCAAGGGCTCACTGAAGCCGCTGTGGATCTTTTCTTGCACCGCGGCTCAGCCCATCATGCGGACGACAGCTGATCTGCACCGGTCGACTTCTGCCGCCCGGCGCGTCCGGCCACGATGCGGAGAATCCGGGCCTCCGAAGCGTCGAATGCGGGATGGGCCAGGAGGGTTTCTGCGTGAGCGTTCAGCAGGACCCCGCCGCCTGCCAGCATGTGCTTGATCTCGGACCGCGTGCGGCCGTCCACTCGAACCAGGATCCCGTCATCGGGGAGTCTATTGGGCACTTGTTGATTCTCCTTCACGGTCTGTCCGCGGCCGGACGATGTCGTCGCGGGTCGTTGCGTAAAGGACCATGTCACACCGTTTCCCGGCAATTTCCTGGTGACTGCGGAGTAGTCCCTCGCGGCGGTAGCCGCTTCGTTCTGCGGTTCGCATGGACCCCACATTCCAAGGCTCGATAAACAGCTCGACCCGGTGCAGCTGTTCGATGGACCAGGCGAAAGCCGTGAGGGCTCCGAGGGCTGCCGCCGCGATCCCGGCGCCCCTGGCGCTGGGGACGACCGCGTAGCCTGCTTGCGCGCGTCCTTGGCCCAGATCCCTGGTCCAGAGCCCGATGTTTCCCACGGCCCGGTCACTCGTCAGCTCGGCGATCGAAAAGGAGAACCCCGAGCCATTGGTGAAACGCTGCCGCTGCCGCGCGATCCACGCAAGAGCCTCCTTCAGGGTGGCGTTCGCGGGGAGGCTTCCCACCGTCGGGACGTATGGATCCCGCGATAGGGCCATGGCCATGGCCGCGTCCGCATCCGTGAACCTGCGCAGACGGATGGGGCCCTGTTCCGGGTGGGTCGCTGGCCAGGGTGGCATGTCGCCGCGGGTGTTCATTGCGCCAGTCTGCCATCGCCCGGGTTGGCGATCGGGGACGCCCCGTCGACGTCAACGGCGGTGTCGGCTCCCTCCGCGGATGGTGCCTCGCCGGGGGATGATAGGAATGCGGGCTAACGTAGGGGAGCGGCGTCGACGTCGGCCCAGGCAGGGGAGGAACAGGGTGTCCGGAGCATCCAGTGAGAATGGTCCCTTCTTCCATGGCACGGTCGCGGATCTGCGGGTGGGGGACCTGCTGACTGCGGGCCGACGGTCGAATTACCGTCCCGAGGTCGTGATGAACCACATCTACTTCACGGCCCTCGTCGATGGGGCCGGGTTGGCGGCGGAAATCGCTGCAGAGTTGTCCGACGGCGCGTTGCGCCCCCGTGTTTACGTCGTCGAACCCATCGGGGCGTTTGAGGACGACCCGAACGTGACGGACAAGAAGTTTCCGGGCAACCCCACCCGGTCGTATCGGAGCGCTGAGCCGCTGCTGATCACCGGGGAGATCTTTGAGTGGACCCGGCTTACGCCCGAGCAGCTGCAGATGTGGCGCGAACGGCTTTCGGTCCTGTTGTCCGACGGCCACGGCGAAATCATCAACTAGCAGCTCTTTCTTGTGAGGAACCTGTCCCACGCCGAGCAGTGCAACCGCCGGCAGCACGACTTTTCCGTCCGTGGTGATGGGGGAGACCAGTCTCAGGTAGTCCCGGTGCATGGCGGCCTGAACGGACGGGGCCCGGCTGCGAACAATCTTGCCGATTCCCCCGACGCCACCGGCCGGACCGGCCCACAGGTCTTCGGCATCGATCATGAACTCCCAGGAGAGGGTCCTCGTCTGCACGGTTTCCAGGCCCGCGCGGTGGAGCAGCTCCCGCAGGCCCGGCTCGGTCCGATCAAAATCCTTGTCCACCGGAAGTCTCTCCTGGCCGGCTGCCGTTACCCCGCTGGCATTCACCACGTCCGCCCACAGGGTGTTGATGGCCGAAAGCTCGGAGGGCCAGATGGTGAGGCCGACCGCGCCCTGCGGGCCGCATATCCGGATGAGTTCGGCGACGGCGGCGCGGGGATCCCCGACATGGTTGACGACGAAATTGGCGAGGACGGCGTCGAAATCGGACGAGGGGAGTGGCAGGTCAGGCAGACCGCCCGGAAGCAGGTCGGCCTGAGGTGCCGCGGCGCGGGCCATGGAGAGCATCCCGGCATCCGGGTCTACAGCGGTGACGTCGGCGCCCAGTTCGATCGCCACGGCGGCGAGGTTCCCATTTCCGCACCCGACGTCGGCCAGCCTGCGACCGGACAACGGGCCAAGGATCCCGGCTGTTGCCTCAAGCAGCGGCGCGATGGCACCCGCGCACAGGTGGGCGAAACTTTTCGCGTACGAAGGCCCGACGCCGGACCAGGCACCTGCGCTACTTTGATCGGTTCCTGCTGCTGCCACGATTTCCCCCTGGTCGATGATGTCTTCCCGGCATCCAGTGTGATCCACGTGCGGGGCGAAACGGTGACGACGCGGTACGAGGAGCCAGAGAAGGCGGTGGGCGGAGAGGGGTACTTCAGCTTTACTTTACATAATGTTGATTATCGGCGTTACGGCCAGGAACCCGGGAGGGGCTTAGCGCAGTGCCGCTGTCAGTTCGATTTCCACGCGCGCGTTGAGCGGAAGTTCAGCGACAGCCACCGTGGTGCGCGCCGGGAACGGCTCATTGAAGATGTCACGGTACACCGAGTTCATCGCCGCAAAGTCAGCCATCGACGTCAGGTACACGTTGACCTTGACGACGTCGTCCCAGCCCAGGCCGGCTTCGGTCAGAACGTGCTCCAGATTGTGAAAAACCCGCCGGGTCTGTGCTTCAGCGTCGCCGTCCACCAGTTCGCCGGTGGACGCATCGATGGGCGTCTGACCGGACAGGAACAGCACACCCAGTCCGGGTGCCGTGGCGGCCTGTGAATACGGTCCAATGGGCTTCGGTGCCGTCGATGCGAGAACACTCTGGCGGGTCATGGACACCAGTTCCTTTCCTACGGTTGAACTTTCAAGGGTTTAGTTGTCAGCGGTCTGGTGGCCCACATAGGTGGCCAGATGTTGGCCCGTCAGCGTGGACCGTGCGGCTACCAGCTCAGCCGGTGTGCCCTCGAAAACGATTCTGCCGCCGTCGTGCCCGGCACCCGGACCCAGGTCGACGATCCAGTCCGCGTGCGCCATGACCGCCTGATGGTGCTCGATGACGATCACCGACTTGCCCGAGTCCACCAGCCGGTCCAGCAGCGCCAGAAGGTTCGCGACGTCGGCCAGGTGCAGTCCGGTGGTCGGCTCGTCGAGGATGTAAATGTCGCCCTTTTCGGCCATTTGGGCCGCCAGTTTGAGCCGCTGACGCTCGCCGCCGGACAGGGTCGTCAGCGGCTGGCCCAGGCTCAGGTAACCCAATCCCACGTCGGCGAGCCGGTCCAGGACCTTATGGGCGGCCGGGGTGGCTGCCTCTCCCCCGCCGAAAAAGTCCTTCGCCTCGGCCACGGACATCGCCAGCACCTCGGCGATATTCCGGCCGCCCAGCGTGTACTCCAGGACGGAGGCCTGGAAGCGTTTGCCGTCGCACTCCTCGCACGTCGATTCCACCGTGGCCATGACACCCAGGTCCGTGTAGATCACGCCCGCGCCGTTGCAGGCCGGGCAGGCGCCCTCCGAATTGGAGCTGAAAAGCGCCGGCTTGACGCCGTTGGCCTTGGCGAACGCCTTCCGGATGGGCTCCAGCAGCCCGCTGTAGGTCGCCGGGTTGCTGCGCCGCGAACCCTTGATGGCGGCCTGGTCAATCACCACCACGCCGTCGCGCCCGGCCACCGATCCGTTGACCAGCGAACTCTTCCCGGAGCCGGCGACACCGGTCAACACGCACAGAACGCCCAACGGCAGGTCGACGTCGACGTCCTTGAGGTTGTGCGTGGACGCTCCGCGGACCTCCAATACCCCCACCGGTGTCCGCACCGGGTCCTTGACCGCGGCCCGGTCATCCAGGTGCCGGCCGGTAACGGTGCCGCTCCCCCGCAGCCCCGCCACGGTGCCCTGGTAGACCACCTCACCGCCGCCCGCTCCGGCGCCGGGCCCCAGGTCGATGACGTGGTCCGCGATGCCGATGGTCTCGGGTTTGTGCTCTACCACCAGCACCGTGTTGCCCTTGTCCCGCAGCTGCAGCAGGAGCCCGTTCATTCGTTCGATGTCGTGCGGGTGCAGGCCGATCGAGGGCTCATCGAAGACGTAGGTGATGTCCGTCAGCGAGGATCCCAGGTGGCGGATCATCTTGGTCCGCTGCGCCTCTCCCCCGGACAGCGTCCCGGCCGGCCGGTCCAGGGACAAGTACCCCAGGCCGATCTCCGCGAAGGAATCCAGCAGGTGCTGCAGGCCGCCCAGCAGCGGCGCCACGGACGGTTCCCGGAGCTCCCGGATCCAGCCGGCCAGGTCGGTGATCTGCATGGCGCAGAGTTCGGCGATGTTCTTGCCGTTGATCCGGGCGGACCGGGCCTCCTTGCTGAGCCGGGTCCCGTCGCACTCCGGGCAGGACTGGAATGTGACCGCCCGCTCAACGAAGGCGCGGATGTGCGGCTGCATCGCCTCCGGGTCCTTGGACAGCATGGACTTCTGCATCCTGGGGATCAGGCCCTCGTAGGTCAGGTTGATGCCCTCGACCTTGATCTTGGTCGGCTCGCGGTACAGCAGGTCATCCAGCTGCTTCTTGGTGAACTTGCTGATCGGCTTGTCCATGTCGAAGAACCCGGAGCCGCTGAAGATCCGGCCGTACCAGCCGTCCATGCTGTAGCCGGGAATGGTCAGCGCCCCGCCGGCCAGCGACTTGGTCTCGTCGTAGAGGGCGGTCAGGTCGATGTCGGAGACGGACCCCATGCCCTCGCACCGCGGGCACATGCCGCCCAGGTAGACCACGTTCTGCACCACGTTCTTCTCCACGCGGCCGGACTTCTCGGTGCTCATGACACCGCTGGCCTTGCGGGTGGGGACGTTGAAGGAGAACGCCGTGGGCGGGCCGACGTGCGGGGTGCCGATCCGGCTGAACAGGATCCGCAGCATCGCGTTTGCGTCCGTGGCGGTGCCCACCGTGGACCGGGGGTTGGCGCCCATCCGCTCCTGGTCCACGATTATCGCCGTCGTCAGCCCCTCGAGGAGGTCGACGTCGGGGCGCGCCAGGGTGGGCATGAACCCCTGCACGAAGGCGCTGTAGGTCTCGTTGATCATGCGCTGGGACTCGGCCGCGATGGTGGCGAACACCAGCGAGCTCTTGCCGGAGCCGGAGACGCCGGTGAACGCGGTCAGGCGGCGCTTCGGGATCTCGACGCTGACGTCTTTGAGGTTGTTCTCCCGTGCCCCCTGCACCCGGATCAGGTCATGGGTGTCCGCGACGTGGGCCGCCGCCGGGGCCGGCTCCCCTGCTGGTGTCATGCTGCCGCGTCTCCTTCCATTGGGCGTGCAGGGCCAGCTTAGAACAGTCGGTGGCGTTAGCGGGCGGGAACGACGGCGGCGGGCGGCGGCCGGATCCGGGGCGCCATTGTCTAATCCCCCGGGCTCCCACAGAATGAACCATGACGGTCTACCTGAGGTCCCTGGAAACTGCTGTCCCGCCCACTGTCCTGATCCAGTCCGAAGCCCGCGACGTCTTCGCCGCCCAGCCGGGCCTCAGCAGGCTCGGCGCACGCCTGGTGGCCACGTGTTTCGACGGCGCCGCGATCGATACGCGCTACACCGCCGTCGATGAACTGACCACGCGCAGCACCGCCGCCGACCCGCAATTCTTCGACGCCGCGACCGGGATGCTGCTCAGCCCGGGCACCAAGGCCCGCAACGACGTCTTCGCCGTCGAGGCCAGCAAACTCTTCATCGAGGCCGCGGAAAAGGCCGTCGACGCCTGCGCCGGCATCGCCCGTGAGGACATCACCCACCTGGTCACCGTCTCCTGCACCGGGTTCTTCAACCCCGGACCCGACTACAAGATCGTCCGCGGCCTGGGCCTCAAACCCTCCGTCCGGCGGTACCACCTCGGGTTCATGGGCTGCTACGCCGCGTTCCCGGCGCTGCGGGCCGCCGCCTCCTTCTGCGAGGCGGATCCGGACGCCGTGGTGCTGGTGGTCTGCGCCGAGCTCTGTTCGCTGCACGTGCGCACCTCGAACGACCCGGACACCATCATGGGCTCGGCCCTCTTCGCCGACGGGGCGGCCGCCGCCGTCGTGACGGCCAGGGACGTTCCGGACGCGCCGGCGCTGATGACCCTGGACCACTTCGAAACCGTACTCACCCCCGTGGGCGAGGAGGCCATGGCCTGGAACATCGGCGACGCCGGCTTCGAAATGGTGCTTGGCACCTATGTCCCGCACATCATCGACGAACACATCGTCGGCGCCCTGGAACCCCTCCTGGCCCGTGACCCCTCACTGGCCGGTGCCGCGTACGGCGACATCCGGCACTGGGCCATCCACCCGGGCGGCCGCAGCATCCTGGACAAGGTCGAGGCCCGGCTGGGCCTCAGCAAGGAGCAACTGCGGCCGGCCCGGGAAACGCTGCGCAACTACGGGAACATGAGCAGCGCCACGGTGCTCTTCGTCCTCCGGCACATCCTGGACCTTCCCGCCGATCCGGGAGCGGACGACGGCGACGGGCGCGGCGAGCGGATCTGCTCGATGGCGTTCGGGCCGGGGCTGACCGTGGAGACCGCGTTGTTCACCAAGGTCACCGGGGCTCGTGAGGATTCCCCACGCGCGTTGAAGCCGGCCGCTGCGGCGTCCGCCGCGTCCGCCCTGGCCTGAGATCTTCCGTGCTGCTGAGTGTCCGGGCGGCCGATGCCGTCGAGGAAATGGACCGGGATGACTGTGACCCCGGCCGGCTGGAGCGCACCTACGCGCAGTTTGACCTGGTAAACCGCGCCGTCTCGGGCTGGCGGGGGATCTACCGGCAGCACCTCAGGCCGCTTCTCGCGGCAGGGACCCCGGTGTCCCTGCTGGACGTCGGCTGTGGCGGCGGAGACGTCGCCGTCCGGCTGGCCCGCTGGGCCGCCCGCGACCGGCTTCCGCTACGGGTCACGGCCGTGGACCCGGACCCGCGGGCCGCCGCCTTCGCCGAGGCCCGGGCTGCCGCGGGGAAGGCCCCAGGAGTCAGCTTCCGGAGGCAGGACACCACCGGGCTCCTGGCCGCCGGGGAGCGGTTCGACGTCGTGGTCTCCAACCACGTCCTTCACCACCTCCCGGACGACCATCTGCCCGGGTTCCTGGCCGAGTCGGCGGCGCTGGCCGGCCGGCTGGTCCTGCACAACGACCTGCGGCGCAGCGCACTGGCCTACGGGCTGTTCTCCGGCGCCGCCCTGCCATTCCGTGGATCGTTCATCCGGGCCGACGGGCTGACGTCCATCCGCCGCAGCTACACGCCCGCCGAACTGCGCGCCGCCGCTCCCCCGGGCTGGACGGTGCGGCCCGGCTTTCCGTTCCGCAACCTCCTACTGCTGGAGCGCCCCGCCAGTGAGGTCCCTCCCGGCACCGGGAACCCTCAGGGCGCGTCCGACGATTCCGCGACGCCGGGCCGTCGCCCGTGATCGACGTCGCGATCGTCGGCGGCGGGCCCGTCGGCCTGTTTCTGGCCACGCTGCTTCTGCAGCGCGGGATATCCGTCACTGTCCTGGAACGCCGGACCGCCGGGACCGGCGGGCACTCCCGCGCCATCGGCATCCACCCGCCGGCCCTGAACGCACTGTCCCGCGCCGGCGTGGACCAGGAGCTGATCCGCCGGGGCGTCCCGATCCGGCGCGGCGTGGCGGTCAACGCGGGCCGCACCCTGGCGGAGATGAGTTTCAATGCAGTGCCCGGGCCCTACCCGTTCGTGCTGTCCCTACCGCAGAACACCACGGAAGAGGTCCTGGCGGCCAGGCTGCGCGGCCTGGACCCCGGGGCGGTCCGCTGCGGGGTACGGGTGACGGGCCTGGCCGGTGGGGGCCGGGAGGGCGGCCCCGTGCGGGTGCGCACCGACAGCGCCGGCCACGAGGAGGAGTTCGAGGCGTCCCTGGTCGTCGGCGCCGACGGCGTCCGTTCCACGGTGCGCTCCGCCGCGGGCCTCGGGACACACGGCCGGGACTACCCGGACCGGTACCTGATGGGCGATTTCGACGACGGTACCGACCTCGGCCCGGACGCGGCGCTCTTCCTCGCAGCCGACGGGATCGTGGAGTCCTTCCCGCTGCCGGGCCGGCAGCGGCGCTGGGTGGTGCGCCTCAACGGGCGCACCATCCCGGGCGACGGGGCACATGGGCTGGCCGGGGAGGTTCGACGGCGCACCGGCGTCACCGTCGACGCCGGCAACAACACCATGCTGAGCACCTTCGGCGTGCGCTCGCGGCTGGTCCGGCGGATGGCCGCGGGGCGCTGCGTCCTCATCGGCGACGCCGCCCACGAGATCAGCCCGATCGGCGGTCAGGGAATGAACCTCGGCTGGCTGGACGCCGTCGAGTTGGCCGGCCTCATTCCCTCCTTACTGTCCACCGGGCGGGCCCATGACCCGTCCATGGCGCCCGGGGTGCGGGCGTTCGAGCACCGCAGGCTCAGGGCCGCGGCACGGGCCGTGCGGCAATCCGAAATCAATATGGCGTTGGGACGGCCGTTGCCGGCGGGACTCCTCGCGGCCCGGAACGGGGCAATTGCGGCGGCCGCCGCGGTTCCGGCGCTGAACCGGTGGACGGCCCGCCGCTTCACCATGCAGTGAGCCCCTTCACCGTGCACTGACGTGTGGGCGGCGCCTACTCGGGGGTGTAGTAACAGTCGTAGCTGTGCTGGCTGACGATCAGGCCGTCGCGGAGTTCGAAGACCGAGGCGGTCCGGGCGCGGATGGTCTCACCCTTGTCCCAGAGCGGCAGGTCCAGCTGCAGGACGGCCGACCATTCCGCCTCCACCGCCACCCGATCCTCTTCGCACGTGGTCCGGCGGACGTCGAAGTGCTGCCCGGTCACGACCTCTCCGCTGCGGTCTGCGGCGGCGAGCACCTGCTCCCGGGTCCGGGTGCTCCCGGCGGGGTCCAACAGGTGGGGAGCCTCCGTCAGGACATAGTCCTCGGCGAGAAATGGCTCCAACGCCGCGGACCCGGCACCGGACTCGATGGCACGGAGCAGTCCCAGCACACGATCCAGGGGCGCGGCGTCAGTCATACCTTGAGACTAACCGAGTGACCAACCGCCCCGGACCCGGCACCTCCCCGAGCCGGCTCCTGCCGCGGTGCGGCACCCGCGCCTACACTGGCCGCATGGGCAGCCCTCCGACCCGCCGCAGGCCACCGCCGGAACGGCGGACGGCGCAGATCCCGCCACACCGGGCCCGCGCCGCGCTGACGATCGTGCCGCTGCTGGTGTCCGTGTTCGTAGCCGTGGCCTGCACCGGCCCCACGGGCCCCGCCGGCCCCGCCGCCACGGGTACATCGCCGCCGGCCGCGCCCACGCCCGGGTCCTCCGTCCCCGCCACCGCGTCTGCCCCGACCGGCACCCCGTCCGCTGCACCCGTGACCGCGGCGATGAACCAGTTCCGGGACAACTACAGCAAGCAGATCGTCGAAATCCAGCTGACCAACACCACCTCCGCCGCCCTCACCGTCGAGGCGGCCGACGTGACCACCGCCCTATTCGCCGGTGCCATCGGCTGGACGACCCCGGGCGGCGGGACCGAACTTCCGCCGGGCCAAGCCAAGAGCCTGCCAGCCCCGCTCCCGGCCGCAGCGTGCCCGGCGGCCGGCGAAGCATCCGGCAATGCCGGAACCGAGGCCACGGGTACGGCATCCGGCAGCGAAGCGAAGGCCGGCGAGGCCACCCTGCGGCTCCGTGACACCACCGGGGCGGTCCGCCAGGTCACGGTTGCCGTCACCGACCCCTTCGGGGTGCTGACCCGGAACAACGACGAACAGTGCGTGGCGCAGGCGGCGAATGCCGTCGCGGGTTTCCGGTTCGCCCCGGACCTGCGGCCCACCGCAGACGGCCGCGCCGCCGTCGTCGACCTCGTCATCACCCCGCGCCACGCTGGAGATTCGACGTCGAAGCAAGCGCTCACCATCGATGGCGTCGGCGGCACCACGCTGCTGGCCGAAGACGCCGCGGCGCCGTGGCCGCACGGGCTGGAGATCACCGCCGACCAGCCCGAACGCGTGGTCCCGTTGGGCCTGCGGCCGGCGCGGTGCGACCCGCACGCCGTGGCCGAGGACAAGGTGGGCACGCTGATACCGCTCCACGTCACCGTGGCAGGCCGGGCAGGCACACTCAAGATCGACGCCGGGATGGCGCTGCGCGGCAGGATCTACGATTTCGTCACCGCCGCGTGCGGTCGCCAGTAGTCTGGAGCCATGCCAGCAGACGCCAGCAACCTCAGTCCAGACACCGATCCGACCAGCGCGGACACCGATTCCGCCGGGACTCCCTCCCTCGACGACCGGATCCGGGAAACCGTCCACCGGATCCTCGAGGCCGGAGTGCTGCCGCCGATCGTGCAGGCTGGCCACCCTGTGCTCCGGCAGAGCGCGGCCCCGTTCACGGGGCAGCTGGACGCCCCCACCCTGTCCGCCCTGATCGATCTGATGCGCCGGGCAATGCACAAAGCGCCGGGGGTGGGTTTGGCCGCCCCGCAGCTGGGCATCCCGCTGCGGCTGGCCGTGCTGGAGGACACGTTCGACGTCGACCCGGAGGTCGCTGCCGTCCGGGGTCGGCAGCCGCTGGAGTTCTTCGCCATGCTCAACCCCAGCTACGAACCCCTCGGCACAGAGCGGAAGGCTTTCTACGAGGGGTGCCTGTCCGTCAACGGACTGCAGGCCGCCGTCCTGCGCCCCGAATCGGTGCGCCTGACCTTCACCGACCCGGACGGCGAGGTGAAGACCAGGGAGTTCACCGGCTGGCAGGCCCGGATCGTCCAGCACGAGACGGACCACGTCAACGGCGTGCTGTATCTGGACAGGGCAGAACTGCGGTCCCTGACCACCAACACCGAATACGCCGCCCGCTGGGCCCAGCCGGACATCACAAAGGCCCGGCAGGAACTGGGATTCCTGCCGGGCCCGGGTGACGCGCGGCCCTAGGACCGGGGGCCTAGGGCCCGGGGCTTAGGACACTGCGTTAGTGGCCGTCGGCAGATACCGGCCCCACCACTGCAGGATCTGCTCGAACCGCTGCCGGCGGTGATGCGGCGTGCCCGAGCGGGACAGCTCGTGGTTCTCGCCCGGGAAGACCAGGAAGGCCGTCTCCACCCCCTGCTGCTTCAGCGCCGTGAAGTAGCGCTGGCCTTGCTCCACCGGACAGCGCAGGTCCTCCTCGCTGTGGATCACCAGGGTGGGAGTGCGCACCTCCCCGATCCGGGCCATGGGGCTCTGGGCTTCCATCTGCTCCGCCGAGCGGCCGGTGTACTCGCCGCCGAAGAACCAGCCGATGTCGGCCGAGCCGGTGAAGCTTACGGGGTCCAGGAAGCCGCGTTCGACGATTGCGCCCTTGAAGCGGTGGTCGTGGCTGATGGTCCAGGCCGTCAGGTAGCCGCCGTAGGAGCCACCCATGATGCCTAGGGCGCCGCCGTCGAGCTCCTCGAACTTCTCCAACGCACCGTCGAGGAAGGCCAGGACGTCCTGCATGTCCACGGTGCCCATCCGCTCCTTGATGCTGCGCCCGTGCTCCTGGCCGTAGCCGGCAGAGCCGCGCGGGTTGCACATCAGCACCGCGTACCCGGCACCGGCGTAGACCTGCGCCTCGTCGAAGAGCGCCCCGGTGAACTGCGCGAAGGGGCCGCCGTGGATGTTCAGCAGCACCGGGTGCGGGCCGCTGCCCTCGGGCATGACCAGCCAGCCGTGCACCGGGTAGCCGTCCGGTGAGGCAAAGGTGAGCTCCTGCGGCACCAGCACGCCGGCCTCCTCCCGCAGCGGAGCCGAGAAGTCGGTGAGCGTCCGGGGCTCCCCCCCGCCGAGCACGGCGACGTCACCGGAGGTCCCGGCGTCGGTGAAACTGATCCAGACGGTTCCGGCTGCATCCGCGGCGCCGGTGACCACGCGCGGCCCGGTTGTCAGAGCGGTGCTGCTGCCGTCGGGGCCGACGCGGAGCAGCTCAACGGCACCGCGCGCGTTGTTCATCACCAGCACGCTGTCCGTCCCGGCCGGTTCCAGCGGGCCCGCGATGTCCTGGGTTTCCGGGTCGCTGAGCCGGACCGCGTCCGCGCCTGCCGGGGGCATCACGTAGAGGGCGGTGTTGCGGGCCACGAAGTCCAGTCCCTCCGGACCGAGGTCCTGGGCCAGGAAGTAAAGGTGGCGGCCGTCGCGGCTCTCCCGGACGGCACCGATGGACAGGGTGCCAGTGCCGGCGGCAGCGGGCCGGACCTCTTCCGGGGCGGGGGCCCCGTCGGCGTTCGCAGCGGCGCCCACCGGGACACGGTAGATCCCGGTGACCAGGTCCCGATCGTGTCCCTCGTGCAGGGCGGCGGTGAAGTAGACGTGGCTGCCGTCGGCGCTGAAGACTGCGCCGTCGTGGTCGGTTGCCGCGTGGGTCAGCTGGCGCGCATCCGGCAGCTTGCCGGAGGACCTCGCGTCGCCGGCGTCCTTGGACGCGTCCTTGCCGGCGTCCTTGAGGGCCCGGCCGGCCGGTGCCACCCAGGGTTCGTCGGTGAGCGCCGGGACATCCAGCAGGAAGAGCTGCTGGGGCTTGTCGGCCGTGTAGCCCACGCCGTTCATCCGGTACTGGTAGTCGGTGATCAGCCGGGCGTCCTCGCCGCCTGCGGAGACGCCGTCAACCGTGCCGTAGCGGCCGTCCTCCGGGGTGCGGGCGGCGAAAACGATGCTGCGGGAATCCGGGGACCAGGCGAAGGCGCCCACTCCGAGCGGTGCGTCGGTGACGGCAACGGGTTCGCCGCCGCCGGCCTCCACGATGTGCAGTTGCGGCTTCCCGCCCGCCGCGGCGCGGATGAAGGCCAGGACCTGCCCGTCCGGGGAGATGGCGGGCGCGGTGTCGCGGAAGCCGCGGGTCAGCCGGCGCGGTGCCCTGTCCGCGTCCGCGGAGACGGACCACAGCTGGCCCACGTAGGAATCGGCGTCGAAATCGGGGCGCACCACGGACACGACGGCGTGGGTTCCGTCGGGGTGGACGGCGGGCGCGGAGACAGACTTGAGCAGGGTCACATGTTGGGGTTTCACGAGTGCGAGCCTAGCCCCGTCCCGGCGGCAGGTGAAATACCTCACAGTCCGGCGTTGCGCCGGCGTCGCCCAGCCGCGGCGGGAGACGAGGGAGTTCTCCGGGAGGTCCGCGGGCTCCTCCGGCCGGAGGCGGCCGGCCCTACGATGGAGACTATGCTTTCCGCCTCCCGTGCCCTCCTCGCCTGCCCGCTGTGCCGGGGAGGCTTCCTTCCCGGGGCGGCCGACGGCGGCGGCCTGGTCTGCGACGCCGGGCATTCATTCGACGCCGCCAAACAGGGTTACATCAACCTCCTGACCGGCAAGGGCACCGTGTTCGAATCGGACTCGGCTGACATGGTGGCGGCCCGGCACGACTTCCTGTCCGCCGGCCACTACCGGCCGCTGGCCGACGCCCTCGCGGAGTTCGCCGCGGCTGCGCTGACGGGCGCCGGAGGCGGGGCGGCGGGGGAAGCCAGCACCGCTGAAGGCGCCCCGGAAGCCGGACCGGCCATCCTGGACGCCGGCACCGGCACCGGTCACTACCTCCGCGCCGTCCTGGACCGGGTTCCCGCCGCCGCCGTCGGGCTGGATATCTCGAAGTTCGCCCTGCGCCGCGCGGCCCGGCTGAATCCTGGCGCGGCGAACCTCGTCGCCGATATCTGGCAGCCGCTGCCCGTCCGGGATGCCGCCGTCGACGTGGTCATGGTGGTCTTCGCGCCGCGCAACGCCGCCGAATTCGCCCGCGTCCTGCGCCCCGGCGGGAGGCTGATCGTGGTGACCCCGCGCCCAGGACACCTAACGGAGGTCGCAGGCACCACGGGCATGCTGGGCATCGAACCGGCCAAGGAGGAACGGCTGGCGGCGGGTCTGGCCGGGCACTTCACGGCGTTGCCCGGACGCGAGGTGGACATCGCCCTGGACCTCACGCCCGACGACGTCGTGAAGCTCGCCCTGATGGGCCCCGCCGGGCATCACCTGGACCGGGCATCCCTCGAGGAGACCCGGGCTCGCCTGGCCTCCCGCACCGCGGTGACGGCCCGGTTCCGGATCAGCGTCTTCACGCCGCTGTAGAGGGAGCGGCGGCCAGAACCGCGCCCCGCCGGCGGGTAACGACTTCACTACGTTCCCGGCTACTGCCGGACCGGAACCCCACCTGGCACCGCATCCCGCCTAGGATGGAAAGACTTTACGGGGCCGCGTCTGCGGCACCGTACCAAGAAAACATCCAGGGGGAGACGATGTTTGAATGGCTGGCCGACAACTGGTGGGCGCTGTGGCTCACGGTGTTCCTGGTGTTCGCCGTGGTGGAAATGCTGACGCTCGACCTGTTCTTCATCATGCTCGGCGGCGGCGCACTCGCGGGCCTGGCGGCCTCCCTCGGCGGAGCGGACCTCTGGCTGCAGATCGTCATCTTCAGCGTCGTGTCCCTCCTGATGGTCGGCTTCGTCCGCCCCGTCGCCCTGAAGCACCTGCGCAGCAGTCCCGCGGACCAGCGCAGCAACATCGAACGCCTCATCGGCGAGCCCGCCGTCGTCCTGGAGCAGGTCAGCTCAGCCGGCGGCCTGGTCAAGATCGGCGGCGACGTCTGGACCGCCCGGCTGGACTCCGGCGTCCTCGAACCCGGCCAGACCGCCACCGTCAGCGCGATCGACGGCGCCACCGCCGTCGTCGTCCCGCGCGGCGGCACCGCAGCCCTCGACCCGGGCGCTGCCGAATCCGGCGCCTAGGCCCGCAAGCACACAACGTGAGATCCCGCGGCGGACCCGCCGCACAGCAAAACCACATATCTGGGGAAAAGGTGATGTATGGATATCGCAGTCGCAGTTGTACTGCTGGTACTCGTGGCGTTCGTGATAATCGTGTTGGTCAGGTCGGTGCGGATCATCCCGCAGGCCCGGGCCGGCGTGGTGGAACGGCTCGGTAAGTACCAGCGGACGCTGAACCCCGGGCTGACCATCCTGATCCCCTTCGTTGACCGGCTCCTGCCGCTGCTGGACCTGCGCGAACAGGTGGTCTCCTTCCCGCCGCAGCCGGTGATTACCGAGGACAACCTGGTGGTCTCCATCGACACCGTGGTCTACTTCCAGGTCACCGACGCCCGCGCCGCCACCTACGAGATTGCCAACTACATCCAGGCCGTGGAACAGCTCACCACCACCACGCTGCGCAACGTGGTGGGTGGCCTGAACCTGGAGGAGGCACTGACCTCCCGCGACCAGATCAACGGCCAGCTCCGCGGCGTGCTGGACGAGGCCACCGGCCGGTGGGGCATCCGGGTGTCCCGGGTGGAGCTCAAGGCCATCGATCCGCCCCACTCCATCCAGGACTCGATGGAGAAGCAGATGCGCGCCGAGCGTGACCGCCGCGCCGCGATCCTGACCGCCGAGGGCACCAAGCAGTCCGCGATCCTCACCGCCGAAGGCCAGCGGCAGTCCTCCATCCTCAAGGCCGAGGGCGACGCCCAGGCGGCGATCCTGCGGGCCGACGGCGAGGCCCAGGCCATTCAGAAGGTCTTCGAGGCGATCCACCAGGGCAACCCGGACCAGAAGCTGCTGGCCTACCAGTACCTGCAGACGCTGCCCAAGCTGGCCGAGGGCAGCTCGAACAAGCTCTGGATCATCCCCAGCGAGGTGGGCGAGGCCCTCAAGGGCATCGGCGGCGCCCTGGGCGGCCTCTCCCCCGAACCTCCGGCCGGTGCGCCGGCTGCGGGTGGGGCACCGACGACGTCGGCAGTCCCGGCAGCTACGTCGTCGACGGGCACTGCAGCGGGCGCCGCGGAGCACTGACCGCACTCCCTGCGAAATCCTGGGAGCGCCGGGCCGGCAGCGGCCCGGCGTTCTCTTTGCCGCTTTGCCTTTACCGCGCCCCCTTTGCCGCGTTCCCCTTTGCCTGGTGGCCCCCGGCAGAGTATAGTGGAGTATTTGTCCGGCCGGTTCACCCTGCTGGAACAAATAGGCTTCGCTGAGCGTTATATCCGGTGGCAGAACACCGCGGCACAACGGCAGGTCCTCCGACCGGCCGCGCCGCCTGCAACGGGTTCACCGGAGAACGCAATGCACACAGTAGTCCGGCGGGTTCAGCCCACGGACTAGCGCAGGGTTCCGGCCCTGCGAACCGATCATGAGGGAGAAAAAATGAGCGATCGCAGCCTGCGGGGTATGCGCCTGGGCGCACAGAGCATGGAGACCGAATCCGGCGTCGAGCCCGCTCCGCGCCAGCGGGTCGAATATCGTTGCGCGGACGGCGAGCAGGTATTCGTCACCTTCTCCTCCGAGGCCGAGATTCCCCCCGTATGGGTTTCCAAGACCGGTAAAGAAGCGCTCCTGGTTGACGGCGAGCGTCCGGTCAACGGCAACGAAAAAGCTGTCCGCACGCACTGGGACATGCTTCTGGAACGCCGCTCCCTGCCGGAGCTGGAGCAGATCCTCGAGGACCGGCTCACCATCCTCCGCGAACGCCGCGGGGAACGCCGCTCCGCCTAGGTCATTACACAAAGAAAGCCGGGCTGGAACCCCTCAGGGGTTCCGGCCCGGCTTTTTGTTTGTCTGCTTTGCCTGCGCCGTTGTGCCGGTCGGCCCCTGGCTACTTGCGGCCGAGCTTGTGGCTCAGGGTGTTCCAGCGGGCGGTCAGGCCCCACTTGGTGACGTTGATCATGGCTTCCACCACGATATTGCCGCTCATCTTGGAGGCGCCCAGCTCACGCTCGACGAAGGTGATGGGGCGTTCGACGATGGTCAGGCCCAGCCGGGCGACGCGCCAGGCCAGGTCCACCTGGAAGCCGTAGCCCACCGAATCGACCGAATCCAGGTTCAGCTTCTCCAGGGTGCTGCGGCGGAACGCGCGGAAGCCGCCGGTGACGTCCTTGATGTTCACGCCGAGCATGATGCGGGCGTAGGTGCTGCCGACGCGGGAAATCGCCTGGCGGTACAGCGGCCAGTTGACCACGCTGCCGCCGGGAACCCAGCGGGAACCCATCGCCAGATCGGCGCCCTGCTCCACGGCCTCGATCAACTGCGGGAGCTGCTCGGGCTTGTGCGAACCGTCGGCGTCCATCTCCACGAGGATGTCGTAGCCGGCGTCGAGACCCCACTTGAAGCCCGCGATGTAGGCGGCGCCCAGGCCGGCCTTGCCCGCCCGGTGCAGCACGTGGACCTGGCTGTCCTCTGCCGCCATCCGGTCGGCCAGCGCGCCGGTGCCGTCGGGGCTGTTGTCGTCGACCACCAGCACATCGGAGGCGGGCACGGCGGTGCGCAGGCGTCCAAGGGTCTTGGGCAACGATTCCAGCTCGTTGTAGGTCGGGATGATCGTGAGGACACGCACAGCGGGGCCTTTCCTTGGAGGGAGCGGTCGGCAGGCCGGGATGGTCGGCGGGAGCCGACGACGGGCACAGCTTCCCATTATAGACAGGGAGTCCGGGCGCCGGCGGGCCGTTCGGGCCGCGCCGGCGGCGGGTCAGCCGCGGGTCAGCGGCCCAGCGAACCGCTCGCGTAGAGTTCGACGCCGTCGCGGACGGTCTGCAGGCAGACCGGGTCGCTGCCGGTGTCCAGCGCCGGGAGCAGCGGCGTGCGGGCGCGCGGGTCGGTGCTCCAGGACTGCACCCGGCCGTCGGCCACCTGGACCATGAGTTCCTCGACCTCCCAGACCGCGAAGCTGGCCGGGGCGCCGGGGACCAGCTGGCCCGCCATCGGGTTTCGGTAGCGGGCCGCTCGCCAGCCAGCGCGGGTGTGTCCCAGGAAGGCTGCCCGCGCGGAGATGCGTTCGCCCTCGTCGTGGTGTTCCAGGCAGGCCCGGACGCTGGACCAGGGGCTCAGCGGGGTGACGGGGCTGTCGCTGCCGAAGCACACCGGGACGCCGGCGGAGTAGAAGGACCCGAAGGGGTTCATGCCCTGCTGCCGGCCGCCCAGGCGCCGGGCGTAGAGGCTGTCCGGGCCGCCCCACAAGGCATCGAAGACCGGCTGGGCGCTGACCGTCACCGAGTACTTGGCCAGGCGCCCGATCGCGGCGGCGTCGGCCAGTTCGACGTGCTCCAGGCGGTGGCCGGCGGCGCGCACGCGTTGCTCGCCCACCTCGGACGCGGCCTGGTCCAGCGCCTCGAGGGCGGCGTCCAGGCCGGCGTCGCCGATCACGTGGAAGCCGGCCTGCAGGCCCAGCTGCGAGCAAGCGGCGATGTGGGCGGCGGCCTCATCGACCGAGAGGTACCGGGTGCCCCGCTCCCCCGGTGCATCCGCGTAGTCCTCGCGCAGCGCCGCGGTCCGGGAGCCGATGGAGCCATCCATGTTCAGGTCACCGGCCAGGCCGAGGACGGAGACGCCCAGGTCCGCCAGGATGGACCTGGCCTCGGCCTCCGAGCCGGCCAGCTGGCCCCAGTACGGCAGCACCTCGGCCGTGGCCGGGCCGGGACGGCCGGCGTCGTTCCAGCCTGCGGCGATCCGCAGGTCCTCGACGCCGCCGATATGCGGGGCGCCCATCTCGGCCAGCGCCACGTAACCGTTGGCGGCTGCCCGGGCCAGCGCCGCCTGCTGGTAGCCGCGCAGCGCGGCGGCCGGGAGGTCACGGGCGGCGCGGCGGGCGGCCGTGTGCGCGGCCCGCTTGACCTGGCCGTCGGCGCCGAAGCCGTCGAGCCCGGACAGCCCGGCGGCGGTGGCCAGGGATGCGGAGACCAGCGCGGAGTGGACATCAACCCGGGACAGGTAGACCGGGCGGCCGCCGGCGGCGCGCTCAAGTTCCTCGCGGCCGGGCAGGGTCGGATCGGACCACTGGGACTCGTCCCAGCCGTGGCCCAGGATCGTCCCGCCGTCGGACCCGGCTCCCGTGCTGCTGCCGGATGCCGCGGCGGCGTGGCGGGCGACGGCGTCGAGCAGCTCGGCGCCGGAGCGCACCTGGCCCAGCTGCAGGGAGTCCAGGGCGATGCCGGTCTCGGTCAGGTGCACGTGGGAGTCGACGAAGCCAGGGGCCAGCAGCGCGCCCTGCAGGTCGACGATGGTCATCGAGTCGTCCGCGATGGAGGTGGCGGCCTGCTCGGACCCCACCCACGCCACCGTGTCCCCGTCCACCAGCATCGCCGTCGCGAAGGGGTCGGCCGCGGTGTAGACCGAGCCGTTGCGGTACAGCGTGACCTTACGCTCGGGGGTGGCAGGCCGGGACTCGGAGGGTGAAGCGGTCATGGACAACGAACTCCTTACTGCGGGCCGCCGGGCACTCCGGCGGCGTGACTGCGGTGGGCGGCCGGAACCGCCGTGAATCTGGTGGGGGCCAGGGAGCTGACCGGCGTTAGGCGACGGCCGAGTAGGCGACGACGCCGCGCTTGACCAGGCTGATGGCATCGGAGCAGAGCCGCGAGACCCGGGGCTCCAACCCGGGGATCTTGGCCAGCTGGTCCAGCAGGTCGATGATCTGCTTGACCCAGCGGACGAAGTCGCCGGCGGCCAGGTCCGTGCCGCTGAGCACCTCCTGAAGGTGCCGGCCCTTGGCCCACTTGAAGACCGGCCAGACCAGCCCCAGCTCCGGTTCCCCGGTCAGGGGCAGCTTGTTCGCCTCCTCGACGTCCTCCAGCGCGGACCATTCCCGGACCACAGTGTCGACCGCGGACTCTAGCGAAACACTCGGCATCTTGGGCCGCAGGCCCCGGTCCTCGCGTTTCGCCTGGTAAACCAGCACGCTGGCGAGGGCCGCAATCTCGGCGGCATCCAGGTCACCGAACGCTCCGAGGCGCAGCGACTGGGAAATCAGCAGGTCCTTCTCGCCGTAGATCCGGCGCAGCCGCTGCCCGTCAGGGCTGATCGAGACCGTTCCGGACTCCCCTGTTTCCAGGTAGCCGTAGACGGAGAGGACACCGCAGACCCTGTCGAAGGTCTTGGCGATGGTGTTGGTCCGGCCCTGGATCTGGCGGACCAGGCCGTCGGTCTCCTGCCGGAGCTTCCACCAGCGCTCGGACCAGCGGGCGTGGTCCTCGCGTTCGCTGCAGCCGTGGCAGGGGTGGGCGCGCAGTTCCCGGCGCAGCTCGGTGATCTTCCGCTCCAGGTTGGGCGCCGCCGCGGCGCGGCCGAAGTCCTCGTTGCGATTCGGCGGCGCCGGCGGCCTGTTCTCACGCAGCGCGTTGTGCACGGAGGAGGCCAGGTCCCGGCGGGACTTGGGCACCTTGGCGTTGAACGCCTTCGGGATCCGCACCCGGGTCAGGGGGCTGATGGGGCCCTCGAGGTCGTGCAGGCCGATCCGGCGCAACTGGTGCTCCATGGTCATGATGGCCGGCCGCGGTTCGCGCGACTGGTGGTCGGAGCTGAGGACGACGGCGAGACCGGGCGTGCGGCCGGAGGGCACGTCGACGACGTCGCCGGGCAGGAGCCGGCTCAGGGAGTCCTCGGTGACGGATTTGCGGGCCCGCGAGGAGTTCTGCGACGCCGACTTTTCGGCCTCGGAGAGGGCCCTGCGGATCCGGGTGTATTCGGTGAAGTCGCCCAGGTGGCAGGTCATGGCCTTGTGGAAGCCGGCCAGCGACTCCTCCCGGCTGCGGACCTGCTTGGCCAGGCCCACCACGGACCGGTCGGCCTGGAACTGCGCGAACGAGGATTCGAGGATCTCGCGTGCCCGGGCCCTGCCGAACTGGGCCACGAGGTTGATCGACATGTTGTAGGTGGGCCGGAAGCTGGAGTTGAGCGGGTAGGTGCGGCGGGAGGCGAGGCCGGCGACGGCGGCGGGGTCGGTGCCGGGCTGCCAGAGCACGACCGCGTGGCCCTCGACGTCGATGCCGCGGCGTCCGGCGCGGCCGGTGAGCTGGGTGTACTCCCCCGCCGTGATGTTCACGTGCGCCTCACCGTTGAACTTGTCGAGCTTTTCAAGCACGACGCAGCGGGCGGGCATGTTCACGCCCAGGGCCAGGGTCTCGGTGGCGAACACGGCCTTGACCAGACCGTCGACGAAGAGCTTCTCCACTACCTCCTTGAAGGTGGGCAGCATGCCGGCGTGGTGGGCGGCGAGGCCGCGGAGCAACCCGTCCCGCCAGCTCCAGAAGCCCAGGACGTCCAGGTCGTCGGAGGGAATGTCCTGGGCGGCCTCGTCCACGCGGCTGGCGATGATGGCCTGTTCCTTCTCCGTGGTCAGCCAGAGCCCGGCCGAGACGCACTGGGCCACCGCGGCGTCGCAGCCGGCCCGGGAGAAGATGAAGGTGATAGCGGGGAGCAGGTCCATCCGGTCCAGGCTGGCGATCACCTGCGGGCGGCTGGCCTTCCGCACCGGGCTGCGCTGCACGGACTGGGGCGCCTCCTCGCGCTGGTTCCGGTGCCGGCGCCGGCCGCGTCCGCCGTGGCCGAAGCGTCCGCGGAAGTTCATCTGGCTCTCGGCCTTGGCCATCGAGAGCAGTTCCGGGTTGACCTCGAAGCCGGCCTTCTCGGTGATGGGCCGGCGCTTGGCGGAGGCCGCGGGCCGGCTGCCGCCATCGTCCGTCCTGCCACCCTCGAGGGTGCCGGCAACGGTGACCCCGTCTCCCCTGGCGACGTCGTCAACATCCGCCGGGCCCGCGGCCGCGACCTCGTCGAAGGTGGTGTCCCCGGCGAAGAGGTCCACGATCTTCCGGCCCACCATGACGTGCTGCCAGAGCGGGATGGGCCGGTGTTCGGAGACGATGACGTCGGTCTGGCCGCGGACGGTGTCCAGCCAGGCGCCGAATTCCTCGGCGTTGGAGACGGTGGCACTGAGCGAGGCCACCTGGACCTCGCTGGGGAGGTGGATGATCACTTCCTCCCAGACCGCGCCGCGGAACCGGTCGGCGAGGTAGTGCACCTCGTCCATCACCACGAAGCCCAGGTCGTCCAGGGTCTCGGAGCCGGCGTAGAGCATGTTGCGCAGCACCTCGGTGGTCATCACCACCACTGGGGCCTCGCCGTTGATGCTGGTGTCACCGGTCAGCAGGCCCACGTTGTCGGCGCCGTACTTGCCGGCCAGCTCGGTGTACTTCTGGTTGCTGAGGGCCTTGATGGGCGTGGTGTAGAACGCCTTGAGGCCGCGCTGCAGGGCCAGGTATATGGCGAATTCGCCGACGATGGTTTTCCCGGCGCCGGTGGGCGCAGCCACCAGCACCCCGCGGCCGGCCTGCAGGGACAAGCAGGCCTCGCGTTGGAACGGGTCAAGGTCAAAGGCGAGCGAACGGGTGAAACCACCCAGGTAGGTCCTGGCCTCGGCGGCCCGTTCGACGCTGGCCCGGTAGCGCTCGGAGGGCGACTCGGGCTCAGGGTTCAACGACATGCTTCCAGCCTAATGTGCTCCGGCCTAGAGATTCTCCAGCTCGGAGCTGGGGGTGGCGCGGTCGGCCGTGGCCTCGGTCTCGGCGTCGATCTTCGCCGCCTTCTTCTCGCGGCGCCGGTCGTTGAGCAGGCACAACCCGATGGCAGTGAAGAACAGCACCAGCATGGGCACGGCCAGGTAGAACATGCTGGTCGCGTCCGCGCCGGGGGCGGCCATCGCCGCGAACAGGCAGACCAGGAAGACCGTGATGCGCCAGCTTTTGAGCAGCTGGCGGCCCTTGACCAGTCCGGCCAGGTTGAGTCCAAACAGCACCACCGGCAGCAGGAACGCGATGCCGAAGGCCAGGAGCAGGCGCAGCACGAAGGACAGGTAGACCTGGGCGCTGATGAAGTTGGAGCCGCCGGAGGGGGTGAACTCGGTGAGAACCCGGACCGCATTCGGCAGCACCAGCCAGGCCAGCAACACGCCTCCGACGAAGAGCGGGACGGCCGCGGCCACGAAGGAGAGCGCCAAGCGGCGTTCCTTTTTGTGCAGCCCGGGCACGATGAAGGCCCAGAGCTGGTAGATCCAGACCGGGCTGGCCACCAGCAGGCCGAGGAACACGGAGACCTGGATCATCAGGTCGAAGGAGCTGGCGACGCCGTCGAAGTTCAGCGACGCCTGCCGGCCCTCGTGCTCGTTGAGGTCCCGGATCGGTTTGATCAGGGCCGCGAGGATGGGCTGGTAAACCAGGAAGCCGACGACCGTGCCCAGCACAACGGCGATCGCCGACTTAAAGAGCCGGTTGCGCAGCTCTTTGAAGTGATCGATCAGGGCCATCCGGCCCTCGGGGTTCGACCGACGGTTCATGGTCACTGCCATGTGGTTCTAGGCGCGCGTGGACGGGGGAACGTCGGTCCCGCCGCCGGGGTGGCCTTCGGGGCCTGCGGTCCGGGGGTGGTTGACCACGCGGCCCTCGACGGCGTCCGGGTCAACCTCGGCCTCGGGCTTGCCGTCCTTTTTCATTTCGCGGACCTCGGACTTGAAAATCCGCATCGACTGACCCAGGCTGCGGGCCATCCCCGGCAACTTCGGCGCTGCGAACAGCACCAGTGCCAGGACGATGATGATGATGAGATGCCAGCCTTCAAGCCTCATGCTGGGTGGTCCTTTCGTTTAGGTACATCCTAATGACTAACGGATATCGAGGTCCCGCAGTGCCTGCGGCTGGCCACGTTCCGTTTTTCGCCGGATCCGGCGAATGCGCCGGGCTTCCTGCCGTGCCGCTTTGGATGCATGGTAATTCTGACGCATCAGCGCGGGAGCGGCAAAAACCGCCGCGCCCGGAGCCGTCACAGGACCCGGGGTGCCGCCTTCTGCCGCGCCGCCGTCCGAGCCTAGGCCGTCGACATGAACAACGGCTGAACCGGGAGTGGACGGTGCCGCCCCGAAGGCCGCGAGCCGGTCCCCCGCCTCACCGAGATCCTTGAGGGTGGCCATGAACTGCCGGAACAACCGCACGCCGAGCACGCCGATGAAGAGCAGCGACAACGCAATCAGCGCCGTCCAGAGCAGGATCCAGGACCACCAAGGCATGCTGTTCAGTCTAGCCGCGCTGCCGCCGCTGGTGCGCCGGCGCCGGCGGGTTTCCGGCCGCGCCGTACGATTCCAACGCAGCGGCCAGCCAGTGGGCGACGTCGGCGGCGAGCCCCGCAGGGGCCACCACGCGGGCGTCGCCGCCGTGGCGGGCCATCAGCATCGGCACCCAGTCGGTGCTGCCGAAGCGCACCTCGGCCAGGAGGTTGCCCCCGGGCAGCGGGGCGGTGCGTTCGGCGTAGTACTCGTCCGCCAGGCCAGCGCCGCGCGGGGTCAATTCGAGGATCACAACGGCGTCGTCGTCGTTCGGGGTGAAGAGCTTTACCGGGAAACCGTCGGCGGGCGCTCCGGCGGCGCTCACCGGCCTGCCGTTGGGGCGAAGGTCCTGGATCCGGTCGAGGCGGAAGTTCCGGACCGCCTCTGCCGAGTGGCAGTACGCCTCGAGGTACCAGGTGCTGTCCAGGGAGTAGAGGCGCAGGGGGTCGACGTCGCGTTCGGAGAAGGCGTCGCGCTGCGGGGCGAGGTACTGCAGGTGCAGCTGGGAGCCGGAGCGGATGGCCTCCCGTGCGGTCTCCAGCGCCGCCGAGTCCTGGGGTGTGACCTCGGGACCGGAGAGGGCGGCGGCCTTGAGGCCCTCCTCGCCGGCGGCGGCCATGAGCTTGAGGGTCACGGACTCCAGGGCTCCGCCCTCCGCGATGCCCGGCAGCCCGTTGAGCGCCTCCAGGCCGGTGAGCAGCGCGCAGGCCTCATCGACGGTGAAGCGGACGGGCCGGGTGAGGTCCAGGTCCTGGATGATGAAGACGTGGTCGTCGTCCCAGCGGATGTCCAGCAGGTCGTCCGGGTAGCCCTCCGGGAGGCCGGAGCAGATCAGGATTTGCAGGTCCTCCTCGAGCACCTTCCGGGTGACGCCGAAGCGGTCGGCCACCTCGCTGATGTGCAGTCCCTGGTTATGCACCAGGAACGGGATCAGCTGGAGCATGCGCTTGAGCTGATCTTCGGAGGTGCGTTTGCGGGTGCGCTTCCCTGCCTGCGGTCCGGCGGGAGCGAAATCGACGGCGGGCACCGGGGCGGCCGAAAACTCCGCCGCGGCTTCCAGCCGGCGCAGCACCGCGTCCCGCAGCGGGGCCGGGCCGGCGACGACGGCCTTCGCCCCGTACGCGGCGAGCTCGGCGGCAAACGTCTCCTCGTCCCGGTACGGCACCAGCAGCCGGTCGTAGCCCTCGCGCTGGGCCGCTCCGCCGTCGTCCGCTCCACCGTCCGCTCCGGTCGCCGTGTCCACTGCGCCGGGGTCCGCCGCGTGCCGCCGCAGCCCCGGCAGGGAGCCCGCGGCGACGTCGACGGCGGCGTGCCGGACGGGCAGTTCGGGCAGGGCCGCGAGCTGGTCGCGGACGTTGAACGCCGGCGGCGGCGTGAAGGTTTCCTGCTCCAGGACGGTGACGGCGGAGGTGAACCGGGAGAGCCGGAAGAACCGCTTGTCTTTGCGGCTACGGTCGTAGCCGATCAGGTACCACTGGCCGAAGCGGCTGCCCAGGCCCCAGGGTTCCACGGTGCGCAGTTCCTCGCGGCCGGTGCTGCCGGCCCGGTAGGCGAAGGCCACCGGGTGCTGGGCGTGGACGGCGGTGACCAGGTCCTCGAAGACCTGCCCGGCGGGGCGGATCCGGGGCTGGACGCCGGCTGGGAGCTCGGCGTCGGCCAGGCCGCCGGCGGCCTGGAGCTTGCGGACGGCGTTGCGAGCGGCGGAGCCCAGCGCTGCCTGCTCCCACAGCTGAGCCGCCAGCATCAGGACCGCGGATTCCTCGGGGGTGAGGCTCACGTCCGGCAGCCGGTTGGACTCCTTGCCGATCCGGTAGCGGGTGGTGGCCGGGTCGTCAGAGCCCCAGCCCTTATCCATGACGGTCTCCACCTCGAAGCCGAAGCGGCGGAGTTCGTCCTTGTCCCGTTCGAACATGCGCCCGAAGGCGGCCTCGGAGCTGGTGGTGTCGTGGTAGACCTTGCGGCGCAGCTCACCGCGGCGCAGGCCGTAGGTGGTGTTCAGCAGCGCGATCAGCAGGTTCAGGAGACGTTCGGTACGTGAGGCGGACACCCCGCAAGGCTACTAAAGTTCCGCGGCGTTAAACGGCGGAAGCGCGGCACCCGGGGAAGTTGTTTCCTCCTGGGTGCCGCGCCGCCGCGGAAGGTGCCGGACTTAGGGGCCCGGCGGGGTGGTACGCCCTTAGCGGACGGCCACGAGGTCGACCACGAAGATCAGGGCCTCGTTGGGGCCGATCGCTCCGCCGGCGCCACGGGAGCCGTAGGCCAGTTCGGAGGGGATCTCGAGCCGGCGGCGGCCGCCGACCTTCATGCCCAGGAGGCCCTGGTCCCAGCCCTGGATGACCTGGCCGACGCCGACCCGGAAATCCAGCGGTGCGCCGCGGCCCCAGGAGGCGTCGAATTCTTCACCGGTGGACCAGGCCACGCCCACGTAGTGGGTGGAGACGGTGTCGCCGGCCTTGGCCTCGGCACCGTCGCCCTCGATCAGGTCCTTGATGACCAGCTCGGTGGGGACGTCGCCTTCCGGGAAGTCGATCTCGGGCTTCTGGCGGTCGAGGTTGCGCTGTCCAAATGACATGTGTGCTCCTTCGGGGTGCTTGGGTGTGGTGCGGAATGCGGAAGGGTTACTTGACGCCGAGGATGTCGACGACGAACACGAGGTCGCCGACCGGCTGGCCGCTGGCGGCAGTGGCCTCGGGGTAGGCGAGGGCCTTGGGAACGACCAGGAGGACGCGGGAGCCGACGGTCTTGCCGGTCAGGCCCTGGGTCCAGCCCTTGATCACGCCGTTGAGCGGGAAGGAGGCCTTCTTGCCGCTGTCGAAGCTGGAATCGAAGACCTTGCCGTCGGCGAGGGTCGCGCCGACGTAGTTCACCGTGATGGTGTCGGTCTCCTTGATGGCCTGTCCCTTGCCCTTGATCAGGTCCTGGGAGACGAGCGCGGTCGGTGCGGCGACGCCGTTGACCGAGATGACCGGAACGCCCTTGTCGTTATCCTTCACGGTCGGCAGGCCGGCCGGCGGCGTCACGGCGTCGCCTTCGGGCTTGTCGAGGACCTTCGGGGCGTCCTTGGCGGCGAGGATCTTGATGACGATCAGCTGAGAGGGCTGCGCGGGGGCGCCCTCGGCGCCGGCCTGGCCGGGAACGGCGAGGGCCAGCTGGGAGCCGACCTTGGCGCCGACGAACGCGTTGTAGATGACGGCGCTGCCGGACTTCAGGTCGTCGTTGAGTTCGAGCTTCTCCGGGTCCTTCGGGAAGGTGTCCTCAACAGTGGAACCGTCCTTGCCGTTGAACGCGACGATCGAGATGTCTGCGACCTGGTTGGCCTTGACCCTGTCGCCGTTGCCTTCGGTGACCACCTTGATGGTGGGGTCTTTGACCTCCAGCGGCTTGGTGAAGTCGACGCCGGGGGCCTTCTTGTCGCCGTTGTCGGTCAGTTTCAGCGAGTCCAGCTTCGCGGTCTCGCCGGCGGACTGGCTGGTGGGCTCCGGGGCCGCCTTGTCGCCGCCACCGCAGGCGGTGAGCAGCAGCAGTCCGGGAAGAAGAATTGCTAGTAGTCGGCGCACGTAAGAACTTTCGTCGGGGCAGGATGGACGCCATGCCGGGCTCATGCCGGCGGCAAGGCAAGCGGTTGCCGGGAAACGGCACCTTCTCCAGAGTAACGCGGAAAGCTGGGTATCAGCCCATAGCGTCCAGCAGGGCATCCACCCGGTCGTCCACGCTGCGGAACGGATCCTTGCAGAGGATGGTCTGGTGGGCGCGGTCGTTGAGCTTGAGGTGGACCCAGTCGACCGTGTAGTCCCGGCCCAGTTCCTGGGCCCGGCGGACGAAGTCGCCGCGGAGCTTCGCACGGGTGGTCTGCGGCGGGGCGTCGACGGCGTCCTTGACCGCGGTGTCGTCCACCAGTCGCCGGGCCGCGCCGCGCGACTGGAGCAGGTAGAACAGCCCGCGGCTGCGCGAGATGTCGTGGTAGGTCAGGTCCAGCTGCGCAATCCGCGGGGCATCCAGTTCCAGCCCGTGCCGGGTCCGGTAGCTGTCCATCAGCTTCTTCTTGATGGCCCAGTCCACCTCGGTGTCGATGGCGCTGGTGTCCCCGCTCTCGATCGCGTCCAGCGTCCGCTCCCAGAGGTCCAGGATCAGCGGGACGTGGGCGTTGTGCGCGCCCTTGTCCGCCACGAACTCGGTGACCTTGTTCAGGTATTCGCGTTGGATCTCCAGGGCGGTGAGCTGCCGGCCGTTGGCCAGGCGGACCAGGGCCCGGCCGGTCAGGTCGTGGGAGATCTCGCGGATGCTCCGGATCGGGTTCTCCATCCGCATGTCGCGCATGATTACTCCTGCCTCGATCATCCGCAGGATCAGGTCCACCGTCCCGACTTTGAGCAGCGTGGTGGTCTCGGACATGTTCGAGTCGCCCACGATCACGTGCAGCCGTCGGTAGAACTCGGCGTCGGCGTGCGGCTCATCCCGGGTGTTGATGATCGGCCGGGACCTGGTGGTGGCCGAGGAGACGCCCTCCCAGATGTGGTCCGCGCGCTGGGAGAACGCGTAGGTGGCGCCGTGCGGGGTCTTCAGGATCTTGCCGGCGCCCGCAATCAGCTGGCGGGTGACCAGGAACGGGATCAGGATCTCGGCCAGCCGGGAGAACTCGCCGCGGCGCGGGATGAGGTAATTTTCGTGGCTGCCGTAGGAGTTTCCGGCCGAGTCGGTGTTGTTCTTGAACAGGTAGACGGTGCCGTTGAAACCCTCGGCGGCGAGGCGCTCCTGCGCCTCGGCCACGAGGTCATCCAGGATCAGCTCGCCGGCGCGGTCGTGGGCGATCAGCTGCACCAGGTCATCGCATTCGGCGGTGGCGTACTCCGGGTGGGATCCAACGTCCAGGTATAGCCGTGAGCCGTTGGTGAGGAACACATTGGAGGAGCGTCCCCAGCTGACCACCTTGCGGAATAGGTAGCGGGCCACTTCCTCCGGGGCGAGCGGCCGGGACTCCGGGCTCGAATAGGAGATCCCGAATTCGGTTTCGATGCCGAAAATTCTCTTGTCCATGTCAGTTTCCCTCCGCCAGCAGCGCGGCAAGTTCGGCGTCGTCGAGCCGGCGGAAGGCCCGCCGGGTGCCGCGCGCGGTTTCCGAGCCGCGGTCCAGGACGGCCACCTCGACGGCGGAGACCGGCAGGGCAGCCGCGTCCCGGTCCGCCACGAGGCCGGCCAGCGCGAGCCGGATGGCCCCGCCGAAGTCGAGGTCCCCGCGCCAGCCGTCGGCCACGGCCTCGGAAACCTTGTCGGCCTGTCCGCCCATCACGATGAATCCCTGTTCGTCGGCGATCGAACCGTCGAAGGTAAGCCTGTAGAGGTGGTCCGCCTCCGGGGCGGGTCCCACCTCGGCGACGGCCAGCTCCACCTCGAAAGGCTTCTGCTCCGCGGTGAACACGGCCCCCAGGCTCTGGGCGTAGACACTGGCCAGGCCGCGCGCGGTGACGTCCTCACGGTCGTAGGAGTAGCCGCGGACGTCGGCGTAGCGCACCCCCGCCTGCCGCAGGCTCTCGAATTCGTTGTACTTGCCGACCGCCGCGAAGGCGATCTTGTCGTAGATCTCGCCGATCTTGTGCAGCGACGGGGAGGGGTTCTCCGCCACCAGGGCGATGCCGTCCCGGCAGCTGACCACCACCACGGACCGGCCCCGGGAAATACCCTTCCGGGCGAAGTCGGCCCGGTCCTTCATGAGTTGTTCCGGGGAGACGTAGAACTGCTGGGTCATCTCAGGCCTCCCTCTGTGCGGCCGTGCGGGCGTCGATGATGCCGCCGGCCACGGCGGCCAGCTGCGCTTCGGGGACCCGGACCGCGCCGGCCCGGTCGACGGTGTAGACCACGGGCCAAAGCTGCCGTACGGGGTCGGGCCCGCCGGTGGCGGAGTCGTCGTCGGCGGCGTCGTAGAGGGCCTCGACGGCCACCTGGACGGCGTCGGCGCCGCTGAGCCCCGGCCGCCACAGTTTCTTCAGCGCGCCGCGGGCGAAGACGGAGCCGGAGCCGACGGCGTGGTGCTCCTGTTCCTCGTAGCGGCCGCCGGTCACGTCGTAGGAGAACAGCCGGCCGATGCCCGCCGTGCGGTCGAAGCCGGCGAACAGCGGGACCACGGCCAGGCCCTGCATGGCCATCGGGAGGTTGCCGCGGACCATGGCGCCGA
This sequence comes from Arthrobacter sp. NPDC057259, assembly GCF_042668995.1. Taxonomy (NCBI): domain Bacteria; kingdom Bacillati; phylum Actinomycetota; class Actinomycetes; order Micrococcales; family Micrococcaceae; genus Arthrobacter; species Arthrobacter sp. NPDC057259. Next base: position 580,195 of record NZ_JBHUYA010000001.1, read on the forward strand.
GGCGGTTGGCCTTGCCGTCCAGGCTCAGCTGCGTGCCCTCGATCTTCTCGTAGTGTTCGAGCTCGACCTGGAAGAGACGCGTGATGTCGATGGCGATGCCGGCGGTCCCGGCGATGCCCAGCACCGAGTAGTGGTCGGCCGGGAAAACCTTTTCGATGTGCCGGCTGGCGATCATGTTGCCCATCGTTGCGCGCCGGTCCCCCGCCATCAGGACTCCCCCGGCGTAGGTCAGGGCGACGATCGTGGTGGCGTGCGGCACGCCGGCCAGGGCCGAGCCGTTGCCGGGAAGGTGGCCGGCGGTCAGTCCCGCCGGGGCGCCGGACCCCGCAGAGAGTGCGTTGTAGGGCAGCAGTTCGGGCCGCGAGCGTTGCAGGTGCTCGGCGAACGAGGACGACGCCCCCGCCATCACCTGGTCGGCTGAATTGTCCAGCATTGGTGCACTCCCTCCACGTAGTGAATCAATGGCTGCCGCGGCCCGTCCGCGGCCCGGGGCTGGCTACTGGCCGCCCTTTTGCACGAATGCGCGGACGAACTCCTCGGCATTGGATTCCAGGACGCCGTCGATTTCGTCGAGCAGGTCGTCCACGCCCTGGGTTGCCTCTGAAGCCTGGGCCTCGGGCGCGGCGGGCGGCGGGGCGACGTCCTCCTCGACCTCGGTGTCGCGGGACTGCGGCTGCATCTGCTCCTGGCCTGCCATGATCTTCTCCTTCGCTGTCCGTCCCGCTCGGCGCGGGACTTCCTGTAAGCCATATTGCCACGCTGCCGGACCCTGCGGGGGCTTTGGCGTCAGGAGGCCGGCGCCTGGCCCAGCAGCTCGGCCAGGAACGCCCCGGCGTCCTGGTGCCGGTCGAACAAAGCGCCGGTCAGGGCCTCGGTTCCGCGCAGCGGTTCGCGGGTGGGGACGCGCTGCAGCTTGCCCCGGCCGGGGAGGTCGAAGATCACCGAATCCCAGCTGGCACCGACCAGGTCGTGCCCGAAGCGGCTGACGCAGCGGCCGCGGAAATAGGCCCGCGTGTCCGACGGCGGCTCGCCGACGGCGCGCTGGATCTCCGCCTCCGTGGCAACCCGTTGCATCCGGCCGCGGGCGAGGAGCCGGTGGTAGAGGCCCTTCTCGGGGCGGATGTCCGCCCACTGCAGGTCCACCAGGCCCAGCCGGGCATCGGACCAGTCCAGCCCGTCCCGCTGCCGGTAGCCCTCCAGCAGGGACAGCTTGGCCAGCCATTCCACGGAGGACGCGGCCGCCGCCCGGTCGCCGTCGAGCGCGGTCAGCGTCGCAGCCCACCGGTCCAGCAGCGCGCGGGTGTGCCCGTCGCCGTCGACGGCGTCGCCCACCCCGGTCTCCTGGGCGAGCTTGGACGCGGCCTCGTGGTACATCCACTGGATGTCCAGGGCGGTGACGCGGCGGCCGTCCTTGAGCCGAAGCGTGGCGGTCAGGGCCGTGTCGTGGCTGACGGACTGCAGCGCCGCCACCGGGTCGTGGACCTCGATCCGCGGGGCCAGGCCCGCTTCGATCAGGCTGAGGACCGCCGCGGTGGTGCCGAACTTGAGGTAGTTGGCGGCCTCGCTCAAGTTGGCGTCGCCGATGATCACGTGCAGCCGGCGGTACTTGTCCGCCGTGGCGTGCGGTTCGTCGCGGGTGTTGATGATCGGCCGTCGGATGGTGGTTTCCAGCCCCACCTCGGTCTCGAAGAAGTCGGCGCGCTGGCTGATCTGGTAGCCGGCGCGGGAGCTGTCCTGGCCGAGACCCACGCGGCCCGCCCCGCACATGACCTGCCGGGTGATGAAGAACGGCGTCAGGCCGCGGACGATGTCGCCGAACGGCGTGGAGCGCGGCATCAGGTAGTTCTCGTGTGAGCCGTAGGAGACGGACTTGTTGTCCGTGTTGTTCTTGTAGAGGTTGATCGGCGGCAATTCCGGGTCGGCCGCCAGCCGGCGGACCGCGGCGAGGGCCACCAGGTCACCGGCGGCGTCCCAGACGACGGCGTCGTGCGGGTTGGTGACTTCGGGGCTGGAATACTCCGGGTGGGCGTGGTCGACGTAGAGCCTCGCCCCGTTGCCGAGGACCATGTTCATCAGCAGCGAGCCGGACTCGTCCTCGCCGTCGCGCTCCAGCTCGCCGCGGCCGTAGGCCAGCGCCACCGACTCGGCATCAAGCACCGGCGGCCGGTCGGTCAGCTGCTCGGGATCCGCCGCGGCCCGCTCCACCGTCCAGCCGCGGGCGTCGTGCAGCGGCTCCTCGTCGGTGTAGTCCCAGCGGGTTTCCGCTCCGCCGGCGGCCCGCTGGCGGGTGACCTGGGCGTATGCCTGGATCACCCGGGCGGACATCATGGTGGCGTTCGCGCCCGGCGCGGACGGGGCGTGGATCCCGTATTCGGTTTCTGATCCCATCACCCGCATCACGCCGCCGGCGGGCAGGGCGCCGGTTCCGGCGGCGGGGCCAGCCGTCACAGGTACTGGCCTGTGGTGGGCATCGTCTCGATTGTCTTGCCGGGTTCCTGGCCGGCCTTGCCTTGGACGATGGTGCGGATGTACGTGATGCGTTCGCCCTTCTTGCCGGAGATCCGGGCCCAGTCATCCGGGTTGGTGGTGTTGGGCATGTCCTCGTGCTCGCGGAATTCGTCCACCACGGCGTGCAGCAGGTGGTCGATCCGCAGGCCCTTCTGGCCGGTGGTGAGCAGGTCCTTGATGGCGGACTTCTTGGCCCGGTCCACCACGTTCTGGACGACGGCGCCGGAGTTGAAGTCCTTGAAGTAGAGCATCTCGGTGTCGCCGTTGGCGTAGGTAACCTCGAGGTATTCGTTGGACTTTTCGGTGGAGTACATCGCCTCGACGGTGCGCTGGATCATGGCGTCCACGGTGGCCTGGACGTCGCCGTGGTGCTCGGCGATGTCGGACTCGTGGAACGGTAGGTCCGTGGTGATGTATTTGTTGAAGATGTCTGCGGCGGCCTCGGCGTCGGGCCGCTGGATCTTCACCTTGACGTCCAGCCGGCCGGGGCGCAGGATGGCCGGGTCGATCATGTCCTCGCGGTTCGACGCGCCGATCACGATCACATTGTCCAGGCGCTCCACGCCGTCGATCTCGCTCAGCAGCTGCGGCACGATCGTGGTTTCGACGTCGGAGGAGATGCCGGTGCCGCGGGTGCGGAAGAGCGAGTCCATCTCATCGAAGAAGACGACGACGGGGCTGCCGTCGGAGGCCTTCTCCCGGGCGCGGGCAAAGATGAGCCGGATGTGCCGTTCGGTCTCGCCGACGTACTTGTCCAGCAGTTCCGGGCCCTTGATGTTCAGGAAGTAGCTCTTCATGTCGCTCTTGCCGGCGCGTTCCGCGGCGCGGGCGGCCAGGGAGTTGGCCACGGCCTTGGCGATCAGGGTCTTGCCGCAGCCGGGAGGGCCATAGAGCAGGATGCCCTTGGGGGCCTTGAGCCCGTGCTCGCGGTACAGGTCCGGGTGCAGGAACGGCAGTTCGACGGCGTCGCGGATCTGCTCGATCTGCGGGCCCAGGCCGCCGATGTCCTGGTAGGTGATGTCCGGGACTTCCTCGAGGACCAGGTTCTCCACCTCGGACCGCGGAATCTTCTCCAGGGCGTAGCCGGTGCGGGTGTCGACCGAGAGCGCGTCGCCCACACGGAGTTTCTGGGTCAGCAGCGAGCCGGAGAGCCGGACGACGCGTTCCTCGTCGGCACGGCCCACCACCAGGGCGCGGTCTGAGCCGAGCAGTTCCTTAAGGGTGACCAGTTCGCCGGCGCGTTCGTAGCCGAGGCCGGCCACCACCAGCAGCGCCTCGTTGAGGAGCACCTCCTGGCCGACCGCCAGCTGGCTGATGTTGACCAGCGGGCTGATTCCCACGCGCATCTTGCGGCCGGCATTGAAGATGTCTACCGATTCCTCGGTGGTGGCCTGGCCGCCGCCGTTGGGAACGTGCCGTTTCGGGTTCAGCTGCAGGATGGTGCCAAAGCTGTAGGGCGGCTGGCCCTCCTGGTCGAGGGCGTTCTTCAGCCGAAGGATCTCGGCCTTGGCCGTCTCCAGCATCCCCACGAGCTTGGCGTTGTTCTGCGTGGCGGCCGCAAGCTGCCGGTCGATGTGGCGCAGCTTGTCGCGGAGGATGTTGATTTGCCGCTCGGCAACGGTGGCCTCGGCGGCGGTGCGTGCCGCGTCCCCGGTGTTCCCCTGCTGCCCTACGGCGGCGGGGAACTGCTCATCGGGCGTGCGGCCCTGGTCGGTGTTCGGAGTCTCCATCGTGCATCAGCCCCTTCAGTACAGCTATTAAGACCATAACGCGAAGAGGGCCGACGCCGGGGAAGACTTCCGAAATACGGACTAGTTCGTGACCTCGGGGCCGTCCACCACGTTGGTGCCGGCGATCGCGTCACGGGCCGCGCGCCGCAGCTTCTTATCCGACACGGCCCGCTCCCCCACGGCGCCGGGGGTCCAGGCGTTGACGTCTTCGGCGTCGAACTCGGTCTTGGACGGGCGGCGCTTGACGGAAATACCGGTGACGCCGTCGGCGAGGCGGCGGGTGACCAGCAGGAAGCCGGTGTGGGCCACCATGCGGTGGTCCGGGCGGACAGCCAGGCCCTCAAGGTGCCAGCCGCGGACCATGGATTCCCAGGCATCGGGTTCGGTGAAGCGGCCGTCGGCGCGGATGGCCTCGGCGGTGCGGGACAGCTGCGTCACGGTGGCGACGTAGTTGATCCAGACGCCCCCGGGCGCCAGGACGGTGGCGACGGCGTCGAGGCATTCCCAGGGCGCCAGCATGTCCAGCACCACGCGGTCCACGGAGCCGGGTTCCTCGGTCTTGACGACCTGTTCCTGGAAGTCGCCCAGGGTGATCTGCCAGGCCGGGTGCGGGCCGCCGAAGATGGTTTCGACGTTGCCGCGGGCGATGTCGGCGAACTCTTCGCGCCGTTCAAAGGAGTGCAGGTAGCCGTTGTCGCCCACCGCGCGGAGCAGTGAGATCGACAGCGCGCCGGAACCGACGCCGGCCTCGACGACGCGGGCGCCGGGGAAGATGTCCGCCATGGTGACGATCTGGGCGGCGTCCTTGGGGTAGACGACCGCCGCGCCGCGCGGCATGGAGAGGACGAAGTCCGAGAGCAGCGGCCGCAGGGTCTGGTACTGCTGGCCGACGTTGTTGACCACCACGGAGCCGTCCGGCTTGCCGATGATCTCGTCGTGGTTGAGGAAGCCGCGGTGGGTGTGGAACGCGCCGCCGGTCTCGAGGCTGATGGTGTTCATCCGGCCGCGTTCGTCCGTCAGCTGCACCCGCTCGCCCACCCGGAACGGACCTCGGCGGCGATTTGCACCGGCCGGGGTCAGCGGGGGGACGTCCCCGTGAGGGGTGGCGTTGGCGGCGGTGTCGCTGCTCATGGGATGTTCCTCGCTCCTGTGACGCTGGGTGGCCGCAGATTCGGCGGCGGCCCGTGGGTTGGCCGGAGATTCACGGCCGGCAGGTAACTCTACCGGTTTCCGGCCCGCTTGGGGGTTTCGGGTGGTCCGGTGACAGTCAGCCGCGCTGTTTGCCGGTGAGGGTGTTGAGGACGGTCAGCTGGCGCAGTAGGCCGGTGACGCGCCCGGCGTCGTCGATCACCGCGTAGTCCGAGCCCTCCAGTTGCGCGAGGTACGTCAGGAGTTCCGCGCCCCGGTCCGTCCCCTTGACGTAGGCGCCGGCCGTGAGCGGGTACGCGACCGCCGTCGCCGGCGTCGTGTCGGCAAGATCGGCGGGAACCTGCGCGGCGGAAGCGGGGTCGACGACGGCGGAGGGACGGCCGTCGGGGCCGTAGAGGACGACGGCGGGGCTGCCGGCGGGCGAGAACCGCAGCACCTCGGCGACGCTGGTTGCGGCGGGTAGGCCGATGGCCGGTTCGGCCAGTGCGGCCGCTGCCACGAGCGGGAGCCGGCTACGGTACCGGGCCTGCTGGATCGAGGCGGTGGCGCCGAGCCAGAGGAAGCTCCCCACCAAGAGCGTGATCAACAGCAGGGAGGTGTCCGGCCGGTTGCCGCTGAGCAGGGGAAGCGCCACGAACCAGATGACCAGAGCCGCCACGATGATCCGGCCCGCCCAGCCGGCGGCGATGGTGCCCTTCTCGTGGCTGCCGGTGGCCTTCCACACGGCGGATTCCACCAGGCGGCCACCGTCGAGCGGAAGGCCGGGCAGCACGTTGAAAATGCCGATCAGGAGGTTGGCCCACACGAAGATGTTCGCCAGGGTGTCCGCGACGCCCGTCAGTTGGCCGCCGGAGACCACCAGCCAGCCGGCGCCGGCCAGGACCAGGTTCGCGACGGGGCCGGCCATGGCCACCAGCACGGACTTCCCGGGCGAGGCGGTGAACTCCTCGAACTGGGTGTGGCCGCCCCATAGGTTAAGGACGATCTTGCTGGTGGGCCAGCGGTACATCCGGGCGGTCAGGGCGTGGGCCAGTTCATGGACCAGCACCGAGATGAGCAGCAGCACGGCATAGGCGAACGCCACGAGGTAGGCGGTGGCGCCGAGCCGGGGGTTGTTGTGCGCCAGCACCGGGCCGTAGGCGATCACGGTAAACGCGGCGATCGCGAACCAGGAATAGGCCAGGATGACGGGGATGCCGGCGATCCGGCCGAGCGGAATGCCGCCGCGCAGGGAGAACGGCTTGTCCTCGGCCGGTTTGTCGGTGCGCTCCCTGCCTGCCGGGGGCCCGGACGGTTCAGTCATTGCGGCCACCGCCGCTGAAGGCCGGGGCGGGTGCCGGGGTGGTTGCGTGGCGCAGGGTTACGAGTTCCTGGAGGTCCGCGACGGTGCGGCCGGCCAGGGTGTCCCAGGTGGCGCGGCGGGGATCTTCCGGCAACGGAACGATGTGCGGGATGGCCACCGTGGTGACGCCGGAGGCGACCGCTGCGGCGACGCCCGGGGCGGAGTCTTCGAGGGCCACGCAGTGCTGCAGTCCCAGCTCCGGGTCGGCCTCCTGCAGCAGTTCCACGGCCTTGAGGTAGGCCTCCGGGTGGGGCTTGCCCTGGGTGACGGTGTCTCCGGTGACAAGGAACTCGAAGTAGGGCTTGGGCAGGCTGGCCACGATTTCACGCGCGAGCGGCGCCTCGGACATGGTCACGAGCGCGCAGCGGATGCCGGCGGTGTGCAGTTCTTCGAGCAGTTCGCGGGCTCCCGGGCGCCATGGCACCTCCTCGCGGACCAGGCTGACCACATGGCCGGTGAGGGTGTCGATGATCTCGCGGATTTCCAGCCGCACGCCCGCGTCCTGCAGCAGGCCGGCGGAGAACACCAGGGACTGGCCCACCAGCTGCATCGCCTTTTCGTGCGACCACTGGCCGCCGTGTTCCTCGACCAGCGCGTGCTCGGCGGCGATCCAGTACTGCTCGGTGTCCACGATGGTGCCGTCCATGTCCCAGAGAGCGGCTTTGAGCAGGGGCGTGGAGGCTGGCGATCGCATGCCTTCCAGTCTACGGTGCAGTGCTTCAGCGCCGGTTCAGCGCCGGTGTGCCGGCCGCTCCCTGGTGCGGGCCGCTACGCCGAGGGCGAAGACGCCGGACTCAGGGGGCCGGCCTGACTGCATTCGTCCGGAACTTGGACGTAGGGTGAACTCATGAATAGCTTCGACTCGGACACCCCCGAAACGGACGCCCTGCCTGAGCCGGAACGGTTGCTGCAGCCCGTCCCGGAAGGCCAGCGGATCACGGTGATGCTGGCCGCGTTCGAGGGCTGGAACGACGCCGGCGAGGCCGCCAGCGACGCCCTGCGCTACCTAAACAAGCTCTGGGGCGGCAAGAAGGTCGGCACCATCGAGGCGGACGAGTACTACGACTTCCAGTTCACCCGCCCGGTCATCCGGCGGACCGCCTCCGGCGACCGCAAAATCAAGTGGCCTTCCACCCGGATCTTCAAGGCCAGCGTGCCGGGCTCGAACGTGGACGTCATCTTCGTCCAGGGCACCGAGCCGTCCTATAAGTGGCGTGCCTACACCGCCGAACTCCTGGTCCACGCCGAGGCGCTGAACGTCGACTACGTCATCCTGGTGGGGGCCCTGCTGGCGGACGTGCCGCACAGCCGCCCCATCCCGGTCAGCGCCTCGACCGACGACGCCGCCCTGCGGGAGCGGATGGACCTGGAGGCCTCGCAGTACGAGGGCCCGGTGGGGATTGTCGGCGTCCTGTCCGAGGTCGCGCTGCTGGCCGGGCTGCCCACCATCTCCCTCTGGGCCGCCGTGCCGCACTATGTGGCGCAGGCGCCTTCGCCGAAGGCCCAGCTGGCGCTGCTGCACAGGATCGAGGAGCTGCTCCAGCTTCCGCTGGACACACAGGAGCTGGTGGAGGACGCTGACGCGTGGGAGCGCGGCGTGGACGAGCTGGCCACCGAAGATCCCGAGATCGCGGCCTACGTCCGGCAGCTCGAGGAGGCCAAGGACACCGCCGACCTGCCCGAGGCCAGCGGCGAGTCGATCGCCCGGGAGTTCGAGCGGTACCTGAAGCGCCGCGGCAAGGACAAACCGTAGACGCTGCTTAGACTGCAAAGCGCCGGCGACCCAGTCAGAGGGTCGCCGGCGCTTTTGTGTTGTTGGTTGCCTAGAGCTCGATACCGAGCAGGGCGTTGACCGCGTCGGACACCAGGGCGGCGTCGGTGGCCGAGGCCGGGGTGTCTCCGGCGGCCAGGGCGGCACCGGCCCAGGCGTCGACGGCGGCCAGGGCCTCGGGGGCTTTGAGGTCGTCCGAGAGCGCGGCGCGCATCTGTTCGATCAGGGCCTTGGCGGATCCGGAGGGTGCGGACTGGAGCGCCTTGCGCCACGAACCGAGACGGCGCTTGGCTTCATGGATGCCTTCGTCAGTCCAGGACCAGTCGCTGCGGTAGTGGTGGGCCAGGATGGCCAGGCGGATGGCGGCCGGTTCCTCGCCGGCGGCACGGAGCTTGGAGACGAGCACCAGGTTGCCCTTGGACTTGCTCATCTTCTCGCCGTCGAGGCCCACCATTCCGGCGTGCGCGAAGTGCTTCGCCAGCGGCGTCCCGGTCAGGGAGTAGGCGTGGCCGGCACCCATTTCGTGGTGCGGGAAGACCAGGTCCGAGCCGCCGCCTTGGACGGTGAACGGTGCGGGCAGGTACTTCTGCGCGATGACGGTGCACTCGATGTGCCAGCCGGGGCGGCCCTCCCCCAGCTCGCCGCCAGCCCAGCGGGGCTCGCCGTCGCGGGCCACGCGCCAGAGCAACGGGTCCAGAGCCTGCCGCTTGCCGGCGCGGCCCGGGTCGCCGCCACGCTCGGCGAAGAGTTCGAGCATCTCGGCGTCGGAGAGGTGCGACACGCAGCCAAGGGTCCAGGCGTCGGTGTCCTCGGCGGAGTGCTTGCCGGCGGCTTCGACGTCGTAGTAGACATCGCCGTCGGGCTCGCCGTCCGTGCCGGCAACCCGGTACGCCAGGCCGCGCTCAAGCAGGGTTTCGATGGCGGGGACGATCAGCGGGATGGCCTCGACCGCGCCGATGTAGTCATCCGGGGCGAGGACGTTGAGGGCTTCCATGTCCGTCTGGAAGAGCTCGATCTGGCTGGCGGCGAGGTCGCGCCAGTCGACGCCGGTCGCCGTCGCGCGCTCCAGCAGGGGGTCGTCGACGTCGGTGACGTTCTGGACGTAGGCGACCCTCTGGCCGCCGTCGCGCCAGGCCCGGTTGAGCAGGTCAAAGGCGACGTAGCTGGCAGCGTGCCCCATGTGGGTGGCGTCGTAGGGCGTGATGCCGCAGACGTACATGGACTGCTCCCCCGCCGCGTCGAGGGTCACGGGGCCGTCGCGGGCGGTGTCGAAGAGACGCACGGCGGGCATGGCGCCCGGCAGTTGGGGAACGGGGCGGGAGGTCCAGGATTTCACAGACCAAGCCTAGTGCTAGGCGCTGATGACATTGAAACCGAGCAGTAGGTACAGTGCCAGGCCCAGGAGGATGCGGTACCAGACGAAGAGCCGGTAGCTGCGGGTCGAAACGTACTTGAGGAACCAGCCGATGATGACGTAGCCCACCACGAACGCGATCACGGTGGCCAGGCCCGTTTCGGGGAGGCCGTAGGGGCCGCTGAGGCCTTCCTTGGTGAGCACCTTGTAGAGCTGGTAGAGGCCGCTGCCGAAGACGGCGGGGATGGCCAGGAGGAAGGAGTAGCGGGCGGCGGCCTCGCGGGTGTAGCCCATGAAGAGGCCCGCGGTGATGGTGCCGCCGGAGCGGGACACGCCCGGGATGAGCGCGAGGGCCTGGGCGAACCCGTAGAGGATGCCGTGCTTGTAGGTGAGCCGGCTGAGGTCGCGCTCCTGCCGGCCGGTGGCGTCGGCGACAGCGAGGATCATACCGAAGACGATCAGCATGGTCGCGACGATCCAGAGGCTGCGCAGCACGGATTCGATCTGGTCCTGGAAGAGCAGGCCGAGGACGATGATGGGGAGGCTGCCGAGGATGACCAGCCAGCCCATCCTCGCGTCGGGGTCCTGGCGGGAGACCTTGCCGGTGAGCGAGGCGAGCCAGGCCTTCACGATCCGGACGATGTCGCGCCAGAAGTAGACGATCACGGCCGTCTCGGTGCCCAGCTGCGTGATGGCGGTAAAGGCGGCTCCGGGGTCCGAGGCGTCCGGGAGGAACTCCCCGACGATCCGAAGGTGGGCGCTTGAGGAAATCGGGAGGAACTCTGTCAGTCCCTGCACAAGGCCCAGAAAGGCCGCTTCTATCCAGTTCACGTTTATAGACCCTACCGGTACGGCCGGCCGAAGCACCGTAAGCTTGCAGGCATGCAGCAGCGTTATGTCGGCAACAGTGGGTTGCGTGTCTCGTCCCTGTCCCTTGGCACCATGTCCTGGGCCGGTGAGACCGATGAGCAGGATGCCGCTGCCCTGCTCCATACCTTTGTCGATGGCGGCGGCACCCTGATCGACACCGCGGCTTCCTACGCCGGCGGCCGGGCCGAGGCGATGCTCGGCAGCATGCTCAACGACGTCGTGGCGCGCAGCGAGGTGGTCATCTCCACCAAGGCGGGGCTGACGACGTCGGGCGCACGCCACAGCGTGGACACCTCACGCAACGCCCTCCTCTCCAGCCTCGACGCCTCCTTGGCCCGGCTGGGCACCGACTATGTGGACCTGTGGTTCGCGCAGGCCTGGGATCCGAACGTCCCGCTGGACGAGACCCTGGCTGCGCTGGAGTACGCGGTCCGCTCCGGCCGGGTGCGCTACGCCGGCGTCTCCAACTACTCCGGCTGGCAGACCGCGAAGGCCGCGGCGGTGGCCGGGTTCCCGCTGGTGGCCAGCCAGGCCGAGTATTCGCTGCTGCAGCGCAAGGCCGAGGCCGAGCTGATTCCCGCGGTTGAGGACGCCGGCCTGGGCCTGATGGCGTGGGCTCCCCTGGGACGCGGCGTGCTGACGGGCAAATACCGCGGCCACATCCCGGCCGACTCCCGCGCCGCCCAGTCGAAGCTGGCGGCGTACGTCGAGCCGTACCTGGAGGGAAGCTCCTCCAGCGTGGTCGAGGCGGTTGCCATGGCGGCGAAGGGCCTGGGCCGCAGCATCCTGGACGTCTCCCTGAGCTGGCTGTTGTCCCAGCACGGCGTGGCGACCGCGGTGGTGGGCGCGCGCACCCCGGTGCAGTTGAAGGAAATCCTCGATGCCACGCTCGCACCCCTGCCGCCGGAGATCGCAGTGGCCCTCGAGGACGTCTCCAGCCCGGCGTAGGGCTTTTCGGGCCGTCGACGCCGGACGGTCTCCATTCCTGCGCTGCATCTAGGCGTCTCGAATACCGCGGTGCTCGCCTCGGAAGCAATTGCTCCCGGTATGCCATTCGAAAGGAAGCGCCCTGTAGATCATCGCGCCTCCTCGCCCGCCGCCTCCCGCCCGCTCGCGGCTCCGTCCACGCACCAGGACTGCCGTTTCAATCATTCGCATCTTCACAACGTGAAGTATTGGTTTTGTCGGGGTTTTTGGTGGGGGTCGAGGTGGGGTGGCGGGATGTACCAGGGGGTGCCGTTGCGGGTTTGGATGGTCCATTGTTCTTTGTGGATCAGGTGATGGTGGTGTGAGCAGAGCAGGACACCGTTGTCTGTGCTGGTTGGGCCGCCGTGGGACCAGTAGTTGATGTGGTGGGCTTCGCACCAGGGGGCGGGGATGGTGCAGCCGGGGAAGGTGCAGCCTTTGTCGCGGGCGGTGATGGCTTTGCGGATGTGGGGTGGGAAGATTCTGCTGGTCCTCCCGATGTCCAGGACCCGGCCGTCGGTGCCGAGGAGGACGGGAATGATGTCCGCGTCGCAGGCGATTTTGCGGATGGTGGCGGCGGTGACGGGTCCGGTGAAGGCCAGCGACCCGGTCCCGGCCAGACCCAGAGGCCCGGAAGCTGTCACCCCTTCAACGGCTGTTTGATCCCCGATGCCGGAGTCGATGTTGAGGCGGGTGAGGAGGTCGCGGTAGTCGATGGTGACAAGGACTTGGGGTCGGAGGCCTCCGGCCGCGGGGAGCCCCCCGCTGGCGAGGGAGATTTTGGAGCCGGCGACCAGGCCGTCGAGCAGCCGTTGTGGGCGGGTCCGGAGGTCCAGCCTCTCGTCGGGTACGCCGGGTTCGGCGGCGAACGGGTCCCCGGCCCCGGCCGGTGTCCCTGCAACCTGACTGGTTCCGGTGCGGGGGTTGGTGGCGGTGTTCATGACCGTGAGGAGGTGTTCGAACTGGTCGGTGGTCGCGAAGATTTCCAGGTGCTGGAGACCGTGCCGGGGACGGCGGATGAACGCGCCCTGTAACTGGCGGAGAAGCTCCTCGGAGGGCTCGGCACCGTCCTGGTCGAGGCCGTCGATCCAGCGGCGGGCGACCCGGGTCAGGAAGTCCGGGTCATGAACCGCCGCGACCGTGGTCAGGGCTTCTTCCATCCGGGCCACGGTGGCGGTGTCTGCCAGGAGCCGGACCCGGTCGAGGGCCTGGGTGATGATGGTCGCGGACCGGGATGGAACCTCCCCTTCCGCGAATGCTGCGGCCACTTCCCCGTGAACGGCCGGGATCGGCTGGCCGGACAGCCCAACACGGGGCAGGACTTCCTGCGCCAGGCAGACCCGGCGGTGGGCTTCGGCGGTGCTGATGCGTAGACGGTCTCGCAGGAAGTCCGTGGTCCGCCGATACCCGTCACCCTCCGGCCCAGGCTTTGAGAGATCACAAGCATCGGCCGCGGCGGCCTGGGTTCGCGTTCGGTCGACCGCTCCTGCGGCGACAACCTGCAGGAATTCCACGGCTCGGGCGAGTTCCTCCACGTCCCCGGCGAAAGCCGCCGCCTCAGTGAAACCCAGTACACCGGCGTCGTCGACCGCAGACGTGCAGCCCTCCCGCAGCGAGGCGGCGATATCCCCCAACGCAATACCGCCGCACCCGCCAGCGACCGGCCGGTAAGCCGGAAGAAGCGAAAGCGCCGAGGGAGTTCCCATGCACTAACAATGCCAAGGGGGTCTGACATTATGGGCCGCTGACCGCGAAAGGGGCGGAACCGGCGCAACCGGCTAAATGAGCTAAGGGGCTCCCCTAGTCCTGGAGGAGCTCGAGGTCTTCCTCGTCGTCGACGGCCTCACGCTCGTCGTCGTCATCTTCGTCATCGTCCTCGTCGAGGACCTCCAACGGTGTGACTTCGCCGTACGCTTCGTACAGGGAGTCGTCGTAGACTTCAAAGGCATCGGCCACGGCGAAGAACGCCGCCTCCACCGCCGGATCACCGTCGCTGCGCTTCGACGCTGCGGCGGCCAGATGCTCCTCCAAAGCGGAAGTGAGTGACTGAAGCGCGACACGCGGATCGATGCTCATGACTTCACGTTAGCCCGAAAAAGACGAAAATGGAGAGCGATGAGGGAACATTTTCTGAACAGCTCGGTCCGTCGGGAACGGGATTACGCACGGCAGTACGAATACCTCGTACTGACGGTCAGCCCTGAGGATTCCCTGCCTGAGGCGCGCCGCCTCCTGGCCGCCCATTCCGAATACGGCAAGTGGGAATTGGAGCGCAGCGTCCTCTACGTCGGCGGGAGCCGGCGCTTCTGGCTCCGCCGCAAAGTCATCCAGGTCCAGCGGACCGTCTAGACCCCAAAACCCCTAAGCGGCCCCAAGGAACCTGCTATTCCTCCACCGGTCCCAGCCACGAGTTCGCCACCGTGTTGTGGGCTGACTCGTCGTCGGACGGGTGGAACATCCCGGCCAGCACGTCCCGGTAGAGCCGCTCCAGCTCCGAGCCGCGGAAGTAGCTGGACCCGCCCGAAACGCGGATCGCCAGGTCCACTACCGTGCGGGCGGTCTCCGTGGCGCGCACCTTGACGCCCACCAGCTTGGGGAACCACTGGCCGCCGTGGTCCGCGAGGGCGTCGACGTCGGCCGCCACCGCGGCGAGGTAGGGGTAGAGGGCATCCATGGCCATCGCCGCCTCCGCGACCTTCCAACGGATGTCCGGGTCCTGGGCGTAGCTGCGGCCGCCGTTCTTGTACGAGGTGCGCCGCTTGACCGCCTCCACGCCCAGCTGCAGCGCGCGCTCCCCCAGACCGGTGTACACGGCCGCGAGGAGCGTCTCAAAACAGGCGAAAATGGCGAAAATCAGCGGGTCCGCATTGGGTCCCACCGGCAGCTTCCGAAAAATCCGCTCCGGCGGCACCACAGCGCCCTCGAGCAGCGTGGTGTTGGACTGGCTGGCGCGCATTCCCAGCGTGTCCCAGTCGGAGAGGATCCGGTAGCCGGGCGTATCCCGGTGGATGAAACCATGCACCAGTTCGCCCTCGCCGTTCCGGGCCGAGGCGAACTTGCCGAAGATCCCCAGCCGGGTCCAGGCCGGCGAGAGGCTGGTGAAGATCTTCCGCCCGGTGAAGGCGTAGCCGCCATCGGGCTGAGGGACGGCCTCGGTGCGGGAGTCGAAGAGCACGGAGTCGTTGCCGGCCTCCGAGTTCCCGAACGCGAAGATCTCCCCCTGCGCCGCCTCCTTCAGGATGAAGTCCAGGGAGGAATCCCCGCGGGCGGCCAGGACGTGGGCGACACCGGTCCACACCAGGTGCATGTTGATCGCCAGCGCGGTCGCCGGTGCCGCCGTCGCGAGCCGCCGCTGCAGTTGTGCCGCCCCCGACAGCCCGAGTCCCAGCCCGCCGTCGGACGCCGGCACGAAGATCTTGAGGTACCCGGCGTCGGCAAGGTCCTGCAGGTCTTCGGTGAAAAAGGCGTTGTCGCGGTCGTAGCCGGCCGCCCGGGCGCGGATCCTTTCCAGCAGCGCGTCGGGGAGGATGTCTTCGGGTCTCATGGCGTGCAGTGGCCTTCTGTCGGGGGCGGCGGTGGCGTTTAGTAGTTGGTCAGCAGGGTGTTCAGCACTCGCGCGCCGAATTTCAGCGAATCAGCCGGCACGCGCTCGTCGACGCCGTGGAACATGCCGGTGAAGTCCAGCTCGTCCGGCAGCATCAGCGGCGCGAAGCCGTAGCCGGTGATCCCCAGCCGGCTCAGCGACTTGTTGTCCGTGCCGCCGGAGAGCGTGTACGGCAGCACCTTCGCGCCCGGGTCCTCGGAGTGCAGCGCATCGATCATGGAATCCACCAGGTTCCCGGCGAACGGGACCTCCAGGGAGACGTCGTTGTGGACGTAGCTGACGTCAACGCCGGTGCCGGCGAGTTCGCGGACGATCTCGAGGACCTGGTCCTGCTGGCCGGGCAGCGTGCGGCAGTCCACCAGGGCCTCGGCCGACTCGGGGATGACATTGTGCTTGTAGCCGCCCTTGAGCAGGGTGGGGTTGGTGGTGTTCTGCAGCGTCGCGCCGACGAAGCGGGCCACGGTGCCGAGTTCCTTGAGGATCTTGTCCGGATCGTCGGGATCGAATTCGACGCCGGTGAGCTCGGTGACGCCATCGAGGAACTGGCGGGTGGTGGGCGTCAGCTCAATCGGCCAGCGGTATTCGCCGATCCGGGTGACGGCGGCGGCCAGCCGGGTCACGGCGTTGTCCGTGTTGATCTGCGAGCCGTGGCCCGCGCGTCCGTGGGCCACGAGGCGCAGCCAGGAGATGCCCTTCTCGGCGGTCTGCAGCAGGTAGGTGCGCTGGCCGCCGATGGTGGCAGAGAAACCGCCCACCTCGGAGATCGCCTCGGTGGCGCCCTCGAAGAGTTCGGGGCGGTTGTCGACGGCGTAGCGGGCGCCGTACGCGCCGCCGGCCTCCTCGTCGGCGAAGAACGCGAAGATGATGTCGCGCTTGGGTTTGCGGCCGGTGCGGGCAAAGTCTCGAAGGACCGAGAGGATCATGGCGTCCATGTCCTTCATGTCCACGGCGCCGCGGCCCCAGATCAGGCCATCCTTGAGCTCGGCACCGAACGGGTCCACGGACCACTGCTCGCGCAGGGCAGGCACGACGTCGAGGTGGCCGTGCACCACCAGGGCGGCCGCGGAGGGATCCTCGCCGGCCATGCGGGTGACGACATTGGCGCGGCCCGGGGCGGACTCGAAGATCTCGGCTTCCAGCCCTACCTCGGAGATGAGGCCGGCGGTGTATTCGGCCGCGGCCCGCTCGCCCGGACCGGATCCGTCACCGTAGTTCGAGGTGTCGATCCGGATCAGCTCCTGGCAGATCCGGACGACTTCATCTTCGGGCCGAATGTTCGTCATCTCGCTCCTCGTGGCAGTGGCTCAGTGCTCCGTTCAGCCTACCCACAAGCCCCGATTATTTGTTTTCCGAATCCCCGTGCTAGAGTCTTTCTCGCTGCTTCCGAGAAAAGCAAAACGCTGAGAGGCGGAAATCTTCCCGGAAATACCACCTGCGCGGGTGGCGGAATGGCAGACGCGCTAGCTTGAGGTGCTAGTCCTCGAAAGGGGGTGGGGGTTCAAGTCCCCCTCCGCGCACAAAGGGAAATGTCCCGGAATTCACTGCGAATTCCGGGGCATTTCTTTGTTTAACACGGCGGCAAACATGAGAGCCCGGTGCAACGACAGTGTCAGGGCATGGAAAAGGCCTCGCACCCTCGCGTGCGCGGCCTTCGGGCCGACGGGCCACGGCCCACAGGCGCCCAGAACCCCTAGACCCCCAGCAACCCCGCCGCGTCCTGCCCTGACAGCGCGGCCAGCACGCGGGGCCGCAGGCCGGGCCACTCCTCGGTCAGCAGCGACAGGATGACGAAGTCGCGCCACAGCCCGTCAAGGTTGCGGGAGGACCGGCGCCGGGTGCCCTCGGCCGTGAAGCCAAAGCGCACCAGGGAGGAGAGGGAACGCTGGTTGCGTGCATCGACGTCGCACTCGATCCGCCCCGCACCGCAGGAGAACAGCCAGTCCAGCAACGTGATCTTGACCTCGTGGTTGACCTTGGCACCCCACAGCTGCGGATCCAGCACAGTGCGGCCGATCTTCACGCACTCGGTGCCGCCGTCGTATGAAGTGATGCCCGTGGTGCCGACGAACCGCGACTGGCCCTCGGGCAGCTTCTGGTACACCGAGAAGATCTGCAGTCCGGAGAACCGGCGTTCCACGAAGGCGGTCAGTTCGGCATCCCCCATGGGCCGGGCCTCGCTGTCGCTGAAGCCCTGTGACCAGATCACCTCCTGGCCGAGGAGCCGGGCCAGGGGCTCGATGTCCAGTGCGGTAAACGGTGCAAGGACGAACCTGCCGGAGACTGTTTCCAGGCTCGGCAGAGTGTCGGGGATGAGCAGCGCCATTGCGGCCTTTCTCGTGCGCGGTGAAGCGACGGGGAGGATGGTGTCGAAGGCCGTTTTTTATGTGCAGAATTGCGGCGGCAAGAGAAATTATCACCCCGGTGGCACCGTGCGCAACGACACGCTGGCGGACCCTCCGGTGAGGGTTTCAGGTGGCCCCGTGAGCCTCGCCCAGCAGCTCGTGCAGGCCCGCCACGCTGCGGGCCAGGCTGAGGCCCGGAGTGGCGGCGATCAACGGCAGCAGGAGCCGGTTTTCCTTGTCCAGGTGCAACGAGAAGACGCGCTGCAGGGCACCGGCGACGACGGCGGCCGCAACGCCGTGGGCGGCCCTCAGCTCCTCCAGCAGGCCGACGATCACCCGATGCTCCGCGAGCATCCCGTCGACCAGCAGCGTGCCCTCCGGCAGCGCAGCCGCCCCCGCATACAGTGCGTCCTCCTCTGCGAGCGCGTGCGGGAGGAGCTCGTCCTCACACCATTCGACCAGGACGGCATGTGCCTCGTGCTCCCCTACCGTGTCCCCGGAAGCCACCGCATGGATGAGAGCCTCCGTGAGCTTCTCCAGGCGCCGGTGCATCCCGGCGTGGTGGGCGGTGACGGCAGCGAGGGCCGCGTCGTAGTCGGTGGTCATGGCATCTCCCTCTCCGGTAGGACGATCCGGGACGGTGCGCCCACTGTAGGTCCGGCGCCCCCGCGCACGACAGGACCGTTGGGCCCGTGTTTGGGTTGTTCCCGGCCGGCCGCGCTAGCGTTACTGCCTATGGTTGACCTCGAACACTTCCGGCGCCTCCTGACCGAGGAGCGGGACCGGAAACTGGCCTTGCTCCCGGCACTGCGCCGGGACATCAGCTCCGTCAACGCGGCCCGGCAGGACGCGAACGTCGACGACGAGCACGACCCCGAAGGTTCGACCATCGCCTTCGAGCTCTCCCAGGCCTCGGCCCTCATGGCGCAGAGCCGCGAAAGCCTCGCCCAGATCGAGGCCGCGCTGCTGCGGATGGACGAGGGCCGCTACGGAATCTGCGAAGTCTGCGGCGGCCCCATCGCCGAGGCCCGGCTCGAGGCCCGGCCGTGGACTCCGTACTGCATCACCCATTCCTCCGGAAAGGCCTAGCCCCTTTATGCACCCGACAGCCGCCGCTGCCGCCCCCTTACTGAACCCCCAGTTGAACCTGACGGCAGCCGACGCAGCCGGGACCTGGTGGGACCGCATCATCGCCGGGTTCGGCCACGCCCCCTCCCCCGTCGTGACCGCCACCGAACTGTGGCTGGTGATCGGCGTCGCCGTCGCCGTCTCCATCCCCCGGGCCAGCTGGCGTTACTTCGGCCTGCTGGCGACCGTCACCCACGAACTCGGCCACGCGTTCGCCGCGTTGATGACCGGGCAGCGGCTCGGCGGCATCCGGTTGAGCCTGGATCACTCCGGCACCACCATCAGCTACAGCCGCCGGCCGCTCGCCGCCGTGTGGTCCACGTTCTGGGGCTACCCGGTCCCCGCTGTGGTGGGTGCCGCCATGGTGTGCTGCGGGTTCACCGGCTGGGGTCCGGCCGCGATGTCGGTGGGGACCCTGATCCTGATCGCCTCCTTCCTCTTCCTCCGCAACGGGATCGGCATCCTGATCACCGCGGTGGCCGTCCTGGCCGCGGTGTTGCTGGTGCTCTTCGTTCCCCCGTCCTTCATTGGCCACGTGATGATCGGGCTGGGGCTGGCCCTGCTGGTCGCCTCAGTCCGGGACCTCGGCAAGCTTGCCGCTGTCCACACCCGGCACCGCAGCCGGCTGTCGACGTCGGACGCGTACCTGTTGGCGCGGGCCACCCGCATCCCGGCGCCCGTGTGGCTGGTGCTGTTCGCGGTGGTCGTTGCGGCGGCGTGGTGGGCCGCCTGGCAGCCCATGGGTCCGGTGCTGGCGGCGCTGCCCGGCTAGGCTGCCGGAACGCGGTGCTCCCGGGCTTAGGCTGGGGGCATGAGCGAAGACACGACGACGGACCAGGCCTTCAGCACGAAGGGCGCCTATGTCACCGGAGGGGCAGAGTTCACCCGGGACACCAACTACATCGAGGACCGGATTACCCGTGACGGTGCCCCCGGCGCCAACGGCGAACCGGGCTGGCCGGTGGAGGCGGGCCGCTACCGGCTGATCGCCGCCCGGGCGTGCCCTTGGGCGAACCGCACGGTCATCGTCCGCCGCCTCCTGGGGCTCGAGGACGTCATCTCCCTGGGCCAGCCCGGACCCACCCACGACTCCCGCTCCTGGACCTTCGACCTGGACCCGGACGGCAAGGACCCGGTGCTCGGCATCGAACGGATCCAGGACGCCTACTTCCGCCGCTTCCCGGACTACCCGCGCGGCATCACCGTCCCCGCGATCGTGGACATTCCGAGCGGCGGGGTGGTCACGAACAACTTCCCGCAGATCACCCTGGACTTCTCCACCGAGTGGACCGAGTTCCACCGCGACGGCGCTCCGGACCTCTACCCGGAAGCCCTCCGGGAGGAGATCGACGCAGTAAACAAGCGCGTCTTCACCGAGGTCAACAACGGCGTCTACCGCTGCGGGTTCGCCGGCTCCCAGGAGGCCTACGACGCCGCCTACGACCGGCTCTGGACCGCCCTGGACTGGCTCGAGGAGCGCCTTACGGGCCAGCGCTACCTGGTGGGAGACACCATCACCGAGGCGGATGTCCGACTCTTCACCACGCTGGCCCGCTTCGACGCCGTCTACCACGGCCACTTCAAGTGCAACCGGCAGAAGCTGAGCGAGATGCCGGCCCTGTGGGGCTACGCCCGCGACCTCTTCCAGACCCCCGGGTTCGGCGACACCACGGACTTCGTCCAGATCAAGCAGCACTACTACATCGTCCACGAGGACATCAACCCCACCGGAATCGTGCCGAAGGGACCGGACACCTCCGTCTGGCTGACCCCGCACGGCCGGGAGGCCCTGGGCGGCCGTCCCTTCGGCAACGGCACGCCACCGGGACCCGTCAAGGCCGGCGAAGAGGTCACCCCGGGCCACGGCGCGGCCTGACCGTGGCGGAACAACACCCCGGCTTCCCTTCACCCACCGCGGCCCCATCCGGTACCCCGTCAGCTAACGCCTCGACATCCGGCTTTTCCGCTTCCACTGGCAACGCCGCGCCGGAGTTCGCGGCCGTCCGGGAGCTCTTCGACACGTTCCTGGCCGAAGACCCCGCCTACAGCGCCCAGCTGGCCGTCTACCGGCACGGCACCAGGGTCCTCGGGCTAAGCGGCGGGCCGGGACTGGCCGCGGACAGCATCACCGGCACCTACTCGTGCTCCAAGGGCGCGGGCGCCCTGGTCATCGCCCTGCTGGTCCAGGACGGCGTCCTGGACCTGGACGCACCGATGGTCAGCTACTGGCCGGACTTCGGGGCGCACGGCAAAGACACGCTCACCGTCCGCCAGGCCCTCTCGCACCAGGCCGGGGTCCCGGGAATCCGCGGCGGCCTGACGCTGGCCGATTTCCCGACGGCGGAAGGCGGGCGCCGGCTCGCCGCCGAGGCGCCGCTCTGGCGTCCCGGGACGGCCTTCGGCTACCACGCCCTCACCATCGGGATCCTGATGGAGGAACTCTGCCGCCGCGTGACGGGGACCAGCCTGCAGGAACTCTTCGACGAACGGGTCCGGCGGCCCCACGGCGTGGACTTCTTCCTGGGCCTTCCCGAGGACCAGGAACCCCGCTACGTGGACGTCCCCTATGACGAAGAGACGCCGGCGGACCCGTTCAGCCTGGAGGGGATCACCAGCAACGCGCCGGTGAGCACCATCATGGAGCTTCCCAACCACCGCACCATCCGCGCCGGCGGCATGAGCAGCGCCGGTGGCGTGGGCTCCGCGGACGGGCTGGCCCGCCTCTACGCCGCGGCGCTCACCGGCGTCAACGGCGGCCCGGCCTTCCTCACCCCCGCCACGGTCGGCATCATGGCAGAGGAACAGGTGTGGGGACTGGACCGCTGCTCGGCGCAAAGCAACGCGTTCGCCGTCGTCTTCATGAAACCGCAGCCGGACCGCGACTTCGGCAGCGCCCTCGCGTTCGGGCACGAGGGCGCCAACGCAGCCCTCGGCTACGCGGACCCGGCATACGGGATCGGCTTCGGCTATGTCCCGCACCGCGCCGAGGAGGGCCGAACCAACGGCAAGGCACAGCGGTTGTCCGCGGCGATCCGGAAGGCCTGCGCCTCCGCCGACGTGTAAGGCCGCCGACCTGGAATCCCAGGGTGGAGCCCGCCCCGGCGCCGGCCGTACCGGCCGCGACGACGATTAGTCCAGTTGTCGCAGGCCGCCCCGGACCCTAGGGTGGGCCGGATGGCTAGTGACGAGAATACCGACGGCGCGAGCCACCCCTCCCGGTTCGACAAGGCGCTTCGCGCGGTGCGGGCCAGCGTGTCCGCGGCCCTGCTGTGGCCGCGGCTGCAGCTGGCCATCAAGGCGGCGTTGGCCGCGGGTATCGCCTTCGCCATCGCACCGTTCATGCCCGGCTCCGCCGCGGACTACCCGTACTACGCCCCGCTGGGCGCCCTCGTGGCCATGTATGAGAACGTGTCGGGTTCGATGCGCCAGGGGGTGCAGACCCTCGTGGGCCTGGCGATCGGCATTGGCCTGGCCTTCATGCTTTTCAGCCTCGGCCAGCCGTCCCCGTTCACCGTTGCCCTGGTGATGGGCCTTGGCGTGGTCCTGGCCGGCCTGCCGAAGATCGGTTCGGGCAGCGACTGGATTCCGACGGCGGCGCTGCTCGTGCTGCTGGTGGGCGGCCACAACCCGGACAGCTTCTCCTTCGGCTACCTGGTCCAAATGGGCGTCGGCGTGACCGTGGGGATCGTGGTGAACCTGCTGGTCTTCCCGCCCCTGCACTTCAAGGCCGCCGCCCTGAGCCTCGCCGAACTGCGGCTGGCCCTGGCCCGGCAGCTGTGGGACATGGCGACGGCGCTGGAGGAGAACTGGCCGCCCGAACACGAGGACTGGGCCCGCCGCTCCGATGCGCTCGCCGCCCACACCCGCTCCGTCCGCGCCGCGGTGCAGAAGGCGGACGCGAGCCGGCGCGCCAATCCGCGGCGCCGGCTGCACCCCCGCGACGTGGACGCGGACTACCGCGACCTGCGTGACCTCGAACGGCTGACCTTCCACATCCAGGACGTCACCCAGGTCCTCTCCGACGTCATCTGGGCCAGCGACCACCCGTTCGTGATCCCGTCCGGCCAGGAAGCACCGCTCGCCGCCGCCATGGCCCGCGTGGGCGACGTCCTCCGGTCCACGGAAGAAGAGGACTCCGAACGGCAGGCCGAGCGCATCGCCGAGGCCGACGCCGCCGTCGACACGCTGACGCAACAGGTCTCCGACGGCGACCACACCCCCGGGGCCCCGAACGCCGTCGAGTCCGTCCTGCTCAGCCTGCACCGCATGCTGCGGGTAGTGAAGTCCTCCGCCCGGGACTAAGAGCCCGGGAGTCCTTAACGAACGACGACGGCCGCCCCCACCTCGGGGACGGCCGCCGTCGTCGTCTGATGAACCCTCAGGCCCAGCCCTCCAGGACCCTCACGACAGGGGCGTGACGGAACCGCTGAAGTGCTTCCGGCCCGAGCGCGGGCTCCACGCCACGTACTCCGAGCCGAGCCAGGTGCCCTCCTCGGCCTGCGTAGTGCTGATGTCCAGCGCCACGCGGGCCGGCAGGAACACCGGGGCCTCGAAGCGGACGTCCCAGCGGAACGCATCGCCCTTGGCGGCACCGACGTCGGCCAGCGCGCGGGACGCCAGGTACATCCCATGCGCAATCGAACGGCGCATGCCCAGGGCCTTGGCGCTGAGCACGCTCAGGTGGATCGGGTTGAAGTCACCCGAAACCGCGGCGTAGGCCCTCCCGGTGTCCACGCCCAGCTGCCACAGCGCCGTCGGGTCCGGCGCGGTGAACGCGGCCGGCGCCTGGGCCGTGGAGGGCTTGTCGATGCCGGGCAGGAAAACACCCTTGGCGAGGTAGGTAGACACTCCCCGCCACCGGACGGTGTCAGCGGCGTTGCCGTCCTCGGCCGCCCCGCGGACCTCGGCCACCAGGTCCAGCTGGGTGCCGGCGCGGTGGCCGCGCAGGTTCTCCGCCCAGGCCCGGATGTCCAGCGGCTCGGTGAACAGCACCGGCGCAGACTGCTCCACCGTGTTCTCGAGGTGGATCATGCCCAAAAGCGGCAGCGGGAAATCGTCCCGGTTCATCACGGACATCGCCAGCGGGAACGCCAGGGCGTGGATGAAACCGGCCGGCAGGATGTCGCTGGCCGTCTCACCGATCAGGTGCTGGTAGGCGGTCAGGTTGTCGACGCCGGCTCGGACTCCGCGGACCTCGTGGCTCTCGGCCGGCAGCGCGGTGCCGCCGTGGGCCCCGAGCAGCCGTCGGCGCGCCGCAGACGCGGCAGCGTTGAGGTACACCTTGGACAGCGACGGCATCTCCGCCAGCAGCACAGGCGCCGGACTCATGCTCCCACCAGGTTCTGGCCGCAGACCCGCAACACCTCTCCGGAGATCCCGCCGGCGGCGTCGCTGGCCAGGAAAGCGATGGCCTCGGCCACGTCGCCGGGCCGGCCGCCCTGCTGCAGGGAGTTCAGGCGGCGCGCCACCTCGCGGGTGGCGAAGGGGATCTTGGCCGTCATCTCGGTTTCGATGAAGCCGGGGGCGACGGCGTTGATCGACCCGCCGTGCTCCGCGAGCAGCGGTGCGGTGGCCCGGACCATGCCCATCACGCCGCCCTTCGAGGCGGCGTAGTTGGTCTGGCCGCGGTTTCCGGCGATGCCGCTGGTGGAAGCCACGGAAACGATCCGCGGCGACGTCCGGAAGTGCTCGGAGGCGAGCAGGGCCTCGTTGATGCGCAGCTGCGCGGCGATGTTGACCCCGATCACCGAGCTCCAGCGGGACTGGTCCATGTTGGCCAGCAGCTTGTCGCGGGTGATGCCGGCGTTGTGGACCACGATGTCGAGGCGGCCGTGGCGCTGCACGGCGTGGTCGATGATCCGCTGGCCGGCATCTTCGCGGGTGATGTCCAGCTGCAGTGCGGTTCCGTGAACCTCGTTGGCGACGGCCGCGAGGTGGTCCCCGGCGGCGGGAATGTCGATGACGATCACGGTGGCCCCGTCGCGGTGCAGGGTGCGGGCGATCGCGGCGCCGATCCCCCTCGCGGCGCCGGTAACCGCCGCGACCTTGCCGGTCAGCGGCTTCTCCGGGTCCGCGGGCAGTTCGCCGGCGTCGGAGGTGACGGTGAGGAACTGGCCGTCGACGAAGGCGGAACGGCCGGAGAGGAAGAACCGGAGGGCGCCGAGCGTTCCGGGACTGGTGGTCCGGGCGCCGTCGGCCAGGACGATGCCGTTGCCGGTGGCCCCGGCGCGCAGTTCCTTGGCGAGGGACCGGAGCAGGCCGTCGACTCCCTGCCGGGCCGCCGCGGCGGCCGGATCCGTCGCCTCGGCGGCGGAACGGGAGATCGTGACGACGCGGCCGCCGGAGGCGAGGTCGCGCAGCGAGGCGGCGGCGGTCAGGACGGGCCGTTCCAGGTCCTCGGGCCGGGCGGCTACGTCGAGGACGAGGATGATGGCGCCGAGCTTCTCCCGGGGCACGGCGTGGCGGCGGACGTCGAGATCCCACGCCAGCAGCGCCGCGGCGAGCTCGTCCGCGCCGGCACCGGCGCCCTGGACCAGGATGGGTCCTTCGATCAGCGGCTGGCCGGGCCGGTAGCGGCGGAGTTCCACCGGCTGCGGCAGGCCGAGCTTCTTCGCGATGTCCCGGCCGAGGCCGCGGCTCACGAACTGGGTGTATTTGTCAGTCATCCGGTTCCCCCTAGTGTGCTTCCAGAATGGCGACGACGCCCTGGCCGCCGGCGGCGCAGACGGAGATCAGGCCGCGGGCGGGGCGGCCGTCCACGGTGCCCTTGCGGTGCAGCATGGTTGCCAGCGAGGCGACGATCCGTCCGCCGGTGGCGGCGAACGGATGGCCGGCGGCCAGGGAGGAACCGTTGACGTTGAGCTTGGCCCGGTCCACGGCACCCAGCGCGCCGTCGAGCCCCAGCCGGGTCCGGCAGAACTCCTCGTCCTCCCAGGCCGCGAGGGTGCTGAGCACGGTGCCGGCGAAGGCCTCGTGGATTTCGAAGAAGTCGATGTCGTCAAAGGTCAGTCCGTGGCGGGCCAGCAGGCGCGGCACGGCGAAGACGGGGGCCATCAGCAGGCCGTCCTTGCCGTGGACGAAGTCGACCGCGGCCGCCTCGCCGTCCAGGACGGTGGCGAGCTTGGGCAGGTCGTGGGCGTCGGCCCATTCCTCGGAAGCCAGCAGCACCGTGGCGGCACCGTCGGTCAGCGGGGTGGAGTTGCCGGCGGTCATGGTGGCCTCGGCGCCGAGGTTCTTCCCAAAGACCGGCTTGAGCGTGGCGAGCTTTTCCAGGGTGGTGTCCGGGCGCAGGTTGGAGTCCTTGCTCAGGCCGCGGTACGGGGTGATGAGTTCGTCGAAGAACCCGTCGTCGTAGGCGGCGGCCAGGTTGCGGTGGCTGTTGTACGCCAGCTCGTCCTGTGCCTCGCGGGTGATCTTCCACTGCGCGGTGGTGAGGGCCTGGTGCTCACCCATGGACAGGCCGGTGCGCGGCTCGCCGGTGTTGGGCGCGTCGGGGGCCAGGTCCTTGGGGCGGATGCGGCTGAGGATCTGGAGCCGCTGCGGCAGGGTCTTGGCGCGGTTGAGGTCCAGAAGGATTTCGCGCAGGCCCTCGCTGACGGCGATCGGGGCGTCCGAAGCGGAGTCAACGCCGCCGGCGATGGCGGAGTCAATCTGGCCGAGCTTGATCTTGTTGGCCAGGCCCAGCACGGTCTCCAGACCGGTGGCGCAGGCCTGCTGCAGGTCGTAAGCGGGGGTCTCGGCGGAGAGGGCCGAACCCAGGACGGCCTCGCGGGTGAGGTTGAAGTCGCGCGAGTGCTTCAGCACCGCGCCGGCGGCCACCTCCCCGATCCGTTCATCCTGCAGGCCGAAGCGGGCGATCAGCCCGTCCAGTGCGGCGGTCAGCATGTCCTGGTTGGAGGACTTGGCGTAGGCTCCGCCGGTTCGGGCGAACGGGATGCGGTTGCCGCCGACGACGACGGCCTTGCGCAGCTGCTGCTCCGGTGCCGCCGGACGAGCTACAGAGTCCTGCGGGCCGGGTGCGGGCGTTCCGTTTTCAGGCATGGGCTGTCTCCTAGGGATCTGAACGGTTACTGATACCCAGCGTACCTGATACGCTGGGTATCGTGAACATCCTGGAAGCTGACCCCGCCGCGCACGGCTCGTCCTCCGGCACGCCCGGCGCCGCCGTCGACGGGCGCGCCTCCCGGTGGCAGTCACACCGCGAGGAACGCCGCCGCGAACTCATCAAGTCGGCCCGCCGCGCGGTGCATGCCCTGGGCAGCGAGGCCTCGATGGAGGACATCGCCGCCGCCGCCGGGACCTCCAAGTCGGTCTTCTACCGCTACTTCGGGGACAAGGCCGGCCTTCAGCAGGCCGTCGGCGAGGTTGTCCTGAACCAGATGCAACGCCGGATCGGCGAGGCCGCACAGGCCGCCCAGACCCCGCGGGAGGGCCTCTTCGCGATGGTGTCGGCCTACCTGCAGATGGCCGAGACCAGCCCCAACGTCTACACGTTCGTGACCCGGTCCGCGCCCGGCGAGCCCGAAAGCCAGAACGGGCCCGCCGCCGCCGGCGCCCTTGGCCACTTCTTCGACGCCATCAGCGAGATGATCGCCGTCCCCATGCGCCAGCAGCTGAGCGCGGCCCCGGGCAAGGAAGCCGTGATCGGTTACTGGCCCAACGCCGCGATCGGCCTGGTCCGCAACGCCGGCGAGCAGTGGCTGGCCAGCCCCGACTCCCCCGCCAAACCCGGGCAGGAGGCGATGGCGCGGCAGATCACCGACTGGCTCTGCTTCGGCATAGCCCCCGAACTCTCCGACCTGCCCTCCCCCTGAACCCTTGCCCCTGCACCCGCCCACCAGCACCACGATCCACCCCGGTCCCGCGCCGGAAACCGCAACACCTGAACGATGTCAGTGCCAACGAAGGAATCGACATGACTGAACTAGCCGACCGCACCTCGGACACCACCAGCTCCTCCCGCCCGGCCGCTCAGGCCACCGCCCGCTCGCAGGGCACCGGCAGCTCCGCACCGGGCGCCACCCGGGACGCGGCACCCGCCGTCGACGTCGCCGCGCTCGGCGAGCAGCTGCTGGGCAAATGGGCGGACGTCCGCCGCCAGGCCCGCGAACTGGCCGGCCGCGATGAACTGCACAAGATCGAGGGCCTGACCCACACCGAACACCGCAAGCGCGTCTTCGGTCAGCTCGGCATCCTGGTGGACAACGGCGCCGTGCACCGGGCCTTTCCCAAGGAACTCGGCGGCGCGGACGAACACGGCGCCAACATCGCCGGCTTCCAGGAACTCGTGGTCGCCGACCCGTCGCTGCAGATCAAGGCCGGCGTCCAGTGGGGCCTGTTCGGCTCCGCCGTCAACCACCTCGGCACCGAGGAACACCACAAGAAGTGGCTCCCCGGCATCATGAGCCTGGACATCCCCGGCTGCTTCGCCATGACCGAGACCGGCCACGGCTCCGACGTCGCCAGCATCGCCACCACCGCCACGTATGACCCGGACGCCGGGGAATTCGTGCTGCACACGCCGTTCCGCGCCGCCTGGAAGGACTACATCGGCAACGCCGCCAACGACGGCCTGGCCGCCGTCGTCTTCGCCCAGCTGGTGACCCGGGGCGTCAACCACGGCGTGCACGCCTTCTACGTGGAGCTGCGCGACCCGGAGACCAAGGAGTTTCTGCCCGGCATCGGCGGCGAGGACGACGGCGTCAAGGGCGGCCTCAACGGCATCGACAACGGCCGGCTGCACTTCACCCAGGTCCGGATCCCCCGCACAAACCTGCTCAACCGCTACGGCAACGTCGACGCCGACGGTACCTACACTTCGCCAATCGGCAGCCCGGGCCGGCGCTTCTTCACCATGCTGGGCACCCTGGTTCAGGGCCGTGTGTCCCTCGACGGCGCCGCCGTGACCGCCTCCAAACTGGCACTCAAGACCGCCATCCAGTACGCCACCGAACGCCGCCAGTTCAACGCCTCCTCGCACACCGACGAAGAGGTGCTGCTGGACTACCAGCGGCACCAGCGCCGCCTGTTCACCCGCCTGGCCACCACCTACGCGGCCGGCTTCGCCAGCGAGCAGCTCCTGGAGAAGTTCGACGACGTCTTCTCCGGACGCGCCGACACCGACGAGGACCGCCAGGACCTGGAAACCCTGGCCGCGGCGCTGAAGCCGCTGAGCACCTGGCACGCGCTGGACACCATCCAGGAATGCCGCGAGGCCTGCGGCGGTGCCGGTTTCCTGATCGAGAACCGCTTCGCCTCGCTGCACGCGGACCTCGACGTCTACGCTACCTTCGAGGGCGACAACACCGTCCTGCTGCAGCTCGTGGCCAAGCGCCTGCTGGCCGACTACGCCAAGGAGTTCCGCGGCGCCGACTTCGGCGTGCTGGCCCGGTATGTCGTCGGCCAGGCCGGCGGCGCGGCGAT
The DNA here is from genome assembly GCF_042668995.1 of Arthrobacter sp. NPDC057259. Classification (NCBI taxonomy): domain Bacteria; kingdom Bacillati; phylum Actinomycetota; class Actinomycetes; order Micrococcales; family Micrococcaceae; genus Arthrobacter; species Arthrobacter sp. NPDC057259. The sequence continues at coordinate 609,381 of NZ_JBHUYA010000001.1, forward strand.
CCACCGCACCGGCCTGCGCGGCGTGGCACAGTTCGTGGTGGACACCGGCTCGGTCCAGAAGGCCGCCACCGCCATCAAGGACGAGGCCAACCAGCGCGCGCTGCTCACCGAGCGCGTCCAGGCCATGGTGGCCGAGGTCGGGTCCGCGCTGCGCGGGGCGAACAAGCTCCCGCAGGAGAAGGCCGCTGCCCTCTTCAACAGCCACCAGGACGAACTCATCGAGGCGGCCCTGGCGCACGCCGAGCTGCTGCAGTGGGAGGCCTTCACGGAGGCCCTGCACCGGGTCACCGACCCCGGCACCAAGACCGTGCTGACCTGGCTGCGTGACCTGTTCGGTCTCTCCCTGATCGAGAAGCACCTCTCCTGGTACCTGATGAACGGCCGCCTCTCCATGCAGCGCGCCCGCACCGTGGGCGAGTACATCAACCGCCTGCTGGTGAAGATCCGCCCGCACGCCCTGGACCTGGTGGACGCCTTCGGCTTCGGCCCCGAGCACCTCCGGGCGGCGATCGCTACCGGCGCCGAGAAGACCCGGCAGGATGAGGCGCGCGAGTACTTCCGGCAGCAGCGCGCCAGTGGCCAGGCCCCGGTGGATGAGAAGACGCTCCTGGCCCGCGAGGCGCGGGAGCAGAAGGCCGCCACGGCCGCGGGTAAGGGCAAGGCCAAGCGCTAGGTCTGCACCCCGCGTCCGATACGACGACGGCGGCGCCGCCCCCAGGGATGGGGACGGCGCCGCCGTCGTTAATCCGCCGTGCTGACCGGCCGGGCTACTGCCGGCCGGCCCGCCTTGCGGGCAAGGTTACTGCGGCAGGACCGAGCGGTAGACCTCGAGGGTGGTCTCCGTGATCGACTCCCAGGAGAAGTGCTCCTCGGCCCGGCGCCGGCCGGCCTGGCCCATGGCGCGGGCACGCTCCGGATCGGAGACGACCTCGGTGAGGGCGGCGGCGAATTCACGCACGAACTTCTCCGGATCCAGCGGGGTGCCGGTGCCGTCGGTGACCTGTTCGAGTTCCACGAGCAGTCCGGTCTCGCCGTGCTGCACCACCTCGGGGATGCCGCCGGTGGCGCTGGCCACCACCGCAGCGCCGCAGGCCATCGCCTCGAGGTTGACGATGCCGAGCGGCTCGTAGATCGAAGGGCAGGCGAACGCGGTGGCGTGGCTGAGCACCTGGATGAGCTCGTGCCGCGGCAGCATCCGCTCGATCAGGACCACGCCGCTGCGCCGGGCCTGCAGGTCCTCGATCAGGCGCGCGGTCTCGGCGGCCAGTTCCGGGGTGTCCGCGGCGCCGAGGCAGAGCACCAGCTGCACGTCGGCCGGGAGTTCGGCGGCCGCCCGCAGCAGGTACGGGACGCCCTTCTGCCTGGTGTTGCGGCCGACGAAGACCACGCTGGGCCGGGCCGGGTCGATGCCGAGGGCGCGGATAGCGTCGTCGTTCTCGTCCCGGTTCCACAGGCTGACGTCAATGCCGTTGTGCACCACCCGGACCTTGGCGGGGTCCACGTCCGGGTAGCTGCGCAGGATGTCCTGCCGCATGCCCTCGGAGACGGCGATGATCGCGGCGGCGGACTCGTAGGCGGTCTTCTCCACCCAGGAGGACACGGCGTAGCCGCCGCCGAGCTGCTCGGCCTTCCACGGCCGCAGCGGTTCCAGGCTGTGGGCGCTGAGCACGTGCGGGATGCCGTGCAGCAGGGCGGCGATGTGGCCGGCCATGTTCGCGTACCAGGTGTGCGAGTGCACAAGGTCGGCCCCGGCGACGTCGGGAACGATCCGGAGGTCGACGCCGAGGGTCTGGACGGCGGCGTTGGCGCCGGCCAGGTCCTCCGGGACGGGGTAGGAGGTCACGGTGGCACCGTGGTAGTCGGGATCGCGGGGGGCGCCGAAGGCCCGCACCTGCAGGTCCACGTGGCTGGCCAGGACGCGGCTCAGTTCGGCCACGTGGACGCCGGCGCCTCCGTAGATTTCGGGCGGAAATTCCTTGGTCACTATGTCTATTCGCACATTCCCCAAGGTAGTCGTTCGGGCTGATCTGTTCTAGTGTGAAGAGGTCCGGGCACACCGGACTGTTTTGGGGAGTTACGAAGGCGTTCAGGAGCGATCACCATGCCGCAGCAGAAAAAAGTCTTGGCCATTGTCCTCGCAGGTGGCGAGGGGAATCGGCTGATGCCGTTGACGGCGGACAGGGCCAAGCCGGCCGTCCCCTTCGCCGGCAGTTACCGGCTCATTGATTTCGCTCTTTCGAACCTCGTGAATTCCCGTTATTTGCAGATTGTGGTGCTCACTCAATACAAATCCCACAGCCTGGACCGTCATATTTCCGAAACGTGGCGGATGTCCACCCAGCTCGGCAATTACATCGCCTCCGTCCCCGCCCAGCAGCGCGTGGGCAAAAGCTGGTTCCTGGGCAGCGCGAACGCCATCTACCAGTCCCTGAACCTGATCCACGACGCCAACCCGGACATCGTCGTCGTGGTCGGCGCCGACCACGTCTACCGCATGGACTTCGCACAGATGGTGGCACAGCACGTCGCCAGCGGCGCCAAGGCCACCGTGGCCGCGGTCCGCCAGCCGCTGCACATGGCGGACCAGTTCGGCGTGATCGAGGTGGACCAGAACGACCACCAGAAGATCGCCGCGTTCGTCGAGAAGCCCTCCTCCACCCCGGGCCTCGCCGCCGACCCCAGCCAGTTCCTCGCCTCGATGGGCAACTACGTCTTCGACGCCGACGCCCTCGTGGAGGCCCTGCACGTCGACGCCGAACGGCTCGACACCAAGCACGACATGGGCGGGGACATCATTCCCTACTTCGTGGACAAGGGCGAGGCCGGCGTCTACGACTTCACCACCAACGACATCCCCGGTTCCACCGAACGGGACCGCACCTACTGGCGCGACGTCGGCACCATCGACTCGTTCTACGACGCACACATGGACCTGATCTCCCCCGTCCCGGTATTCAACCTCTACAACTCCGAGTGGCCGATCTACACCCGGCAGAGCATCTCCCCGCCGGCGAAATTCGTCCGCGGCGAGGGCAAGACCGTCGGCACCGCCCTGGACTCCATCGTCGCCAGCGGCGTCGTCATCTCCGGCGGCATCGTGGAAGGCTCCGTGCTCTCCAACGACGTCTACGTCAGCACCGCCAGCCGGGTCTTGGACTCGGTCCTGATGGACAAGGTGCAGGTGGGCCCGGGCGCCGTCGTGAAGCGCGCGATCGTGGATAAGAACGTCCGGATCCCCGCCGGCGCGGCGATCGGCCTGGATCCGGAACTGGACCGCGCCCGCGGCTTCAAGGTCACCGACTCCGGCATCACGGTCCTCGCCAAGGGCCAGGAGGTCCCGGAGCCGGGCGAGGCTGAGCGCGCCCTCTCCGCGGCGAACCTGTACCAGGTGCCGGACGCTGTCCGGACGGCCACCGAGAACTGGCCGGCCGGCCGGGAGTCTATGGAGAAGGTGGGCGAGGTGCACGCCGCCGCCGTCGGCGTCGAGACCCCCGCCGCCCCGCACACCCAGGCCCCGTAACCGACGGGGGCGTCGGGAGGAGCCCTGCGCTGCCGGTAAAATTGGCACAATGAGCTCCCCCGACCTGCCCTCCGAACCGGCCAGCGACACCCCCGCGGAGGCCGTGCCGGTGGCCGACCTCAGCCCCGAAGAGATCGCCGCCTGCCTCAAGGTGCTGAACACCATTCACGCCTACGACGACGAGCACCCGGACTACGTCGCCGTCCGGCGCGCCACCGGCAAGATGTTCAAGGCGGTCAAACGGCACCGGCGGACCACCAAGCGGGACCTGATCGCCGAGGCGGACCGGGCCGTGATCGCGCAGACCGCCACCGCCGCCCCGGACCGGATCGACGACGAGACCCGCGGCAACAAGCTGGCCACCTCTGCCACCGGGGAGGTTGCCGGCCACCTGATCCGGTCCCGCCCCTGCTACATCTGCAAGCAGCATTACACCCAGGTGGACGCCTTCTACCACCAGCTCTGCCCGGAGTGCGCACTCTTCAGCCACAGCAAGCGGGACGCCCGCACGGACCTGACCGGGCGCCGGGCGCTGCTGACCGGCGGCCGGGCCAAGATCGGCATGTACATCGCGCTGCGGTTGCTCCGCGACGGCGCCCACACCACCATCACCACCCGGTTCCCCAAGGACGCCGCCCGCCGGTTCGCCGCCATGGAGGACAGCGCCGACTGGCTGCACCGGCTGCGGATTGTGGGTATCGACCTGCGCGACCCCTCCCAGGTGATGGCCCTGACCGATTCCCTGGACGCCGCCGGCCCGCTGGACATCATCATCAACAACGCCGCCCAGACCGTGCGCCGCTCCGGCAACGCCTACAAGCCCCTGGTCGACGCCGAGGATGAGCCGCTGCCGGCCGAGCTGCAGGCCGCGAACGGTGGCCCCGAGCTGGTCACCTTCGGCCACGCCCACGACAAGCACCCGCTGGCCCTGGCCTCCTCCGTGCTGGACCACCCGGTGCTGGCCGGGGACGCCATCACCTCGCTAGCGCTCTCGACCGGCTCGGCATCGCTGGAGCGCATCGCCTCGGGCACCGCGATCGACGCCGGTGGCCTGGTCCCGGACCTGGCCACTATCAACAGCTGGACCCAGGTGGTGGACGAGGTGGACCCGCTGGAGATGCTCGAGGTCCAGCTCTGCAACGTCACCGCACCCTTCCTGCTGGTCAGCCGGCTGCGGCCGGCGATGCGTCGCTCGGACGCCCGGCGCAAATACATCGTGAACGTCAGCGCCATGGAGGGCCAGTTCTCCCGGGCCTACAAGGGTCCCGGCCACCCGCACACCAACATGGCCAAGGCCGCGCTGAACATGATGACCCGCACCAGCGCCAAGGAGATGCTGGAAACCGACGGGATCCTCATGACCGCGGTCGACACCGGCTGGATCACCGACGAACGCCCGCACTACACCAAGGTCCGGCTGATGGAGGAAGGCTTCCACGCCCCGCTGGACCTCGTGGACGGTGCCGCGCGGGTCTACGACCCGATCGTCATGGGCGAGGCCGGGGAGGACCAGTACGGGGTGTTCCTGAAGGACTACAAGCCCAGCCCCTGGTGACGCCACGGGCCTAATGGCCCTGATCCGTGCGGGGGAGCCTCCGTACCGTGGACCTGTGACTACGACGACGCCTCCGCCGGATTTCAACCTGTCCATGGACCAGTGCTGGGCCCTCCTCGACAGCGAGGTGGTGGGCCGGGTCGCGCTGATCGTGGACGGCCATCCGGAGGTCTTCCCGGTGAACTTTGTCCTGCACCGCCGCTCGATCGTCTTCCGCACCGCCGGCGGCACGAAGCTCTGGGGCGCAATCACCGCGAAGCCGGTGGCGTTCGAAATCGACGGCTACGACGCGCACGAGGAAACAGCCTGGAGCGTCATGGCCCGCGGCGAGGCGGAACTGGTCGAGGACCAGGCCGAGAAGGAAGCGGTGGACGCCCTGCTGCTGGAACCCTGGCAGCCGGGAGAGAAGAGCTTCTACGTGCGGGTGCCGCCCAAGGCGCTGACCGGCCGCCGGTTCAAGGTGACCCAGCCCGATGTCTGGAAGACCCGGCTGGCAGACCCGCGGCGAGCCTCTTTCGAGTAGAGCCTTCGGGGGCGCCGGCAACTCTTCCTAGTGCCGCTTCTCCGGCGTGTGCACCACGAGGACCGGGCAGTGTGCGTGGGCCACGAGGGCAGAACTGACCGAGCCGAGCAACAGTCCGCCGAAGCCGCCGTGGCCGCGCCGGCCCAGCACCATCAGGTCCGCGTTGCGGGACTCGTCGATGAGGACCCGCCGCGGGTTGCCCTGCACCAACCGGGATTCGACGTTCTTCGGGAGCGTGTCGCCGAAGGCGGTGTTCAGCGCGTCCTGCAGGATCTCTCCGGCCCGGACGTCGAAGTCGTTGATGCCCATGGCCACATACCCGTCGTAGACCGGCGGGAAGTCCCAGCAGGCCAGGGCGGTGACGCGGGCATGGAACGGCTCGGCCAGGACCCGTGCCTGCCGGAGGGCCTCCACCGAGGCGTCCGAACCGTCGACGCCTACCAGGATGCTGCGGATGCCCTGTGCCTCGCTCATCTGTGTTCCCCTTCGCTTGCCCGCCTGTGTTGACTTGTGCCGTGCCCGAACCCGTTGCACCGGTGGGGCATGGCTTCAAACACTACGGCGACGGCGTTCCCCGGCTAGGGCCAAAGGTCACCTTTCCCGGCTCCGCCGCGCCGGGGGACGAACGGCCCTTTACGCAGGTGAGCACGGGGGATGAGAATGGCCGTGGCAGCGGTTTACCGGCGGAGATCCCGTCGGCACAGCCCGCCCGGGGACACGGTTTCGGGCGCACCGCCGCCGCCGTGGCTTCGGGGGGAGCCACAGTTGCATGAAGGTTGGATCGTCAGTCTGCCGCAGTCCGCTGCCGGCAGGACGCGTGAACAGGGCGCCGGCCGGGCGCCGGGGTCCGTCAGGCTCCCGGGCAGCCTCGGACGGCGGCCGGATGGGAAACACATGATTGCCTGGGCAGATGCCGGTCTCACCGCACCAGAGGGCACCGCGGCGGTGATCAAGGTCTTCATCCTCGACGACCACGAGCTGGTCCGCCGCGGATTGCAGGAACTCCTCGAGGGCGAGGGATTCCAAGTCGTCGGAAGTTCCGGCTCCGCAGTGGAGGCCACCCGACGCATCCCGGCCCTGCACCCGGACGTCTGTGTCCTGGACGCCCGGCTGCCGGATGGAACCGGGATCGAGGTCTGCCGCGACGTCCGCTCCATCGATCCCTCGTTGAACTGCATCATCCTCACGAGCTTCGACGACGACCAGGCACTGCGTGGCGCGGTCCTCGCCGGCGCGTCCGGCTACATCCTCAAGGAGATCGGCGGGACCGACCTGATCGGGGCGCTGCGGCGCGCCGCGGCCGGCGAGTCGCTCTACGAAAAGGGCGTGGCGGAGGGCGTCATGGAGAGCCTGGTGGAACCGGAGGAAGTCGATCCGCGGACCGCCGCGCTGACGCCGCAGGAACGCCGCGTGCTGGAGCTCGTGGGCGAGGGACTCACCAACCGGCAGATCGCCGCCGAGATGTTCCTCGCCGAAAAGACAGTGAAGAACTACGTCTCCTCGCTGCTGGCCAAGCTCGGCTTCGAGCGGCGGACCCAGGCCGCGGTGTTCATCGCCAGCCCGGCCGCGCAGCACGCCAACGGCGCCTGAGCCGGTCGCCACAGGTCCCCGGGCACGCAGGCCTGAAAACGACGCCGGCCTGCGCCCGGGCTAGAGCGGGACGGACCACTCCACGCTGGTTCCCTCGTCCGGGGCTGAGACGATCACGCACTCGCCGTCGAGCATCCGTGCCCTGTCCTCCAGATTGGCCAGGCCGTTGCGGGCCGCCGCGTTGGTGAAACCCGACCCGTTGTCCGTCACCACCACCGTGACCCGGCCCTTCACCACGGCCACCGAAACGGAAATCGCGTCCGCGCCCGAGTGCCGGATGGCGTTGCTCAGCCCCTCGGAGACCACGGCCACCACATTGTCGGCCTTCTCCGCCGGGACGGTGTCGATCGGGCCGGTCAGCGTCAGCCGCGGCGTGAACGGCAGCGATTTCGCCGAACTCCTGGCCACGCGGCGGATCCGTCCGCTGAGCGGGTCGGAATCGGTCTGGCTGTGCCGGAGCGAGTAGATGGTATCCCGGAGACTGCGGATAGCTTCGTCGAGCTCGCCGGTAATGTTCCGGATCCGTTCGGTGGCGAGGTCGTCCTTGGTGAAACGTGCCAGGCTCTGGACGCTGAGGCCCGCGGCGAAGAGCCGCTGGATGACCAGGTCGTGCAGGTCACGGGCGATCCGGTCCCGGTCTGTGAAGACGAGCAGTTCCTCCCGGAGCCGGTGAACGCGCGCCAGTTCCATGGCCAGCGCCACGTGCGAGCCAAACACGGCCCCCATCTCCCGATCGGTCCGGTCGTACGGGGCGGCCTCGGGCTCCCGGGCAAGCAACAGAAGTCCGTGGTGGGAGCCGCGGGCGCTGAGGCCGACCGCCAGCAACGGTCCGGTGCTGTGGTCATCGCATAGTTCCAGCACGCTGGAGGCCGAGGGAAAGAGGACCGGTTCGCCACCGGCGAGGACATCCTGCAGTTCGGGATGGTTCAGTAGGAGCGGGGCGCCGCTGAAGTCGGCAGCCTGCTCCCCCGCCGCGCCGACCACCACGTGGCCAGCGGCTGAGTCGGCTGGGGCGACAATCAGAGCGAGCCGGGACCGCGATTCGAGCCGGGCCCGCTCGGCAATGGGATCGAGGTCGGATTCGAGGTGGTCTCCGTCGCCGGCGAGCATCGTGCCCGTGACATCCATCGACGCCTCCAGCCAGCGCGCGCGGCGCCGGGCGTCGTCGTACAGGGTGGCGTTCTCGATCGCGACGGCGGCCGCCGCGGCCAGCGCCACGGCCAGGGCCTCGTCCTCATCGCTGAAGTCCTCTCCCCCGGCCTTCTCGGTCAGGTAGAGGTTGCCGAAGACCTTGTCCCGGACGCGGATGGGGACGCCCAGGAACGTGTTCATCGGCGGGTGGTTCGGCGGGAAGCCGGTGGCCTCCGGGTGGGCGCCGAGCTTGTGCAGCCGCAGAGGCTTGGGGTCGCTGACCAGCAGGCCCATGACCCCGTGGCCGGTGGGCTGGCGGCCGATCCGGGCGGCAGCCGCGGCGTCGATGCCGACGGTGACGAAATGGTTCAGGGTGTTGTCCTCTCCCATCACCCCCAGGGCGCCGTAACGTGCGTGCAGGAGGGTGCAGGCGGATTGGACGAGGCGTTCCAGTACGGCGTCGAGGCTCAGGTCCTCGGCCAGGGCCACCACCGCTTCCAGCAGTCCGGCCATTCGTTCCCGGGATTGCATCAGTTCCCCGCCCCGGGTGACGAGATCCCTGAGTACGTCTTCGGCTTTGGCGTTGCCGGACGCTATTGAGTCCGGTCCCTTATCAAGAGACTGCATGGTGCCCCCAAAAACTGTGCAAGATGCTGACATCCACCATCCACGCTGATGGTTTGCTGTCAGCAATACTCCCACTCCCGGGCGCCGGGGGCCAGAGCCGAAGCACCCCAATTGCGGCCCGGCGGGACGTTGGTCCCTAGATCGCGGCGGGCCCTCTGGCATAAGCTCGCCGCCATGAGCACTGACCCGCAGCAGACAGGGCACCCCGTGGACAAAAAGGACGCCGCATCAGGACCGCATGCCGTTGAAAACCTGGACAACCACGAATGCTGGCGGCTGCTGCGCAGCGTCAGCGTCGGCCGGATGGCGGTCTGGGTGGATGACCATCCGGATATCTTCCCGATCAACTACAAGGTGGACCACGGCACCCTGGTGTTCCGCACCGCTGACGGCACCAAGCTCCAGGCCGCCACGGGCGACACTCCGGTGGCGGTGGAGGCCGACGGCGTGGACGCGGACACCGGGATCGCGTGGAGCGTGGTGGTCAAGGGCCAGGCCGCCCCGGTGAAAAACCAGGAGGAAGTGCTGGACACCGTGGGCCTGCTCCTCTTCCCGTGGCAGGCGGGAAAGAAGGAACACTTCGTCCGGATCACCCCGGATTCCGTGACCGGACGCCGCTTCAAGATCGTGCCGCCCCTGACCTGGTGGACGCCGCTGGACGACGCCACCCGCTCCGGCCTGGAGTAGCCGGACGGCGTTGCCCTATCCGGTGCCTGCTCAGGCCAGGCGGGTGATCTCCACCGTCACGGACAGTGCCGAACCGCCGCCGCCGGAGAGGATGCCCTTCAGCGGGGGCACGTCCCGGTAGTCCCGGCCGCGGGCCACGGTGACGTGGAAATCCCCGGCAGGCTTGTGGTTCGTCGGGTCCCAGCTGCGCCACTCGCCGTCCCACCACTCCAGCCACGCGTGCGACTGGCCGGCGACGGTCTCGCCGATGGCCGCCGTCGAGCGCGGGTGCAGGTAACCCGAGACGTAGCGGGCGGGGATCCCGCAGCTGCGCAGCGCGCCGATGGCCAGGTGGGCCAGGTCCTGGCAGACGCCCTGGCGCTGGTTCCAGGCCTGCTCCGCGTTGGTGGTGACGCCGGTGGAACCCTTCATGTAGGTCATCTCCCCGCGCATCCACTCGAAGACGGCCATGGCCGCCTCGTGCGGATTGCGGCCGGCGACGACGCCGGGGACGATCTCCAGGACCTCGGCGCCGGGACCGGTCAGCTGCGACTGCGGGATCCAGTCGCTGAACTGGTCCAGCGTCTCCGGGGCGGTGAGCACGTCCCAGCCCACGATGTCGGCCTCCGAAGGGATCCGCTCCACCCGGTGCACCTCCACGGTGGTGGTGGAGAGGACCTCGAGGTGCTCGTGCGGCATCTGCATGTCGAACGCCGTGACCCGGGTGCCCCAGTAGTCCCGGTAGCTGCTGAGCGCTGCCTGCGAGGGTGAGACCTTCATGGAGGACTCCAGGACCACCTGCTGGGGGTCCGTCAGCGGCGTCATCCGGGCCTCGTTGTAGGAGAGGGTGACGCGCTTGTTGTACTTGTACGCGGTCCGGTGCGTGATGCTCAGCCGGGTCATGAAACTTCTCCCACCCAGGCCAGTTCGTCTGCCTGATTGAAGTACTTACGGGAAATGGCGTCCGAGGCCTGCGAGACGGCCTTCTGCACGCGCTCCATGTGCTCGGGCAGCTCGGACATCAGGTCATCGGTCCGGTGGAACTCGAGGAAGGTGCGGGCCTGGCCCACGATCCGGCGGGCATCGTTGATGAAGCCCACGCGCTGGGCCGACGGGTCCAGCTTGGCCAGGCAATCGTCCGCGTCGCGCAGCGCGTACACGATCGAGCGCGGGAAGAGCCGGTCCAGCAGCAGGAACTCGGCCGCGTGCTGGTCGCCGAAGGCCGCCCGGCGGGTGCGGAGGAAGGATTCGTAGGCCCCGGCGCAGCGGAGCATGTTCACCCATGACATGCCGGCGGAGAGCACGTCGCGGGTGGAGAGCATGCGGGCGGTCATGTCGGCGCGCTCCAGCGACCGGCCGAGGACCAGGAAAAGCCAGCTTTCGTCGTGGCTGACGGTGGTGTCGGCGAGGCCGCTGACCATGGCGGTCCGCTCCAGCACCCAGTTGCAGAACCGGTAGGTGCCTACCACGTCCTTGCGGTGCTGGTTCAGCCCGTAGTAGGTGGTGTTCAGGCTCTCCCAGAGGCCGGAGGAGACGGTTTCCCGGGCGCGGCGCGCGTTCTCCCGGGCGGCGCCGAGCGATCCGGCGATGGAGGTGGCACTGTGCTTGTCGTAGGCCAGGTCGTGCAGCAGCTCGTCCAGGCCGAAGTCCTCGGACTGGGGGCGGGCGCCCATCACGGCCAGCAGCTCCCGGGCGACGCTGCGCTGTTCCTCCATCGGCAGGTGGTTCAGGCGCTCCAGGTGGACGTCCAGAATGCGCGCGGTGCCGTCGGCCCGCTCCACATAGCGGCCGATCCAGAACAATGATTCCGCGATCCGGCTAAGCATGTTCGGGTACCTCCTGGGCCTCGGCCATTTGCTGCTGTTGCTGTTCCTTCTGGCTGTCGCGCCAGTTGCTTTCCACCGGCCAGACCGAGACCCGCTCGCGGATGGCGATGGCCGGCTTCGGGATGACCTCCACGGGCACCTGCGCCGAATCGGCCAGCACCCAGGTGTCCTTGGACCCGCCGCCCTGGCTGGAGTTCACGATCAGTGAGCCCTCCTTCAGCGCCACCCGGGTCAGGCCGCCGGGGAGCACCCAGACGTCGTCGCCGTCGTTGACCGCGAAGGGGCGCAGGTCCACGTGCCGGGGGCCGAACTTGTCGCCGCTGAGGGTGGGGACGGTGGAAAGCTGCAGCACCGGTTGTGCGATCCAGCCGCGCGGGTCCGTGATGATCCGCTTGCGCAGGGCGTCCAGCTCCTCGCGGGAGGCGTCGGGTCCGATCACCAGGCCCTTGCCGCCGGAACCGTCCACCGGCTTGACCACCAGTTCATCCAGCCGGTCCAGGACGTGTTCGCGGGCTTCCTTCTCCTCCAGCCGGAAGGTGTCCACGTTCGCGATCACCGGTTCCTCGTTGAGGTAGTAGCGGATCAGGTCCGGGACGTAGCTGTAGACCAGCTTGTCGTCGGCGACGCCGTTGCCCACGGCGTTGGCGATGGTGACACCGCCTGCCCGGGCGGCGTTGACCAGGCCGGGGCAGCCGAGCATGGAGTCGGAGCGGAACTGCAGCGGGTCGAGGAACTCGTCGTCGATGCGCTTGTAGATCACGTCCACGCGCTGCTCACCGGCGGTGGTGCGCATGTAGACGCGGTTGCCGCGGCAGATCAGGTCGCGGCCCTCCACCAGCTCCACGCCCATCAGGCCGGCCAGCAGGGTGTGTTCGAAGTAGGCGCTGTTGAAGACGCCCGGGGTCAGGACCACGACGGTGGGGTCGTCGACGCCGGAGGGCGCGGTCTTGCGCAGGGCCGAAAGCAGCCGGCGGGGGTATTCCTCGACCGGGCGGACGCGCTGCTGGCCGAAGGCCTCGGGCAGGCCCTTGGCCATGGCGCGGCGGTTTTCGAGGACGTAGCTGACGCCGGAGGGGACGCGGACGTTGTCCTCCAGGACGCGGAAGGTTCCGGCCTCGTCACGGATGACGTCGATGCCGGAGATATGCACGCGGACGCCGCCGGCGGGCTCGAAGCCGTGGACCTGGCGGTGAAAGTGCGCGCTGGTGGTGACGAGCTGCCGCGGGATGACGCCGTCGGAGACGACGGCCATCTTGTCGTAGACGTCATTCAGGAACGCCTCGAGCGCCTTGACCCGCTGGGCCACACCGCGTTCCAGGACGGTCCACTCGTCCGCCGGGATGACGCGCGGCACGATGTCCAGCGGGAACGGCCGCTCCTCCCCCGCGAAGTCGAAGGTGACGCCGCGGTCCAGGAAGGTGCGGGCCATCGAATCGGCGCGGGCGGTGACGTCGGCGAGGGAGAGTTCGCGGAGCGCCCCGGCCACCTGGCCGTAGGAACGGCGGGCCTGCTGGCCGGGCGCGAACATCTCGTCGTACGCCCCGCTTCGGCCGGCGGCCTCGGAGTAATCCTGAAAAAGGTCAGACATGCCCACTAGCCAACCATTTTTTGGTCCCAATTTCATATCGGCGCACCCCTTTTGGCGTGTTGCAGCCCACGCGGTGCCGTGGTACAGCTCACGCCAGCTCCGGACCGGGTGACGGCGGCCGATCCGGTGGCCTGGCGGGCAGGGTTTTCCCGCCGAAATGGGGATTCCGGGCCCGATGCGGCACAGTGGACCCGTGCCCCGAGACCTTCACCCTTTCACCGCTTCCCTGCGCGGCCTGCCGCCGCTGCTTCCCGGGCTGCTGGCCTGCGCCGGCGCCGTCGCTGCCGCCCTGGCCGTCCACGCGCTGGTGCCCGCGCTGCCCGCGATGACGGTCGCCGTCGTGCTCGGCCTGCTCGCCGCGAACCTCCCGGGCGTCTCCGCCTGGACATCCGGCCCGGGCCGGGCCGGACTGGGGTTCGCCGGGAAGCACCTGATGCGCAGCGGCATCGTGGTCCTGGGCCTCAAGGTCAGCGTGGTGGACGTCCTCGGCCTCGGCTGGCCCGCGCTGCTGCTGATCACCGGCGTCGTCCTGGTCTCCTTCGCCGGCACCTACGGCATCGGCCGGCTCTTCCGGCTGCCCCCGACCGTGTCGCTGCTCATCGCCACCGGCTTCGCGATCTGCGGCGCCTCCGCGATCGGGGCCATGGCCGCGGTCCGCCGTATCCGGCAGCAGGACACGGTGTTGCCCGTGGCCCTGGTGACGCTCTGCGGCACCCTCGCCATCGGTATCCTGCCGCTGCTCACCGGCCCGCTGGAACTGGGCCCGCAGCTCTTCGGCGCCTGGGTGGGGGCATCCGTGCACGACGTCGGCCAGGTGGTGGCCACCGCGCAGACCGCGGGCGCTGCGGCCCTGGCGGTGGCGGTGATCGTGAAGCTGACCCGGGTGCTGCTGCTGGCCCCGATGGTGGCCGTCGCCGGGCTGCACCACCGGCTCCGCGACGATTCCGGCGGGACCATGCCTCCGGTGGTGCCCTTGTTCGTGCTGGGGTTCGTCGCGATGGCCGCGCTCCGCTCCACCGGGGTGCTGCCAGCGGGCGTGCTCGAGGCGGCCGCCCTGCTGCAGGACATCCTGCTGGGCATGGCCCTGTTCGGGCTGGGGTCCGCCGTCCGGGTCCGCGAACTGCTGCGGACCGGCACCCGGGCGCTGCTGGCGGCCCTCGCGGCGTGGCTGCTGATCGCCGCCCTCGGCCTCGGCGCGGCGGTCCTGATGCTGCCCGGGCACTGAGCTGCGCGGGGCGCCTGCGTGATTAGATAGCAGCGTGTCCAACCAGAATTTGACCCGTGAAGAAGCGGCCGCCCGCTCGGCCCTGATCACCACGCACAGCTACGATGTGTCCCTCGATGTCCGGCAGGCCGCGGACCCCACGGTGGCCGGCTACCCCAGCCGCAGCGTCATCACCTTCGCCGCCGCCGAACCCGGGTCCAGCACCTTCCTGGACTTCATCAGCTCCGAGGTGCACAGCGTGTTCCTCAACGGCAAGGGCCTGCCCGTGGCCGACGTCGTCGACGGCTCCCGGATCCGGCTGGACAACCTGCAGGCCGAGAACCAGGTGACCGTCACGGGCACGGCGCTGTACAGCACCTCCGGGGAAGGCATGCATCGGTTCTTCGACCCCGCCGACGGCCAGTGCTACCTGTATACCCAGTACGAGCCGGCCGATGCCCGCCGGGTCTTCGCCAACTTCGAACAGCCGGACCTCAAGGCCGAGTTCACCTTCCATGTGATGGCGCCGTCCGGCTGGCAGGTCGCCTCCAACGGCGTCGAGGCCGCCCGCACCCAGCTCACCAGCGACCCGGCGACCAGCCGCTGGGACTTCGCCCCGACCAAGCCGGTGTCCACCTACATCACCAGCGTCCTCGCCGGCCCCTACTTCCGCGCGGACAGCAGCTGGCAGGGCACCCTCTCCGACGGGACGGCCCTGGAGGTGCCACTGGCCCTGTACTGCCGGGCGTCGATGGCTCCATCCTTCGACACCGACGAGCTGTTCCGGCTCACGGGCAACGGCCTGGACTTCTTCAACCGGCTCTTCGACTACCCCTACCCGTGGGGCAAATACGACCAGGCGTTCGTCCCCGAATACAACCTCGGGGCGATGGAAAACCCGGGCCTGGTGACCTTCACCGAGAGCTACGTCTTCACCTCCCGGGCCACGGATTCGCAGTACCAGGGCCGGGCCAACACCCTCTTGCACGAGATGGCGCATATGTGGTTCGGCGACCTGGTCACGATGCAGTGGTGGAACGACCTCTGGCTCAAGGAATCCTTCGCCGACTACATGGGCACCCTGGGCGTGGACCGGACCACGGACTGGGACACCGCCTGGGTGAACTTCGCCAACAACCGCAAGGCGTGGGCCTATGTCCAGGACCAGCTGCCCACCACCCACCCGATCGTGGCGGACATCCCGGATCTGGAGGCCGCCAAGCAAAACTTCGACGGCATCACCTACGCCAAGGGCGCCTCGGTCCTCAAGCAGCTGGTGGCCTATGTGGGGTTCGAGGACTTCATCGCCGGCTCACGCCGCTACTTCCGCGACCACGAGTTCGGCAACACCACCCTGGCCGACCTGTTGGCCGCGCTCAGCGCCGCCTCCGGCCGGGACCTGGGCCCCTGGGCCCGGCAGTGGCTGCAGACCTCCGGGATCTCCACTCTCACGCCCGAGATCACCGACGAGGACGGGATGCTGACCGCCGTGGGCGTGCGACAGGACGCCACCGACCCGGTGACCGGCTCCCCCGAACCCCGCCCGCACCGGCTGCGGATCGGCCTCTACAACCGCGATGCGGACGGCGCCCTGGTCCGCACCGACAGCGTGGAGACCGACGTCGACGGCGGACACACCGCCATTCCGGACCTCACCGGAAAGCCCCGGCCGGAGCTGCTACTGGTCAACGACGAGGACCTCAGCTACGCCAAGGTCCGGCTGGATCCGTTGTCCGAAGCCACGGTCCGGGAATCCCTGGACCGCATCACCGACCCGATGGCCCGCGCGCTCTGCTGGACCGCGCTCTGGGACTCGGCCCGGGACGCCGTCACGCCCGCCGCGGACTACGTGGCAGCGGTGCAGCGGTTCGGTCCCGCGGAAACCGGCATCGGCGTGCTGCTCGCGATTCTGGGCAACGCCGCCACCGCCGTCGAACGCTACGTCCCCGCCGCGGAACGGGACGCCGTGCGCCGCACCTTCCTGGACGCCGCCGTCGCCCAGCTCGAGCAGGCCGGCCCCGGCTCGGACCAGCAGCTGGCCTGGGCCCGCACCGTTGCCGCGGCCAGCCGCCACGACGGCAGCCGCCTGCCCCTGCTGCGCGGCCTGCTGGACGGCAGTACCGTGATTGAGGGGCTGGCGGTCGACGCCGAACTCCGCTGGAACCTCTGGCACGCCCTCGCCGCCAACGGCCAGGCCGACCCGCACGAGCTCGACGCCGAACTCTCCCGCGACAACACCGCCTCCGGCCGTTCGGGACACGCCACGGCCCTGGCCGCACGGCCCGACCCGCAGGTCAAGGCCAAGGCGTGGGAGGCCGCTGTCAACGGCACGGACCTGTCCAACCAGCAGCTCAGCGCCACGATCGCCGGCTTCACCACGGCGCGCGCGGAATTGCTGGCCGGCTTCGTGGAGCCCTACTTTGAGGCGCTGGAGCGGGTCTGGGGCAGCCGCAGCATCGAAATCGCCAGCAGGATCGTCCGCGGGCTGTACCCGGCGGGGCAGGATCTCAGCGGCCACGCCCCGGCAGAGCACCCGGTGGTGGTCAGGACGGACCGCTGGCTCACCGAACACGCGGACGCGCCGCGGGCCCTCCGACGGATCGTCATCGAGCAGCGCAGCCACCTGCTGCGGGCGCTCACCGCGCAGGCCGCCGGCTAGCAGCAAGCGGCACTACGGGTGCGAGCTACGGGACCCGGTGCAGCCACTCCTCGGTGGCGAACTTGGCCTCCACCCGCGCCCGCGCGGCGTCGAGTTCGACGTCGGTAAGCTCGGCCGGCGTCGCGCCGTACCGGTCGGTGAACACCTCGATCATCGCCGCCACGATGTCGGCCCGGCTCAGGCCGGTCTGGCGGCGCAGCGGGTCCACGCGCTTCTTGGCGCTGGTGGTGCCCTTGTCCGAGAGCTTCTCCTTGCCGATCCGGAGCACCTCGACCATCTTGTCGGCGTCGATGTCGTAGCTCATGGTCACGTGGTGCAGCATGCCGCCGTTGGCGAGCCGTTTCTGCGCGGCGCCGCCGATCTTGCCCTGGTCCGTGGCGATGTCGTTGAGCGGGACGTAGAAGGCGTTGATGCCCAC
Organism: Arthrobacter sp. NPDC057259; assembly: GCF_042668995.1. Taxonomy (NCBI): domain Bacteria; kingdom Bacillati; phylum Actinomycetota; class Actinomycetes; order Micrococcales; family Micrococcaceae; genus Arthrobacter; species Arthrobacter sp. NPDC057259. Next base: position 626,688 of record NZ_JBHUYA010000001.1, read on the forward strand.
CTTTTCCAGGGCGGCGAGGACCCAGGCGTCCAGGAAGCCGTAGGAGTCGGCGAAGCTCAGCCCGTCCACCAGCGTCTGCGGCAGGTAGAGCGAGTAGGTGATGCAGTTGCCGGCCTCCATGAACATGGCGCCGCCGCCGCTGATCCGCCGGACGACGCTGATGCCGTGCCGGCTGACGCCCTCGGGCTGGACCTCGTTGCGGACCGACTGGAAGCTGCCGATCACCACGGAGGGCTCCTCCCAGTCCCAGAACCGCAGGGTGGGGTTGCGGCGCCCGGCACCGACCTCTTCGGTGAGGACCTCGTCCAGGGCAACGTTCACGTGGGTGGGCAGCACCGTGGGGGCGATGACGTTCCAGTGGTGGTCGCCCCAGCCAGTGGCCTTGGCAAGGGCCCTGCGCACGGCGATCGCGACGGCCTCGGCGGACAGGCCGAACAGCACGGTGCCCTCGGGCAGTGCCGCGGTGACGGCGGCGGCGAGGTCGGCCGCCGGGCTGTCGGCAGGGAGCCCGGTGAGGGCCCGGTTGATCTCCGGCAGCGCCTCGTCGGGCTCGAGGAAGAAATCGCCGCTGATGGAAACGTGGCTGAGCACGCCGTTGTCCACCACGAGGTCGGCGACCACCAGCTTGCCGCCGGGGACCTTGTATTCGCCGTGGCGGCGGCCGCCGTCGCCGTTTCCGTCTGCCGTTGCGGGGGTGGAAGAGGAGGAAGTCATACCCTCAATCCTGCCACGCACGCGGGTGCGGGGCGTGACGGCGGTTAACGCGAAAGGCCCGCACCGTTGCCGGTGCGGGCCTCCCAAGACTTTGGAGCAGAATTACTTCTTGCCGCCGAACCCCTTGAAGCGAGCGTTGAAGCGCTCGACGCGGCCTGCGGAGTCCATGATGCGCTGCTTACCCGTGTAGAACGGGTGGGACTCGGAGGAGATTTCGACGTCGATGACCGGGTAGGTGTTGCCGTCTTCCCACTCGATGGTCTTCGAGGAAGACACGGTGGACTTGGTCAGGAACTTGACGCCGGAAGCCAGGTCGTTGAAAACAACAGCTTCGTACTTCGGGTGGATATCTGCCTGCATAATTGGACCTTTGTTCGCGCAACTGGATTTTGCCAGCTGCCAGGTATGAGTTGGAGTTGGCGTGCCGATCACACGGCACGGCCAGCTGTCAATGATACCGCAGTCACGGGCCTCCCGCGAACGCGGGGCCGCAGGTGCCGGCGCCAGATACGTGCGCAGGCCAGGGCGCCGCCTCAGCGGGAGCGGAGTTCCCAGAACGCGACGGCGGAGGCCGCGGCGACGTTGAGCGAGTCCACGCCTGGACGCATCGGGATCTTGACCGCGAGGTCGACGGCGGCGAGGGTCTCCGGGCTCATCCCGGCGCCCTCGGTACCGAGGACCAGCGCCAGCTTCTCCGGGTTGCGTGCGGCGAGCTCGTCGACGTCGACGGCGTCGTCGGTGAGCTCCATGGCGGCCACGGTGAAGCCGTGGTCCCGGAGGACGGCAAGGTCCGCGGGCCAGTTCTCCAGCCGCGCCCAGGGCACCTGGAAGACCGTGCCCATGCTGACCCGGACGCTGCGGCGGTACAGCGGGTCCCCGCAGCGCGGCGTCACCAGCACCGCGTCCAGGCCCAGGGCCGCGGCGGAGCGGAAGATGGCGCCGACGTTGGTGTGGTCCACGATGTCTTCGAGCACGGCGATGCGGCGGGCGCCGGCGAGCAGCTCCGGCAGCGGCACCGGGGCCGGCCGGTGCATGGCGGCCATGGCCCCGCGGTGCAGGTGGAATCCGGTGATCTCCTCCAGCAGGGCGGCCGGGCCGACGTAGACCGGGACGTCCGGGTACTGCTCGAACACGTCCGCCAGGTCCGCGAGCCACTTTTCCGCGAGGAAGAAGGACCGGGGCCGGTGGCCGGCGGCGAGGGCCCGGCGGAGCACACGGGAGGACTCGGCGATGTACAGACCCTCGGCGGGTTCGCGGATCTTGCGGAGGTGGACGTCGGTCAATTGGGTGTAGTCGGCGACGCGGGGATCGTCCGCGGACTCAAGGTGGTGCAGGGGCATCTCAGTTCACCAGCTTCGCGATCATGAACCCGAGGGCCACCAGGCCCAGGGTGAAGATGACGCCGCGCAGCACGGCGGGCGGGAGCCGGCGGCCCACCTTGGAGCCGATGAACCCCCCGATCAGGGAGCTGACGGCGATCAGGCCCACGGCGGGCCAGCTGATCCGGTCGAACGCGAAGAGCAGGTAGGACGCCGCCGCGACGATGTTCACGCCGAGGACCAGGATGTTCTTCATGGCGTTGGCGTTCTGGATGGTTCCGGCCATGAAGACGCCGAGGATCCCGACCAGGAGGATGCCCTGCGCGGCCACGAAGTAGCCGCCGTAAACCCCTGCCAGGTAGACCAGCACCACGAGCAGGGCGCTGTGCCTCTTGTCCCTGGCGGCGGTCTCCGGATCCGATTCCCGGTTTTGCACCCAGCGCTGCAACCGGGGCTGGAAGGCCACCATGAGCAGGGCCAGGACGATCAGTCCCGGGGCGGCGTACTGGAAGACCACCTCGGGAAGGTGCAGCAGCAGGTAGGCGCCGGTGATGCCGCCCAGCAGGGAGGCGGGCAGCAGACGGATGAGCTGGCTGCGGCGGCCGGCGAGTTCCTTGCGGTAGCCCCAGGCGCCCGCGGCGTTGCCGGCCACCAGACCGGTGGCGTTGCTGATCGAGGCCGTGACCGGAGCGAAGCCGAGGGCGATCAGCACCGGGAAGGTCACCAGCGTGCCGGAGCCCACCACGGAGTTGATGGTCCCGGCCCAGAGGCCGGCGAAGAAGACAAAGATGCTGTCAAGAAGGTCCACGCGCGTTCAGGGACCCCGCTTAGCGGCGGGCGGTGGCGGTGTAGCGGCCCCCGGTTTCGGTGACGTCCAGCTCGACGCCGAAGGTCTCTCCGAGGTTCTCCGCGGTGAGCGTCTCGCGCAGCGGGCCGGCGGCGACGATGCCGCCGTCGCGGATCAGAAGGGCGTGCGTGAAGCCCGGCGGCACCTCTTCGAGGTGGTGGGTCACCAGGACGATGGCGGGGGCGTCCTCGTCCGCAGCGAGTTCGCTCAACCGCTGGACCAGGTCCTCGCGCCCGCCGAGGTCCAGGCCGGCGGCCGGTTCGTCGAGCAGCAGCAGTTCGGGATCGGTCATCAGGGCGCGCGCGATCTGGACGCGCTTGCGTTCGCCCTCGGAGAGGGAGGCGAAGGGGCGGTTGAGCAGCGGGCCCATCCCCCATTCGTTGAGCAGGGCGAAGGCGCGGCGCTCGTCGTCCTTCTCGTAGCCCTCGCGCCAGCGGCCGGTGACCCCGTAGGCGGCCGTCACGACGACGTTGAGGACCTTTTCATGTTCGGGGATCTGGTTGGCCAGCGCCGCGGAGGACAGGCCGATCCGGGGCCGCAGTTCGAAGACGTCAACGGCACCCATGACCTCGTCGAGGATCCCGGCCTTACCGGAGGTGGGGTGCAGGCGGGCCGCGGCGACCTGCAGGAGCGTGGTCTTACCGGCGCCGTTGGGGCCGAGGACCACCCAGCGTTCGCCCTCCTTGACCTGCCAATCCACCTTGTCCAGGAGCGTCTTCGCCCCGCGGACAACGCTGACGGCGGCCAATTCAAGAACTTCACTCATAGGAGTAGACACTAGGACAAAAAAGCTGACGATTGATAACCGGAGCGGCGCACCTCCCCCGGCGCCACCGTCCGGGTCCGCCCCCGTGGCCTGACCAGTGCCCCGGCGGCGCTGCGCCCTGGCGGTGACGGGCGTCACCGCGGCTCCTTCGCGGCGTCATGGATGCGGGGCGGCACCGGCCCGCTCGATAGGATTGGGGCCATGATTTCCCACGTGACCGCGGTCAGTTACGGCCCCGCCCTGTCCGACGACGACCTCCGGCAGGTCCGCGGCGCACTGGCCGCCGCCGGACTGGCCATCACCGACGAGGACACCGCCGGCGACGGCCGCTACACGGTCCACACCGCGGAGTGCACAACCTCGGAACCGCTGACCGACGCCGCACTGGCTGGACTGCGGAAGGCCGTCTCCCCCGCCGTCGGGGCCGGCTTCGGCACCGCCCTGGTGCCGGACGGGCTGCGGAGCGCGCCGCGGAAGCTCCTGCTGATGGACGTCGATTCGACCCTGATCAAGCAGGAAGTGATTGAACTGCTGGCGGCCTACGCGGGTAAGCGCGAGGAGGTCACCGCCGTGACGGAGGCCGCGATGCGCGGCGAGCTGGACTTCGCCCAGAGCCTCCACGCCCGGGTGGCGGTGCTTGCCGGCCTGCCGGCCGCCGTTGTGGACGATGTCCGCGCCGAGGTCAGCCTCAGCGAGGGGGCCGCAGAACTGGTGGCGGCCTTCAAGGCGGCCGGTCATGCCGTGGCGGTGGTGTCCGGCGGCTTCAACCAGATCCTCGGACCGCTGGCGGCCGGCCTGGGGCTGGACCGCTGGATCGCCAACGAGCTCGAAATTGTCGACGGCGCCCTCACCGGCCGTGTCCTCGGGGACGTCATCGACCGGGCGGCGAAGGAAAAGTACCTTCGCGAGTGGGCGGCGGCGGAGGGCATCCCGCTGGAGCACACGATCGCCGTCGGCGACGGCGCCAACGACCTGGACATGCTCGGCGCCGCCGGCATCGGGGTGGCGTTCAACGCCAAGCCCGCCGTCCGCGCCGCGGCCGATGCCGCCGTCGACCTGCCCTACCTCGACACGGTCCGGCACATCGCGGGGGTCTGACCGGGCTCTGATCCCGGACACACCGCACACGGCAAAGGCCGGGGCGCCTGCCCCGGCCTTTGCCGTGTCCGCGGAAGATTCCGCGGTGGAGAATCGGCTAGTTGCTGCCGCTCTTTTCGAAGTAGTCGGAGCCGCCGACGTACTCGGTGTGGCCGCTCTCGACGTCGGCGGTGGCCATCTTGGCGACCTCGGCGGCGAATTCGTTGACGGAGTACAGCTTGCCGGCCTCGGCGCGGCGGGCCTCGATGGCGCCGGGGTTGGAGCGGTCCAGCAGGGTGGCGGTGACGGTGCCCTCGATCATGTCGCCCGAGACGACCACCAGGGAGATGCCCTTGTCGGCCAGGCTCGGGACCAGCTCGCGCAGCGCGTCCTCGCCGGCGCGCTTGCTGCGGGCCACCGGCTCGTACTCGGGCATGGTGGGAACCGTGTCGATGAAGTGGGCCTGGTGGCTGGTGACGAACACGACCCGGGAACCCTCCGGCATCAGCGGCACGGCGGCGTTGAGCATGTTGACCTGGGCGTCGCGGTTGAGCTTGAGCGCGTAGCCCTCCTCCATGCCGCTTTCCATGCCGCCGGAGGCGTTGAGGACCAGCAGGTCCAGAGAGCCGAAGTTCTCCATGGCGGCGCTGGCCAGGGCCTGGACGCCTTCCTGGGTGGTCAGGTCCGCTCCGACCGCGGCGGCCCGGCCGCCGGCGGCCTCGATCTCCGCGACAACCTTGTTGGCCCGCGGTGCCTTCTGGCGATAGTTCACGATCACGGCGGCGCCCTCGGCGGCCAGGAATTTCGCCACGTCGGCGCCGATGCCGCGCGACGAACCGGTGACGATCGCGGTCTTGTTCTCCAGCAGTCCCATTCGAGCTCCTTTGTTCCATCCATCCAAATTGCGTGGGGTCTGCTGTCCATCATGCCAGCGACGCCGGGCAAAGCGGTTGTACGGGACCCACAAAGAAGCCGGAGCAGCCTAGTTCCGGCGGTCCGTCCACGGCGTGCCGGGGACGAGGCAGGCAAGGCCCGGCGGCCCGCCCCGGGAGACGGGCAGCCGGTTGGATCAATCCGCTGGAAACCTAACCCCGGTCCACCCGGATCTTCTTGCTGGCTTCCGCGGCGGCCGTTGCCGGGGCCGGGGCGCGGACTTCGAGGACCCCGTCCTTGTAGGTGGCGGTAATGTCCTCTTCCTTCGCGCCGGCCGGAAGGGCGACGCTGCGCGAGAACGAGCCGTAGCGGAATTCGGAGCGGTAGCCGTTCTTGCTCTTGTGCTCGGACTTTTCCTCGCGTTCGGCCCGGATGTGCAGCATGCCGTCGCTGACCGAGACGTCCACGTCCTTGTCCGGGTCGATGCCCGGGACCTCCGCGCGGACCACCAGGGTGTTGCCGTCCTGAAACTGCTCGACCTTCATGGACGGCGTCATGGACAGGTCACCGTCGAGGAACCGGCGGACGGGTTCCAGCATGTCAGAGGGAGCCCATTTGCTGAGTTCGGTCACGATCTTTCCTCCTGGGTGCACGCCCCGCCTCGGTGTGGTGGGGGCTGTGCGTCCAGTACATGACGGCGCGGGCTGGGCGGCTAGGGCCAAAAGGCCGACGGCGGCGCCGGTCCCCGCAGGGTCCGGCGCCGCCGTTAAACTCCCGGGACGCGCCCGGCGAAGAAGGCTAGTGGCCCATTCCGAGGCCGCCGTCGACCGGGATCACGGCGCCGGAGATGTAGGCGGCCTCGTCGCTGGCGATCCAGCGGACGACGTTGGCCACCTCGGACGCCTCGGCGAAGCGGCCGGCGGGAACCTTGGTCAGGTAGTCCTTCTGGGTGGCCTCCGGCAGTTCGGCGGTCATGTCCGTGTTGATGAAGCCGGGGGCCACCACGTTGGCGGTGATGCCCCGGGCGCCGAGTTCGCGGGTCAGCGAGCGGGCGATGCCCACGAGGCCGGCCTTGGAAGCGGAGTAGTTGATCTGGCCGGGGGCGCCGTAGAGGCCCGAGACGGAGGAGATCAGCACCACACGGCCCTTGCGGGCCCGGATCATGCCCTTGGAGGCGCGCTTGATGACGCGGAAGGCTCCGGTGAGGTTGGTGTCGATGACGGAGGTGAAGTCGTCCTCGCTCATCCGCATCAGCAGGGTGTCCTTGGTGATGCCGGCGTTGGCCACCAGCACCTCCACCGGACCGTGGGCCGCCTCGACCTCGGCGAAGGCGGCGTCGACGGAGGCCTCATCCGTCACGTCCGCCTTGACGCCCAGGATGCCCTCGGGCAGGGCGGATTCGCTGCGGTAGGTCACGGCTACCTTGTCGCCGTTGGCGAGGAAGGACTCGGCGATGGCCAGTCCGATGCCGCGGTTGCCGCCGGTGATGAGGACGCTGCGTCCCGTGGAGCTTGCTTCGGTCATGGTGGTCTCCGGGATTCTGCGGCTCAGTGGCGCCGCTCGGGGCTGGGTTTCCTGCCTTCGATCTTAGCCAGTGTTCCGGTGCCGGAGCCGTTTGGGCGCTTCCGCCGATGGTGCGAGAATTGACGGTGAGCCTATGGAGCGTGATCTGACAGCTGTGACAAACAAGAACCGGCCCGGCGGCACCACGCCCGGCGAGGACTTCGAGGACACCGAGGTCCACAGCATCACCGACGCCGCCACCGCCCACTCGGAAGAGATGCGTTCGCGGATGGTCAAGTATGCCCTGGCCATGGGCATCCGCATGGTCTGCCTGGTTCTGATCTTTGTGGTTGACGGCTGGTTCAAAATCCTCCCGGTGATCGGGGCCGTGTTCCTGCCCTGGTTCGCGGTGGTGGTCGCCAACGGCAACGACAAGGCGGAGGTACACAGCGAGTCACTGATCGACTACGTGCCGCTGGGCCAGCTGGAGGGACCGCCGCCGGCGGAGTCCTTCGGCGACATGCCCGACGACGACGGGCCGGTCACCCTGCTTCAGGGCGAGATCATCGACGACGACGATGACGACGAAGACCACAGACGGGCCGCTTCATGAACCTCCTCGACCTGGCCGGCGGGACCGCCGCGCCGGAAACCGCCATCTGCTCGCGCAAGGCGTGCCGTGCCGGAGCAGAGTGGCGGCTGCTCTGGAACAATCCGAAGATTCACACCCCCGACCGGCGCAAAACCTGGCTGGCGTGCGGGGACCACCGCGAGTGGCTGGAGGACTACCTCCGGACCCGCGGCCTCTGGAAGGAAACCCTCCCCCTCGTGCCTGACGAGTCCCCCGCGACCCCGGGCGGGGCCGCCTGAATGTACCGCTTTCTCTTTTCCAGCAAGTGGCTGGGCTATTTGCTGCTGGCCGCCATCTTCGCCACGGCGTGCGTCTTCCTGGGCCGCTGGCAGATGGACCGCCGGGCCGAGACGCTGGCCGAGATCAACCGCGTCGTCTCGAACTACTCGGCCACCCCGCTGCCGTTCACCGAGGTACGCAACGAGTTCGTCCGGCTGGATGCGGAACGCGAATGGACCCAGGTGGAGCTCCACGGCGTCTATGACACCGCCGGCCAGCGGGTGGTGCGCAATCGGCCGCTCAACGGCCAGCCCGGCTACGAGGTGGTGGTCCCGCTGAAGCTCGATTCCGGCGACACCGTGGTGATCGACCGCGGCTGGCTGCCGATCGGCAACAAGACGCCCGGCAGCCCGGACTCGGTGCCGGCGCCGCCCGAAGGCAACGTCACCGTCGTCGCCCGGCTCAAGCCCTCGGAGCCGACCCTGCAGCGCGGCGCCCCGGAGGGGCAGCTGGCCTCCATTGACCTTCCCACGTACGCCGGACAGCTGGGCTACCCGGTGCTGACCGGCGCGTATGGACAGGTGGCCAGCGAGAGTCCCGCTGCCGCGACCATGCCGCTGGGCTTCCCGAAGCCGTCCACGGACGAGGGCACCCACCTGTCCTACTCGCTGCAGTGGTTCGCGTTCGGCGTGCTGATGTTCTTCGCCTTCGGCTATGCGGCCCGGCAGCAGGCGCGCAACGCCGCCATCGACGCCGAAGACGCCGAGGATGCAGAGGCCCGGGGCGAGGCGGCGTACCACTCCGCCGCGAATGCGCCCCGCCGTCGTCCGGCTCCCCGGAAGCGAAAGAACGCCACGGCCGAGGAAGAGGAAGACGCCATCCTCGACGCCCAGGGCTTCTGAGCAAGGACGGCATGGCTTCCGACGCCGCAGCCACGGCGAGTGCCACCCGTTTGCCACGAAGGGCCGCTAAACCTGACGGTTAGCGGCCCTTCGTGGCAAATCGGGCGAGCCGGGCCGCGAAGGCGACCGGGGCCGGCAGCCTACGCCAGCGTGATCAGGTCCAGGTAGTCCTCGTTCCAGAGGTCCTCGACGCCGTCGGGCAGCATGACGACCCGCTCCGGGTTGAGCGCCTCGACGGCGCCCTCGTCGTGGCTGACCAGGACGACGGCGCCGGTGTAGTTGCGCAGGGCGCCCAGGATTTCGCCGCGGCTGGCGGGGTCCAGGTTGTTGGTGGGCTCGTCGAGGAGAAGCACGTTGGCGCTGGAGGCCACGATGGTGGCCAGCGCCAGGCGGGTCTTCTCACCGCCGGAAAGCACGCCGGCGGGCTTGTCGACGTCGTCCCCGGAGAACAGGAACGAGCCCAGGATGCCGCGGACCTCGGAGTCGTTCATGTCCGGCGCCGCGGAGCGCATGTTTTGCAGCACGGTGCGGTCCACGTCCAGGGTCTCGTGCTCCTGCGCGTAGTAGCCCACCTTGAGGCCGTGGCCTGCGACCACCTTGCCGGTGTCCGGCTTGTCCACGCCGGCGAGCATCCGCAGCAGGGTGGTCTTGCCGGCACCGTTGAGGCCCAGGATGACCACCTTGGAACCGCGGTCGATCGCGAGGTCGACGTCGGTGAAGATCTCCAGCGAGCCGTAGGACTTGCTGAGCCCGTCGGCGGTGAGCGGGGTCTTGCCGCAGGGCGACGGGTCCGGGAAGCGCAGGGCGGCCACCCGGTCGTTCTCGCGGACCGCCTCGAGGCCGCCGAGCAGGCGCTCGGCGCGCTTGGCCATGTTCTGCGCGGCGACGGCCTTGGTGGCCTTGGCGCGCATCTTGTTGGCCTGGTCCATCAGGACCTGGGCCTTCTTCTCGGCGTTGGCGCGTTCGCGCTTGCGGGCCCGCTCGTCGGTCTCGCGCTGGGTCAGGTAGCGCTTCCAGTCCATGTTGTAGATGTCGATCTGCGCGCGGTTGGCGTCGAGCAGGAACACCTTGTTCACCGTGGCCTCGAGCAGCTCGGTGTCGTGGCTGATGACGATCAGGCCTCCCTGGTGGTTCTTGAGGAAGTCCCGGAGCCAGGCGATTGAGTCGGCGTCGAGGTGGTTGGTCGGTTCGTCGAGGAGCATGGTCTCGGCATCCGAGTACAGGATGCGGGCCAGCTCCACGCGGCGGCGCTGACCGCCGGAGAGGGTCTTCAGGGGCTGGTTCAGCAGCCGGTCCGGCAGGGCGAGGTTGGAGCAGATCGCGGCGGCCTCGGCCTCGGCGGCGTACCCGCCCGCGGCGAGGAACTCGGACTCCAGCCGGTCGTAGCGGTTCATGGCCTTGCGCTGAACGGCAGGGTCCTCGCTGGCCATTTCCTCGTGCGCGGCGCGGAGCTTGCCGACCGCGATGTCCAGGCCGCGGGCGGAGAGGATCCGGTCGCGGGCCAGCTGCTCCATGTCCGGGGTGCGGGGGTCCTGCGGCAGGTAGCCGATCTCGCCGCTGCGGGTCACCTTGCCGGCCGCGGGCAGGCCCTCGCCGGCGAGCACACGGGTGAGCGTGGTCTTACCTGCACCGTTTCGGCCCACGAGGCCGATCTTGTCTCCCTTGTCGATCCGGAAGCTCACCTGGTCCATAAGGAGGCGGGCGCCGGCGCGCAGTTCGAGATCCTGGACGGTAATCAATGCAGCTAAGGCCTTTCACAACAGGGAACGCCGCGGCGCGGCGGTCATGCCTGCAAGGCGCCGGGGCGGTGGGGCCGAGAACACGGCCTGTTCCAGTCTACCGGCAGCACCCCCGCCGGCCCGCATCGGGGCGGTGGGCGGCCGGGTCGGCCACTTTTGGTGGAGTCCCCCATCGGGTGGCCCCGCCACTAGTGGAGGGGCTACAAAAACGGGCCAGCACGCAGGACGTACCGTCGGAGTCAGGACCCGAATTCCGTGACGAACAGGACACAGCATGGCCAGCACCGAGAACACCTCCGCAACGACCGGCACCCCCGCCGCGCCCTCTGCTCGCGCGCAGGCAACCACCGAGGACGGCACCCCGGCAACCGCCCCGGCATCCGCCCCGCGCCGCCGCTGGGACGCCACCGACCTGGCCCTGGTGGCCGTCTTCGCCGCCCTGGTGGCGGGATCCGCCCTGGTCGCGGCCATCCCGGTGGGCGGCCTCGGCGTGCCCATCACCCTGCAGACGCTGGCGGTCATCCTCACCGGACTGGCCCTGGGGCCGGCCCGGGCGTTCGCCGCCGTCGGCCTCTACCTGCTGCTGGGCTTCGCAGGCCTGCCCATCTTCAGCGGCGGCCGCGCCGGCCTGGGCGTGCTGGCCGGTCCCTCCGGCGGCTACATCATCGGCTTCCTGCTGGGCGCCACCGCCGTCGGCGCCCTGACCGCCGTCGTCCTCCGCCGGACCTCCGCGGTAGCGGGTGCGGGCCGCCGCGGCACACTGCGCCCGGTGCTGCTGTTCTGCGCCGCTATGGCAGCCAGCATCGTCTTCATCCACGGCCTGGGCATCCTGGGCATGATGGTCAACGCCAAGCTGAGCCTGACGGCCGCGTTCCTGGCCGACCTGCCGTTCTACCCCGGGGACATCATCAAGAACGTCCTCGCCGTGATTATCGCCCTGGCCCTGCACCGGGCATTCCCGGACCTGCTGCTGCGCCGGGTGCGTCGCGGCACCGCCCGGCCGTGAGCATCATCCTGGACCGTCCCGCGGTCCGGATTGACGTGGACGGCCGGGCCGAACCGAAGACCCTGCTGGACTTGCCCGCGCTGACCCTGGCCGAGCACCGGATCGGGATCATCGGCGCCAACGGGTCGGGGAAGTCTTCCCTGCTGCGGCTGCTCAACGGCCTGGTGCTTCCCACCGCGGGCCGGGTCACCGTGGGTGGCCTAGATACAGGCAGGGATGTGCGGGCGGTGCGCCGCCGGGTGGGATTCGTCTTCACCGACCCGCTCTCCCAGCTGGTGATGCCCACACCGCGGGAGGACGTGGAACTTTCGCTGCGCCGCCTGGTGCGCAACGGCGTGGAACGGCGTGCCCGGGCCGAGGCCGTGCTGGACCGGTTCGGCCTGCTGGGCATGGCGGACCAGAGCGTTTACGAACTCTCCGGCGGGGAGCGGCAACTCGCGGCTCTGGCCGCCGTGCTGGCCGTGGAGCCGGAGGTCCTGGTGCTGGACGAGCCGTCCACGCTGCTGGATCTGCGGAACCGTGAGCTGCTGCGCACCACCCTGGCCGGGCTCGGGCAGCAGGTGGTCCTCTCCACCCACGACCTGGAGATCGCCGCGGACATGGACCGCGTGCTGGTGATCGACGCCGGGACGGTCGTCTTCGACGGTGCGGCGCCGGAGGCAGTGGCCTGCTACCGCGCCCTGTGCGGGATGCCGGCGCGGCCGTGAGGGGCCACGGTTTCCTCCTTGCCGGCTACGTTCCCGGCCGCTCCATGGTGCACCGTGCCCCGTTGTGGGCGAAGTTCCTGCTGGTGCTGCTCTGCGGCGCGGGGTCCTGGCTGGTCTCCGACTGGGCCGTGTCCGCGGCGGCCCTTGCCCTGCTGTCCGCCGTCTTCCTGGCCAGCGGTGCCGGAATCCGGCGGCTGGCGACGGCGGTCCGGCCGGTGCTGCCCATACTGGCGCTGGTGGGCGCGTTCCAGTGGTGGCAGCTGGGCGGCCCCACCGCGGCGCGGATCGTGCTGAACGTGCTGGTCTGCGTGGTGGCGGCCTCGATCGTGACGGCCACGACCCCGGTGCGGGAGCTGCTGGACGGCGCCGCCTCCCTCGCCCGGCCGTTGGAACGGTTCGGCGCGGATCCGGAGCGCTTCGCCCTGACCATCGCCATCATGGTGCGCAGCATCCCCTTCATCGCCGGGGCGTTCGCCGACGTCCGGGACTCCGCCCGGGCCCGCGGCCTGGAGCGCAATCCCCGGGCCCTGGTCCTGCCGGTCTTCATCACCACGGTTGCCTTCGCCCGGCAGACCGGTGAGGCGCTGGCGGCCCGCGGCCTGGGCGACGCCGACGCCGGCTAGGCGAGCCTCCGGTACCGGAACAGCGCCGCGGTGCCCATGCCGCCGGCGATGCTGATCATCGCCAGGGCCACTTGATCGTCTGTGCCGGCGCGCCGCGCCTGGGCGAGCAGCCGGGTCACGAGCACGGCCCCCGAGGCTCCGTAGGCGTGGCCCAGCGCCAGTGCTCCCCCGTCCCGGTTGGCGCGGTCCGCGTCGATGCCCAGCCGGTCCAGGCAGGCCAGGGTCTGGGACGCGAAGGCCTCGTTGAACTCCACCAGGTCCACCGCGTCCGCTGTGGTTCCGGTCCGATCCAGCAGCCGGGCCCCGGCGTCGGCGGCGCCCAGGCCCAGGAGCCGTGGGTCCACCCCCGCCGTATCCGTGCCGAGCACCAGCAGCCCGTCGCGGGCGCCCACCTCACGGGCGTGGGCCAGGGAGGTGACCACGACGGCGGACGCGGCGTCCGCGTCGAAGCAGGAGTTCCCGGCCGTGACCGTGCCGCCGCGGACGAAGGCGGCAGGGAAACGGGCGAGGATGGCCGGCGTCAGGGAGGCGCGCGGGCCGTCGTCGTGGGTCACCGTGCCGGTCCCGCCGTGCGGCACCAGGTCCACGGGGACGGTTTCGGCGTCGAAGGCACCCGCCGCGGCGGCGGTCAGGGCCCGGCGGTGGCTGCGGAGCGCTAACTCGTCCTGCCGTTCCCGGCCGATGCCGCAGGCCTCCGCCACGTTCTCGGCGGCGGCGCCCATGTCAGGGTCGCCGAACCGCTCCGGCGCGAACCGGGCGCGGCGGTAAAAAACGGGTTCGCCGTCCGGGCCGCGGCGGGCGCGCAGCGGCGCGGTGCTGATGCTCTCCACGCCGCCGGCCAGGTATAGCTCAGTCCCGTCCCCGCCGGCGACCATGCGGGAGGCCAGCACGATCGCGTCCAGGCCGGAGCCGCACTGGCGGTCGACGGTGAGGCCGGGCACGGCGACGGGAAGGCCGGCCTCGAGGGCGGCGAGCCGGGCGACGTTCCCGCCGCCGCCCACGGCGTTGCCGATCACGACGTCGCTGACCTGCCGGGCGGGGACGCCGGCGTCGGCCAGCAGCCGGCCCAGGACCGGGGCGAGAAGCTGTTGCGCCTCCAGCCGGCCGAACGCGCCGTGGGCACGGCGTACCGGGGTGCGGAGCGCCCCGATGATCACCGGCTGCCGCTCCGGGGGCAGCGCCGGGTGCGGCTCAGCCAAGACGCCGGGCCCGCGGGTCGCCGTCGGCAATCCAGGACAGCAGCAGCGCCCGGCTGGGCTTGCCACGGTCCGTGAGCGGCAGCTCGGTCAGGAGGTAGTAGTCCAGGGGGCGTTTGCTCCGCGGCAGCAGTGACTCCAGCCCGGTGCGCAGCTGCGTGGCGGACAGGCCGCCGTGGGCCGGAACGACGCCCGCCACCAGCCGCTGCCCGCGGACCTCGTCGGTTTGTCCGGCCGCGACGGCGGCGGCGACACCGGGAACTGAGGCGAGGGCCAGTTCCACCTCGTGCGGGTAGACGTTGGTGCCGGCGGTGTTGATCATCTCGGACCGGCGTCCCAGCAGGTGCAGCGCACCGTCCTGGAGGTAGCCCTGGTCGCCGACGGTGTACCAGCCGTTCACGGTCCGGAGGGCGGCGCCGTCGTCGCCCCAGAGGTAGCCGTCGCTGACCATGCCGCTGCGTACGCAGACGTCGCCGGGGGTTCCGTCCGGGACCGGGTTCCCGTCCTCGTCCAGGATGCGAAGTTCCACGCCGGGAAAGGGCGTGCCGATCAGGGTCCCGGCGGGCGTGGCCGTCGCGGAGCCGCCCGGGCAGAGGCCGCCGCCGGCCACGAAGCTCAGTTCGGCCGCGCCGTAGTACTCGAAGATGGTGGCGTTGGGGGCCCAGCGCCGGGCGGCCTCGAGGGTGCGGGCGTCCAGCTTCGAGCCGGCGCAGATGATGCTGCGCAGCCCGGAGGCATCAACGCCGCCGGCCAGGCCGCGTTCGCTGAGCAGCCGCAGCATGGTGGGGACCAAGACCAGCCGGGTGATCCCGTCGTGGCTGATGGCGGCGTGGGCGTCGCCGACGTCGAAGCCGGTCAGGGTGTGGAACTCGGTGCCGGCGTAGAGGCACTCGGCCAGCGCGTAAAGGTTCAGGCTGGCCGCCATGGTCCCGGGAGCGAGCGTCCGGTCGCCGGGCCGGAGGCCGAAGAACTCAATCGAGGACTCGAACGAGACCTGCCAGGATCGGCGGGACCGGGTGAAGGCCTTGGGCAGGGACGTAGTGCCGGAGGTCAGCCCGATCAGGAACGGGGTGTCGGGCGGCCCGTCGACCAGGTCGCCGGAATGGACGGAATCGGCGGGCAGGCCGCCAGCGTACTCCCCGATCCGTTCCGTGATGGCGACGCGCAACGCCTCCGGCCAGGTGGCGTCGAGGACGGCGCAGCGGCGGGACCCCGCAATGGCGGCGGCAAAGGCGGCAACGAAAGCGGTGGAGTTGGGTTCGGCCAGCACGGACACCGGCGGCGCCGACGCAACCAGGCCGGCGGCCCCGTCCCGCAGCTGCGCCCAAGTCAGCCGCGCGCCGCCGACGACGACGGCGGTGTCGTCGGGGCGGCTGTCGGCCCAGCGCTGGAGTCGGTCGAGAAAAGGCATCGGGGCAACTTTACCGGGACGGCACCCCCACGCGGGCGGGAGCGGCTACTGTGACTTGCATGAGCTTCAATGACAACGTCCAGCTTGACCCGTCCCAGGTGCAGGACCGCCGCGGCGGCGGCTCCGGACTCAAGATCGGCGGCGGGATCGGTGGCGGCGTCGTCCTGCTGCTGGCCCTGCTCTTCGGCATCAATCCGAACGTCCTCGGCGGTCTGACCTCCGGCGCCCAGGATCAGACGCAGAGCCAAGGCACGGCCCCCGCCTGCAAGACCGGCGCCGACGCCAACGCCCGGCTGGACTGCCGGATCAACGGCACGGTCAACAGCCTCAACGCTTTCTGGCCGGAGTACCTGGCCCAGTACGGCAAGCAGTATCCGCGGCCCAACACCGTGATCTTCGAGAACGCGACCAGCACCGGCTGCGGCAACGCCACGTCCGACGTCGGCCCGTTTTACTGCCCGGTGGACCGCACCGCCTACTTCGACCCAGGCTTCTTCCAAGAGCTCGTGGACCGGTTCGGTTCCTCCGGCGGTCCCCTGGCGCAGGAGTATGTGGTCGCGCACGAGTTCGGCCACCACATCCAGAACCTGCTGGGAACCATCGACAAGGCGCAGCAGGACCCGCAGGGACCCGAGTCCGGCGGCGTCCGTGTGGAGCTGCAGGCCGACTGCTATGCCGGTCTCTGGGTCAAGCACGCCACCACAGCCAAGGATCCCGCGTCCGGCCAGCCGTTCCTTGCGGCCGTCACGGACAAGGACCTGCAGGACGCGCTGTCCGCGGCCTCCGCCGTGGGCGATGACCGGATCCAGAAGGCCGCCACCGGCCGGGTCTCCCCGGAGAGCTGGACGCACGGCTCCAGCGCCCAGCGGCAGAAGTGGTTCTACCAGGGCTACACCACCGGCGACATCAACCAGTGCGACACCTTCAAGGTCGCCGCCCCCTAGGCTGTTGCGCTCACTCGAGCGCTGACTTAAACGCCGACGGCGGTCGCACACCTTCGCAGTGAAGGTGGGCGGCCGCCGTCGTGGTTAAGCCGTTGCCCGGAGGCGGTGGGGACGGACCTAGATGTTGAACCCGAGGGCGCGCATCTGGTCGCGGCCGTCCTCGGTGATCCGTTCAGGACCCCACGGCGGCATCCAGACCCAGTTCAGCCGCCAGTCGTCGACGATCCCGTCGAGGGCCTGGCCGACCTGCTCCTCGATCACGTCGGTGAGTGGGCACGCGGCCGTCGTCAGCGTCATGTCGATCAGCAGGGCGCCGTCGTCGTCGGAGTACTTCAGACCGTAGAGCAGGCCAAGGTCCACGATGTTAACCCCGAGTTCGGGGTCGATCACGTCCTTGAGCGCCTCCTCGACGTCCTCGAGGCCCGTGCGGGCCGTATTCGTTTCGGTCATGGCGTAGTCCTTACTAGGCCTGAGCTGCCGCGTCGGCAGCGATGGTTGCGGCTCCGGCACCCTGGACGTAGCGGTCGTAGCCTTCTTCTTCGAGGCGGTCGGCCAGCTCCGGGCCGCCCTCCTCGACGACCTTGCCGTCGACGAACACGTGCACGAATTCCGGCTTGATGTAGCGCAGGATCCGGGTGTAGTGGGTGATCAGCAGGGTGCCCATGTTGCCGCCGGACTGGGCGCGGTTGACGCCCTCGGAGACGACCTTCAGGGCGTCGACGTCCAGGCCGGAGTCGGTCTCGTCGAGGATGGCGAACTTCGGCTTGAAGAGCTCGAGCTGGAGGATCTCCACCCGCTTCTTCTCACCGCCGGAGAAGCCCTCGTTGACGTTGCGCTGGGTGAAGTCGGCGTCGATACGCAACTGCTCCATGGCGGCCTTGACGTCCTTGGTCCAGGTGCGGAGCTTGGGAGCCTCGCCGTCGATGGCGGTCTTGGCGGTGCGCAGGAAGTTGGTCATGCTCACGCCGGGGACCTCCACCGGGTACTGCATGGCCAGGAAGAGGCCGGCGCGGGCGCGCTCGTCGACGCTCATCTCCAAGACGTCTTCGCCGTCGAGGGTGATGGAGCCGCTGGTGACGTTGTAGCGCGGGTGGCCGGCGATGGTGGAGGCCAGGGTGGACTTGCCGGAGCCGTTGGGGCCCATGATGGCGTGGATCTCGCCGGTCCGGATGGTCAGGCTGACGCCCTTCAGGATTTCCTTGGTGCCCTGCTCGGTGTCAATGCTGACGTGCAGGTCCTTGATCTCAAGAGTGGACATGTGTCGTGTTCTCCTCTGTCCGGCTGCCTCTGCGGCCGGATGGTTCTCGTCGAAAAAGTGTGGGTACTTGCCGGGTGCGGTGCGATGGACTGCGGTGGGGCGGCGGTCAGCCGGCGTTGGGCGCCTCGGCGCCGTTGAGCATGGTGCTGACGTCAACGTAGACGTTGCCGTCAGCGATCGTGACGGCGAAGACGGGCACCGGGTCATAGGCGGGCAGCTGTAGCGGCTGGCCGGAGCGCAGGTCGAACTGGGAGCCGTGGCCCCAGCACTCGATCGCGCACCCTTCCACCTCGCCCTCGGAGAGGGAGATGTCCGCGTGCGAGCAGGTGTCCCCGATCGCGTGGATCTCCCCCATCGAGTCCTTGACCACGGCTACCGGGTAGTCGTCGATCAGGATCCGCAGGGCCTGCTTGACCTGGATCTCGCTGGCAGTGCATACCAGCTCGCCCTTGGGCTGTTCCGTCATGTGTCCGTCCTGTTCCGTGTCCGCCGCTGACGCGCCTTAGTTGTCCGTCGCGGCGAGCTCGCGCTCGACGGCGGCCGTGAGGCGTTCCTCAATGGCGGGGACCTTGATCTGCTGGATGATCTCGTTCAGGAAGCCGCGGACCACCAGACGGCGGGCCACCTTCTCCGGAATGCCGCGGGCCATCAGGTAGAACAGGTGCTCGTCGTCGAAACGGCCGGTGGCGCTGGCGTGGCCGGCGCCGGCGATCAGGCCGGTCTCGATTTCCAGGTTCGGCACGGAGTCGGCGCGGGCGCCGTCGGTGAGGACCAGGTTGCGGTTGGCCTCGTACGTGTCGGTGCCTTCGGCTTCCTTGCGGATCAGGACGTCACCCACCCAGACGGTGTGCGCGTTCTTGCCCTGCAGCGCGCCCTTGTAGAGCACGTTGGACTTGCAGTTGGCGACGGCGTGGTCGACGAAGAGCCGCTGCTCCAGGTGCTGGCCGGCGTCGGCGAAGTACAGGCCGTACATTTCGGCTTCGGCGCCGGGGGCGGTGAAGCGGGCCGACGGCGTGACGCGGACCAGGTCGCCGCCGAGGCTGACGACGATGTGCTTGAACTTGGCGTCGCGGCCGAGTTTGGCCTGCTGGGAGGAGGCGTGGACGGAGTCGTCCGACCATTCCTGCAGCGAGATGACGGTCAGTTCGGCGCCGTCCTCAACCAGGATTTCGACGTTCTCGGAGACGACGGCGCTCCCCTGGTGGTCCAGGACGACGACGGCCTTGGAGAACTTCTCCGCGGTGATGACGATGTGCTGCGCGGCCGGGGCGTCGCCCTGGCCGGTGAGCACGAGGGTAATCTCGCCCTCGGCCTGGACCTCGGCCGGGATGGTGACGGCGGTCGCGCCGGCGGAGTTCTCCCAGGCGTTGGCGGAGACCCGGTCCTCCGGGATCGCGGCGGAGCCGATGCGGGCATCGCCGCGGTCCACGGACTCAACCCGGACGCTGTCCGGTGCGGTGACGGTAACGGTCGGGGCCGCGCCGTTCAGGACCTCGGTGTGCAGGCCGCGGAGGCGCTTGAGCGGGGTGAACCGCCAGTCCTCCTCCATGCCGGTCAGCGGCTTGAAGTCCGCCAGGGCGTAGGAGGTCAGGCGGCCGGCGCGCGAGCTGTCCGGGACGCCGACGCCGCCGCCGTGCGAGTGGGCCTTGACGGCGTCCCCGCCCAGCGGCGCCTTGGAATCGACGGTGTTCAGCGGGGAGAGGTTTTCGCCCTCCTCGGTGAAGCCGTCGATCAGCGGCTGGGTCGAGGGCGCGCCGATGCGGGCCTTTTCAGTAGTGATGTCAGTCATTAACCGACCGATCCTTCCATCTGCAGTTCAATCAGGCGGTTCAGCTCCAGCGCGTACTCCATGGGAAGCTCGCGGGCGATCGGCTCGATGAAGCCGCGCACGATCATGGCCATGGCCTCGTCCTCGCGCATGCCGCGGGACATCAGGTAGAAGAGCTGCTCTTCGCTGACGCGGGAGACGGTCGCCTCGTGCCCCATCACGACGTCGTCCTCGCGGATGTCGATGTAGGGGTAGGTGTCGGAGCGGCTGATGGTGTCCACCAGCAGGGCGTCACAGCGCACGGTGTTGGCCGAGTGCTTGGCGCCCTCGCGGACCTGGACCAGGCCGCGGTAGGCGGCACGGCCGCCGCCGCGGGCCACGGACTTGGAGATGATCGAGCTCTTGGTGTTCGGCGCGATGTGGACCATCTTGGAGCCGGTGTCCTGGTGCTGGCCCTCGCCGGCAAACGCGATGGAGAGGGTCTCGCCCTTGGCGCCCTCGCCGACCAGGTAGACGGCCGGGTACTTCATGGTGACCTTGGAGCCGATGTTGCCGTCGACCCACTCCATGGTGGCGCCCTCCTCGCAGATGGCGCGCTTGGTGACCAGGTTGTACACGTTGTTGGACCAGTTCTGGATGGTCGTGTAGCGGACGCGGGCGCCCTTCTTCACGACGATCTCGACGACGGCCGAGTGCAGCGAGTCCGAGGTGTAGATCGGGGCGGTGCAGCCTTCGATGTAGTGGACGTAGGAGTCCTCGTCGGCGATGATCAGGGTCCGCTCGAACTGGCCCATGTTCTCGGTGTTGATCCGGAAGTAGGCCTGCAGCGGGATGTCCACGTGGACGCCCTTGGGCACGTACACGAAGGAACCACCGGACCAGACGGCCGTGTTCAGCGAGGCGAACTTGTTGTCGCCCACCGGGATGATGGTGCCGAAGTACTCCTGGAAGATCTCCGGGTGCTCACGCAGGGCGGTGTCGGTGTCCAAGAAGATGACGCCCTGGGCCTCGAGGTCCTCGCGGATCTGGTGGTAGACCACCTCGGACTCGTACTGGGCGGCGACGCCGGAGACCAGGCGGCTGCGCTCGGCTTCCGGGATGCCCAGCTTCTCGTAGGTGTTCCGGATGTCTTCGGGCAGGTCTTCCCAGCTGGCGGCCTGCTTCTCGGTGGACCGCACGAAGTACTTGATGTTGTCGAAGTCGATGCCGGAGAGGTCAGCGCCCCAGGTGGGCATGGGCTTGCGGTCGAAGTACTTCAGGCCCTTGAGGCGAAGGTCGAGCATCCATTCGGGCTCGTTCTTCTTGGCCGAGATGTCGCGGACGACCTCCTCGTCGATGCCACGGCGGGCGTTGGCGCCGACGTCGTTCTTGTCGGCCCAGCCGTACTCGTAGGTGCCAATTCCGTGCAGCTCGGGGTTCTTTTCCAGAATCTCCGAGATCACAGTGGATTCAGCAACCTTCTTCTCTGATAGTTGGTCCGTCATCACGGCCTTTCTTGCAGATGGTTGGATACTTCGTCCGGGTTGCCCGGAGCGTCGGGACCGGCGGTCCCGACGCTGGCCGGACGGCCCGTAGGTATGTGGGTGGTGCAGACGTGGCCGCCGCGCGCCAGGGTGGACAGCCGCCGGACATCGACGCCGACCAGCCGGGAGAACACCTCGGTCTCCACGTCGCAGAACACGGGGAACTGGGCGGCGAGCTGCTGGATCGGGCAGTGTCCCTGGCACAGCTGCACGCTGGAGAGCGCCGCCGGCAGGGGCGCCTTGGCCTCGATCGACTGGGCGGAGGCGACGAAGCCGTCCCGGCTCAGGGCGTCGGAGAGTGCCTGGGCGCGGGCGGTGATGTCGCTGCCCGCGGCCTCGACCGCGGGGGCGTAGCGGCGCTCCATTGCCTCGAAGCGTTCGACGGCGAACTCCCGGACGGCGTCGTCCCCGGCGGCCGCGCCGAGGCGGCGCAGGGCGGAGGCCGCGATGTCCAGGTAGTCGTTGCCGAGGCTGGACTGGCCCTGGGAGCTCAGCACGTAGCGGCGGGCGGGACGGCCGGCTCCGGCGCCCGCGCGCGCGACGCGCTTGACTTCGATGACACCGCGGCGGGACAGGTGGTCCAGGTGCCGGCGGACGGCGGCCGGGGTGAAGCCCAGCAGTTCGCCGAGCTCGGCGGCACTGATCGGGCCGTGTTCCAGCACCGCGCTCAGCACGCGGTCCCGGGTGCGCTCCTCGGCGTCCGCGGCGGTGACCGGCGGCGCTGGAGTCTCCCGCGGCCCGGGGCCCGGGCGCGCCTGATCCCCACGCGCGGGAGGCGCGGCGGAAGCAGTCACAGAACTCATGGAATACACAACACAATCATGTCGTAATTTAGTCCGGCGTTCCAGTAAGGCATGGCTTCCCCGGCGGCGGAGGCCGGCGGCGGGAACCTCCGCACCCGGGCCCGGCCCGCTCCCAGCTTCGCGCCCTACTACATCCCGTAGAATGTTCCGGTGCGATCTCCCGAATCCCCCGCCCTGGCCATTCAGGGTCTCATCAAGGATGTTGGCCCCGTCCCCAGCCTGGACGGCAAGATGCTGCGGGTGGTCAGCGACGTGTCCCTGGTGGCCGAGCGCGGCCAGGTGACGGCCCTGCTGGGCGCCAACGGTGCGGGCAAGACCACCACCCTCGAGTGCGCCCAGGGGATGCGGAAGCGCACCGGGGGCAGCATCAGCCTGCTGGGACAGGACCCGGACACCGCGGGCGCCGAGCTGCGCTCCCGGGTGGGGGTGATGCTCCAGGACGGCGGCCTCCCGCCGTCGGCCCGTCCCATCCCCCTGCTCCACCACATCGCGGGCATGTACAAGGATCCGTGGCCGGTTGAGGACCTGGTCGCCCGGCTGGGCATCGACAGCTTCAGCCGTACCGGCGTGCGGCGCCTCTCCGGCGGGCAGAAGCAGCGGCTGGCCCTCGCCGCCGCCCTGGCCGGCCGGCCCGAGGTCCTGTTCCTCGACGAGCCCAGCGCGGGCCTGGACCCCCAGTCCCGCCAGCTGGTTTTCGACCTGATCGGCGAACTCCGCGACAGCGGCATGGCCATCATCCTCACCACCCACCTGATGGACGACGCGCAGCGGCTGGCCGACTACGTCTACATCATCGACAACGGCCGCAACGTCGCCGAGGGCACCGTCGCCCAGCTGCTGCGCCACGAACTGACCCCCGACGCCCCCGGCGGCAACGTCCGCACCCTGCTCTTCGAGGCCGAGCCCGGGCTGGACCTGACCGGGGTGCTGCCCGCCGCCGTCGACGTCCGCGAGACCCGGGCCGGCAGCTACAGCGTCTCCGGCGCCCTGACCCCGGCCGACCTGGCCGCCGTCACCGCCTGGTGGGCGGCCCGCGGCATCATGCCGGCCTCGATGAGCCTGGCCGCCCGCAGCCTGGAGGACGTGTTCCTCGACATCTCCGGAAGGGAGACCCGATGAGCTCCGCCCCCGCACCGCAGGCCGCCGCCGCGCCCGCCCCGCTGGGCAGCGAACCCGCGCCGCTGGTCCGCCGCATCCTGTTGCAGGGCCGCTACGAGACGGTCACCATGCTGCGCAACGGCGAACAGCTGATCCTGGCCGTCATCCTGCCCCTGATGGCCCTGATCGGCCTGGCCGTCACTCCCCTGCTGGACGGCCTCGGCCACAGCCGGGTCAACATCGCCGTGCCCGGCATCCTGGCCCTGTGCGCCATGTCGACGGCATTCACCGGGCAGGGCATTGCCACCGGCTTCGACCGCCGGTACGGGGTGCTCCGCTTCCTCTCCAGCACACCCCTGGGCCGCACCGGCCTGATCGTCGGCAAGATCCTGGCCGTCCTGGCCGTGCTGGTGGTCCAGGTACTCGTGGTCACCGCCGTCGCCCTGCCGATGGGCTGGCGTCCCGAAGCCGCCGGACTGCTGCCCGCCCTGCTCCTGCTGGTCCTGGGCGCCGCCGCGTTCACCTCCCTCGGCCTGCTGGTGGCCGGAACGGTGCGGCCGGAGGCCACGCTGGCCATCACCAACCTGCTCTGGATCCTCCTCGGCGCGCTCGGCGGCATCGTCCTGCCCGCCGAACGGCTCCCCGCCCTGGCCCAGGCGGTGGTGCACTTCCTGCCCTCCGGCGCGCTGGGCCAGGCGCTGCGCGACGCGCTCCTGACCGGCACCGTCAATGGTTTTGCCGTCCTTATCCTGCTGCTGTGGACGGCCCTCGCCGGCGCCGCGGCGGCCCGTTGGTTCAAGTGGAATTGAGAATGATGTGAGCACGGTATCCCGCCCCGCCCGGATCCTGTCCCGGATGTCCTCCCGGCTGCCCACCACCGTCAACCCGGCGATCCGCCGGCTGGCGCTGCTGTCGCTGATCGGCCAGACCGTCCTGGTGGTCACCGGCGGCGCCGTCCGCCTCACAGCCTCCGGCCTCGGCTGCCCCACCTGGCCGCGCTGCACCAGCGACTCCCTGGTCAACACCCCGGAGATGGGAATCCACGGCTTCATCGAGTTCGGCAACCGGCTCCTGACCTTCGCCCTCGCCGCCGTGGCCGTCGCCATGCTGGTCTACCTGTGGAACCTCCGCAAGGAGCGCCGCGACCTGTTCCTGCTGGCCCTGGGCCTGCTGGCCAGCATCCCCGCGCAGGCCATCATCGGCGGCATCACCGTCCTGACCCGCCTGAACCCCTGGGTGGTGGGCCTGCACTTCCTGGTCTCGATGGCCCTGGTGGTCCTCGCGACCCTGCTGGTCAACCGCGCCTACGGCCGGACCGGCCGGGCCCGCAACCGCACCCTCTCGGCCCTGCCGGGCGCCGCGCGGCCGGTGCTGACCGCCGCCGCCCTGTTCTCCGCCGTCGCCGTCTGCCTCGGCGTCGTGGTGACCGGTGCCGGACCGCACGCCGGCGACGCCGACGCCCCGCGCAACAACCTCGACTGGGACTTCGTCTCCCACATCCACGCCGTCCCGGCCTACCTGGTCACCGCCGGCGCCCTGTTTGGCGTCTACCTGGTGCTCCACGGCCGGATCACCGGACCGTTCCGGACCGCCGCGTTCCTGCTCCTGGGCGTCACGGTCCTGCAGGCGGTCATCGGCTTCACGCAGTACTACAACGGCATCCCCGCGCTCCTGGTGGCCGCGCACATGCTTGGCGCCGCCCTGCTGATGGCCGCCTCCACCAACGCCGCGGACCTGGCTCACAGCAGCCCCCGGGCCTGACCCGGTAACCTGACCCTGTAATCGCCGGAATCACGGCGGAGGAGGGCAGGGAATGTGGGCGCGGTTGTCGAGGGAATCCTGAACATCAGCCCGGCACTGGCCTTCACCATCGTGGCGTGCCTGGTCTTTGCCGAGGACGCCATCTTCGTGGGCTTCGTCATCCCGGGTGAGACCGCGGCGGTCCTCGGCGGCGTCATCTCCAGCCGCGGCGAGGTTCCGCTCTGGGGCATGGCCGCCGTCGTGGTCGCCGCCGCGATCGCCGGGGACACCGTGGGCTACGAGATCGGCAAGCACGTGGGACCGCGGCTGCTGGACATCCGGATCATGAAGCGGCGCCGCCGCGGCCTGGCCAAAGCCCAGGCGTTCCTGCGCCGGCGCGGCGGCTCGGCGGTGTTCCTGGGCCGGTTCGTGGCCTTCTTCCGCGCCGTGATGCCCGCGCTGGCCGGGGCCTCGCGGATGCACTACCCCCGGTTCCTGGCCTTCAACGCCGCCGGCGGCCTGGTCTGGGGCACCGGATTCGTGCTGCTGGGCTTCTTCGCGGGCAATTCCTACGACGCCGTCGCCAAGGCTGCCGGGCAGGACATCACCGCAGTCATCGTGGTGCTGGGCATTGTCGGCCTGGTCGTCTGGCACCTGCGGCGCTCCCGCAGGGCACGCCGGGAACCGGAACCGGCGGCCTCCGAAGAGGCCTAGCGGAGGTCTCCCAGTCGGAGTGTCCTGGCCGGAGTGTCCTTGCCGGTCAATCCCAGGCGGGGTCCCTACCCGGGAGTCCTAACCGACGAGCGCGGAACCCACGAACGGGTCAACGGCGAGGGCGATGAAGAGCAGGGTCAGGTAGCTGATGGAGCCGTGGAAGACCTTCATGGCGCCCTTGTTGGACACGTCCCCACCCTGGGCGCGGGCGTAGAGGGCGTGCGACTCGTAGAGGAACCAGGCGCCCGCGGCGACGGCGGTGATGGTGTAGACCCAGCCGGCGCCGCCGACCGGGATCAGGAGCAGCGAGCAGGCCACCATGGCCCAGGCGTAGAGGACCACCTGGACGGAGACCACGCGGGCGCCGGCGATCGCGCCGAGCATGGGGACATTGGCGTTGCGGTAGTCCTCGCCGTAGCGCATGGACAGGGGCCAGTAGTGCGGCGGGGTCCAGAGGAAGATCACCATGAACAGCACGACGGCGGGCCACTGAACGGTGTTCGTCACCGCGGCCCAGGCGATCAGCACGGGGAAGCAGCCGGCGGCCCCGCCCCAGACGATGTTCTGCGCGGTCCGGCGCTTGAGGATCATGGTGTAGATCACCACGTAGAAGACGATGGCGCCCAGGCCCAGCCAGGCGGAGAGCGGGTTCGCGCCGAACCAGAGGATCACGATCGCGGCGGCACCCAGCAGCCACGAGAAGACCAGCGCCTCGCGGGGCGTCACCTCGCCGGTGACCAGCGGGCGGTTCTCGGTCCGGTGCATCAGCTTGTCGATGTCCCGGTCGATGTAGCAGTTGAAGGACCCTGCGCTGCCGGCGGCGAAGGCGCCGCCCACCAGGGTTGCCAGGATCAGGCCCAGCGACGGGAAGCCGCGCT
The DNA here is from genome assembly GCF_042668995.1 of Arthrobacter sp. NPDC057259. Taxonomy (NCBI): domain Bacteria; kingdom Bacillati; phylum Actinomycetota; class Actinomycetes; order Micrococcales; family Micrococcaceae; genus Arthrobacter; species Arthrobacter sp. NPDC057259. The sequence continues at coordinate 652,947 of NZ_JBHUYA010000001.1, forward strand.
CGGCGTAAATCATGGTGGGGAGGGTGCTGACCAGCAGGAGCTCGATGACCCGCGGTTTCGTGAGTGCCAGGTAGGCCTTGGCCTTGCGGCGGAAGCCGATCCGGGCCTGGGGGACGCTCAACGGCGTTTCTGTTGTGCTCACGGTGGCAGTCACTCTGTTCTGTCTGCTGTTCTGTCTGCTGGATCAGTCGGCCAGGCCCGCAGGGTACCGGACCTAAGGAAAAGCCACGGACCGGACGCCGGCCGACGGTGCCCGGGCGGGGCTCGGTTCCCGCCGGGAACCGCGCGGCGCGCAGGCCGAATAGCGCCCCTTCCGGAGCCTCCGACCATCATACCGTGGCGGCGCGCCGGTCCCCGCCCCGGCGGCCGTGGCCCCCGCCCCGGCCGGTCGGGAAGCGGCTCGAATTCAGCTACGCGGGAAACCCGTCCAAATCCCGACACATACGCCTCAGGGCCGCCGGAATGGGACTAAGCTGGCTGACAGATCGGCTCGCGCGGGCATACCGCCCCGGCGGCATTCCACGCCCCTGCGCTTGCGACTGAGTGATAGATCAACGTTTCGATGGTGAACGGCTGGTACACCCACGCGGGCACCTCGTGTGCCCCGGCGGACGCCTCTCGAGGCCATGCCCCGTACCTCCGGCCGTCAGCACAGAGAGGGGCCCGGTTTACGTGCCACATTTGGAAGAGCAAGAACTGTCATGGACCAGCCTGGACCAGAAGGCCGTGGACACCATCCGGGTCCTGGCCGCGGACGCGGTGGAGAAGGTCGGTAACGGCCACCCGGGCACGGCCATGAGCCTGGCCCCGGCCGCGTACCTGCTCTTCCAGAAGCTGATGCGGCACGACCCGACGGATCCGCAGTGGCTGGGCCGGGACCGGTTCATCCTCTCCCCCGGGCACACCTCCCTCACGCTGTACATCCAGCTCTTCCTCTCCGGCTACGGCCTGGAGCTGAAGGACCTTGAGGCTTTGCGGACCTGGGGTTCGCTGACCCCGGGCCACCCGGAGTACAAGCACACCAAGGGCGTGGAAATCACCACTGGCCCGCTGGGCCAGGGCCTGGCGTCCGCCGTCGGGTTCGCGTACTCCCAGCGCCGCATGCGCGGCCTGTTCGACGCCGAGGCTCCCGCCGGCGAGAGCCCCTTCGACCACACCGTCTGGGTCATCGCCTCCGACGGCGACCTCCAGGAAGGCGTGACCTCCGAGGCGTCCTCGCTGGCCGGACACCAGGAACTGGGCAACCTCGTGGTGATCTACGACGAGAACCACATCTCCATCGAGGACGACACGGACGTGGCGTTCACCGAGAATGTCCTGGCCCGCTACGAGGCGTACGGCTGGCACACCCAGCGCGTCGACTGGACACGCACCGGTGAATACAAGGAGGACGTGGCCGAACTCCACGCCGCCCTCCTCGCGGCCAAGGCGGAGACGAACAAACCCTCCATCATCTCGCTGCGCACCATCATCGGGTGGCCCGCACCGAAGAAGCAGAACACCGGCAAGATCCACGGCTCCGCCCTCGGCGCCGACGAGGTCGCCGGCCTGAAGCAGGTCCTGGGCTTCGACCCGGAGAAGTCCTTCCAGGTCGACGAGGAGGTCCTGGCCCACACCCGCGCCGTGGCCGACCGCGGCGCCGCGGAGCGCAAGACCTGGCAGGAAGGCTTCGACGCCTGGCAGGCCGCCTACCCGGAGTCCGCCGCCCTGCTGCAGCGCGTCGAGTCCCAAACCCTGCCCGAAGACTTCGACGCCGCCCTGCCGTTGTTCGAGGCCGGCAAGGACGTCTCCACCCGTGCCGCGTCCGGCAAGGTGCTGAACGCGATCGGCCCGGTCATGCCCGAACTCTGGGGCGGCTCCGCCGACCTCGCCGAGTCGAACAACACCACGATCGAGGGTTCGCCCTCCTTCATCCCCGCGTCCCGGCAGACCGAGGCGTGGAAGGGCAACCCCTACGGCCGCGTCCTGCACTTCGGCATCCGCGAACACGCCGCCGCGTCGATCGTGAACGGCATCACCCTCGCCGGGCCCACCCGGGCGTTCTCCGGCACGTTCCTGATCTTCTCCGACTACCAGCGCCCCGCGATCCGGCTCGGTGCCCTGATGGGCGTGCCGTCCCTGTATGTCTGGACGCACGACTCGATCGGCCTCGGCGAGGACGGCCCCACCCACCAGCCGGTGGAGCAGCTGGCGTCCCTGCGCGCCATCCCGGGCCTGGACGTCGTCCGCCCCGGCGACGCCAACGAGGTCTCAGCGGCGTGGCAGGCGATGCTGACCAACCACGCCAACCCGGCCGGCATCGTGCTGACCCGGCAGAACATCCCCACCTGGGACCGTGGCACCGGTGAGGCCGAGGGCGACACCTTCGCCTCCACCGCCGGGGTCGCCAAGGGCGGCTACGTCCTGGCCGAAGCGTCCAAGGACGGCGCCACCGCCGAGGCGAAGGTCATCCTGATCGGCACCGGCTCCGAGGTCCAGCTGGCCGTCGCGGCCCGCGAGGCGCTGCAGGCCGAGGGCATCCCCACCCGCGTGGTCTCGATGCCCTGCGTCGAGTGGTTCGAACGCCAGGACGCCTCCTACCGTGAAGCCGTGCTGCCCGCCGCCGTCAAGGCCCGCGTCTCCGTCGAGGCCGGCCTGGCCCTGACCTGGCGGAACTACGTCGGCGACGCCGGCCGGTCCGTCAGCCTGGAACACTTCGGTGCCTCGGCCGACTACAAGCGCCTCTTCCAGGAGTTCGGGATCACCGCCGAAGCCGTCACCGCCGCCGCCAAGGAATCCCTGGCCGGCCTCACGGCCTAACACTCTTCATCCCCTGGGCCGCCGCCCACCGGCGGCGGCCCCAGATTTTTCAGGAGTAACCCATGAACACCACCCCCACGCAGCAACTCTCCGACGCCGGCGTCTCCATCTGGCTGGACGACCTCTCCCGCGGCCGCCTCACCACGGGCACCCTGCGCAAGCTCATCGAAGAGAAGAACGTCGTTGGCGTCACCACCAACCCCAGCATCTTCCAGGCCGCCATCACCTCCGGCCACGACTACGACGAAATCATCAAGGAGAAGGCCGCCGCCGGCGCGAACGTCGAGGACACGATCTTCTCGATCACCACCTCCGACGTCGCCGACGCCTGCGATCTCTTCGCCCCCGTCGCCGCGGCCACCCACGGCGTTGACGGCCGCGTCTCGATCGAGGTGGACCCGCGCCTGGCCTGGGACACCCAGGGCACCATCACCGAGGCCAAGGAACTCTACGAGCGGGTCAACAAGGACAACGTCCTGATCAAGATCCCCGCCACCCTCGAGGGCCTCGAGGCCATCACCGCCACGCTCGCGGCCGGCATCAGCGTCAACGTCACCCTGATCTTCTCCCTCGAGCGCTACCGCGCCGTGATCAACGCCTTCCAGAGCGGCCTGGAGCAGGCCAAGGAGAACGGCCACGACCTCTCGAAGATCCACTCCGTGGCGTCCTTCTTCGTCTCCCGCGTCGATTCCGAGATCGACAAGCGACTCGACGCGATCGGCACGGACGAGGCCAAGGCACTCAAGGGCAAGGCCGGCCTGGCCAACGCCCGCCTGGCCTACCAGGTCTACCAGGAACTGTTCTCCACCGAACGCTGGGAACTCCTCGCCGACGCCGGGGCCCGCCCGCAGCGCCCGCTCTGGGCCTCCACCGGCGTGAAGGACCCCGCCTACCCGGACACCCTGTACGTCACCGAACTGGTGGCCCCCGGCGTCGTGAACACCATGCCGGAGAAGACCCTGGACGCGACCTTCGACCACGCCGCCGTCACCGGCGACACCGTCACCCGCGGCTACGACGACGCCAACGCCACCCTCAACGCCCTCGATGAGCTGGGGATCTCCTACAACGAGGTCGTCGCCCAGCTCGAGTCCGAGGGCCTGGAGAAGTTTGTGGCAAGCTGGAAGGAACTGCTGGCCGACGTCGAGGGCGCCCTCGCCGCTGCACGGAAGGACGCCTAGTCCCCATGACCACTCTCAGCTACGACGCCGCGGGAGCAGCCCGCTCGGCCCACGAACAGCACCTGCCCGCCCTGCTGGAGGACCGGGTCGCCACCCGGATCTTCGCCAAGGACCCCACGCTCTGGGGCGCCGACGCCGAGTCCGAGGCCTCGGTCCGGCTCGGCTGGGTGGAGGCCGCCACGGTGTCCCAGCCGCTGGTCCAGGACATCCTGGCCCTTCGTGACGAGCTCCACGCCGACGGGGTGACGCGCATCGTCCTCTGCGGCATGGGCGGCTCCTCGCTGGCCCCCGAGGTCATCGCGGGCACCGCAGGCGTCGAGCTGACGGTCCTGGACAGCACCGACCCCGAGCAGGTCTCCGCCGCCCTCGCGGACCGCCTGGCCGAGACCGCAATTGTGGTCTCCTCCAAGTCCGGCTCCACGCTGGAGACCGACTCGCAGCGCCGGGTGTTCGAGCACGCCTTCACCGAGGCCGGACTGGACGCCAAGAGCCGCATCATCATCGTCACCGATCCGGGCTCGCCGCTGGACAAGTCCGCCCGCGAGGCCGGCTACCGCGCCGTGTTCAATGCCGACCCCAACGTCGGCGGCCGCTACTCCGCACTGACCGCATTCGGCCTGGTGCCCTCCGGCCTGGCCGGCGTGGACATCCAGGCGTTCCTGGACGAGGCCGAGGAGACCGCCGAGATCCTCAACGAGGACAGCGAGGACAACATCGGCCTGGCCCTCGGCGCCGCACTGGGCGGCACCAGCCCGCTGCGGAACAAGATCGTCATCGCCGAGGACGGCTCCGGGATCAAGGGGTTCGCCGACTGGGCCGAGCAGCTGATCGCCGAATCCACCGGCAAGCTGGGCACCGGCGTGCTGCCCGTCGTCGCCGGCCCCCACGCCCCGGAGGTCACCTCCGGCGCCGCCGACGTGCTCGTCGTCCGGCTCGTGGCGGCCGACGCCGACGTCGAACTCTCCGGCGACCAGGCGGCCATCGCCGGCGGCCTCGCCGCCCAGATGATGACCTGGGAATTCGCCACCGCCGTCGCCGGACGGCTGCTGGGCATCAACCCGTTCGACCAGCCCGACGTGGAGGCCGCCAAGGTGGCCGCCCGCGGCCTGCTGGACGCCCAGCCCGAACCCACGCCCGCCAACTTCACCGACGGCGCCATCGAGGTCCGCGGCGGCGACTGGCTGGGCGGGGCCGGGTCGGCCGCCGAGGCCGTCACCGCGCTGCTCGGCCAGCTCGGCTCCGACGGCTACCTCAGCGTCCAGGCATACTTCGACCGGCTCAGCTACGCGCCGCTGGAAGGCGTCCGCGACGAACTCGCCGCCGCCACCGGCCGGCCGGTGACCTTCGGCTGGGGCCCGCGCTTCCTGCACTCCACCGGGCAGTTCCACAAGGGCGGCCCCGCGATCGGCGTGTTCCTGCAGGTCACCGCGGCCTCCGCGACGGACCTGTCCATCCCGGACCGGCCGTTCAGCTTCGGCGAACTCATCTCCGCGCAGGCCGCAGGAGACGCCCAGGTGCTCTCCGAGCACGGCCGTCCCGTCCTGCGGCTGCACCTGACCGACCGGGCCGCCGGCGTCGCCCAGCTGCAGCAGCTGGTCCGCTCGCTGCCCGGCGCGGCAGGCACCGGCCACTCCCCCTCGTCCCCCGAAAGCTAAGGCACCAGACCAACCATGCCATCAACGCACAACGGCGGTCAGAAGGCCGCGGGCCGGGGGCGCAATCCGCTCCGCGACCCGCGGGACCGCCGACTCAACCGCATCGCCGGCCCCTCATCCCTGGTGCTCTTCGGCGTCACCGGTGACCTGGCCCGCAAGAAACTCATGCCGGCCGTGTACGACCTGGCCAACCGCGGACTGCTGCCGCCCAGCTTCGCCCTGGTGGGCTTCGCGCGGCGGCAGTGGGAGGACGAGGACTTCGCCGCCGAGGTGAAGGAGTCGGTCAAGAGCTACGCCCGCACCCCGTTCGACGAGACCGTCTGGGAGCAGCTATCCGAGGGCATCCGCTTCGTCCAGGGCGAATTCGACGACGACGACGCCTTCGAGCGGCTGAGCGACACGATCACCGAGCTCGACGAACGTCGCGGCACCCGGGGCAACCACGCCTTCTACCTCTCGATCCCGCCAAAGGCGTTCGAGCTGGTCTGCCGGCAGCTGTCCAAGCACGGCCTGGCCCAGGCCGAGGGCGACAAGTGGCGCCGCGTGGTGATCGAGAAGCCGTTCGGCCACGACCTGGAGTCCGCCCGGCAGCTCAACGACATCGTCGAGTCCGTCTTCCCGCCGGACGCCGTGTTCCGCATCGACCACTACCTCGGCAAGGAAACGGTCCAGAACATCCTGGCGCTGCGCTTCGCCAACCAGCTGTTCGAGCCGCTCTGGAACGCCAACTACGTCGACCACGTGCAGATCACCATGGCCGAGGACATCGGCACCGGCGGCCGCGCGGGCTACTACGACGGCGTGGGCGCGGCCCGCGACGTCATCCAGAACCACCTGCTGCAGCTGCTGGCGCTGACGGCCATGGAGGAACCCATCTCCTTCAACGCCGACGACCTGCGCGCGGAGAAGGAAAAGGTCCTGGCCGCCGTCCGGCTGCCCGAGGACCTGTCCGCCCATTCTGCCCGTGGCCAGTTCGCCGGCGGCTGGCAGGGCGGCGAGGAGGTGCTCGGCTACCTGGAGGAAGAGGGCATCCCCAAGGACTCCACCACCGAGACCTTCGCCGCCATCCGGGTGGACATCAACACCCGCCGCTGGTCCGGGGTGCCGTTCTACCTGCGCGCCGGCAAGCGCCTGGGCCGCCGCGTGACCGAAATCGCCGTCGTCTTCAAGCGCGCCCCCAACCTGCTGTTCCGCGACCACGGCGAGGACACCTTTGGGCAGAACGCCGTCGTCATCCGCGTCCAGCCGGACGAGGGCGCGACCATCCGCTTCGGGTCCAAGGTTCCCGGCACGCAGATGGAAGTCCGTGACGTGACCATGGACTTCGGCTACGGCCACTCGTTCACCGAGTCCAGCCCGGAGGCCTACGAGCGTCTGATCCTGGACGTGCTCCTGGGTGAGCCGCCGCTCTTCCCGCGGCACCAGGAGGTGGAGCTGTCCTGGAAGATCCTCGACCCGTTCGAGGAACACTGGGCCGCGAAGAAGGAACAACCGGAGCCGTACGCGCCCGGCAGCTGGGGCCCCGCCTCCGCCGATGAACTGCTTGCCCGCGACGGGCGGACCTGGAGAAGGCCATGATCGTCAATCTTCCCGATACCACCACGTCCAAGATCTCCAAGGAGATCATGTCGCTGCGCGAACGCGGCGGGGTGATCGCCTTGGGCCGAGTGCTGACCCTGGTGGTGGTCACCAAGTCCGGCCTGGAGGAGGAAGCCATCCAGGCGGCCAACGAGGCCAGCCGGGAGCACCCCTGCCGGATCATCGTCCTCGCCGACGCCGGGGCCTCCGCCCCCACCCGGCTGGACGCCCAGATCCGGGTGGGCGGCGACGCCGGTGCCTCCGAGGTGATCGTGCTGCGCGGCTACGGCGAACTGGCCGAGGAGAGCGAGTCCCTGGTCGCCGCGCTCCTGCTGCCGGACGCTCCGATCGTGGCCTGGTGGCCGCACGGTGCCCCGCGCAACGCCTGCGAGACCTCCATCGGACGGATCGCGCACCGCCGCATCACGGACTCGGCCAACGAGCCTGACCCGTATGCGGCGCTCGAGAACATCCGCAGCACCTACAAGGCCGGCGACACGGACCTGGCCTGGACCCGCCTGACCAACTGGCGGATCCAGCTGGCCGCCGTGCTGGACCAGGTGGATGCCTCCCCGGTGACCGCCGTCGCCGTCGAGGGCGCCTCCGACTCCCCCAGCACGCTGCTGCTCGCGGCCTGGCTCACGCTGGCACTCGACGCACCCGTGACGATCGTCGCCGACCCGGCAGGCACCGGCATCCGCCGGGTGCGGCTCTGCCGCACCGGCGGGGACGTGCAGTTGTTCCGGCCGGGCCTGGACGTGGCCGAGCTGAGCCAGCCGGGCCAGCCTGTGCAGCGGATCTCGTTGCCGCGGCGCAGCCTCAAGGACTGCCTGGCCGAGGAGCTCCGGCGCCTGGACCCGGACGAGGTCTTCGGCGAAGTGATTACCATTGGACTGCCGCGTACCAACCTAAGGAGTGTCCGTCCCAGTGAGCGTTGAGCCCAGAGTTAGCATCCACCCCGACTCCAAGGTCCTGATGGCGGCGATCGCCGCCCGGCTGATCACCAAGCTGGTGGACATCCAGGACAAGCACGGCCAGGCCACGGTGGTCCTGACCGGCGGCACCATGGGCATCGGATCGCTCAAGGCCGTGGCCGAATCCCCCGCGGTCCGCGCGGTGGACTGGTCCAAGGTCAACTTCTGGTGGGGCGACGAGCGCTTCGTCGGCCGCGACGACGCCGACCGGAACGCCCGCCAGGCCCAGGAGGCCCTGCTCGCGCACATCGACGTCGACCCCGCCCGGGTGCACGTCCCTGGCTCCTCGGACGAATTCGACACCCCGGAGGAGGCGGCCGCGGACTACGCGCGCCGGCTGGCCGAGGCCGCCGCCGCGGAACACGCGGCGGACACGTCCGATGACCGTCCGGAGGAGCCGGGCACGCTCCCGCGGCTGGACATCGTTCTCCTCGGCGTCGGCCCCGACGCCCACGTGGCCTCGCTGTTCCCCGAGCAGGCGGGCATCCGGGAAAAGCAGCTGACGGTGGTGGGGGTCCGAAACTCCCCCAAGCCGCCGCCGCTGCGCGTCTCGCTGACGATGCCGACGATCAATACCGCCGACGAGGTGTGGATGGTGGTGGCCGGTGACGACAAGGCCGGTGCCGTGGGCCTGGCCCTGGCCGGCGCCAACCCCGTGCAGGTCCCGGCGGCCGGGCCGCGCGGCCGGCTGGAGACGCTCTGGCTGATCGACGAGGAAGCGGCCTCACGCGTCCCGGAGCAGTTGGTCCGCAAGAGCGCGTCGGGCGCGTAGTTTTTCCAGCGCTCCGGCCAGGACGTCTTCGGCGTCCTGGCTGGAGCGCCGCTCTTTAACGTATTCGAGGTGGGTCTTGTAGCTGTCCCCCGGCTCGTCCTCGAGGGCGAAGCGCGCCTCGTCCCTCGTGGCCGGGCAACCGCAGCGGCGGCAGTCCCAGACGCCCGGGATCTGGTCCTCGGGCAGCCGGGCGAAGACGACGGATGTCTCGTGGCCCTTGGCGCAGCGGAAGCACACGCTGACCCGGGGCGGGGTGGCGCCGCCGTCGAACGGCTCGTGGCGGGCGGATGCGCCGGCGACCGCGCCGACGCGGATACCCCTGAAACCTGTCGCAGAATGCAGCATCGGGAACTCCTGGCTACTGTCATGGTCCGTTGGCGGTTGCCAGCGACAGTGTAAGCAGGAAGTTCCCGATGCGGTCAGGGCCGGAGGGCCCGTATGAAATTGTCTGCACCGGCCCCGTGAGGGGCCCGCGGTCAGCGCTAGGAGTCGGCGCCGGTGCTGAAGCGCATAAGCAGGCCGAGGGCGATGATGACCACGCCCCAGGTCACGCCGAGGACGATTGTGAACCGGTTCAGGTTCCGCTCGGCCACGCCGGAGGAGCTGAGCCCGGAGCTCATGCCGCCGCCGAACATGTCGGACAGACCGCCGCCGCGACCCTTGTGCAGCAGGATGAGCAGGGTCAGCAGGAGGCTGGTGATACCCAGCAGCACCTGCAGGATGACATGAAGAACGTCCACGACGGCCTTTCGAAAGAGGGGATTGCGGGAACCGGTGCCTGCGGCGGACTACTCCGCCGTGAGGTGGCTCTCGAACCTGACAATATTAGCAAACTCGGCCGCGTCCAGGCTGGCGCCGCCTACCAGCAGCCCGTCCACGTCGCGTTCCTTCAGGATAGCGGCAGCGTTGTTGGCCTTCACGGAACCGCCGTAGAGCAGGCGCGTCTTCGCGGCCACGGAACCGTCGAAGAGCTTTTCGAGCTCGGCGCGGATCGCGGCGCACATTTCCTGAGCGTCCTCCGGTCCGGCGACCTCGCCGGTGCCGATGGCCCAGACGGGCTCGTAGGCCACGACCAGTTCGGCGGCCTGCTCGGCTGTGAGGCCCTCGACGCCGGCGCGGAGCTGGGCGAGGGTGTGCTCGACGTGGGTTCCGGCCTGGCGGACCTCGAGGCCTTCGCCCACGCACAGCACCGGGGTGAGGCCGTGGCTGAAGGCGGCCTTGGTCTTGGCGTTGAGGACCTCGTCGGTCTCCTGGTGGATAGTGCGGCGTTCGCTGTGGCCGACGAGGACGTAGCTGCAGCCCAGCTTGGCGAGGAACGCACCGGAGATGTCGCCGGTGTAGGCGCCGGAGTCGAACTGGCTCAGGTCCTGGCCGCCGTAGGCCACCTGCAGGTCGTCGCCCTGGACCAGCGTCTGGACGCCGCGGAGGTCGGTGAACGGCGGGAAGACGGCCACCTCCACGCGGTTGTAGTCGTGCTTGGCGTCCGAGAGCGTCCAGGCGAGCTTCTGCAGCAGGGTGATGCCCTGGACATGGTCCATGTTCATCTTCCAGTTGCCCGCGATGAAGGGCTTCCGGTCGAACTTGCCGTTGGTTGACGTGGTCACGAGGTCTCCAAAAGTCGTTGCGGTGAAAAAGGGGAAGGGTCTAGCGGTCCAGCACGCTCAGGCCGGGTAGGTCCTTGCCTTCGAGGTACTCGAGGCTGGCGCCGCCGCCGGTGGAGATGTGCCCGAACTGGTCGTCGGCGAAGCCGAGGGTCCGGACCGCGGCGGCGGAGTCGCCGCCGCCCACCACGGTGAAGGCACCGGTCTTCGTCAGCGCCTCGGCGACGGCACGGGTGCCGCCGGCGAAGGCCGGGAATTCGAAGACGCCCATGGGGCCGTTCCAGAACACGGTCTTCGCCTCGGCGATCTTCGCGGCAAAGGCTGCAGCGGAGTCGGGGCCGATGTCCAGGCCGATGCCGGAGGTGCCGAAGCGGCTCTCCTCGATCGCGTCCGCCCGCACGGTCTCGTGCTCGGCGTCGGCGGCGAACTTGGCGGCCACGACGACGTCGGTGGGGATGACGAAGGTGGTGCCGGCGTCGGCCGCGCGCTTCAGGTAGTCCTGGACGACGGGGATCTGGTCCTCTTCGAGCAGGCTGCCGGCGACCTTGTGGCCTGCGGCCGCGAGGAAGGTGAACAGCATGCCGCCGCCCACCAGGATGGTGTCGGCCTTGCCGATGAGGTTCTCGATCACGGCGAGCTTGTCCGAGACCTTGGAACCGCCGAGCACCACCACGTAGGGCCGCTGGGTGTCCGTGGTGAGCTTCCGCAACACCTCGACCTCGGTCCGGACCAGGTCGCCCTGGTAGGACGGCAGGCGGGTGGCGACGTCGTAGACGCTGGCGTGCTTGCGGTGTACGGCGCCGAAGGCATCATCCACGAAGGCGCCATTGCCGCCGGTGAGGGCGACCAGCTCGTCCGCGAAGGCGCCGCGTTCGGCGTCGTCCTTGGAGGTCTCCCGCGCGTCAAAACGCACGTTCTCGAGCACCAGAGCCGCACCGTCAGACAGCGCGGCGGCGGCCGCCGTGGCGGACTCCCCCACGGTGTCGTCGGCGAGGGTGACCGGAAAGGAGGCGAGCTCGGCCAAGCGCGCGACGGCGGGCTTGAGCGAGTACTTCTCCTCCGGGGCGCCCTTGGGGCGGCCCAGGTGCGCGGTCACCAGCACGCGCGCACCGGCGTCGGTGAGCTTCGTGAGGACCGGCAGGGAGGCCTTGATTCGGCCGTCATCAGTCACTGTAGAGCCGTCGAGCGGCACGTTCAGGTCACTTCGGACCAGAACGTACCGCCCGCGGACACCTTCAGCGATCAGTTCGTCGAGGGTGTGGAATGTCATGGCTCTTACCCTAGCCCAGCTTGGATGCGACGAGCTCCGTGAGGTCGACGAGGCGGTTGGAGTAGCCCCATTCGTTGTCGTACCAGGACACAACCTTGACCTGGTTGCCGATGACCTTGGTCAGGCCGGAGTCGAAGATCGACGAGGCCGGGTCACCGACGATGTCGGAGGAGACGATCGGCTCGTCGGTGTAGGTCAGCAGGCCCTTGAGTTCCGGGGTCTCGGAGGCGGCCTTGAGGGCCGCGTTGACTTCCTCGACGGTGGTCTCGCGGGAGACAGTGACGGTCAGGTCGGTGGCGGAGCCGGTGGGGACGGGAACGCGGATGGCGTAGCCGTCCAGCTTGCCCTTGAGCTCCGGGAGGACCAGGCCGATGGCCTTGGCGGCACCGGTGGAGGTGGGGACCATGTTGATGGCTGCGGCGCGGGCGCGGCGGAGGTCCTTGTGCGGGCCGTCCTGCAGGTTCTGGTCGGCGGTGTAGGCGTGCACGGTGGTCATCAGGCCACGCTCGATGCCGAACGCGTCGTTGACGACCTTGGCCAGCGGGCCGAGGCAGTTGGTGGTGCAGGAGGCGTTGGAGATGATGTGGTGCGCATCGTTGTCGTACAGGCCGTCGTTGACGCCCATCACGATGGTGATGTCCTCGTCCGAGGCGGGGGCGGAGATCAGGACCTTCTTGGCGCCGGCGTCGATGTGCTTCTTGGCATCGGCGGCCTTGGTGAAGAAACCGGTGGATTCGATCACGATGTCCACGCCAAGCTCGCCCCAGGGCAGGTTCGCGGGATCGCGCTCGGCCAGGACCTTGATGGTCTTGCCGTCGACGACGATGTTGCCGTCCTTGACCTCGATCGACTCGGCCAGGCGGCCGCCGACGGAGTCGTACTTGAAGAGGTGGGCCAGGGCTTCCGGACTGGTGAGGTCGTTGACGGCAACGATCTCGAGGTCGGCGCCCTGTGCGAGGGCGGCGCGGAAGTAGTTGCGGCCAATGCGGCCGAAGCCGTTGATACCAATACGTGTCGTCACGTTTTCAGTCTCCTTGGTGCTCTCTCAAGCACGATTAGTTGAGTAGGCGTTCAAGCCAACTAACAGATCCCGCACGCCATTGGGCAGAGATGATTACCAGATCGGAGGGCGACCAGCCACGTTGCTGAAGGCTAACCGCCTTCCGTGATCCATCTTACGTTTAAGGTGGCCCGCCCCTGCAACAAAAGGGGCGGGCCTTCCGTGATTCGGCCCCTTGCGCAACAAAATGTGAGGTTTGTTACACGCGGGTTTCCGCCGGAGGTCCGGCTAGAGGGTGATGAGGCCGGTCGCGTTGCTGCGGGCGGCGTCGAAACGCTTGGCGACGTCGGCCCAGTTCACGATGTTCCAGAACGCCTTGACGTAGTCGGCCTTGACGTTGACGTAGTCCAGGTAGAAGGCGTGCTCCCACATGTCCAGCATCAGCAGCGGGGTGGTGCCGAGAGCCACGTTGCCCTGCTGATCGTAGAGCTGCTCGATGACCAGGTTGCCGCCGATCGGCTCGTAGGCCAGGAAGCCCCAGCCGGAGCCCTGCAGGCCCAGCGCCGCGGCGCTGAACTGCGCGCGGAAGGCGTCGAAGGAACCGAACGCGTCATCGATCGCGGCGGCCAGCTCGCCCTCGGGCTTGTCGCCGCCGTCCGGGGAGAGGTTCTTCCAGAAGACGGAGTGGTTGATGTGGCCGCCGGTGTGGAACGCGAGGTCCTTGGAGAGGCGGTTGATGTTGGCGAAGTCGCCCTTTTCGCGGGCCTCGGCCAGCTGTGCCAGCGCGTTGTTGGCGCCGGCGACGTAGGTGGCGTGGTGCTTGCTGTGGTGCAGCTCCATGATCTTCGCGGAGATGTGGGGCTCCAGCGCGGCGTAGTCATAGTCGAGCTCTGGCAGTACGTACTCGGTCACAAAATCCTCCAATGTCGTGGACCCGACGGTCCGGTTTTGCTAACTCTCGGATTGTGCCTCCGGATGCTTGGACATCCGGAAGATTGTGGGTGGACCCGGTGGGCATAGCCTCCGCTGCCGGCGAGGTATTCCCGTGCCCTGGATCCGATTCTGTCGCTGATCCGCGGGTGCCGCTACTCGTCCAGCATCTCGGGGGTCACGTTGGCCTCGGTGCCGGGGACGCCGAGGTCCTGGGCGCGCTTGTCCGCCATGGCCAGGAGGCGGCGGATGCGGCCCGCGATTGCGTCCTTGGTCATCACCGGGTCGGCCAGGCGGCCCAGCTCGTCCAGGCTGGCCTGCTTGTGCGCCACGCGGAGTTCGCCGGCGTACTTCAGGTGGTCCGGGACGTCGTCGCCGAGGATTTCCAGGGCACGGTCCACGCGGGCACCGGCGGCGACGGCGGCCTGGGCGGAGCGGCGCAGGTTGGCGTCGTCGAAGTTGGCCAGGCGGTTGGCGGTGGCGCGGACTTCCTTGCGCATCCGGCGCTCCTCCCAGACCATGAGCGCGTCGTGCGCGCCCATCCGGGTCAGCAGCGCGGCGATGGTGTCGCCGTCGCGGATCACCACGCGGTCCACTCCCCGGACCTCGCGGGCCTTGGCCTGGATGCCGAGCCGGCGGGCGGCGCCGACCAGGGCCAGCGCCGATTCGGGGCCGGGACAGGTGACCTCGAGCGCGGAGGACCGGCCCGGTTCGGTCAGCGAGCCGTGGGCCAGGAACGCGCCGCGCCAGACGGCCTCCGCGTCGGCGGCCGAGCCGTTGACGACGACGGAAGGAAGGCCGCGGACGGGCCGGCCGCGGGCGTCCAGCAGGCCGGTCTGGCGGGCCAGCGCCTCGCCGTCGCGCACCACGCGGACCACGTAGCGGCTGCCGCGGCGCAGGCCGCCGCCGGAGACGACGATGATCTCGCTCTGGTGGCCGTACACCTCGGCGATCGCGGCACGGAGCCGGCGGGCGGTGGACGCCAGGTCCACCTCCGCCTCGATCACGATCCGGCCGGAGATGATGTGCAGGCCGCCCGCGAAGCGCAGCATGGCGGAGACCTCGGCCTTGCGGACCGAGGATTTCTTGATGTCCAGCCGGGAAAGTTCTTCCTTGACCGATGCTGTCAGTGCCATGGCACCTTCCTACCTGTTTCCAAAAATGTCGTGGTACGCCGTCGCCAGGCGCAGCGGATCATGCACGGGCCGGCGGCTCGACGCCCTAACCTTACCCAAGACCACCTCGGCCCCGAGCATCGCGGCCGCCCGCTCGAAGTCGGCGGTGTCCGGCACGGAGGCGGGGTCGGCGAG
Source organism: Arthrobacter sp. NPDC057259 (assembly GCF_042668995.1). Lineage (NCBI taxonomy): Bacteria > Bacillati > Actinomycetota > Actinomycetes > Micrococcales > Micrococcaceae > Arthrobacter > Arthrobacter sp. NPDC057259. The sequence continues at coordinate 668,017 of NZ_JBHUYA010000001.1, forward strand.
GACGACGTCGACGGTGAAGTCGGGAGCGTAGTCCCGCAGCACCCGGAGGTGGTCCGCGGCGGACATGCCGGCGGTTTCCTTGGTGTTGGTCGCCAGGTTCATGGTCAGGCAGCGCCGGGCCTCGGTGTTGCAGAGCGCGGTGCGCATCTCCGGCAGCAGCAGGTGCGGCAGCACGGAGGTGTACCAGGACCCGGGTCCGAGGACCACCCAGTCCGCGAGTTCGATTGCGGTGAGCGCCTCGACGCAGGCCGGGGCCGCCTCCGGCAGCAGCCTCACGGCCTCGAGGGTGCCGGCGACGGCACAGCGGGCCTGGCCGCGGATGGTTTCCAGGACGGGGGTGCCGTCCGGTCCGGGGACCCGTGCCTGGCCCTCGATGGTCAGCGGGGTGGTGGACATCGGCAGCACCTGGCCGCGGGCGCCCAGCAGCGCGCCGGCCCACTGCAGCCCGGCCACCGTGTCGCCGAGGAGTTCCCAGAGGGTCACGATCAGCAGGTTGCCCATCGCGTGTTCGTCGAGCGAGCCGCCCGTGCCGCGGCCGGGCTTGAAGCGGTGCTGCATGACATCGCGCCAGGTCCGGCCCCAGTCGGTGTCATCGCACAGGGCGGAGAGGGCCATCCGCAGGTCACCGGGGGGCAGCACGCCGTACTCCTCGCGCAGCCGCCCGGAGGAGCCGCCGTCGTCCGCGACCGTGACGATCGCGGTGAGTTCGGAGGTAAGCAGGCGCAGGGCGGAGAGCGAGGCGGCGAGCCCGTGGCCGCCGCCGAGCGCGACGACGGAGGGGCCCTTGTCCTGCTGGCCGGCGGAGGCGGCGCTGGCGGCCGGGACCAGGGGCAGGGGGCCGGTGAGGAGCGCCATTATTCGCGGCCCAGATCCCGGTGGGTCGTGGTGACCGTGACCCGGGGGTACTGGGCCAGCCGGCGGGAGAGTTCGACGGCAACGGCGACGGAGCGGTGTTTGCCGCCGGTGCAGCCGACGGCGATCGTGGCGTAGTGCTTGTTCTCGCGCCGGTAACCGTCCAGGACCGGTTCGAGGGCCAGCACGTAGCGTTCCACAAAGTTGCTGACGCCCTCGGCCTCCAGCACGTAGTCGCTGACGTCCTTGTCCAGCCCGGTGTGCGGGCGCAGCTGCGGGACCCAGTGCGGGTTGGGGATGAAGCGGGCGTCGGCGACGAAGTTCGCGTCCACCGGCAGGCCGTACTTGAAGCCGAAGCTCATGACGTTCAGGCGGAGCGCCACGGGTCCGGTCTCGCTGAAGAGTTCGGTGATGGCGGTGGCGAGGCCGTGGACGTTCAGCGGGGAGGTGTCCAGGACGATGTCGGAGGACTCGCGCAGCTCGCGGAGCAGTTCCCGTTCGGCGGAGATGCCGTCGAGGATCCGGCCGCCGCCCTGCAGCGGGTGCGGCCTGCGGCCCTGCTCGAAGCGGCGGACCAGGACGTCGTCGCTGGCGTCGAGGAACAACACCCGGAAGGTCACGCCGCTGGCCTCGAGGTTGCGCAGCGCGGCGCGGATGTCCGCGAACAGGTCCTTACTGCGGACGTCGACCACGACGGCGAGCTTGGAGATGGAGCCCGGGGCGTGCGAGACCAGCTCCGCGAGGGTTCCTAGCATCTGCGGCGGGAGGTTTTCCACCACGTACCAGCCGTGGTCCTCGAGCGCGTCGGAGGCGGTGCTGCGCCCGGCGCCGGACATGCCGGTGACCACCAGCAGCTCCCCCTCGACGGGTTTCACCGGGGTCAGGTCGTCCTCTGCTCCGGTTCCCGCGGGTGACTCTGTCATCGGTCGTGCCCCATCTCTGCTGTCTGCTCTGCCGTCGGCACGGCGCGCGGGGCAAGTGCTGCCGGCCGCGCGTCGTGCATCAGCCTCTAACCCTAGCCAAATTTGCCGGCCCGGGCTAAGTTTCCAGGATTTCTCCCGTGGTCATGTTGATCGCGGGCGCGGCGGGCTCGTCCCCGCCGTCGCCGGCGTCGAAATGCTTCACGATCGCGGCGGCCAGCGCGGGACCGATGCCCTTGGTCGCGGTGAGCTCCTCGACGCTGGCGGCCTTGATGCTCTTGACCGAGCCGAACTGGTTCAGCAGGGCCTTGCGTTTGGATTCGCCGAGGCCGGGCACGCCGTCGAGCACGGAGACGGTCATGGCCTTGCCGCGCTTTTGCCGGTGGAAGGTGATGGCGAAGCGGTGGGCCTCGTCGCGGATCCGCTGCAGTAGGTAGAGCCCGGCGGAGGCGCGGGGCAGGATGACCGGGAAGTCGCTGTCCGGCAGCCACACCTCCTCGAGCCGCTTGGCCAGGCCGACGACGTAGACGTCCTGGATGCCGAGGTCGGCGAGGGCCTTGGCTGCGGCGTTGACCTGGGGCTTGCCGCCGTCGACGACGACGAGGTTCGGCGGGTAGGCGAACTTCGCCTTAGGCGCCGGCGTCGTGGTGTCGGTGACCGGGCCGGAGCCGGGCGCGGCGGACAGGGGCGCGGCGGCGGGGGCGACGGCGGCGGCCTGGGCCGCGGCCAGCGGGCCGGAGCCCGGCTCCGAGCCGGGGGTGACAGCCTGCTCCTGCAGGTAGTTGCGGAAGCGGCGGGTCAGGACGTCGTGCATGGCCGCGGTGTCGTCGTTGGCGGCGGGGCCGGTGACGGAGAACTTGCGGTAGTCCGACTTCTTCGGCAGGCCGTCCTCGACCACCACCATGGAACCGACCACGTTCGTGCCCTGGACGTGCGAGATGTCAAAGCATTCGATCCGCAGGAGCGCCACCGGCAGGTCCAGTGCCTCCTGGAGTTCATTCAGCGCCTGGGACCGCATGGTCAGGTCGCCGGCGCGGCGGGACTTGTGCAGCTTGAGGGCGTGTTCGGCGTTGTCCCGGACGGTGGAGAGCAGCGTGGCCTTGTCCCCGCGCTGCGGGACCCGGATGTCCACCCGGGCGCCGCGCAGGCCGCTCAGCCACTGGGCCAGCTCCTCGGCGTTGCTGGGTTCGGCGGGGACCAGGACCTCGCGCGGGAGCCGGCCCTGGACCTCGCCCTCCGCGCCGTAGACCTGCTGCAGGAGGTGTTCGACGAGGTCCGGGGTGGTGGAGTCCTCGACCTTTTCCACTACCCAGCCGCGCTGGCCGCGGATCCGGCCGCCGCGGACGTGGAAGACCTGGACGGCCGCCTCCAGTTCGTCCTCGTAGAGGGCGAAGACGTCGGCGTCGGTGTCCTCGGCGAGGACGACGGCGTTGCGTTCGAAGACCTTTTTCAGGGCGACGATGTCGTCGCGCACCCGGGCGGCCAGCTCGTAGTCGAGTTCGGCCACGGCGGCGGCCATGTCCCTTTCCAGCCGGGAGACGAAGCGCTTGGCTTCGCCGCCCATGAAGGCGCAGAAGTCCTCGGCCAGGGCCCGGTGGTCCTCCGGGGAGATGCGGCCGACGCAGGGCGCGGAGCACTTGTCGATATAGCCGAGCAGGCAGGGCCGACCGCTGGCCTCGGCGCGTTTGAATACCCCGGGGCTGCAGCTGCGGACCGGGAAGACGCGCAGCAGCGTGTCCATGGTGTCGCGGATGGCGCCGGCCGTGTAGGGGCCGAAGTAGCGGGTGCCCTTGCGCCGGTCGCCGCGCATCACCTGCACGCGCGGGTACTTTTCCGACATGGTGACCGCGAGGTAGGGGTAGCTCTTGTCGTCGCGGAACATCACGTTGAATCGCGGTTTGAATTCCTTGATCCAGGTGTATTCGAGCTGCAGGGATTCGAGTTCGCTGCCGACCACGGTCCATTCCACGCTGCTGGCGGTGTGCACCATGGCGTGGGTCTTGGGCAGCAGGCCCGCGGGGTTGGCGAAGTACGAGTTCAGCCGGGAGCGGAGGTTCTTGGCCTTGCCGACGTAGATGACCCGGCCGTGCGGGTCCCGGAAACGGTAGACGCCCGGATTGGTGGGGATTTCCCCGGTCTTGGGGCGGTAACTCGCTGGATGTGCCACTAGTTCATTCTACTGAGCGGCACGCCCCGCCCCCGCATCGGGGCACGCCGCACGCGCCGCCCTCGGGGCAGGTCGCGCTACTCGACGGTTTTGCTCTGGTTGTAGGTGGTGGCGCGTTCCTGGCCGCTCAGCTCGGCGATGGCGTCCATGATCTTGTCCGTGACCTGGCGCCGGGCCGGGAGCGAGTGGTCCGGGCCGGTCTTCTCGAAGTAGAGCGGCTCCCCCACCTTCATGGTGAAGTGCTGCGGGCGGACCTTGTTGCTATCCGCCGGCTGCAGGTTCTCGGTGCCGATCAGGCCCACCGGGATGACCGGGGCCCCGGTGGTCAGGGCGAGCCAGCCGACGCCGGTGCGGCCGCGGTAGAGGATGCCGTCGCGGGAGCGGGTGCCCTCGGGGTAGATGCCGATGCCCTTGCCGGCTTCGAGGATGTCGAGGAGCGTCTTGAGTGCCTGCACGCTGGCGGCCTGCTCGCCGCGCTCCACCGGGATGGAACCGACGGCCTCGAAGAAGCCCTTCATCAGGCGGCCCTTGACGCCGCTGGTGGTGAAGTATTCGGCCTTGGCGAAGAACGCCACCGGCCGCGGCATGAGGGCCTGGACGATCACGCTGTCCAGGAAGGACAGATGGTTCGGCGCCACGATGAACGGTCCCGTGGTGGGGACGTTCTCGAGTCCGATGACCGTGGGGCGGCAGGTCGAGCTGACCAGCCCCCGCGTGGTCCAGCGGATCGCGTCAAACATTGCCATCGGTGTGCACCTCGTTCAGGGCCTGCAGGGCACCGGTCCGGACGGCGTCCAGCCGGGTAATCGTGTTGGTTAGGTCGGAGGTGCTGTGCACGACCGCCACCGCGCCCGCCCCGGCGAGTTCGCCGTCGAGCGCAAAACCCCACCCTACCCCGATGCACTCCAGACCGTTGGCAGCCGCTCCGGCGACGTCCTGGGCGCGGTCCCCCACCATGACGGCGTAGCCGGTGCCGAGGTCGGCGAGGGCGTCGGCGACGATCCCGGCCTTGCCGGCCGGTCCGTGCGCCGAGGCGGACTCGTCCGCGGCGGAGCCCCGGATGGTGTGGAACAGCCCGGTCAGGCCGTGGTGGTCCAGGACGATCCGGGCCAGGTGCTCGGGTTTTTGGGTGGCGACGGCGGCGGGCCGGCCGTCGGCGGCGAAGGTCTCCAGCAGTTCGCGGATCCCGTCGTAGACCCGGCTCCGGGCGATGCCCTCGGCGAGGTAGTGCGCCCGGTAGAGCCGGATGACGTCCTCGAGCCGGTCGGCGGGGACGCCGGCGATCTCCAGCAGGGAGTGGCTGAGCTTGGGGCCTACCATCGCGTCCAGGTCGGCGGGGCCCGGAACGGGCATCCCGAGCTGCCGCAGGGCGGCGGCGATGCCCCCGGTGATGCCGCCGGCCGGGTCCACCAGGGTGCCGTCCAGGTCGAAGATTACGGGCACGGGGGTAGGCATCACGGGCCCTAGTTTCTCACGAGGGGCCGGAAGGCCGAAATTCGTCCAGACGAACGGTTAACCGGAGGCCGGCTCCCGTGCGGCACGCTGCCACGGGTGTCGTTCGACGCACAAATGCCCTGTCGCGCCCGGAATTCCGGGTGCGGCAGGGCATCTGCGTGTCGACAGCCTCTTGATGCGTCGAGAAGGGGCTAGCCGAGGATTTCGGCGAGGAACGCCGCGGTGTGGCTGTCCTTGGACTTGGCAACCTGTTCCGGGGTGCCGGAGGCGACGATCCGCCCGCCGCCGGAGCCGCCGTCGGGGCCCAGGTCCACGATCCAGTCCGCACTCTTGATCACGTCAAGGTTGTGCTCGATGGTGATCACGGTGTTGCCCTTGTCCACGAGGCCCTGCAGCACCATGAGGAGCTTGCGGATGTCCTCGAAGTGCAGGCCGGTGGTCGGCTCGTCCAGGACGTAGACGCTGCGGCCGTTGGAGCGCTTCTGCAGCTCGGCGGCGAGCTTGACGCGCTGCGCCTCGCCGCCGGAGAGGGTGGTGGCGGGCTGGCCCAGCCGCACGTAGCCGAGGCCGACGTCGACCAGGGTGCGCAGGTGCCGGGCGATCGGCGAGAACGCGGCAAAGAACTCCGCGCCTTCCTCGATCGGCATGTTCAGCACGTCCGCGATGGTCTTGCCCTTGTAGTGGACCTCGAGCGTTTCCCGGTTGTAGCGGGCGCCGTGGCAGACCTCGCACGGGACGTAGACGTCCGGCAGGAAGTTCATCTCGATCTTCAGGGTGCCGTCACCGGAGCACGCCTCGCAGCGGCCGCCCTTGACGTTGAAGGAGAACCGGCCGGGCAGGTAGCCGCGGACCTTGGCCTCCGTGGTCTCGGCGAAGAGCTTCCGGATGTGGTCGAAGACGCCGGTGTAGGTGGCCGGGTTGGACCGGGGCGTGCGGCCGATGGGGCTCTGGTCGACGTGGACCACCTTGTCCAGGTGCTCGAGGCCCTGGACGGTCTTGTGCCGGCCGGCCACCTGCTTGGCGCCGTTGAGCTTGGTTGCGAGGACCTTGTAGAGGATCTCGTTGACCAGCGTGGACTTGCCGGAGCCGCTGACGCCGGTGACCGCGGTGAAGAGCCCCAGCGGGAAGGAGGCGTCCACGTTGAGGAGGTTGTTTTCCTTGGCCCCGACGACCTTCAGCTCGCGCTTCTTGTCGTACTTGCGGCGCTTCTTCGGCACCGCGATGGCCTTCCGGCCGGAGAGGTAGTCGCCGGTGAGGGACTCGGTGTTCTTCAGCAGGTCCTGGTAGGAGCCGGAGTGGACCACCTTGCCGCCGTGCTCGCCGGCGCCCGGTCCGATGTCCACCACCCAGTCGGCCTCATGGATGGTGTCCTCGTCGTGTTCGACCACGATCAGGGTGTTGCCGAGGTCCCTGAGTCGGGTCAGGGTCTCGATGAGCCGGCGGTTATCGCGCTGGTGCAGGCCGATCGAGGGCTCATCGAGGACGTAGAGAACGCCCACCAGGCCGGAGCCGATCTGGGTGGCCAGCCGGATGCGCTGGGCCTCGCCGCCGGACAGGGTGCCCGAGGACCGCTCCAGGTTCAGGTATTCGAGGCCGACGTCCAGCAGGAAGGTCAGGCGGGCCTGGATCTCCTTGAGCACCTGGTTGGCAATCTGGGCCTCGCGGCCGGTGAGCACCAAGGTGTCCAGGAAGTGGGCGCACTCGCGCATCGGCAGGGCGGCGACCTCGGCGATGGACTTGCCGTTGATCAGCACGGACAGCGACGCCGGGTTCAGGCGGGCGCCGTTGCAGGCCGGGCACGGGACCTGCCGCATGTATTCCTCGTACCGGTCGCGGGCCGAGTCGGAATCCGTCTCGGTGTGCTTGCGGTGCACGTACTGCACGACGCCCTCGAAGCCGGTGCTGTACTTGCGTTCCCGGCCGAAGCGGTTGCGGTACTGCACGACCACCTTGTGGTCCTTGCCGTGCAGGACGGTCTGGCGGGCATCCTTGGAGAGTTTCTCCCAGGGCGTGGTCATGGAGAAGCCGACGTCCTTGGCGAGGCCGCTGAGGAGACGAATCCAGTATTCGGTGGTGGCGGCGCCCATCGACCAGGGGGCGATGGCTCCCTCGGCCAGGGACAGCTCGGGGTTGGGGACGATGAGTTCCTCGTCCACCTCGAGCCGGGTGCCGATGCCGCTGCAGACCGAGCAGGCGCCGAACGGGTTGTTGAAGGAGAAGGAGCGGGGCTCGATCTCGTCCAGGGCGAGGGGGTGCTCGTTGGGGCAGGCGAGGTGCTCGGAGAACGCGCGGATCCGCTCGGGATCGTCGGCGTCGAGGTCTACGAACTCTGCCAGGACGCGGCCCTCGGCGAGCCCCAGGGCGGTCTCCACCGAGTCGGTCAGGCGCTGGCGGATGCCTTCCTTGACCACCAGGCGGTCCACCACCACCTCGATGGTGTGCTTGAACTGCTTACCCAACTTGGGCGGGTCGCTGAGCTGGACCAGCTTGTCGTCCACCCGGGCGCGGGAGTAGCCCTTGGCGCTGAGCTCCTTGAAGAGCTCGACGAATTCGCCCTTGCGGCCGCGGACCACGGGCGCGAGGACCTGGAACCGGGTGCCCTCGGGCAGTTCCTGCAGCTGGTCCACGATCTGCTGCGGGGTCTGCTTGGTGACGGGCTCACCGCAGACCGGGCAGTGCGGACGCCCTACACGGGCCCAGAGCAGGCGCATGTAGTCGTAGATCTCGGTGATGGTGCCCACGGTGGAGCGGGGGTTCTTGCTGGTGGACTTCTGGTCGATCGAGACCGCGGGCGAGAGGCCCTCGATGAAGTCGACGTCGGGCTTGTCCACCTGGCCCAGGAACTGCCGGGCGTAGGCGGAGAGCGACTCGACGTAGCGGCGCTGTCCCTCGGCGAAGATGGTGTCGAACGCCAGGGAGGACTTGCCGGAGCCGGAGAGGCCGGTGAAGACGATCATCGCGTCGCGCGGCAGGTCCAGGTCAACGTTGCGCAGGTTGTGCTCGCGGGCGCCCTTCACCACCAGGCGGGACAGGTCGGGCCGTTCCGGCACCGCGGTGGCCGCCCGGGCCGTCTTTCCTTCGGTCCGGGACACGGCTTTTCCGGGCTCCGGCGCGGTGGCGTCAGGCTGGATAACGACGGCGGGTTCTTCAGCTACGGCTTTAGGCACGCTCACCATGCTAATCGAAAACTTCTTCGAATCGCTATTCGGGCGGTGCGTGTGCTAGGGCACCCCGGTCAGGGGCGCTCAGCGCGGCTCAGTGGCGGTCGTACGCGGCGGCGAGCAGCTGGACCGCCTCGGCGAAGCTGGCGCCCTTGGCCCGCGCGGCGGCGGCGTAGTCGGCGGCGGACTCGGCGAGGGACCCCCAGGCCTCGTCCCGCGCGCAGACCACCGTGCCGTTGCGGCCTTGGGTGCTGACGACGCCGGCGGCCTCGAGTTCCTTGTAGGCGCGGGCCACGGTGTGCGGCGCGACGCCCAGCTCGGCGGCCAGGCTGCGGACGGCGGGGAGCCGGGTTCCGGGGGCGAGCGTGCCGTCGTCGGCCCGTTCGATGATGTTCAGCCGCAGCTGCTCGAACAGCGGGACGGAGCTGGCGGTGCTGGGCTTCCAGGTGCCCGGAAAGGCGGCCGGGCCGGCGGCGGGAGGCGTCACCGGCCGGACTCCAGGGCGTCCGCGGCGGCCGGCAGCCCGGCGAACTGGGCGCGGCACAGCGCGGCGTAGTGGCCTCCCCGTCCGGTCAGTTCCTGGTGGGTGCCCTGCTCAACGATGCGTCCTTGGTCCATGACGAGAATTAGATCAGCGTCCCGGACGGTGGACAAGCGGTGGGCAATCACGAAGCTGGTCCGGTCCTCCCGGAGCCGTGCCATCGCTTCCCGGATCTGCAGCTCGGTCCGGCTGTCCACGGAGCTGGTGGCCTCGTCCAGGACCAGGATGCTGCCGCCGGCCAGGTGGGTGCGGGCGATCGAGATCAACTGGCGCTGGCCGCGGCTGAGCGATCCGCCGTCGTTGCCGAGGACGGTGGCGTACCCGTCCGGGAGGGCGCGGGCGAACGGGTCGACGTGGCTGGCCTGCGCGGCGGTGATGATGTCCGCGTCGGGGGCGCCGGGCCGGCCGTACTCAATGTTGTCTCGGATGGTGCCGGTGAAGAGCCAGGCGTCCTGCAGGACGCTTCCGATGCCCGCCCGGAGGACGTCCCTGGGCAGTTCCGCGATGTCGACGCCGTCGATGGTGATGCGGCCGGCGTCGGGCTCGTAGAAGCGCATCAGGAGGTTGACCACCGTGGTCTTCCCGGCGCCGGTGTGGCCGACGATCGCCACCGTCTGGCCGGGTTCGGCCGTGAAGCTGAGGTCGCGGACCACCGGTGCGTCCGGGCGGTAGCCGAAGCTGACCCCCTCGAAGCGGATCCGTCCGGCCGGAAGGGCGGCGTTGCCGGTGCCTGCGGTATCGGCGGGGTCGGCGCCTCCGGCGGTGTCGGCGGGGATTTCGTCCGCGTCGAGCAGGGCGAAGACGCGCCCGGCGGACGCCAGGCAGGACTGGATCAGGGTGAGCATGCCGCCGATCTGCCCCATCGGCTGGCTGAAGAGCCGGCTGAACTGGATGAAGGCCTGGACACCGCCGATGCTCATGGTTCCCGCGGCCACCTGGAGCGCCCCGATGACGGCGACAGCGATGTAGTTGAGGTTGGCGACGAACAGCATCAGCGGCTGCACCATCCCGGAGAGGTACTGGGCGCTGGAGGCGGCCCGGTAGAGCCGCTCGTTCCCGGCGCGGAAGACCGTGGCGGCGGCCTCCTGGCGGCCGAAGGCCTTGACCACCTCGTGCCCGGAGAAGAATTCCTCGAGGTGGGCCTGGACGGCACCGGTGCTGCTCCACTGTTCGCCGAAGTGCGCCTGCGACCTGCGTGCCACCAGGACGGTGACCAGGGTGGACACCGGCACGGAAACGAGCGCGATGAGCGCCAGCAGCGGCGAAAGCCAGATCATCATGGTCAGCGCGCCGGTGAGCATCAGGACGGACATGATCAGCTGGTTGAGCAGCTGGTTCAGGGACTGGGAGACGTTGTCGACGTCGTTGGTGGCCCGGCTCAGCACGTCGCCGCGGTGCTGGCCCTCGAAGTGGGCGGACGGCAGGACGTGGACCTTGCGTTCGACGGCGGCCCGGAGGCCGTAGCTGAGCCGCTGCACGGCGGTGGCGGTGAGGGCGCCCTGGATCCAGCTGAAGACGGAGGCGCCGAGGTACATCAGCGACACCGCCAGCAGCAGCCGGCCCAGGTGCGCCTCGTCGAAGCCCCGGCCCATGACGCCGCGGACCACGATGTCGGTGGCGTCGCCCAGGTACTTCGGTGCGGCGACGTTCAGGGCGGCGAAGCCGCAGGTTGCCGCGACGACGCCTGCCATCCTGAGCCGCACGGGCCGGAGCAGTCCGAGCAGCCGGGCTGCCGTCCGCCGCCGCGGCGGGGGCGGCGGGGTGACGGCCGTATCGGTTTCGGCCGTGCCGGCGGCGCCGTCGGCGGTCACAGGCTGTCCGCCAGGATCAGCTGGGAGGCGGCAATGTCCCTGTACGCCGCGGAGCCGGCCAGCAGCGCGTCGTGGCCGCCCTGCGCGGTTACCCGCCCCTCCTCCAGCACCAGGATGGTGTCCGCGTCCGTGATGCTGGCCACCCGTTCGGCCACCACCAGCACGGTGGCGTCCGCCAGCAGGGGCTGCAGGGCGCGGCGCAGCCGGTGGTCGGTGCCGTAGTCCAGGGCCGAGAAGCTGTCGTCGAAGAGGTAGACGTCGGCGTGGCGGAGCAGGGCCCGGGCGATGCAGAGCCGCTGCCGCTGGCCGCCGGAGAGGTTGGCGCCGCCCTGGCTGAGCGGGGCGTCGAGCCCGCCGTCGAGTTCGCGGACGAAGACGTCGGCCTGCGCGGCCTCCAGCGCCTCCCACAGTTCGGCGTCGGTGGCGTCGGGCCCGCCCACCCGGAGGTTCCGCGCCACGGTCCCGCCGAAAAGGTGGGAGTGCTGCGGCACCAGCGAAATCCTGCCGCGCAGCAGGTCCAAGGGCAGCGTGGCGATGTCGGCCCCGCCCAGGAAGACAGTGCCGTGCGTCGGATCCAGGAAGCGTGGCAGCAGGTTCACCAGCGTGGTCTTCCCGCTGCCGGTGGCGCCGATGACCGCGGTCGTGGTGCCGGGGCGGGCCGTGAAGCTGATCCCGGAGAGCACGGGCTTCTCGGCCCCCGGATAGGCGAAGCCGACGTCGCTGAACTCGACCGTCCCGGCGGCGGCGCGGGGTTCGACCGTCCGGACTGCAGCGCGGACGACGGCGGTGCGGGGGTCGGCGATGGACGGCTCGGTGTCCAGCACCGCCCGGATCCGTTCGGCGCAGACGGCAGCCCGGGGCGCCGTAGTGAACACATACATGGCCATGACGATCGCGATCATGATCTGCAGAATGTAGGCGATGAACGCGGCCAGGGCGCCCATCTTCATCTGCCCGGCGGCGATCCGGTGCCCGCCGAACCAGACGACCGCCACGGATGACAGGTTCACCACGATCATGATCAGGGGATTCATCCCGGCCACCAGCAGCGCCGAATCCAGGTTGTTGCGGGTGAGGTCCCGGTTGACCGCGCCGAAGCGCCGCATCTCGTGCTCCTGCCGCACGAAGCTGCGGATCACGTTGGCACCGATGATTTGCTCCCGCAGCGTCCGGCCGGCGCGGTCGATGAGCTGCTGGCCGGCCCGGTAGAGCGGGATCAGCCGGCGGACGATCAGGAACATGATCGCTGCCAGGAGCGGGATGACGGCGACCACGATGCCGGAAAGCGCCACGTCCTGGTGAACCGCCAGCACGATGCCGCCGACGAAGCTGGCGGGCGCCGCCACCAGCATGGTCAGGACCAGCAGGGTGAGGTTCTGGATCTGGACGACGTCGTTGGTGGCCCGGGTGACCAGGCTGGACGCGCCGAAGCCGGCGATGTCCTGCGAGGAGAAGGTCTGCACGGTGGCGAAGAGGTCGCTGCGCAGGTCCCGGGCGACCCGCATGGCGACGACGGCGCCGAGGTAGCCGGCGGCGAGGGCCGTGACCACCTGCACTGCGGCGACGGCGGCCATGACGGCCCCCAGGCGCGGGATGGCCGGAGTGTCGCCGGCGACGATCCCCTGGTCGATGATCGCCGCATTCAGGGTAGGAAGGAGCAGGTTGGCGGTGGTCTGGAGCAGCTGGAGCCCGATGATGGCCGCGACCGCGCCCCGATGCGCGGCCAACGCCCGTCTGATCAGGGCAAACAGCATAGAACCTCCAACGTCGGGTCACGCAGCGTGATGGCGGACGTCGTAGCCGTCGCCCGCCGGGCCGGTACCGTCCCCGGCCTGGCGGCGGAAAGGTACCCGGAAGCGGAGAGTCAGGCGGCCGCCCCCAGACCGCTTTGTCATTGTATGCCTACGACTCACCGGAAGTTGTCACGCGGCGTGTCACATCCGTCAATCGAGGAGGGAGCCGCCGCGCTTGCGGGCGACCGCGAAGACCCGGCGGAACTCGAAGACCGTCCCGTGCGGCCCCCGCGGGTAGGCCTCCCGGAGCATCGCACCGTACTGCGCCTCGAAGCGTTCGGCGTCCGGGCCGTCGAGTGCGGCGAGGACCGGCCGCAGTCCGGTGCCGCGGACCCACTCCAGGACGGCATCCGGACCCTGAAGCACCTGCAGGTAGGTGGTCTCCCAGACGTCCGCGTCGCAGCCGGCATCGAGCATCAGCTTCAGGTAGTCGGCGGGCTGGCCCACAACGTCGTCGTGCCGGAGGACTCCGGCGAGCGGCACGGCCCACTCCCCCGTCCCGGCCAGGGAGCGCATCAGCGCGTGCGAGGGGGCATCGAAGTTGCCCGGGACCTGGAGGGCGAACCACGCGCCGGGGCGGAGCGCGGCCAGCCAGCCCTCCAGCAGCGCGCGGTGGCCCGGGACCCATTGCAGGGCCGCGTTGGTGACCACGACGTCGGTTTCCGGACCGGGCTGCCAGCCGGCGATGTCGGCCCGTTCGAAGCTGAGGCCGCCGCCGGCCAGCGCCGCCGCACGTTCCAGCATCTCCGATGAGGAGTCGATACCCACCACGTCGGCACCTGGCCAGCGGGCGGCGAGGGCAGCCGTCAGGTTGCCCGGTCCGCAGCCGAGGTCCACCACCTGCCGCGGCGCTTCGGCCCGGATCCGCCCGGTCAGGTCGAAGAAGGGCCGGTCCCGGTGGTCGCCGAACTGTGCATACTTGGCCGCATCCCACTTCATGAGTTCCCCCGCCTCGCAATGCTCTTTAACCGCAGTGTTCTTTCACCCGCAGTGTTCTTTCAGGGGAAGCCTAAGCCCGGGCGGGGGCCTCCAGGGCCTCATGGCCCGCCGTCCGCGCGGCGCCCGCCGCGAGGTCCGCGATCCAGGAGCCCAGCTCCGCCAGGGTCCGGGCCGAGATGCCGTGGCCGCCCGGGTCGCGCCGGGAGCGGGCGGCAGCGGATGATTCGCCCCGCAGGTACCGCCAGGTGCGGTCGAGCAGTTCGGCGGGGATCACCCGGTCCTGCTCGCCCTGGGCCACGAAGACGGGCGTCCCGTCGAGCAGGCCAGGGGTCACGGGGACTCCGGCGTCGAAGGGCAGCGTCCCGTAGAGGATGGCCGCGCCGGCGTAGCGGCCCGGGTCGGAGAGCAGCAGCCCGCCGGCGAAGGCGGCGCCGCCGCTGAAGCCCACCAGCACCACGGGGCGGCCGGCCGGGGCGGCCCCGTCCAACCATGTCCGGAACCAGGCCATGGTCCCGGCCAGGGATTCGGCTACGGGCCGTCCGATGCCGCGGTTGGCGAACCAGGCATAGCCGCCGCCCTCGGCGATGGGGGCCCGCACGGCGGCATAGGCGGCGCCCTCGGGCAACGCGCCGGCCAGGCCCAGGATGTCGCGTTCGTTCGATCCCCGGCCGTGCAGCAGGACCACGAGTGGTGCCTTCGGGTCTGCGGACCCTGCGGTCGCCACCACCGGCGCCGGATAGGTGTCCGTCATTTACTTCGTCACCTTCAGGCCGGTGTCCCAGGTGAAGTCGGGGAACGCGGGGCTGGCCTGCATGGTCATGAGGACGAACTGGAAGCCTTCGAGTTCGCGGGCGCGCTTGAGCGGTCCGACGGCGAGGGGCCGCATGCCGGCGTCGCTGACGAAGCGGGCGACGGCGGCGGTGGCCGCCTCGTCGTCGCCGGCGATGAAGACGTCCAGCGGCTGCCCGGCGGACTGGCCGGTCATGAGGGTTCCGGCGAAGGTGGTGTTGAAGGCCTTGACGACGGGCGCACCGGCGGGGGCCAGGGCGGCAATTTCCTCGGCCGCGGAGCTGCCCGGGGCGACCATGAGGGAGTCGAAGGTCTCGAAGTTGACGGGGTTCGTGATGTCAACGATGACCTTGCCGGCCAGGGCGGCGCCATAGCTCTCCACCACGTCCCTGGCGGCGTCGAACGGAACCGCGAGGACGAGGAGGCCGCCGGCGGGGGCGCTCCCGAGGCTGCCGTGGCCGACGCCTGCGCCGAGTTCACCAGCCAGCGTCCGGGCCTTGTCCGCGTCCCGGCCAAGGATTTCGACGGTGCGGCCGGCAGCGAGGGCGCGGGTGGCAATGCCACGGGCCATGGAGCCGTTGCCGATGATGGTGATGTCAGTCATGGGGTTCTTCTTTCCAAAGAGGCGTGCCAGGAGGTTTTTCATGGGGTTCTGTTCTGCCGGGATCGAATTGATAAGTTGAAGCTACAACTAAAACTACGCCGCTGCAGTTGAATGTTCAAGTGTTTGCTGCGCCGGTGCGGAATCCTGCCTGACGGCCGCGGCACTAAGCTGGAAGGCAATGAAACTCGTAGATCAGCTCCCCGCCCCGGCCGCCCGCGTTTCAGGCGGCGCGGGTGTGGACCCGGACGAGCTTTACACCCGCTTCGTCGAGTGGACGGAGAGCCGCGGAATCGCCCTCTACCCCGCCCAGGACGAGGCCGTCATGGAACTGGCCTCCGGGGCCAACGTCATCCTCGCCACCCCCACCGGTTCGGGTAAATCGCTGGTAGCGATTGCCGCCCATTACCAGGCGATGGCCCGCGGACAGCGCAGCTACTACACCGCCCCGATCAAGGCCCTGGTCTCCGAGAAGTTCTTCGCGCTCTGCGAGATCTTCGGCGCCGAGAACGTCGGCATGATCACCGGTGACTCCGGCGTCAACCAGGACGCCCCGATCATCTGCTGCACGGCGGAAATCCTGGCCAACATTGCCCTCCGGGAGGGCTCCGCCGCCGAACTCGGCTCCGTGATCATGGACGAGTTCCACTTCTATTCGGACCCCCAGCGCGGCTGGGCGTGGCAGGTGCCGCTGCTGGAACTGCCGCAGGCCCAGTTCCTGCTGATGTCCGCAACCCTCGGCGACGTCAGCCGCTTCGAAACCGGCATCACCGACCTGACCGGCCGCCCCACCACCACGGTCAGCTCCGCGGAGCGGCCCATCCCGCTGCACTTCTACTACCAGCAGACGCCGGTGCACGAGACCCTGGAGGAGTTGCTCTCCACGAAACAGGTCCCGGTGTACGTGGTGCACTTCAGCCAGCTGGAGGCGATCGACCGGGCCCAGACGCTGATGAGCATCAACGTCTGCACCCGGGAGGAAAAGGACCGGATCGCGGAACTCATCGCCGGCTTCCGGTTCGCGCCCGGGTTCGGCAAGACCCTGAACCGGCTGGTCCGGCACGGCATCGGCGTCCACCACGCGGGCATGCTGCCCAAGTACCGCCGCCTGGTGGAGCAGCTGGCGCAGGCCGGGCTGCTGAAGGTCATCTGCGGCACAGACACCCTGGGCGTGGGCATCAACGTTCCCATCCGCACCGTGCTGCTCACCGCCTTGAGCAAGTACGACGGCGTCCGCACCCGCCTGCTGAACCCGCGCGAATTCCATCAGATCGCCGGACGCGCGGGCCGCGCTGGCTACGACACCGCCGGCACCGTGGTGGTCCAGGCGCCCGAGCACGTGATCGAGAACGTCAAGGCGATGGCCAAGGCCACCGCCAAGTTCGGCGACGACCAGAAGAAGCTCCGCCAGGTGGTCAAGAAGAAGCCGCCCGAGGGCTTCGTGTCCTGGGGTGAGCCGACCTTCCAGCGGCTGGTCGAGTCCGTGCCGGATCCCCTGGTCTCCAGCTTCACCGTCACGCACGCGATGCTGATGAACCTGATGGAACGCCCCGGCGATCCCTTCCAGGCCGCCCGCCGGCTGCTGACCGAGAACCACGAAACGAGGCCCGCGCAGCTGAAGCTGATGAAGCGCGCCCTCGGCATCTACCGCGAGCTCCTGGCGGCGGGCGTCGTCGAGCGCATCCCGGCCGCAGAGCAGGGCCCGGACGGCCGGTCGGTCCGGCTGACCGTGCACCTGCAGGCCAACTTCGCACTGAACCAGCCGCTCTCCCCCTTCGCCCTGGCGGCGTTGGACCTGCTGGACCCCGAGTCGCCGTCGTACGCCCTGGACGTTGTCTCGGTGATCGAATCGACGCTGGAGAAGCCGCGGCAGATCCTCTCCGCGCAGCAGAAGAAGGCCCGCGGCGAGGCCGTCGCCGCGATGAAGGCGGACGGGATCGACTACGACCAGCGGATGGCCATGCTGGAGGAGGTCACCTACCCGCAGCCGCTGGCAGAGATCCTCGGTGAGGCGTTCGAGGTCTACCGCAAGGCCGCGCCCTGGATCGGGGACTTCGAACTCGCACCCAAGTCCGTCATCCGCGACATGTACGAACGGGCCATGAACTTCGGCGAGTTCGTCCAGTTCTACGGCCTGGCCCGCTCCGAGGGGATCGTGCTCCGCTACCTGGCGGACGGCTTCAAGGCGCTCCGCCAGACCGTGCCTCAGGATGCCCTGCGCGAGGACCTCGAGGACCTGATCGCCTGGCTCGGCGAGCTGGTCCGGCAGGTCGACTCCAGCCTGCTGGACGAATGGGAGGAACTCACCTCCGGCGCCGCGCCCACCCCGCACGACGCTCCCCCTCCCCCGCCGCCGTCGCTCACATCCAACGTCCGGGCCTTCCGCGTGATGGTGCGGAATGAGATGTTCCGCCGCGTTGAGCTCTTCGCGGACGAGGCCGCCACCGACCTCGGGGAGCTCGACGGCGCCGCCGGCTGGGACGCCGAGCGCTGGGAGGACGCCCTGGACGACTACTTCGACGAACACAACGACATCGGCACCGGGCCGGACGCGCGCGGACCCGGGCTGCTGATCATCACCGAGGAGCCGGGCCGCTGGAAGGTCCGGCAGATCTTCGACGACCCGGAGGGCAACCACGACTGGGGCATCTCCGCCGAGGTGGACCTCGCCGCCTCCGACGAGGCCGGCAGCGCGGTGGTGCGAGTGACCGACGTTAACCGTCTGTAGCCGCTAGTAAACTGCAGTCCATGACTGTAATCCGGCCCGCGGCCGCCTCCGACGTCCCCGCCATCCTGCAGATGATCCACGACCTGGCCATCTACGAAAAGGAGCCGGACGCGGTCCGGAACACCCCTGACATGCTCACCGAAGTGCTATTCGGGGAGAACCCACGGGTCTTCGCCAGCATGGCCGAGAACGAGGCGGGCGAGGTTCAGGGATTCGCTCTGTGGTTCCTGAACTACTCCACCTGGGAGGGCGTCCACGGGATCTACCTCGAGGACCTGTACGTCAAGCCGGAGGCCCGCGGCGCCGGGCACGGCAAGGCCCTGCTGCAGCACCTGGCTGCCACCGCCGTCGAACGCGGCTACGCCCGGGTGGAGTGGAGCGTCCTGGACTGGAATGAGCCCTCGATCGCGTTCTACCGGAACCTCGGTGCGGCGCCGATGGACGAATGGTCCACCTTCCGGCTCACCGGCGACGCCCTGGCGGCGTTCGGTTCCCGCGCGGAGGCGGCCCGTGGCTGACACCGTGGCCCCGGCACCCGCCGCGCACGCCCCGCTGCCCGTCCTCGAGTCCGGCTCCGTCCCGCACGTGGTCAAGGGCCGGCACAGCTACCGGGGGATGCGCACCACCGAACACTACTTCGAGGTCCCCCTGGACCATGCGGATCCCGAGGGCGAGACCATCACTGTCTTCGCCCGCGAGTACGTCTCCGCCGACCACACCGAGGAGCAGGCTCAGGAGCTGCCCTGGCTGCTCTTCCTGCAGGGCGGCCCCGGCGGCCGCGGCAACCGGTTCCCGTCCCTGGGCGGCTGGAGCAAGGCCGCGGCCAAGGACTTCCGGATCCTCATGCTGGACCAGCGCGGCACCGGCCTGTCCTGCCCCGCGGACCGGCACACCCTGCCGCTGCGGGGCAGCGACAGGGACCAGGCCGAGTACCTCACCCACTTCCGCGCCGACTCGATCGTGGCCGACGCCGAGGCCATCCGCCGGACCCTCGGCGCGGCACCGTGGACCATCTATGGGCAGAGCTACGGGGGCTTCTGCGCCCTGACCTACCTGTCCTTCGCCCCGGAGGGTCTGCGCGAGGTGCTGATCACCGGGGGCCTCGCACCCCTCACCGGCCCCGCGGACCGGGTCTACCAGGCCACGTTCCGCCGGGTCGCCGCCCGCAACGCCGAATACTTCGGCTGGTACCCGGAGGACCGGGAGACCGTGAACCGGATCGCCCGGCACCTGCGGGAGACGCCGGAGGTGCTGCCGGATGGCAGCCCGTTGACGGTGGAGCGGTTCCAGATGGTGGGTTCCTTCCTGGGCGGCAACACCCGCGTGGACGCCCTCCACCACCTGCTGGAGGACGCCTTCACCGCCACTCCCGACGGCGACCGGCTCTCCGACACCTTCCTGGAGCAGGTCCGCGGCCTGGTCACCCGCGCCGCCAACCCGCTCTACGCGCTGATGCACGAATCCATCTACGGCCAGGGTGAGGCGACGGACTGGGCGGCGCTGCGCGTGCTGCAGGACCACCCGGAGTTCCGCCCGGACGTGCCGGCCCCGCTGCTCACCGGCGAGATGGTCTACCCCTGGTACTTCGAACAGGACCCTGCGCTCGAGCCGCTGCGCGCCGTCGCCGCCCTACTGGCAGAGAAGGACGACTGGGCGCCGCTCTACGACCTGGATCGACTGGCCGCCACCACGGTGCCGGTCGCGGCCGCCGTCTACACCGACGACATCTACGTGGACCGGGACCTGTCGCTGGAAACCGCCCGCGCGGTGCGCGGGCTGCAGGTCTGGGAGGCGGACGAGTTCCACCACGACGGCATTGCCGACGACGGCGAGGCGATCTTCGGCCGCCTGCTGGGGATGGCACGGGCCCACACGGCCTGACACCGCCTCAGACCGCACAGCACAGCCTGCGACAACAATGCCCGGGGAAGCGTTCGCTTCCCCGGGCATTTATTGTCTGCGCGACCGGCGCTAGCCGGTACTGGCCGGCGCTACTCGGCGTCGGTGAGGCTCCTGCGGGAGTCTTCCTCGAGCCGGGCGTCCAGCTTGGCCGTGGTGGCCTTGGAGCTGTAGAGGCTGGCGACGACGGCGACGATGATGGTGCCGACGATGACGCCGAGGGAGACGAAGGTGGGGATCTCCGGGGCCCACTCGATGTGCCGCCCGCCGTTGATGAAGGGCAACTCGTTGACGTGCATGGCGTGCAGGACCAGCTTGACGCCGATGAAGGCCAGGATCACCGAGAGCGCGTGCTTGAGGTAGACCAGCCGGGTCATCAGGCCGCCCAGCAGGAAGTACAACTGCCGCAGGCCCATCAGGGCGAACAGGTTGGCGGTGAAGACGATGAACGCGCTCTGCGTCAGGCCGAAGATCGCCGGGATGGAATCCACCGCGAAGAGCAGGTCGGTCAGGCCGATGGTGACGAAGACGATCACCATGGGGGTGAAGACCTTCTTGCCGTCCACCACGGTGCGGATCTTGCCGCCGTCGAACTTCTCGGACATCGGCAGGACGCGGCGGATTCTTGCGATCAGCGGGTTCTCCCGGTCCTCTTCATCCTCGCCCTCGTCCTGGGCCTGCTTCCAGGCGGTCCAGAGAAGGAACGCGCCGAAGATGTAGAACACCCAGCTGAACTGCTCGATCACGATCGCGCCGAGCATGATGAAGATGCCGCGCAGGATCAGGGCGATGATGATGCCCACCATCAGGACTTCCTGCTGGTATTTCCGGGGCACCGAGAAGCGCGCCATGATGATGATGAACACGAACAGGTTGTCGATGCTCAGGCTGTACTCGGTGACCCAGCCGGCGACGAATTGGCCGCCGTACTCGGGGCCGGTGAAGAGGAACATGGCGCCCGCGAACAGCAGCGCCAGGCCGATGTAGAACGAGACCCAGAGGCCGGCTTCCTTCATCGACGGCTCGTGCGGCCGCTTGAGGACCAGCAGCAGGTCGATGGCAAGGATCAGGCCGAGGACGGCGAAGGAGCCGATCTCAAACCAGAGGGGAAGTTCAGGCACGTAGAAACCTTTCGGAGGGCATGACTTAGCGGTGTAAGTCTCTCCGGCCCCACGGCGGCCAGGAACGGATTCCTGGATCTGGCGTGGTGCCCGCTACGTCCGGCATGGCGTCCGTGCCATGCGTGCTGACGATCGTAGCGCTTTGGGATACTCCCCTACGTGCCTTCCAGTTTACCTCAGGCGTGACCTGCCGACTGCATCTGCCGGAGCTCCTTCTTGAGGTCGCCGACCTCGTCGCGGAGCCGGGCGGCGAGCTCGAATTGCAGCTCGCCGGCGGCGGCGTGCATCTGCTCGGTGAGCTGTTCGATCAGGCCCACCAGGTCCTCCGCGGGTGCCGCGGCGAGGCCGTCGGCGCGGACCTTCGCTCCGCCCTTGCCGCCGTTCTTGCCCTTGCCCTTGCCGGCGCTGGCGAGCAGTTCGCGGGTGTCCGCGTCCTCCTTGGCCAGCTGGTCCGTGATGTCGGCGATCTTTTTCCGCAGCGGCTGCGGGTCGATGCCGTGTTCCTTGTTGTAGGCGACCTGGATGGCGCGGCGGCGGTTCGTCTCGTCGATGGCCTGCGCCATCGAGTCGGTGATCTTGTCCGCGTACATGTGCACCTCGCCGGAGACGTTACGCGCGGCACGTCCGATGGTCTGGATCAGTGAGGTGGCGGAGCGGAGGAAGCCTTCCTTGTCCGCGTCCAGGATGCTGACCAGGGACACCTCGGGTAGGTCGAGGCCCTCACGGAGCAGGTTGATGCCGACGAGGACGTCGAACACGCCCATCCGCAGCTCGCGCAGCAGCTCGACGCGGCGCAGCGTGTCGACGTCGGAGTGCAGGTACTCCACCTTCACGCCGTGGCCCACGAGGTAGTCGGTGAGGTCCTCGGCCATGCGCTTGGTCAGCGTGGTGACCAGGACGCGCTCGTTCTTGGCCGTGCGGGTCTTGATCTCGCCGAGCAGGTCGTCGATCTGGCCCTTGGTGGGCTTCACGATCACCTCGGGGTCGATGAGGCCCGTGGGGCGGATGATCTGTTGGACGAAGCCGTCCGCCTTGCCGAGTTCATACTTGCCCGGCGTGGCCGAGAGGTACACGGTCTGGCCGACGCGTTCGAGGAACTCGTCCCACTTCAGCGGCCGGTTGTCCATGGCGGAGGGCAGCCGGAAGCCGAAGTCCACCAGGTTCCGCTTGCGGGACATGTCGCCCTCGTACATGGCGCCGATCTGCGGCACCGTGACGTGGGATTCGTCGATGACCAGCAGGAAGTCGTCCGGGAAGTAGTCGAGGAGGCAGTGCGGGGCGGTGCCCGGTTCACGGCCGTCGATGTGGGCGGAGTAGTTCTCGATGCCGTTGCAGAATCCCATCTGCTGCATCATTTCCAGATCGTAGGTGGTGCGCATCCGGAGACGCTGGGCCTCGACGAGCTTGTTCTGGCTCTCCAGGACCTTGAGCCGGTCGGCGAGTTCGTCCTCGATCCGCTTGATGGCGCGGCCCATCCGCTCCGGCCCGGCGACGTAGTGCGAGGCGGGGAAGACGTACATCTCATCCTCGTCGCGGAGCACCTCGCCGGTGAGCGGGTGCAGGGTCTGGATGTTCTCGATCTCGTCGCCGAAGAACTCGATCCGGATGGCCAGTTCCTCATACATCGGGATGATCTCGACGGTATCGCCGCGGACCCGGAAGGTGCCGCGGTGGAAGTCGATGTCGTTGCGGGCGTACTGCATCGAGACGAACTTCCGCAGCAAATCATCGCGGTTCATCTCGGCGCCCCGGCGGAGCGTGACCATCCCGGAGATGTACTCTTCCGGCGTGCCGAGGCCGTAGATGCAGGAGACGGTGGCGACCACGATGACGTCGCGCCGGGTCAGCAGCGCGTTGGTGGCCGAGTGCCGGAGCCGTTCGACCTCCTCGTTGATGGAGGAGTCCTTTTCGATGAAGGTATCCGTCTGTGCGACGTAGGCCTCGGGCTGGTAGTAGTCGTAGTAGGAGACGAAATACTCCACCGCGTTGTTGGGCAGCAGTTCGCGGAACTCGTTGGCCAGCTGGGCGGCGAGGGTCTTGTTCTGGACCAGCACCAGGGTGGGCCGCTGGACCTGCTCGATCAGCCAGGCAGTCGTCGCGCTCTTACCGGTACCGGTGGCGCCCAGGAGCACCACGTCCTTCTCGCCGTTGGTGATCCGTTCGGTGAGTTCGGCGATCGCCGCGGGCTGGTCACCGGCGGGCTTGAACTCGCTGATGACTTCAAAGGGCGCCACGACACGGTTGATTTCCTGGGCAAGGCTCATGAATCTAATTTACCGCCGGGCAGCGACAGGAACAGCGGATTCAGCTTTGGGCGGTACGGCCGCCCCCGGGGAGGCCGTACGACGGCGGCTGCCAGCCGGTGCGGGCCGCCCACTCCTCCATCCGGGGAACGGCGTACGCGGCCAGCCAGTTCTCCTTGTCCGCGGCGTACCCGGCGGTCGACCGGTCCACCTCGTGCAGCCGCGCGGCGCGGCGCTTCTCCGCGAGGTAGGCCGCGCGGGCGCCGTCGTCGTCGCGCAGCCAGTCGCGGAAGCACAGCGCGAACCGCCAGCCCGGGGAGCCGGCGGCCCGGAGGTGGAGGTTCACGGCCCGGCCGGGGTCGGCGCTGCCGTGCAGTCGCTTCCCCCACTGGCCGGGGTCCGCGTCCGCGGATTTGGGGTGGTCGGCGAGGACGCCCGGCCAGACCGGGAAACCCGCGCCGGTCAGGGCGGCTGCCAGCCGGTCGGCGGCGGCCATGTCCGCGACGCCCAGCTGCAGGTCCAGCACGTCCTTGGCCGCCAGACCGGGCACGGCGGTGGACCCCACGTGGTCCAGCGTCTGGGCCTCCTCCCCCGCCGCCACCCGGAGCCGGGCGATAATCCGGGCGGCCTGCGCCGGCCAGTCCGGGTTGGCAGGGGTCAGCGCGGGGCCACCGGTGCGGGCCGCCACGCGGCGCCGGTTGAGGTTGTCGGCGTAGGGGGTGAGGCGGAACTTCCAGAGCCGGTCCACGGCGTCCCGGAGTTCTTCCTTGGAGCCGGCGTTCTCGAGCACGACGTCGGCGGCGGCCAGGCGTTCCTCCCGGCCGGCCTGCGCGGCGATCCGGCTGAGGGCCTGATCCTCGGTCATCTTCCGGTGCTCCACCATCCGCCGGACCCGGACGGGTTCGGGCGCATCGACCACCACCACGAGGTGGAAGTGGGCGCCCTGTCCCGTCTCCACCAGCAGCGGGATGTCCTGGACCAATACGGCGCCGGCGGGGGCCGCGGCGGTGAGGGCAGCCGCCCGTTCCCGCACCAGGGGGTGGATGATGCCGTTGAGCACGGCGAGCCGCTCCGGATCGCCGAACACGAGGCTGCCGAGGCGGGGCCGGTCCAGACGCCCGTCGGGTCCCAGCACCGCGGAGCTGAACGCCTCCACCACCTTCGCGAGCCCCGGCGTGCCCGGCTCCACCACTTCCCTGGCCAGCGCGTCGGCGTCGACCAGGACGGCGCCGAGCTCGCGCAGCCG
This sequence comes from Arthrobacter sp. NPDC057259, assembly GCF_042668995.1. Classification (NCBI taxonomy): domain Bacteria; kingdom Bacillati; phylum Actinomycetota; class Actinomycetes; order Micrococcales; family Micrococcaceae; genus Arthrobacter; species Arthrobacter sp. NPDC057259. The sequence goes on from NZ_JBHUYA010000001.1 coordinate 692,283, forward strand.
TGAAGCCACCATTGACTTTCCCGAGGCGATCCCGCCGGTCAAACCGATCTTCAGCACACCTCAAGACTAAACTGAACGGGTGCCTGACGACGCCGAATTCCAGGAGAGCCGGGCCACCGCCTACACCGTCCCCGCCGGTCCGGAGTTCCGGCACGAGCTGGAGATCAAGCGCTCACGCTTCATCACGGTGATCGCCCGCACCGCCGACGAGGACCAGGCCCGGTCCGTGGTCGCCGGGCTGCGGCGGGAATTCCACGACGCGCGGCACCACTGCTCGGCGTTCGTGCTGGGCCCCGACCGGGACGTCCAGCGTTCCAGCGACGACGGCGAGCCGTCCGGCACCGCCGGAATCCCGATGCTGGAGGCCCTTCTGAAACGCGAAACCGTCCCAGGCGCCGCGGACCTCAGCGACGTCACCGCCGTCGTGGTCCGCTACTTCGGCGGTATCCTGCTGGGCGCCGGCGGCCTGGTCCGCGCCTACTCCGAATCGGTGTCCGCCGCCCTGGACCTGGCGCCAATGGTGCGCCGGCAGCGGCTCAGGATCTGCTCCGTCGCCGCGCCGCACGCCACCGCCGGAAGGCTGGAGAGCGACCTCCGCGCCGCCGGGTTCGTGATGACGGAGGCAGCCTACGAGCAGCACGCCACCGTCTTGCGGCTGGCGCTGCCGGACGATCCCGCCGGGCTGGACCGGGCCGCGGAGCGGGTGGCCGCCCTCACCGCCGGCGGGGCCTCCCTGCAACCGGGCGGGACGGAGTGGGTCGATGTCGCGCTCCCCTGACGCCGCAGAGCCGACCGACGTGCCGCCCATTGACCTGGCACCCATCGACGTAGCACTTCTCGACGTTACGGAGGCCGTGCTGAAGCGGCTGCTGGCCGTCGCTCAGGACGATGCGGACGCCGACGAGGTAACCCCACCGGGGGGCGGGTCTCCGGGCTGGAATGCGGACCGCGTCCGATGGTTCCGCGCATACCATCGCGCCGCGGCAGCCGGGTTGGACGGCCCGGCCCGGGAGAAAACCTGGGCGGTGACGGCCGGCGGTAACCTCGCCGGCGCCGTGCGACTGAAGGCCATTTCGGTACCGGGGACCGCCGGGGGCTCCCTGGTGCTTGAAACCGGGATCTGGCTGCGCCGTAGCCTGCGCGGCCGGGGCATCGGCCGGGAGGCATTGCGGCTGGTCACGGTGCAGGCGGCGGCCACCGGGGCCGCGGTCCTCACGGCGGACACCGCCACCGGCAACGCCGCGGCCCGGTCCCTGCTGGCGGCCCAAGGTGCGACGCTCGCCGACGTCGGTACCCGGGTCACGGCCCGGATCCCGCTCCCCTAGGATCTCAACCCAACTGACTGGCAGCCGAGGCCGTTGTGAGCACTGATAACAGCCCCAGCTGCGAGTCAGTTGGGTGTGCCACGATGGGAGGAAACAGCCGAGGGCAAAGGACGGGAGCAGCGGCATGAGCGGCAACTATGATTTGGAGCGGTTCGTGACGGCGCAGGACTCCGGCGGCACCTACCGGCAGGCGCTGGCCGAGCTGGAGGCCGGGGCCAAGCGCAGCCACTGGATGTGGTTCGTCTTCCCGCAGGTCGCCGGCATGGGCATGAGCGCGACGTCGCGCATGTATGCCATCGCGTCGCTGGACGAGGCCCGCGCCTATCTGGCCCATCCGGTGCTCGGCCCCCGGCTGCTGGAGTGTGCCCGCGCCGTGCTCCAAGTGGACGGCCGCAGCGCCGTGCAGATCTTCGGCGGCATCGACGCCCGCAAGCTGCAGTCCTCGGCGACCCTGTTCCTCCGGGCCGATCCCGGGCAACCGGAATTCCAGCAACTGCTCGACCGGTATTTCGACGGCACGGCGGACGACGCCACGGACCGGATCCTCGCCGGCTGAAGACGCCACTTAAACCACCAAGGGCCCCTGCATGGTGCAGGGGCCCTCGGTGTGTGGCCCGGGAAACCCGGGCCGCTGGCAATTAGTTGCCGGTCAGCTTCTCACGCAGGGCGGCGAGAGCCTCGTCGGAAGCGAGCGTGCCGCCACCGGTGTTGGACTCGGACGCAGCCGGCTCCGAGGAGTAGCTGGTGGTGCCGGAATCGCTGTCACCGGACGTCGCAGCAGCGGCGTCGTCGGCAGCGTGCTGGGCAACCTGCTTCTTGTGGGCTTCCCAACGGGTCTGGGCGTCAGCGTACTGCTGCTCCCAGGCGGCGCGCTGGGTCTCGTAGCCCTCGAGCCACTCGTTGGACTCCGGGTCGAAGCCCTCCGGGTACTTGTAGTTGCCCTCTTCGTCGTACTCTGCGGCCATGCCGTACAGAGCCGGGTCGAATTCGGTGCTGTCGGCGTCGACGCCCTCGTTGGCCTGCTTGAGGGACAGCGAGATGCGGCGGCGCTCGAGGTCGATGTCGATGACCTTGACGAAGAGCTCGTCGCCAACGGAGACGACCTGCTCGGCCAGCTCAACGTGGCGCACGGCGAGCTCGGAGATGTGGACCAGGCCTTCGATGCCGTCTTCGACGCGAACGAACGCACCGAACGGAACGAGCTTGGTGACCTTACCCGGAACAACCTGGCCGAGGGCGTGGGTGCGGGCGAAGGTCTGCCACGGATCTTCCTGCGTAGCCTTGAGCGACAGGGAAACGCGCTCGCGGTCCAGGTCGACCTCGAGAACCTCGACGGTGACTTCCTGGCCGACTTCGACAACCTCGGACGGGTGGTCGATGTGCTTCCAGGACAGCTCGGAAACGTGAACCAGGCCGTCGACGCCGCCCAGGTCCACGAAGGCACCGAAGTTGACGATCGAGGAAACGACGCCGGGACGGACCTGGCCCTTTTCCAGCTTGTTGAGGAACGTGGAGCGGACCTCGGACTGGGTCTGCTCGAGCCATGCACGGCGGGACAGCACAACGTTGTTGCGGTTCTTGTCCAGCTCGATGATCTTGGCTTCGATCTGCTGACCGATGTACGGAGCGAGGTCGCGCACGCGGCGCATCTCGACGAGGGATGCGGGCAGGAAGCCGCGCAGACCGATGTCGAGGATAAGACCACCCTTGACAACTTCGATGACAGTACCGGTGACGACGCCGTCTTCTTCCTTGACCTTCTCGATGTCGCCCCAGGCACGCTCGTACTGAGCACGCTTCTTGGAGAGGATCAGACGGCCTTCTTTGTCTTCCTTGGTGAGCACCAGGGCTTCGACCTGATCGCCAACGGAGACAACGTCTCCGGGGTCAACGTCGTGCTTGATGGACAGCTCGCGGGAGGGAATGACACCTTCGGTCTTGTAACCGATGTCGAGCAGGACTTCGTCGCGGTCGACCTTGACGACGGTGCCTTCAACGAGGTCTCCGTCGTTGAAGTACTTGATGGTCGCGTCGACAGCTGCGAGGAAATCCTCAGCGGACCCGATGTCGTTGATCGCGACGACAGGGGTACCGGACTTCTCGGTAGAGGTGATGGTCATGTAGTAGGGGCTCCGTTGTGGATAGTGAGTCGGTCAGGCAGACCGTCCAGCCCGCATCGGCGACACGGGGAGAAAGCACGGCAGATCGCAGGCGATCTGCCGGGTCATCCTGATTCTGTGGATTTGGTTGCGCACACGTAGTACACGCCCGTTTAGTCTAGTGCCATCCGCCAAGCCCGGTCAAAGCGCGTGCGGGTGCGCAGCAACCCGGCCCAGGGCGGGTGCCGGGCTGCGCGAGATCCTGAACAGCCCCTCCACGGGCGGCCCGCTTAGAAGTGCGTGAGGCAGTGCGGGGGGCGTTCGACGGCGAACATCCGGGCGGCGCGGAACGCGGCCGACGGCGTGAGCTCCCGGATCCGGCCGGCGGCCGCGAGGGTGACCGGGTTGACGCCGCCGACGAACATCGAGGACAGGTCGGCGATGTCCAGTTCCAGGTCCGCGGGCAGGTCAGCGCCCTGCCCGGTAACGTCGGCGACCGTGGCGGTCCCGCCGTCGACGTCGAGGGCGAACGTGCCGCCGGCGATCCCAAGGCCGTCGGCGACCGCCAGCACCAGGCGGCCGTCGGCCGGGTAGTGCCGGGCCGCCAGGGCCCGGGGCACGTCCAGGATGCGCAGCCAGAGCATGTCGCGGGGTTCCGAGGCCTCCACGCAGCGGGGGTCCTTGAGCGCCCACGGCAGCGGGTCGTCCACGGGAGCCTCCTGCCACGTGACGCGCTCCACGAGGTCGATGGCGCCGAGGTACTGCCACAGTTCCAGGTAGGCGTCACGGGTGGCGGCCACCAGGTCCACGACCTCCATGGTGGCCGGCGTGCTGGACCAGCCGCCGAACTTGTACGAGACGTACCCGTCCACGGTCCCGTCCGGGCCATAGTGCAGCGCGGTCTTGATCTTCGGGTCCTCGTTGGCTTCCCGGCTGACCTCACCGGAGACGAACTGCCGGTAGAACTCATGCCGGCCCACGGAGCCGGGCGTCTGGCGGTGGACCCGGTCGAAGATCTGCGGGGCGAGCTCCAGGAGGACCTTGGGATCGGCGACCTCCACGCTGCCCACGGGCACGTGGTTGAGGACGAAGCGCGCGCTGGTGTCCACCTTGATGGACTGTTCCGCCGTGGCGACCCCGTAGCCGAAGCGGCCGTAGATGGACGCCTCCGAGGCGGTCAGCGCCGCCACGGCGAGGCCTTCCTTCCGGGCGAGTTCCGTTTCCTGCACCATCATGCGGCGCAGCAGCCCGCGCCGGCGGTGCGAGGTCCGGACCGTCACGGCCGTCACCAGCCGCGCGTCGAGCAGGCGGCCGAACCCGATGTTGAGCGTTTTGTTCATGGTGCCGAAGGTGGCCACCGGGATGTCGGCGTCGAGCGAGTGCGCGGCGACCCGGCCGGTCTGGTAGGCGCCGGTCATCACCCGGCCGTCGGTCCGCTGCATGGCGATGCCGCGGTCCACGCGTTCCTCCGTGCGGCGGTCGTCGTGGAAGCCGAAGGCGACGGCGCGCGTCCAGGCAACCGCCTCCGGGTAGGCCGTCTCGCCCTTGGCCGCGGGCGTGAACCGCCGGATCTCATACTGTTCTGACACGTGCTACTCCCCCTGATGACTGTGTGAAACGTAAACCCTGCGGCCGCCTGCCGGTGGCTGCCTGACGGTGGCCGGCTGCCCGCGGCGCTCCGGCTAGTGTCCGGCCTCGTACCAGCTGGTGCCGATGCCGATCTGGACCTCCAGCGGCACCGACAGCTGCGCGGCGGCGCCCATCTGCTCGGTGACCAGCTTCTCGACGGCGTCGCGTTCGCCGGCTGCGACTTCCAGGACCAGTTCATCATGGACCTGCAGCAGCATCCGGGATTTCAGCCCCTGCTCCGCCAGGGCCCCGGAGACGCCCAGCATGGCGCGCTTGATGATGTCCGCCGCGGAACCCTGGATGGGCGAGTTCAGCGCGATGCGTTCGGCGTTCTCGCGCAGCTGCCGGTCCGTGCTGGTCAGGTCCGGCAGGTACCGGCGCCGGCCCTCGATGGTGGCCGTGTAGCCGTCCACCCGCGCCTTCTCCACCACGCCGCGGAGGTAGTCGCGGACGGCGCCGAACCGGTCGAAGTAGTCCTTCATCAGGGTCCTGGCCTCGTCCACGGAGATCTCCAGCTGCTTGGACAGGCCGAAGGAGGTCAGCCCGTACGCCAGGCCGTAGGACATGGCCTTGACCTTGGAGCGCATGGCGCTGGTGACCTGGTCCGTGGGGACGTGGAAGATGTTGGAGCCGACGAAGCGGTGCAGGTCCTCGCCGTCCTTGTACGCCTGGATCAGGCCGGCGTCGCCGGAGAGGTGCGCCATGATGCGCATCTCGATCTGCGAGTAGTCGGCGGAGAGCAGGCACTCATACCCGTCGCTGACCACGAAGATGCCGCGCACGCGCCGGCCCTCCTCGCTGCGGATCGGGATGTTCTGCAGGTTCGGGTTGTTCGAGGAGATCCGGCCGGTGGCGGCGACGTTCTGCGCGTACGTGGTGTGGATCCGGCCGTCCTCCGCCACGGACTTCTTCAGCGACTCGAGCATCTGCCGGAGCTTGGAGGATTCGCGGTGCGCCATCAGCTGGACCAGGAACTCGTGGCCGGTCTTCTCGAGCAGGTTTTTCAGCGACGCGGCGTCCGTGGTGTACCCGGACTTGATCTTCTTGGTCTTGGGCAGGCCGAGTTCCTCGAACAGCACCGTCTGCAGCTGCTTGGGCGAGCCGAGGTTCACCTCGTGGCCGATCGCGGCGAAGGCCTGCTGCTGGGCGTTGTCGATCACCCGGGCCAGGTCGGAGAGCTGCTCGTCCATGCGCTGCATGTCGATGCCGATGCCCGCGAGTTCCATGTCCGCCAGGACGCGGCTGACCGGCAGTTCCAGGGTGGTCAGCAGGTCCAGGGCGCCGCGGTCCTTGAGTTCGTCTTCGAAGAATCGGCTTAGGGCCTGGACGACGGCGGCGACGTGCACCAACGCGCCGGCCGAGGCCTCGTCGTCGCCGTCGAACGCCAGCTCCAGCTGCCCCGCCTTCGCCTCCTCCTTGGAGACGGTGAGGTTCAGGTGGTGCTGGGCCAGTTCGGCGAGCTCGTAGCTGCGGCGGTCCGGCTGGATAAGGTAGCCGGAGATGGCGGTGTCATCGACCACGCCGTCCAGCTCCATGCCGCGGGCGGAGAGCGCCTTGAGGGCACCCTTGAACCCATGCATCACCTTCGCGGCCGAGGGGTCCCGGAGCCAGGCGGCGAGGACGTTCTCGGTGTCGGCGTCCTGGGTGGTGAGGTCGAGGTAGACGGCGGATTCGCCGTGGACGATCGCGACGGCGGCCGCGTCCTCGCCGATCCGGCCGGGGACCAGGTCCACGGCGACGGCGGCCCGCTTGCCCTCCGTGCCGGCGAGGAACGCGGCGAGTTCTTCTGCCGCGGCCGGGACGGTGTAGTCCGGGGTGGCCAGGGTTTCGCGTTCGGCCTCGGTGACCTCGCTGCCGTAGAGGGCGAAGAGCCGGGTGCGGATGGTTTTGAATTCGAGGGTGTCGAAGAGGTCCTCGAGCGCGGCCTGGTCCGGCCTGGGGTCGGCGAGGTCCTCGAGAGTGACGGGCAGTTCCAGGTCGGTCCGCAGGCGGTTGAGCTTGCGGTTGCGTTTAACGGCGTCGACGTTCTCGCGGAGGGCGTCGCCGACCTTGCCGCCGATCGAGTCGATGTTCTCCAGGACGCCCTCGAGGCCGCCGTAGAGGTTGATCCACTTGGCCGCGGTCTTGGGTCCGACGCCGGGGACGCCGGGGAGGTTGTCGGCGGTTTCGCCCACCAGGGCGGCCAGGTCGGAGTACTGGGCGGGGCTGACGAAGTACTTCTCCTGGATGGCCTCCGCGTCCATCCGGGGAATGTCGCTGACGCCCTTGCGCGGGTAGAGGACGAAGACGTTGTCGGTGATGAGCTGGAACGCGTCGCGGTCGCCGGAGACGAGCAGGACCTCGAAGCCGGCCGCCTCGCCCTGGGCGGCGAGGGTGGCCAGGATGTCGTCCGCTTCCCAGCCCGGCAGCTTGATGGTCTTGATGCCCCAGGCGCCCATGACCTTGTCGATCAGGTCGATCTGCCCGCTCATTTCCCGCGGGGTCTCGTTGCGGCCGCCCTTGTAGCCGTCGTATTCGGCCTTGCGGTGGGTGGTGTCGTCGGAGACGTCGAAGGCGACGGCGATGTGCGTGGGCTTCTGCTCCTTGATCAGGTTGATCAGCATGGAGGTGAAGCCGTGGATGGCGTTGGTGTGCTGGCCGGTGGCCGTGGAGAACTTGTCCGCGGGCAGCGCGAAGAAGGCGCGGAACGCCATGGAGTGGCCGTCGAGCACGAGGAGCCGGGGCTGGTCCGTGATCGGGATGACGGGGGCTTCGGTGGCCGAGGGGTGGTCGGCGAGGCCGTGGCCGGCCGCCTTCGCCGGCGCCTTCGCCGGCGCCTTCCCGGCGGGGGTCTCCGCCGCCGGTGCGGCTGGCTGAAGGGTGTCCACTGCGGACGCGGAAGGGGCCGGTTTGGTAGTTTCGCTCACAGGTGCCAGCCTAGTTGGCATGATCGACAATTTCACGCCGGCGCCGTACGCCGCCGAACTGGAAGCCGCCGGCATTCCCGCGGAACTGCACGGCTGGCTGGGCCGGATGGGCGTCGGCTCCCTGGTGGTGAAGATGGGAATCCGGTTCGTGGAACTGAGCCCGGAACGCACCGTGGCCACCATGCCCGTGGAGGGCAACACCCAGGTGGCCGGGATCCTGCACGGCGGAGCCCATGTGGTGCTCGCCGAGACCCTGGGTTCGTTCGCCGCGGCGATGCACGCCGGCCCGGGCCGGCACGCCCTCGGCGTCGACGTCGGGGCGACGCACCACCGGTCGATCGCCTCCGGCACCGTGACCGGAACGTGCACGGCCATCCACCTGGGCCGCACCCTCACCACGCATGAGATTGTCATGACGGACGAGCAGGGCCGCCGGCTCTCCACCGCCCGGATCACCAACCTGCTGCGCGACAACGCCCCCGACGCCGCCCCCGACGCAGGCCAGTAGCCGCCGGGCCGGTCGGCTCAGGAATGGGCGGGCAGCCGGTAGCGCAGCTCCACTACGCCCCGGCCCATCGTCCGGGATTCCAGGAGCTCCAGCGGCGCCGTCGGACCGGCGAGGGGCAGCAGCGGTTTGCCCCGGCCCAGGACCACCGGGATGACGGAGAGAATCAGCTCGCCCAGGAGCCCGGCGTCGGCGAACTGTGCGGCGAGCACTCCCCCGCCCACCACCCAGACGTTCCGGCCCTTTGCGGCGGAGCTGAGGTCGTCGGCGAATTCGGTGACGGGACCCCGCACGAAGGTGATGTCCGCCCCGGGCACGGGCCCGAGTTCGTGGTGGGTGAAGACCCAGCACGGGATGCCGGGGTACGGCCAGCCCTCGGACAGGTGGTCCAGCAGCCACGCGTAGGTCCCGCCGCCCATGACGACGCACCCGACGCCGGCGAAGAACGCATCGTAGCTCTCGGCGCCGCCGTCGAACCCGTCGAACTGCAGCAGCCAGTCGAGACCGTCCGCGTCCGTGGCGATGTAACCGTCCAGGGATGCCGCGACAAAGTACTGGAATTCAGCCATGGGCCCAGCGTAGCCAAGCGCCCGCCGGGGTTCCCAGTCCCGCGGGGGCCCGGACCCCGCCGCTACTTGGAGCCGCTACTTGGAGAAGTAGGGAATGATCAGGTACAGCCCGGCCAGGACGGCGATGCCGCAGAGGCCGAAGCAGGCGTAGGACAGCGGCCGGACCCAGCCGGGCTGCTCGGTCCTGCTGTCGCCGGCGATGGCCGTGAGCCGCACCCCGAGTGAGTACAAAACGGTGATGAGCACCGCGGCGACGAGGGTCGCGCCGGCCACCTGGAAGAGTTCAAGCCATTTCATTTACTTACGGCCACCTTTGGACTTGTTGCCGCGGCTGACCGCTGCTGCCTTCTTCTTCGCGAACCGGATGGCCTGGCCGGCCTCTTCGACCTCGACGGCGTTATGGCTGCCGACGTGGGACTTCCGGGAGGCGACGAACATGTAGACCACCGCGGCCGTGCCGGCGACGGCGGCGATGATGAACCCGACCGTTCCGGTGTGCACGAGGAGGGCGGTGAGGGCGCCGACGATGCCGGCGGCGGGGAGGGTGAAGAGCCAGCCAATGACGATCTTGCCGGCGGTGCCCCAGCGCACGGTGGTGCCGCGGCGGCCCATGCCGGAGCCGATGACGGAACCGGAGGCCACGTGCGTGGTGGAGAGCGCGAAGCCCAGGTGCGAGGAGGCCAGAATGGCGGCGGCGGTGCTGGTCTCGGCCGCGAAGCCCTGCGCGGGCTTGACCTCGGTCAGGCCCGAGCCCATGGTGCGGATGATCCGCCAGCCGCCGGAATAGGTGCCGATGGCGATGGCGAGGGCGCAGGCAGCGATCACCCAGAGCTGGGGTCCGGTGCCCGGTGCCTGGCTGCCGGCGGCGATGAGGACCAGGGTGATGATGCCCATGGTCTTCTGTGCGTCGTTGGTGCCGTGGGCGAGGGCCACCAGGCTGGAGGTGAAGATCTGGCCGGTGCGGAAGCCGCCGCGCTTCTGGGTCAGCTTGTTCCCGGTCTCGGGATCGTGTCGGGCGGTCAGGGCGTAGGCCAGCCGGGTGCAGATGTAGGCGACGAGAGCGGCGATCACCGGCGCGAACACGGCGGGCAGGAGCACCTTCTGCAGGACGGATGTGAAGTTGACCGAGTGCAGCCCGATGCCGGCAATCGCCGCGCCGATGAGGCCGCCGAACAGCGCGTGCGAGGAGCTCGAGGGCAGGCCCTTGAGCCAGGTGATCATGTTCCAGAGGATCGCGCCCATCAAGCCGGCGAAGATGATGTCCGGGGTGATCTGGATGCCGTCCGAGCCCTCACGGATGATGCCGCCGGAGACGGTCTTGGCCACCTCGGTGGACAGGAACGCGCCCACGAGGTTCAGGACCGCGGCGAGTGCGACGGCGGTGCGGGGCTTGATGGCACCGGTGGCGATGGGCGTGGCCATCGCATTGGCGGTGTCATGGAACCCGTTTGTGAAGTCGAAGAACAGCGCCAGTGCTATGACTAGCGCCACCATTACGGTGATTTCCACCTGTTGCCCAATCTGCAGAGTCGACGGTCAGCAGTTTCATTCCCCGTGGCGGCCTTGTCATTCACTGTTCACCCGCCGGTTGGCAGGTGCCACTTGCGCGGTTCACCAAAGCTGTCCTGAAACCCTATAGATCGTACGTGCCAACGGGGGCACGGCAAAACAGCGGGGAAGCCTGCCCCGGCGCCCGGGGGCGGCCGAAGCGGCGCCGCCAGCTCAGGGGCGGGGAAGGTCTTCGCTCGTCCCGGCGTCGAGCGCGACGGCGATCCTGGCCTCCAGGGCCGCCGTCGTCGCGTCCGGAAGCACGATCAGCCCGTCCAGTTCCCGCCGCGCCCGCTTGTACGCCGTCTGCCGTTCGGCCGGGGTGGACCCGGCGTCGGAGGCGATCCGGAGCAGTTTCCGGGCGGTGGCGAGCCGGTCGCGTTCCGGGCCGGTGAACTTGCTGTCGCGGATCCGCCGGGCCTCGCGTTCGGCGACGTCGAAGGCCACCTCGAAGGCGTTGACGGCGTTCCGGTACTCGGCGAGCCGGGCGGCGGCCGGCGGCTCCGTTCCCGCCGGGCGGAGGCCGTCCGCGTCCCGCTTGGCGCGCAGGAACGCCACCGTGAGGGGTTCCCGGACGTCCGTCATGGCGGGGAAGTCGATGAGTTTGCCGACGTCGAGCTCGTAGTCCAGCCAGCGGCGGTTGACGGCGTCATGGGCGTCCAGGACCTGCTGCACCTCCGCCCGGCTGCTCTGCTCCGCCTCGGCCTGCCGGTTCTTCAGCTGGTACAGCTCCACCCGGCGCCGGTGCCGCCGTTCGGCGGCCTTCCGCCAGGCGCCGGCCCAGCTGCCGCCCAGGGCGCTGAGCGGGAACACCAGCCACCAGTAATGGCCCACGAAGGTCAGTATCGAATCCACCGCCCCATCCTCGCACCGGCCCGGACACGGGAAAAGCCCCCTCCGTGGAGGGGGCTTCCCGTCGGCAGGACCGCTCAGTCGCCGTGCTTGACCTTGTGGACCCGTGTCACGACGGTGGGACACGGGACATTCAGGAGCACCGCGTGTGCGGTCGAGCCGAGCACCAGCCGGGAGAAGCCGCCGCGTCCGCGGCTTCCGATCACCAGCAGGCGCGCCTCCCCCGCCAGGTCCGAGAGGGCCTTCGCGGGGTCGGTGTCTGTTTCCAGGCGCTGATGGACCACCAGGTCCGGGTACTTGTCGTGCAGCCCGGCGACGGATTCGGCCAGCACCACCCGGTCCTCCTCGACGATCGTCTCGGCCAGGCCGCTCTCGGGCAGCTGCCGTTCCACCCAGCGGGCCGGGTTCCGGAACGCGAGGACCGCGGTCAGTTCGTCGCCGCCGCGGTCCGCCTCGGCAGCGGCGTAGGCCACGGCCTGCAGGGATTCCTCGGAGCCGTCGACGCCGACCACCACGCCCCGGTTGCCGGTGCCGCGCTGGGTGGGGATGACCGCCACCGGGCATTCGGAGGCGGACGCCACCTGCAGCGCGCGGTCCGTCATGGGGCCGCCGTCGAGCCAGTGCTTGTCGTGGCCGCCCACCACCACGAGGGCGGCAGACTGGGACGCCTCGCGCAGCGCCGCGCCCGGGCTGCCGTGCCGCAGTTCGGTGTCGACCGTGACGTCCGGGGCCTGCTTGGCGGCGGCGGCCTTGGCCTTCTCCAGCAGCTCCATCCCGGACTGGCGGATCAGCTCGTGGTACTGGAAGTCCGGGGACATCCAGCGGTCGTCCACGGCGTGGACGCAGAGGACCGGGGCGTTGTCCGCGGCGGCCCGTTCCAGCGCCCAGGCCAGCGCGGCTTCGCTGCCCGCGGACCCGTTGACGCCGACGACGATTGGTTTACTCATGCTGATCGCTCTTTTCCGTCGTAGGCCAGGCTGGCCGCCCCGCCGCGGCGGTCCCGGCAGCGCACCCTTCTGTGACCGCTGCGCCCGGACGCCGCACGAGCCGCTGCCGTGGCCGCTGCTGTCTGGCATGACGCGCCGGCCGCCCCTGGGAGCCGCCGACACCTCAGTGTGGCCCGGGTCCGCGGGGCGGGTTAGGGCCTTAAGCCCCGCACCTTTTCGGGGCAGGCACGCCGCTGCGGCAGGGGCTAAAAGCCGCTGGGCTCGGTCTCGAATTCGGGTTCGCGCGGCGGTCCCTCGTGGTGGACCGGCCGGACGGCGGAGGTCTCCTCGAGCCAGATCAGGGCGTCGTAGCGGTCCCCCATCCGTGTGGGCACGTAATTGCCGCGCTCGCGCTCCGGGTTGTAGACGACGCCGATCGCCCGGTGCCCCAGCCAGGTGCCCAGCCACGGGCCGGTGCGGTCCTCGCCGAAGTCCAGCACCGCGGGCACACCCAGCGCCTCGTGCAGGAACGCCTCGTGGCTGTCCGGCCGGGCGACCGGGACTTCCAGGATCCGTTCCGGGGTCCCCCAGGCCCCGGCGGCCAGCACGGTGCCGCGGTGGCCGGCGAAGCCCACTAGCGCCACCCCGTCGGCGGCGTGCCGCTCCCGCAGCAGTTGCCCCACATTGACCAGCCCGTCCACCGCCATGTCCGTGGCCCGCGCGTCGCCCACGTGCGTGTTGTGGGCCCAGACGATGCCGCGGGACTCTGGCCCCAGGTGGTGGCTCAGCCGGTCGATGCTGTCCGCCATGTGATGGTCCCGGACATTCCAGGACTGCCGGTCGCCGCGGACCATGATCCGGTAGTAGTGCTCGGCGTTGGCGGCGACCTCCGCGTTCTGGACGGCATCGAACGCGTCGTCGTCCTCGTGCTCCGCGGCGTCGAAGGCCCGGGCGCGGATCTCCCGGAGAAGGGCGACAACGTCGGCCTCGCAGGACTGCGGGACCAGGCGTGTGCTCCACGCGTACTGGTGCGGGTCCTCGTGGTGGGGCAGGAAGCACTGCCAGGCGCGCATCGCCGCGGGGACGGCGTCGGGCTGGTGGGCCTGGAGCCAGGCGATGATCTCCCGCAGCGAGTCCCAGAGCGAGTACACGTCCAAGCCGTAGAAGCCCACGCGCCGGGACAACGGCCGGTGCAGGTTCCAGGTCCGCAGCCAGTCCAGGAACGCCGCCACCTCCTCGTTCGCCCACATCCAGGTGGGCCAGCGCTGGAACCCCGCCAGCAGCGAATGCACGCCCTGTTCCGCCCCCGTGATGCCGCGCACCCACTGGTTGATCCGCCAACAGTCCGGCCAGTCCCCCTCCACCCCGATCCAGGTGTAGCCCTGCTCCTCGATCAGCCGGCGGCTCAACGTGGCCCGCCAGGTATAGAAGTCGTGGGTGCCGTGGGAGGCCTCCCCGATGGCGGTGAACCGGCAGCCGGCCGCGCGGCGGACGACGGCGTCGAGGTCCCGGTCGCTGCGCAGCGGCCGGGCCAGGGCGTGGATCTCGCTCAGCACCGCGGAGCGGGTGACCTGCGCGCTCACCGCGGGTTCCCCAGGTCGACCCGTTCCAGGTACTCCGGCACCCGGGCCCGCCAGCCCAACTCCCGTTTGATCCGCAGCCGCAAGGCGTCCGCGGCGTCCGGCTCGCCATGGGTGACATACGCGATGCGCGGGGCACGCGGCGCGGCCTTCATCCAGGCGATCAGCCCGTCGGTGTCCGCGTGGGCGGAGAGGTTCTCCATCTGGATGACCTCGGCCCGGATGGTCAGGTCCTCGCCGTAGACCCGCACGTTGCGCTCGCCGGCGGCGAGCGCCGCTCCCCGCGTCCCGCCGGCCTGGTAGCCGCTGAGGACGACGGCGTTCCTCGGGTCCGTTCCGTAGGCCGCGAGGTGGTGCAGCACCCGGCCGCCGGTGAGCATGCCGCTGGCGGAGATGATGATCATCGGTCCGCCGCGCAGGTTCAGCAGCTTCGAGTCGTCCACGCTGCGGGTAAAGGTGGCTACGGTGTACATGCCCCGGTACTCCTCGGGCCGGAGCCGGTGTTCCTCCGGGTGGCGCTGGTACATGTCCGAGGCGTCGATGGCCATGGGGCTGTTGAGATAGATGGGGATGTCCGGGATGGCATTCTTCCGCCGCAGCCTGGAGAGGTACAGCATCAGGGTCTCGGCGCGGCCGACGGCGAACGCGGCGAACAGGACCACTCCCCCGCGTTTGGCCACCCGCCGGACGATCTCCCCCAGCTGCTCTTCCGGGTCCGCCTCCGCGTGCTTCCGGTTCCCGTAGGTGGACTCGGTGACCAGGACGTCCGCCTCTCCCAGCGGCCGGGGCGGGTACATGAACGGATCATCGCTCCGGCCGAGGTCCCCGGTGAAATGGACCGTCTGCGAGCCGAACCGCACGTGCACTTGGGCGGCGCCGAGGATGTGGCCGGCCGGGACGAAGGTCAGTTCCATGCCGCCGCCGAGGTCCAGCGGGTCATCGAACTCCCTGACCTTGAAGCTGTTCAGCGACCGGACCGCGTCGGCCGCCGTGTAGAGCGGGAGGGCCGGTGAATGGCTGGCCGAGCCGCGGTGCGTGGCGTACTTGGCCTCCTCCTCCTGGAGGTATCCGCTGTCCGGCAGGATCAGCTTGCACAGTTCCGTGGTGCCGTCGGTGGCGTAGACGGGACCCTTGAAGCCGTCCCGGACCAAGGCCGGGACATAGCCCGTGTGGTCCAGGTGGGCATGGGTGAGGACGACGGCGTCGATGGAGTGCGGCGGTACGGGAAACGGGGCCCGGTTGCGTTCCCGGCTGCGTTTGTAGCCCTGGAACAGCCCGCAGTCCACCAGGACGCGGCGGCCGCCGGATTCGAGCAGGTACCGGGAACCGGTCACGGTGTCTGTCGCACCGAGGAACCGCAGGGAAGGCCGGTCGTGTGTCATGGTGCGTTCCGTTCCCGAGTCCGTCACCCCCACCTTCCGCGCAATCGCCCACGCTCCCTAGGGCCGAAAGTCACGGCGCCGCGGCGCCCCTCGCCACCATGCGGACAGCCCGCCGTGACCGCCCACTGGGAGCGCCCATCGGGCACGGCTGTCTCCGGGACCCGGTACCGGGCAGTAGGCTTTTTCGGGGCGGCCGACTTGTCCCGCAGCCTCCGCGAACCACTGCCCCGACCCGTCAGCGGCCGGACCCCCTCCCCACGGCAAGGACCAGGCATGAAGCAGAAGAATCTCCCGGAGCCACAGGTGCCGGGCCTCCCGTGGGCGGACCGCCCCTGGACCGCCCACTACAGCGACGGCGTTCCGGCCGACCTGGTGCTGCCCACCGGGTCGCTGGTGGACATGGTGGAGGCGTCCGTTCGGCGCTACGGCAGCCGGACGGCGCTGGAGTTCTTCGGGGCGCGGACCAGCTACCGGGAGCTCGGCGCGCAGATCGACCGTGTGGCCGCCGGGTTGCAGAAGCTGGGGGTGGCCGCCGGGGACCGGGTGGCCCTGGTCCTGCCCAACTGCCCGCAGCACGTCATTGCTTTCTACGCGGTGCTGCGCCTGGGCGCCGTCGTCGTCGAACACAACCCCCTGTACACGGACCGCGAGCTGCGCCATCAGTTCGAGGACCACGGCGCCACCGTCGCGATCGTCTGGGACAAGGCCGTGGACCGGGTGCTGCGGCTGCCGGCGGACATCGGCGTCCGCACCGTGGTGTCGGTCGAGCTGATCCCGGCCATGCCGCTGGGCAAACGGCTGGCGCTGCGGCTTCCACTGCCCTCCGCACGGAAGGCACGCGCCGCCCTGGCCGCCGGGAAGCCCGCGCGCGGAACCCGGGCCGCCGTCGTTCAACGGCAGGTGCTGCCATGGCGCCGGCTGCTGGACGCCGGGCGGCTCAAGCGGCGCCACCAGCGGCCCGCGCCCGGGGACCTGGCGGTCCTGCAATACACCAGCGGCACCACCGGCGCACCGAAGGGTGCCATGCTCACGCACGCGAACCTGCAGGCCAACGCCGCGCAGGGCCGCGCCTGGGTACCCGGCCTCCAGGACGGCAAGGAAACCGTCTACGCCGTCCTGCCGATGTTCCATGCCTACGGGCTCACGCTCTGCATGACCTTTTCGCTGAGCATCGGGGCGCGGCTGGTGCTCTTCCCGAAGTTCGACGCCGGCCTGGTCCTGAAGGCGCACCGGCGCTCGCCGGCGACGTTCCTGCCCGCCGTCCCGCCGATCTACGACCGGCTCGCCGCGGAGGCCGAGCGCCGGGGCGTGAGTCTGCGCGGCATCCGGTACTCCATCTCCGGAGCCATGAACCTCCCGGTGGCCACGGTGGAGACCTGGGAAAAGGCCACCGGCGGGTACCTGATCGAAGGCTACGGCCTGACCGAGACCTCGCCGATCTCCGTGGGCAACCCCTTCGGCCCGAGCCGCAAACCCGGCACCGTGGGGGTCCCCTTCCCGCTCACCGACATCCGCGTGGCCGATCCCCGGAACGTCGCCGTCAACCGGGCGCCCGGCGAACAAGGCGAACTGCTGATCCGCGGCCCGCAGGTCTTCGCCGGCTACTGGAACCGCCCGCAGGACACCGAGGAGGCCCTGCTGGAGGGCGGCTGGTTCCGGACCGGTGACATCGTCTCCGTCGACAAGGACCACTTCGTGACCATCAGGGACCGGATCAAGGAGCTGATCATCACCGGCGGCTTCAACGTCTCGCCCACCGAGGTCGAGGACGTCCTGGCCAGGTTCCCCGGCGTCGCGGAGGTCTCCGTGGTGGGCGTCCCCCGGCCCGGCGGCGGCGAGGACGTGGTGGCCGCCGTCGTGCCCGACGCCGGCGGCACCGTGGACCCCGGAGCCCTGCGGGACTTCGCGCGGGAACACCTGGCCGCGTACAAGGTGCCGCGGCAGGTGGTGGTCATGGAGAGGCTCCCGCGCTCGCTGATCGGCAAGGTCCTGCGCCGGGAGATCCAGGCAACGCTCGCCGAACGCGCCGCCGAATAGGCCGCCCCCGCCGATTCCCCGCGGCGCTCCGGTCCGGCTGAGAGTCGTGTCTCACGTAGGCGGGTAGGGTGCGTAGAGGAGTTGTGCCCGCCGCCGGGCTAACGGCGGCGTCTGCAGAAGGGAAGTTGTCGTGGCTCGCAAGACACCTGAGGTACAGGAACCGAACGAAAAGGACCTGGAGGTCGGCGACCGGCCCAAGCACTGGGCGGCCGGAGTTCCCGGCGTCTACCACTCCATGGAGCCGGCGATCAAGCAGATGGGTCCCAACCGGACCCGCAAAACGGTCCTCAAGATGAACCAGAAGGACGGCTTCGACTGCCCAAGCTGCGCCTGGCCGGACCCGCACCACCGCAAGGCGTTCGAGTTCTGCGAGAACGGCGCCAAGGCCGTCACCTGGGAGGCGACGCCGCTGGTGATTCCGTCGTCGTTCTGGTCCGAGCACTCGGTCAGCGAACTGCGCGACCGGTCCGACTACTGGCTCGGCATGCAGGGCCGCCTCACCGAACCGGTGTTCAAGGCCGCCGGCGAAGACCACTACAGCCCCGTCTCCTGGGATGAGGCAATCCGGATCGTCACGGACAAGCTCCACGGCCTGGGTTCCCCGGACGAGGCGTCCTTCTACACCAGCGGTCGCACCTCCAACGAGGCGGCCTTCCTCTACCAGCTGCTGGTGCGCGGCTACGGCACCAACAACCTGCCGGACTGCTCCAACATGTGCCACGAGTCCTCCGGCTGGGCGATGGGCCAGACCATAGGCATCGGCAAGGCGACCGTGAACTTCGACGACTACGCCGACGCCGACCTGATCATCATCATGGGCCAGAACCCGGGTACCAACCACCCGCGCATGCTGACCGAGCTGGAGAACTGCAAGCACAACGGCGGCGAGATCGTGGCCGTGAACCCGCTCCCGGAGGCCGGGCTGCACCGCTACAAGAACCCGCAGAAGGTCCGCGGCGTGATCGGCCACGGGACCTCCATCGCGGACCAGTTCATGCACATCCGGATCGGCGGGGACATGGCCCTGCTGCAGGCCGTCTCCAAGCGCGTCCTCGACGCCGAGACCCGCAACCCCGGGACGGTCCTGGACCACGCGTTCCTGGCCGAGCACTGCGAGGGCCTGGACGAACTGAAGGAACACCTTGCGCAGCTGGACGAGCGGGAGGTCCTGGAGGCCACCGGGCTGCGTTCCGAGGAGATCGACGAGCTGGCCGCCCGGTACCTGAAGGCGGACAAGGTCATCATCACCTGGGCCATGGGCGTCACGCAGCAGAAGAAGGGCGTGGCCACCATCAAGGAGATCATCAACCTCCTGCTGCTGCGCGGCAACATGGGCAAGCCCGGGGCCGGCGCCTCCCCGATCCGCGGCCACAGCAACGTCCAGGGTGACCGGACCATGGGCATCTGGGAGCAGATGCCGCAGTCCTTCATGGAGGCGCTCGGCAAGGAGTTCGACTTCGAGCCGCCGCGCGAACACGGCGTGGACGCCGTCGAAACCATCAACAAGATGCGCGAGGGCGGGATCAAGTTCTTCATGGCGATGGGCGGCAACTTCGTGGCCGCCGTCTCGGACACCAACGCTGCGGAGGCCGCCATGGCCGGCACGGAGATGACCGTGCAGGTCTCCACCAAACTCAACCGCTCGCACGTGGTGACCGGCGCCGAGGCGCTGATCCTGCCCACGATGGGCCGGACCGAGATCGACATCCAGGAATCCGGCGAGCAGTTCGTTTCCGTTGAGGACACCGTCTGCGCCGTGCACCCCTCGTGGGGCAGCGTGGAACCGGTCTCCCACCACCTGCTCTCCGAACCCGCGATCCTCAGCCGCCTGGGCAAGGCCCTGGTGGGCGACAGGATCGCGGCGGACTGGGACGGCTTCGAGAAGAACTACGACCTGATCCGGGACCACATCTCCCGGGTGGTGGGCGGCTGCCAGGACTACAACGAGCGGATCCGCCAGGAAGGCGGCTTCATCCTCGAGAACGGTCCCCGCGATTCGCGCACCTTCGCCACGCCCACGGGCAAGGCCGTACTGACGGTGAACTACCTCGAACACGTCGAAAGCCCCGAGGGCACGCTGATCCTGCAGACCATGCGCTCCCACGACCAGTTCAACACCACCATCTACGGGCACAACGACCGGTACCGCGGCATCAAGAAGGGCCGCCACGTGGTGTTCGTCAACCCGGACGACATCGCCGAGCTGGGGCTCGCGGACGGTCTTTATGTGGACATTCACGGCGTGCACGACGACGGCGAGGAGCGCGTGTTGCGCAAGTTCCGCGTGGTCTCGTACCCGACGTCGCGCGGCTGTGCCGCAGCGTACTACCCGGAGGCCAATGTCCTGGTGCCGCTGAACCACACCGCGGAGGGAAGCAACACGCCCATCTCGAAGGCCGTGATCGTACGGCTCGAGGCCAGCGCGGACCAGGAGGCCGACGGCCCGGGACGCCTGCACGACGCCCCCGGCGCGACGGTGTCCGCCTAGCATCTCTCCGGAAAAGCCGGCAGGCCGCGTCCCCTCGGGGATGCGGCCTGCCGGCTGTTGCCTGTGCGTTTTGTGCGGGCTACTGGGCCCGTTTGGTCCAGCCCTTTTCGTCCGGGCCGCCCTCTTCGCCGTGCTCGCACAGCTCGATCACCCTGTCCGCGGCGGCCGTGACGGCCTCGTCGACGCTCTTGCGCCCGTGGGTGGACGCCGTTCCGGCGGCGAAGCCGACGATGAAGGCGCTGACGGCGTCGGCGTGCGGACCCACGGCCTTGACCGATTCGTCGGCGAGCTGCACCAGCTTCTCGTGGT
Source organism: Arthrobacter sp. NPDC057259 (assembly GCF_042668995.1). Taxonomy (NCBI): domain Bacteria; kingdom Bacillati; phylum Actinomycetota; class Actinomycetes; order Micrococcales; family Micrococcaceae; genus Arthrobacter; species Arthrobacter sp. NPDC057259. Next base: position 712,438 of record NZ_JBHUYA010000001.1, read on the forward strand.
CCACCTCCAGGTCGAGGATCTGCAGGGCCTGGATCAGGCGCGCGCTCCAGTGCCGCAGTGAGCTGTCTTCATCCCGGGGCAAAGTCATGTACTACTCCTCTTCGTCGGTGCTGCATCGGTGCGTCCGTCGCGCGCTGTCCCTCAAGGGGTAGCACCGATCCGGGCCCAAATGAAACGCGACACAGCCCCCGGGCCGGAATGGATGTGCCCCGCGCGGCCGGGCGTAAGCTCATGCCATGGCGAGATTCTTCGATGTCCACCCCGACAACCCGCAGCCGCGTTCCATCACCCAGGTGGTGGAGCTGCTCAAGTCCGGGGGCCTGATCGCCTACCCCACGGACTCCTGCTACGCCCTCGGCGCGCAGCTGGGCAACCGGGAGGCGCTGGACCGGATCCGGGCCATCCGGCACCTGAACGACAAGCACCACTTCACCCTGGTCTGCAGGGACTTCGCGCAGCTGGGTCAATTCGTCCAGATCGACAACGACGTCTTCCGGAGCATCAAGGCGGTGACCCCCGGCAGCTACACCTTCATCCTGCCGGCCACCAAGGAGGTCCCGAAGCGGCTGCTGCACCCGAAGAAGAAAACCGTGGGGGTGCGCATCCCGGACCACACCGTGGTCCAGGCCATCCTGGCGGAGCTGGGCGAACCGCTGCTCTCCAGCACGCTGCTGCTGCCGGACGAGGAGGAGCCGCTGACGCAGGGCTGGGAGATTAAGGAGCGGCTGGACCACGTGGTCGACGCCGTCATCGACTCCGGCGAGTGCGGCGCGGAGCCCACCACCGTGATTGACTTCTCCGGCGGCGCCGCCGAGGTGGTCCGCCGCGGCATGGGCGACCCGTCCCGCTTCGAGTAGCCGCACGGGTCCACAGCGTTAGACCCCGGCCCGGCTAGGATCGGGGCATGGCCCGGCTTACCGCACCCGACACCACCTACCACGCCTCCTGGCTGGAGGCCTTTGCCGAGTTCGACGGCGCGCACCAGGATGGCGGCGGGATAGAGCACCGGCCCGACGCGGACCTGGCGGGTTCCGCCGCGTTCGCCGATTTTGTGGAGGCTCTGCGCCGGGACGCGCGACCGGAGACTCCGCGGAAACCCGGCTACGTTCCCTGCACGTATCTGTGGATTGTCGAGGGCGGCGAATTCGTCGGTTCACTCGCGGTCCGCCACCACCTGAACGAGTCCCTGCTCAACGAGGTGGGGCACATCGGCTACAGCGTCCGCCCGTCGGCGCGGCGGCGCGGACATGCCGCGGGAGCACTGGCGGAGGCACTGCCGATCGCCCGCGGTCTGGGAATCGAGCGGGCACTCTTGACCTGCGACGAAGACAACGCGGGCTCCCGCGCCACGATCGAAAAGAACGGCGGCGCCTACGAGGACACCCGGAACGGCAAGCGCCGCTACTGGATCGAGACGGCCTAGGCCTACGCCTGTTCGGCGGTGACGTCGCCGTCTGCTCCGTCGGCTCTGAGGGAACGGCGTCGGCCCAGCAACAGCACCAGGGCGGCGACGACGATCACCGCCACTCCGCCGGCACCCGCAACGACGCCGGGCGAGCTCCACAGTGAGGGCCCGGCACTATTCCCCAACGCGTTACCGACTCCTGTCCCGTTCCCTAGCCCGGGGCCGGCCGGGCCCGCAGGAGCAGAGGCCGGCGCCGGCGGTGCGTAGCGGGAGACCGACCCGTTGCCCAGGCCGGTGCCCGGCGTCGCCGCGATGATGCTGCCGTCCGGGGCCACCGCGAGGTGCCCGGGGCGTCCCTCGGTCGGGATGGTGGAATCGACGGTCCGGGAGCCTGGCTTGATCACCGATATCCCTTCGGTGAGGACACTCGAAACGTAAAGCGTCCCGTCGGGTCCGAGCGCCGCCTCGGTGGGGCCGCCGGGGACATAGATGGTGTAGCCCACCCGGTCCGCCCCCGTCCCGATGACCGCAACCTTGTTCGTGCTGATGTTCGTGACGTAGACCGTGCCGTCCGGGGCGACGGCGATGCCGTGGGGATTCTCCGTGGTGCCGGCCACCGTCCCGGTGGGAATCGTGTGGGATGCCGCGGCCTGGCCGGCGGGAACGATCGAGACCGTGCCCTCGATTTGGTTGACCACGTAGGCGGTGCCGTCCGCGCCGACGGCGACTTCCACCGGTCCCGCCCCGACCCCGATGACATGGTCCACCGCCGTGCCCCCGGCGGCAAGGACAAGCACCGTTTTGTTCTCCGGGTTCGGCACATACACTGTGCCGTCAGGGCCGGCGGCAATCAGGTGGTTGCCCCTCGACACCGGGATGGTCCGGGCGACGGCCGCGGCACCAGGAGGCACGACGCCGATCTCGGCCCCGCCGACGGAGCCACCCTGCTGCTGGGCCACGTAGAGCGTTCCGTCCGGCGCCAGAGCCAGTCCGGCCACGTTGGGGCCGGTCGTTATCCGGCGCGTAGGGCCCGGCTCGCCCGGCGGAATCACCAGGACCCCGCCGGGGCCGTCGTAGCCGCCGATGTAGGCCGTACCATCCGGGCCAACGACGACGTCGACCGGCGTCCCGCCCGTCGATACCACCTCCGCCGGCGCCAAGGCGGCCGGCGCCGCGACATCCTGGGCCGCGACGGCTTGCCCAGCCCCGCCGCACAGGGCAGCTCCCACAGCCACAACCGCCAGCCAACGTGCTCGTGCCACCACTACCCCCAAACAGCGGGCCGCCCGGCGCGGCCAACCCCCGAAGCCTACTACCGAAGGGTTTCCCCCGGTCCAGTGTCCGCCCCCGGGTTTACACTTAGATTCGAACATATATTCGAACTAAGGTGTGTTGTGGGCGCAATTATCGGACCCCGCGTGATAGACGCGGGCACTTCCCTCCTCTCCGTGCTGATCTCGCCGGTCCCGGTGGCGGCCGGCTATCCCTCGCCCGCGCAGGATTACTTCGACGGCCGCATCGACCTGAACGAACACCTGATCAAGGACATCACCAGCACCTACGTGGTCCGGGTCTCCGGGGACTCCATGGAGGGCGCCGGGATCAGCGACGGGGACGAACTGATCGTCAACCGGGCGCTGACCCCAGTGGACGGATCCGTCGTCGTCGCGGTCCTGGACGGCGAACTGACCATCAAGCGGTTAAGGATCACCCGCAACGGCGTGGTGCTGCAGGCCGAGAACCCGGCTTACCCGGACATCAGGGTGCCGTCCCTGTCCGAACTCGTGGTCTGGGGCGTCGCCACGCGCTGCCTCCACGTGGTCTAGGGCGCCGTCATGGCCAGGCCCGCCCCGATGCGCCAGCTGCCCCAGATCGCCCACGTGGACGTCAACTGCTTCTACGCCTCCGCCGAGCGCGCCTTCAACCCCGCACTGGAGGGCCGTCCCGTCGTCGTGCTATCCAACAACGATGGCTGTGCCGTCACGCGGTCACCCGAGGCGAAGCGGCTGGGGATTGCCCTCGGCGAGCCGTGGTTCAAACTCGCCCCTCGGGCCAGGGAGTGGGGACTGGTGGCCCTGTCCAGCAATTACGAACTCTACGGCGACATCAGCGCCCGCGTGATGGAACTGCTGGGCCGATTCTCCGCCTGGCTGGAGGTGTACAGCATCGACGAGGCGTTCCTGGGGGTCAAGGGCACCCCCGCGGAACTGCTGGAGCTGGGCGGACAGATGAAGACGGCGGTGCGGCGCAACGTCGGCGTGCCCGTCTGCGTCGGCATCGCCCCCACCAAGACGCTGGCGAAGCTGGCCAACAAGTGGGCCAAGAACAATCCTGCCTTCGACGGCGTCTGCCACTGGGAGTCCGTGCCCGCCGCCGCCCGCGAGCGCCTGATGCGAAGCCTGTCGGTGATCGAAATCTGGGGCGTCGCCACCCGGCTGACCAAGCGGCTCAACGCCCTCGGCATCCACTCGATCCTGGACCTGGCCCGCGCGGACCCGGTGATGATCCGCGACCGGTTCTCCGTGGTCATGATGCGCACCGTCCTGGAACTGCAGGGCACCCCATGCATCCCGTTGGAAGAGGAACGCATCGGACGGGACCAACTGATCTTCTCCCGTTCCTTCTCCACCCCGCTGACTTCGGCAGCCGGGTTCCGGCAGGTCCTGAGCGTCTACGGGCAACAGGCCTCCGCCCGGCTGTCCCGGCACGGACTGCAGGCGAAGCTCCTCACCGCGTTCGCGGGCACCTCGCACTTCAACGCCCGGGACGTCTCGTTCCCCACGGTCAGTGTGGTCCTGCCGATGCCGACGGCGGATCCGGTGATCCTGACGCGGGCGGCGCATGCGCTGCTGCCGCGCATCGTGGACGGCGTGAAGTACGCGAAGGCCGGCATCATGGTCACCGACCTTCGGCCCACCGGGAACCAGGCACCGCTGTCCCCGTTCGAAAATCCGCACGAGGAACGCCACATCGGGAGCCTGGTGGAGGACATCACACGCCGCTACGGCCGCGGCTCCATCGGACTGGGCTTCGGCGGCATACGGGGCGGACCGGACTGGAGCATGAGGCGGGACATGCTCTCCCCCCGCTACACCACCCACTGGGATGAACTCCCCCTGGTCAAGGCCGCCTGACCGCGCCGGCCTATCAGCTAAGCTCCCGGCATGCCTTCTTCACTGTTTGAAACGGCCGTCCGGGACGGCGTTGTCCTGAAACCCCTGGAGCCGTGGCACGCCCCGGCCTTCGCCGAGCACATGGACCGGGCCCGAGACCACATCCGCCCCTGGGTGGGACCGGCTTTCGTCACCGACACCGTCGAGGGCGCCCGGGCCACCCTGCAGCGCTACGCCACGGCTACCGCCCGCGACGGCGCCCGCATCTACGGCCTCTGGGACGGGGAGCGCATCATTGGCGGCGTCATGTTCGTGGCCTTCGACGCCGGCTGGGGCATCTGCGAGGTCGGCTGCTGGCTGGAACCCGGCGCGGTGGGCCGCGGACTCGTCACCCGCTCGGTCGCCCTGCTGATGGAATGGGCCTTCGAGGAACGCGGCATGTCCCGGGTGGAGTGGCGGTGCCGGACCGACAACCTGCGCAGCGTCGCCATCGCCCGGCGGCTCGGCATGCGTTCGGAGGGCGTGCTCCGCAGCAGCTGGGTGTTCGACGGGTCCCGCTACGACAAGGAAGTCTTCTCGATCCTTCGCGGCGAGTGGGAGGCCACCCGCTCGGGGTCACGCTAGGACCGAGGCCGTCTCGGCGGCGGCCCCCCTCACCGCAATACCCGCCAAAATGCCCGGCGCCATCCGCACCGATGAGGAGCAGAATTAAGGCGGGTTGCTAAGGTCAACTGATTCGCCGGAGGTGGGTCATGGTCACCGGAAGAAAATGTGGCGTCGTCGCTGCGCTCGCGGCCCTGGTGCTGGGTGTGGCCGGCTGCGGCTCGGGAGGCGGCACGGCTCCCCCGTCCGGCACCTCCGCGAGCGCCGCCATGCCGATGGACACCGCCGGCACCTCGACGAGCACAGCCGCCTCAACAAGCACGGGCGCGTCCGCCACCACTGCCTCTTCCGGCGCGTCGACGTCACCGTCCGCCGGGGCCGCCATAACCATCAAGAACTTCGCCTACGGCCCGACCCTTGAGGTGGCGGCGGGCAGCACCGTCACGGTCACAAACACGGACAGCGCCGCGCACACCGTCACCGCCGATCAGGGCGGCGCCTTCGACGTCACGGTCAAGGGCAGCGGCGGCACGGCCACCTTCACCGCGCCGGGGACGCCCGGCACCTACACCTATCACTGCACCTTCCACCCCAACATGCACGGAACGCTGGTGGTCACATGAGCGCCACCGCACACCGGGGCGTTGCCGGCCACCGGAGCCGGGGCCTTGCCCTGCGGCTGCTGACGGCCGGCTGCCTGGCCGTCGACGCCGGGGTCCATCTTCACCTGGCGCCCGGCTACCAGGCCGGCTCGCCGCAGGGACTCGGACAGGGCACGCTCTTTGTCGTCGAGGCGGCCGCCGCCGCGCTCGCCGCCGTCGCCGTCCTTTGGCGGGGTTCCCGGGCGGCGTTTGCCGTCGCGTTCCTCGTTTCCCTAAGCGCCTTCGCCGCCGTGGTGCTCTACCGGTACGTCGATATCCCCGCGTTCGGTCCCTTCCCCGCGATGTACGACCCGGTCTGGTTCTGGGAGAAGTCGATCAGCGCCGCCGCCGAGGGCCTCGGGGCCGTCGCGGCGGCCGCGGGGTTCGTCCGGGCCGGTCGGGGACGGGCGACGACGGCGGGCTGAACCGAACGAGGGGCGCGCGACTTTAGGGTGCAGAGACCTCAGGGAGCTCACGGTGCCCGGATGTCGGGGCATTACGGCAGCGGCCCCGCACCGGCCCACGGCGATACCATGGCCGCATCATGACTGAACTCCGGACCGCCCCGCATCCGGCGGTGGCCGACGTTTCCGTGGCCGCCGTGGCGTACCTCGGTGCCGTCGCCGTGGTCGCCGGCCCGTCGCTTCCCGTCGGCGGGGGCGCACTGCTCGCGGTGGGCGCCGGCGGGGCGGTGCTGACCGGAGCCGGCGCAAACCTGCTGGGCCGGGCCGTCCCGTCCTGCACCCCCGCGGACCGGATCACCCTGGCCCGGGCGGTGCTGGTGGCTTGCTGCGCCGCGCTCACCGCGTCGGGGCTGCTGACCGGCGGCCCTTCGGGGCTGCCGCTGCTCGCCGTCGGGACGGCGGCCTTCGCCCTGGACGCCGTGGACGGGCCGGTGGCGCGGCGGACCGGGACCGCCTCGGCCGACGGCGCCCGCCTGGACACCGCCACCGACGCGGCACTGACGCTGGTACTGGCCTGCGCCGTGGCGGGCAGCCTTGGCGTCTGGGCGCTCGGATCCGGGCTTCTGTATTACGTGTTCCAGGCCACGGGCCGGGTCCGGCCGTCGCTTCGCGCACCTTTGCCGCCGTCGGCCGCCCGGAAGGTGATCGGCGCGCTGCAGCCGGCGGCCCTGCTGTTCGCCCTGGTGCCCGGCATCCCGGGAGCCGCGGCGACCGCTGCGGTCGCGGCCGCACTCGGCCTGCTGGTGTTGTCCTTCGGGCGGGACGTCGTGGTCCTGGAGCGGAAGCGGGCGGCCGCCGGTTAGTCCTTGGCTTTGGCGCGGCTGGGCTGTACCCTCGGCGGTTCGCCCGGCATCTTGGGGAAGTCCGGCGGGAACGGCAGCTCGCCGAGGCCGGCCTCGGCATCCCGCTCCCACCAGCCGAGCAGGCCATCGATCGAGCCGGGGTTGGCGTGCATCCCGGCCCAGGGGTCACCGGCGGACCGCAGCCGGTCCGGCACCGTCGCCACGGTCAGGGCAGCCGGATCGGCGTCGTCGAGTTCCTCCCATGTCAGCGGGCAGGACACCGTGGCCCCCGGCAGCGCCCGCGGGCTGTAGGCCCCGGCCATAGTGCGGTCGCGGTTGGCCTGGTTGAAGTCGATGAAGACCCGTTCCCCGCGCTCCTCCTTCCACCAGGCGGTGGTTACCTGCTCGGGCATCCGGCGCTCCAGTTCACGGGCCGCGGCGATCACGGCATGCCGGACGTCCAGGAACTCGTGGTCCGGCTCGATCGGCGCGAACACGTGCAACCCGCGGTTGCCGGAGGTTTTGATGAAGGCCTCCAGGCCGACGTCGGCGAGGACCTTCCGCAGCTCCCGGGCGGCGGGGACGGCGTCCCTGAAGGAGGTTCCCGGCTGCGGGTCCAGGTCGATGCGGAGCTGATCCGGGTTGTCCGGGTTCCCGGCCCGCGACGCCCAGGGGTGGAAAACCACGGTGTTCATCTGCACCGCCCAGACCGCGGCAGCTGCTTCGTCGATCACAAGCTGCGGGTGGGAGCGTCCGCTGGGATAAACCACCGGCACCGACCTGACGAAGTCCGGCGCCCCCTTGGGCGGATTCTTGGAGAAGAACTGTTCGCCGTCGACGTCGCCGGAGAAACGCTGCAGGGTGATGGGCCGGTCCCCGTTCGCGGCCAGGAAGGCCTCGCCGACGTCGATCATGAACCGCGCCAGGTCCAGCTTGGTCACACCTGCGGCGGGCCAGACCAGCCGGGACGGGCTGGAAATCCGGACCTCCCGCTCGCCGTGCGGACCCGGAACCGTCACCATCGTCTCTTCCCTTGCCATGAGGGCAGGCTACCCCGCGCCCGGTCCCGGCGACACCCGCCGGGAACGCGTCGCCGCCGGTCCGGTCGCCACGGGAGCCGCGGCCCGGCGTCTGGCTCCGGCTGCCGCCGCTGGCTAGGGTGGCTTCCATGGCTGAGGCATTGGCGTCCCTGGCGGACGCATTCAAGACGGTGGGGGTCTCCCGGGCGTACGGCGAGCCGATCGAGCTCGCGGGAGAGCGGGTGGTGCCCGTGGCGCTGGTGTCCTTCGGGTTCGGCGGCGGCAGCGCGCCGGCATCCGGGGAGGAACCCGGCGGGGCCGGCGGAGGCGGGGGCGGGTTTGTCCTGCCGCTGGGAGTGTATGCGGGCGGCCGCGATGGCCGGAGCGTATTCCGACCCAACCCGGTGGTCCTGATGGCCGCCGCGGTGCCCCTGGTGTGCGCCGCGGGCTGGGCGCTGAGGGCCCTGGTCCCCGGAACGCGGGCGGCAGGTGCCCGTGGTTGAGGAGGCGCTGAGCATCGACGTGGACGGCACCGCGGTGTCCGCCGTTTATGCCCGGCCCGACCACCCGGTGGCCACGCTGGTGCTGGCGCACGGGGCCGGCGCCGGGATGGACCACCCCTTCATGACCGGCTTCACCGCCGCCCTGAACGACGACGGCGTCGCCACCCTGCGCTTCAACTTCCCCTACCGGGAGGCCGGGCGGAAGTTCCCGGACCGCCCGCCGGTCGCCATCGCAACGTGGCGGGGCGCGATGGCTGCCGCACGCGAACGCTCCACCGGCGAGCCGGTCTGGGCGGCCGGGAAGTCCTTCGGCGGCCGGATGGCGTCCATGGCGGTGGCCGAGGGGATGCCGGCGGCCGGCCTTGTCTACCTCGGCTACCCGCTGCACCCGCCCGGCAAGCCGGAGAAGCTCCGGGACGAACACCTTTACGGCGTGAGCGTGCCCATGCTGTTCCTGCAGGGCACCCGGGACACCTTCGCCACCGGGAACCTGTTGGACACGGTTGCCGCCCGGATCGGGCCCTCCGCCGAGGTGCAGTGGGTCGACGGCGGGGACCACTCCTTCGCCGTAGCCGGCAGGAAGCGCCCCGCGGACCAGATCGGCGCGGGGCTGGCGGAACCGGTGGCCCGCTTCCTCCGGTCCCATGCCCCGGAAGGAGCCGGGCAGTGAGCGGCGGGCACGGTCCGGCCGCGCTCACCGACGCCGACGTCCAGGCCTGGTGGCAGCGGCTGGGCCTGCCCGGCCTGATCGACATCCACACGCATTTCCTCCCGGAACGGATGCTCCGCCGGGTCTGGGCCCACTTCGACGAGGCCGGCCCCCTGGTCGGCCGGCCCTGGCCGATCACCTACCGCACCGCGCAGGACCAGCGGCTCGCCACCCTTCGCGCCCTCGGCGTCCGCCGCTTCACCGCCCTGACCTATGCGCACCGGCCGGACATGGCGGCGGACCTCACCGACTTCGCCCTGGACCTCGCCGCCGCCGAGCCGGACTGCGTCCCCAGCGCGACCTTCTACCCGGAGGAGGGCGTGGTCGGACAGGTGGAGCGGGCCCTCTCCCGTGGTGCCAGGGTCTTCAAGATCCATGCCCAGGTGGGCGGCTTCGACCTGCGCGAGCCCATCCTGGACCCGGCCTGGGGACTCCTGGCCGACGCCGGCATTCCCGTCGTCATCCACGTCGGCTCCGGCCCCGTCCCCCGGCACGGATTCACCGGCCCCGACAAGCTCGAGGGGGTGCTGCGCCGCCACCCGGACCTGACCGCCGTCGTCGCCCACCTCGGCGCCCCGGAGTACGCCGAGTTCCTGGACCTGGCCGACCGCTACCCCGGCGTCCACCTGGACACCACCATGGCCTTCACCGACTTCTTCGAGTCCGTGACCCCGTTCCCGGCGGGCCTGCTCCCCCGGCTGGCGGACCTCGGTGACCGGGTGGTGCTGGGCAGCGACTTCCCCAACATCCCCTATCCCTACGCCCACCAGCTGGAGGCGCTGGAACGGCTGCGGGACCGGGAGCCGCGGCTCGACGACGCCTGGCTGCGGGCCGTGTGCTGGGACAACGGCGCCCGGCTGATCGGGGACGGCGCTGGTCCTTCAGCTGTTCCCTTATCCGCGCCGAGCCTGAATGATGGGTCCCATGACGAAACCCTATGAAGCGTCCCGCCCCATCGAGTCCGACAACCCGGAGGCGGTGACGTCCGCCGTCCGCGAGGCCACCAACGAACTCCGTGACACCCTGCAGCGCGACGGCATCGAGGTCAGTTTTCAGGACCTGGCGTTGCTGGGCCACTCGGAATCCTGGGACGACGAGGGACAGCGCTGGGTGCACGTCGCCTGGGACGGCGCCGAGGCCGGCTAGCCCCCGACACCGGACGCTGCACAGGCACCGCCCGCTTCGACAGTACAGAAATCGCTGTAGTATTTTCGCATGCAGACACTGACCAGCACGGGCGTCCTGGCCCGGTTCGGCAAGGCGCTCGCGGACCCCACCCGGTCCTCGATCCTGCTGAGGCTCAAGGACGGGCCGGCGTTCCCGGGCGAGCTGGCCGAGTCCCTCGGCGTAAGCCGGCAGATGCTCTCCAACCACCTGGCCTGCCTGCGGGACTGCGGCCTCGTCGTCGCCGAACCGGCCGGGCGCAAGGTCCGCTACGAACTCTCGGACGTCAAGCTCGCCCACGCCCTCGGGGACCTGCTGGAGGTCATCCTCACCGTGGAGCCCATCTGCACCTGCCCGGACGAGGACTGCGCGCCGTGAGCGGGCACCACGACCACTCGCACGCCGTCGACGCCGACGGCAACCGCACCCGGCTGCTGCTGGTCTTCGGCATCACGGTCCTGGTCATGGTTGCGGAGATCACCGGCACGGTGCTCTCGGGCAGCCTGGCCCTGCTGGCCGACGCCGGACACATGTTCACGGACGCGGCCGGCCTGCTGATCGCGCTGATCGCGGCGTCCCTGGCGCTCAGGCCCGCCACCATGAAGCGGACCTGGGGTTTCAAGCGCGCCGAGATCCTGGCCGCGGCCCTGCAGGCGGGGCTTCTGCTGATCGTGGGCGCCTTCGTGATCGTCGAAGGCATCCGGCGCCTGTTCGAGCCCCCCGAGGTGGGATCCTCGCTGATGCTCTGGTTCGGCGTGATCGGCCTGGCCGGCAACGCCGTGGGCCTGCTGGTCCTGGCCGCCGGCCGGAAGCACAACTTCAACATGCGCGCCGCGTTCCTCGAGGTGCTCAATGACGCTCTGGGCTCCGTGGCGGTGATCGTCGCCGCCCTGGTGATCGCCTGGACCGGCTGGACCCGGGCCGACGCGCTGGTGTCCCTACTGATCGGTGCGCTGATCATCCCGCGGACCCTCAAACTGCTGATGGAGACCGTGCACGTCCTGCTCGAGAGCACCCCTAAGGGCCTCGACCTGGGCCAGGTGCGGACCCACATCCTGGCACTGCCGCACGTGATCGACGTCCATGACCTGCACGCCTCGCTGGTGGGGTCCGGCACCCCGGTCATTACCGGGCACGTCACCCTCGAGGACGAGTGCCTCACCGACGGCCACGCCGCGACCATCCTGGCCGACCTGCAGCGCTGCGTTGCCGAACACTTCGACATCTCCGTGGAGCACTCCACCTTCCAGCTCGAACCGGCGGCCCACCGGGACCAGGAGCACCTGCCCCACTAGGCGCCTACATCCGGTTCTTGACCTTCGCGGTGGCCGGGGCCGTCCACGGGTCTTCCGGCCACGGGTGCTTAGGGTAGCGTCCGCGCATCTCCGCGCGGACCTGGGCGTACGGCCCGGACCAGAACGAGGCAAGGTCGTCCGTGACCGCCAGCGGCCGCCGCGCCGGGGACAGCAGATGGAAAAGCACCGGCACCCGGCCCTCCACCAGCCGGGGCGTCCGATCCCAGCCGAAGCACTCCTGCAGCTTGACCGCGACAACGGGCCGGCCGCCGTCGTCGTCCGCCGCGGGGTAATCGATGCGGACCATCGAGCCGCTGGGAACCTTCAGGGATTCGGGCGCCAGCTCGGCCAGGCGCGACGCTTCGGGCCAGGGCAGCAGCCGCCGCAGCGGGTCCAGGAGGTCGACGCCGGCAGTCCGGCCACCCGCGGCCAGCGCCTCGAGTTCGGGCGCCAGCCAGTCCTCCAGCCGGGCCAACAGGGCCTCCTCCGAGACATCCGGCCAGGGCGCGCCGAGCTCCCGGTGCAGCAGGGCCAGCCGGCGGCGGAGCGCGTCGGCGGCCGGTGACCAGCCGATGGCGCCCAGCCCCGCCCCCGCGAGGGCGCGGCCCACGGCCGCGCGGCCCGTTTCCGGCGTCGGACGTACCGGGGTGGAGGACAGCACGATCGCACCCAGCCGGCGTTCCTGGCGGGCGGTCACCCGGCCGCCGTCGAAGGCCGCGACCACCGTGTCGGTGAGCAGGTGCGCGGCGGCGGTTTCGGCATCTGCCGGGACAAGCGGCGCCGCGGCGCGGATGACGGCGCCGGTGCCCGCGGCCTGATGCCCGTCGGCGCGGCTGACCTCCGCGACGGCGAGCCAGTCCTGCCCGGAGAGGCGGCTGCTGCCGGGAAGGGCGGCGCGGGTGCCGGAGGCGAGCAGGTAACGGTCGCCGGGGCCGGGCACCCGGCGCGCCACCCGGTCGGGGAAGGCGAGGGCGACGACGTGGCCGGCCTCCTCACCGGCCGCCCTCGGGCCGGCCGGTTTCTTCCCGGTCTCCGCGGCGGCGGAGGGCGCCGGTTCGGGCGCAATTCGGCCACCCGCGCCCGCGGTACGGGCGATCGACTCCAGCCGCCGCACCTCGTCGGCCCAACTGCGCGCGCCGGGATCCCTGCCCGAGCGCAGTGCCGCCAGCAGCCCGGGCAGGTCCGCCCCGGGGGCGCGCTGGCCGCCGGACACGGCGGCGACGGTCTCGGCGGCCGCTCGGGGGCCCACCGCGGTACCGCCCTCCAGGAGCGCGCGGCCCAGCCGCGGGTCGGCGGGGATGCGTGCCAGGGTGCGGCCGAGGCCGGTGGCGTGGCCGTCGGGTCCGACGGCGCCCAGTTCCCGCAGGACCGCGACGGCGTCGGCCATCGCCGCGGCCGGCGGGGCATCCGGCAACGCCATGCCGCGGCCCTCGGGGGAACCCCAGCAGGCGAGCACCAGGGCGGCCCCGGTGAGATCCACGACGGTGATTTCCGGGGTGACATGCGCGGGGGCGGCACCGAAACTGCGCTCGTCGTAGCAGCGCACCACCCGGCCCGGGCCCAGGCGCGCTGCACGGCCGGCCCGCTGGCCCGCGGACGCCCGGGAACAGGACACGGTGACCAGGCCGGTCATGCCGCGGGCGGCGTCGCGGCGCGGTTCGCGGGCCAGGCCCGAGTCGATCACCAGGCGGACGCCCGGGACGGTGAGGGATGATTCGGCGAGCGCGGTGCTGACGATGATCCGCGGCTGCACGCCGGGGACGCGCCCGGACACCGCCCGGTCCTGGGTCGCGGGGTCGGCCTGGCCGTGCAGCTCCAGCACCTCCGCCGTCGTCCGTCCCCGCAGCCGTGACGCCACGTGCGTGACTTCCCGGGCGCCCGGCATGAAGACGAGCGCGTCGAGATCGTCCCCGGCGGCGACGGCGGCGGCGTGCGCGGCGGCCGCCGTGTCCGCGACGTGGTCCAGGAAGGAGCGGGTCACGCCGCGGGCATCCAGCCGCGGTCCCGGCGCGGGCGCCCACTGCACCTCCAGCGGATGGAGCGCGCTGGGGCAGCCGACGACGGGCGCCGGCACGGCCGGGCCGCCGTCGGTGTCCCCCAGCAGTTCGGCGAAGCGGCGCGCGTCCAGGGTGGCGGACATCGCGACCAGGGCCAGATCGCCGCGGAGCTGGCGCACCTCGGCCAGCATGCCCAGCAGTAGGTCCGTCTCCAGCCCTCGTTCGTGCACCTCATCCAGCACGACGGCGGCGGTCCCCTCCAGTCCCGGGTCGGCGAGCAGGCGACGCAGCAGGATCCCGGGGGTGACGAATTCCACGAGGGTGTCCGGGCAGGTCCGCCGCTCGCCGCGTACCGCGTAGCCCACCCGATCCCCCAGCGGGCTGCCGTCCAGGGCGGAGAGGCGGCGGGCGGCGGCACGGGCGGCGACCCGGCGGGGCTGGGTGACCACGATCCGGGCGGCCGCCCCGTTCGTGTCGGCGGCCGCGGCGCCGGCCAGGGTCAGGTTCGCCAGCAACGGGGGCACCAGCGTGGTCTTTCCGGTCCCCGGCGGCGACTCCACCACCGCGGCAGCCCCGGGGCCACCGGCCGCCAGCGCACCGGTCAGCTCTCCCAGGGACCCGGCGAATACCAGGCCCGCGCCGATGGCACCCATGTCAAAGGGACGGCGATGGAGGCGGGGATTCCTGGCGGGGGCAGTCACGCTTCCATTCTCCCCGCCCCGGCGCACCGGGCCGCACGCCGCCGTTCCCCACCCGCAGAACGGCCCGACGGACGGAATAGGAACCCCCGGTGGCGCGTTGGGGCTGATGTGAAAAACATTGGCTTCCTGTCCTTTGGCCACTGGACCGACCACCCGGAGTCCGGCACCCGCAGCGCCTCGGACGCACTTCTGCAGGCGATCGACCTCGCCGTCGCGGCCGAGGAGCTGGGCGCGGACGGCGCCTACTTCCGCGTCCACCACTTCGCCCAGCAGTACGCCTCTCCCTTCCCGCTGCTGGCGGCGGTCGGCGCCAGGACCAGCCGCATCGAGATCGGCACCGGCGTCATCGACATGCGCTACGAGAACCCGCTCTACATGGCCGAGGACGCCGGGGCGGCGGACCTGATCAGCGGCGGCCGGCTGCAGCTCGGCATCAGCCGCGGGTCACCCGAGCAGGTCGTCGACGGCTGGCGGCACTTCGGCTACACCCCGGCGGACGGCGAATCCGACGCCGACATGGGCCGCCGCCACACCGAACGGCTGCTCGAGGTACTGAAGGGCGAGGGCTTCGCCGCGCCGAGCCCGCGGCCGATGTTCCCGAACCCGCCGGGGCTGTTGCGGATTGAGCCGCACTCGGCGGGGCTCCGTGAGCGGATCTGGTGGGGCTCCGGCTCCAACGCCACCGCGGTCTGGGCCGCGAAACTCGGCATGAACCTGCAGAGTTCCACGCTCAAGGACGACGAGAGCGGCAAGCCCTTCCACATCCAGCAGGCCGAACAGATCGAGCTTTACCGGCAGGCCTGGAAGGACGCCGGCCACCAGCGCGAACCCCGTGTGTCGGTCAGCCGCAGCATCTTCGCCCTGACGGACGAGCGGGACTGGCACTACTTCGGCCGTGACCGGCGCAGCTCGGACCAGATCGGCAACATCGACGAAAAAACCCGGGCGATCTTCGGCCGCTCCTACGCCGGAGCCCCGGACGAACTTGCCGCCAAACTGGCCGAGGACGAGGCGATCGCCGCGGCCGACACCCTGCTGCTGACCGTCCCCAACCAGCTGGGCGTCGACTACAACGCCCACGTCATCGAGTCCGTGCTCAAGCACGTCGCCCCGCAACTGGGCTGGCGCTGAGCCCGTCCCCCACAGAGAGCAGACCCCCTGATGCACTTCCAGCAGGACGACGAGGGCTTCATCCGGATGCCTCGGCACCTTCCGGCCGGCACCCCCGTCACCATCACCTTCAGCGACGGCTCCACCGCGGAGTTCACCGGACGGGACCTCAACGCCGCCTACGACCGGTCGCTGGCCGAGTTCCGGGCCGGAAACAACCTGGACGCGAAGGGCTTCTCCCGGACACCGAAGGCACGGACCAACTCCGGCAACCGGATCGAGTTCGTCCGCGTCTACCCGGACATGGCCCGCGGACGCGCCTGACCCGCCTTCCACGCGGCACCGGCGTCGGACGTCAAAAAAATTAATCAGCACACTGCGGAACAATCCCGCCGGGTGCGCTGTTGTCTCCCACTGTGGCTCCGATCGGTTCGCCGGCCGGGGGCACATTCCGGCGCAGCCTTGGGCTGATCCCCCGCCGGCAGCTGTTGTTGATTCTCCCCAGACCGCTAACGAATCACAGATACACACTGGAGATACATGCTTACCGTTAACGCTTATGCCGCACCGTCCGCCACCGGCGACCTGGTCCCCACCACGATCGAACGCCGCGACGTCGGACCCCATGACGTCCTGATCGAGATCAAGTTCGCCGGCATCTGCCACTCGGATATCCACACCGTCCGCGGCGACTGGGGCCCCCAGTCCTACCCGCTCGCTCCCGGCCACGAGATCGCCGGCATTGTCACCGAGGTCGGCTCCGCCGTCACCAAGCACGCCGTCGGTGACCGCGTCGGCGTCGGCTGCATGGTCAACTCCTGCGGCGAGTGCGTGAACTGCCAGGCCGGCGAAGAGCAGTACTGCCTCAAGGGCAACACCGGCACCTACGGCGCCGTCGACCGTGACGGCACCATCACCCAGGGCGGCTACTCCACCCACGTCGTCGTCACCGAAGACTTCGTGGTGCGGATCCCGGAGGGCATCGAGCTCGACGTCGCCGCTCCCCTGCTGTGCGCCGGCATCACCACCTACTCCCCGCTGAAGCACTGGAACGCCGGCCCCGGCAAGAAGGTCGCCGTCGTCGGCCTGGGCGGCCTGGGCCACATGGCCGTCAAGATCGCCCACGCCATGGGCGCCGAGGTGACCGTGCTCTCCCAGTCGCTGAAGAAGCAGGAAGACGGCCTGAAACTGGGCGCCGACCACTACTACGCCACGAGCGACGAGAACACCTTCAGCGAGCTCGCCGGCAGCTTCGACCTGATCATCAACACGGTCAGCGCCTCGATCGACATCAGCTCCTACCTGCAGCTGCTGCGCCTCGACGGCACCATGGTCAACGTCGGCGCCCCCGCCGAGCCGCTGCCGGTCAACGCGTTCGCCCTGATCGGCGGCCGGCGCTCCTTCGCAGGCTCCATGATCGGCGGCATCCGCCAGACCCAGGAGATGCTGGACTTCTGCGCCGAGCACCACCTGGGCGCCGAGATCGAGGTCATCCCGGCCGAGAAGATCAACGAGGCCTACGAGCGGGTTCTGGCCTCCGACGTGCGCTACCGCTTCGTCATCGACACGGCCACGCTCAGCTAGGCACACCCTCCACCCGGGACGGTCCGCCGCGCGCGGCCCGTCCACCGTGCCGGCAGACGGCCCGGCGGCGCAGGAATCCCCTGTGCCGCCGGGCCGTTCCTGTGTCCGGGCTACAGGGCAGCCGAAAGATCTCCACAAATATCACCGGCCCGAAACCTGGGCGCAATATTGGCGGTACAGTCTGGATGGAAGGCCGGAGCGCACCGCCCCGGCCCGGGCATCCCCGGACTCCGCCCAGGAGAGAGTGCAGGTCGCCGTGAATCCCCTCTTCGTCCTCACCGCAGAAACGGCCGCCGGCGGCTCCACCCGCCGCGGCGTGCCCCTCCGCCCCATCAAGCCCGACGACGTCGACGAACTCTCACGGATGTACCACGAGTCGTACGCGGAGAGCCTGCCCCAGCCGCCCGAGCGGGCCACCGGCTGGATCGACGCGCTCCTCGCCGGAGCGGAGGGCGCCCACCTCCCCGAGGCCTCCGCTGTCCTGACCGGACCAGAGGGCCAGCTGACCGCGGCCATCATCGTCACCGAACCGGCCCCCGGCAGCGACGGGGAATGGGACGCCGTGATCGCCGAACTCTTCACCCACCCCGACTTCCGCCGCCAGGGCCTGGCCGACGAACTGCTGAGCCACTGCCTCGACACCCTCCAGATACAGGGCCGCAACACGGTGGCGGTTACGGTGGACAGCGGCAACTTCGCCGCACTGGCGTTCTATCTCTCCCGCGACTTCCGCCGCCTCACCGACGACGACGCATAGGACCCACCCCCGCCCCCGGGTTTTGTAACGTCACTGGAGTTATTGCTACCGTGGCGGGTACGTTTCAACATTTCTTGGGGGAAATATGAATAAGGCACAGCGACGCGCCCACGTGGAGCCGCCCTGTCCGGCGTGCGGATCCCGGGTGGTTCCGAACTGGACCGACCAGCGGCAGGCGTCCGCCCGGCAACCCGACTGGCAGGTCAGCGACCGGCAGTGCAGCTCGCAGCTGTGCCGGCTCAACGACCCGCAGAACTGGTAGCGGTCCGGGCCCGGCCTCCCGGGTCAGCCGCTCCCCCGGGCCGGATGGTTGGACTGCGTGAGGCGCCGGGATGATCCGGTGCCACCCGCGTGTTGAAGCCCTCGGAAGAGCACACCACCCGAGAGGAACCATCATGAGCATCGTTGTCACCGGCGCCACCGGCCACCTGGGCCGCCTCGTCCTGGAATCCCTGCTCCGCCGCGGCGCCCCCGCCGGCGAGCTGGTCGCCGTCGGCCGCGCCGTCGACAAACTGGACGATTTTGCCGGCCGCGGCGTCCAGGTCCGGGCCATGGACTACGACGACGCCGGGTCGGTCGCGGCGGCCCTCAAGGGTGCGTCCAGGGTGCTGCTGATTTCCGGCAGCGCCGTCGGGCAGCGCCTCGAACAGCACCGGACCGTCATCGACGCCGCCCGGGCCGAGGGCGTGGAACTCCTCGCCTACACCAGCATCGCCAACGCGGACAGCACGGGGATGAAGCTCGCCGCCGAACACCAGGCCACCGAGAAGCTCCTCGCCGAGTCCGGACTGCCCCACGTCCTCCTCCGCAACGGCTGGTACCTGGAGAACTACACCGAACAGCTGCCGGGCACCCTGGCCCAGGGCGGCTTCGCTGGCGGCGCCGGTGACGGCAAGGTCAGCGCCGCCGCCCGTGCCGACTACGCGGACGCGGCCGCAGCCGTGCTCCTGGCCGATGACCAGGCCGGCAAGGTCTATGAACTCGGCGGCGACCAGGCCTTCACCATGGCGGAACTGGCGGCCGAGATCAGCGCGGTGGCCGGACAACCTGTGGCCTACCAGGACCTCCCTGCCGCGGACTACGCCGCGATGCTCGCCGGATTCGGGGTCCCCGCGGACTTCGTCGGCATCCTCGCCGACTCCGACGTCGGCATTGCCCGCGGCGACCTTCTGGTCACCTCCGGCCAGCTCGCATCCCTGATCGGGCGGCCGGCCACCACCATGCCCGACGCGGTGCGGTCGGCCGTGGCCGCGCTCAAGGACGCCGCGCCGGAACACGGGACCGGCAAAGAAGCGGACCCGGCAGCCAAGTGACCGTCCACAGCGCGGGCCTGCTGCTCTACCGCCGGACCGGCGCCGGGCTGGAGGTCTGGATCGCCCACATGGGCGGTCCTTACTGGGCGCGCAAGAAAACCGCGTCCTGGTCCATACCTAAGGGGATCCACACGGACCGGGAGGACCCGCTCGCCGCGGCCCGTCGTGAGTTCACCGAGGAGATCGGCACCCCGCCGCCCGAGGCCGACTACGTTCCGTTGGGCAGTTTCCGGCAGTCATCCGGGAAGGTGGTCACCGTCTTCGCCGCGGAGACGGACTTCGCCCCGGAGCGCATTGTCAGCAACACCTTCCCGCTGGAATGGCCCAGGGGCTCGGGCACCATCCGGGAATTCCCCGAGATCGACGCAGCCGAATGGGTTGGCGAGGACGAGGCCAGGCTCCGGCTGGTCCGCGGCCAGCTCCCCATACTCGACGCCCTGGTCCGGCGCCTCGACGGGAGGCCGGAACCGACCTGACGCCCCCGTCGCAGAACGTCTTGTCATTGAATGTCACAAAATCGACACGTAGTGTGACATAAATCGACTGACCTCTTCACCGGGAGCATTCATGAAAACACCAGGACGCAGGCTCTCCGCCCTGACGGCGGCGCTGGCACTCACCGTGGCCGGCGGCGCCGTCGCGGGCCCCGCCGTCGCCGATCCCCGCGAGACGGAGAAGACCCCCACCGCCACCGGGTACGGCGGTGCCGTGAGCACCGTCGATCCGGAGGCGTCCGCCGCGGCGATCGAGGTCCTCCGCAAGGGCGGCAACGCGGCCGACGCCGCGGTGGCGGCTGCCGCCACCCTGGGTGTGACCGAACCGTACAGCGCCGGCGTCGGCGGCGGCGGGTACTTCGTGTACTACGACGCCAACAGCAAGTCGGTGGGTACCATCGACGGCCGGGAAACCGCGCCGGCCGGCATCACCCCCGACGCCTTCATCGACAAATCCACCGGGAAGCCCTACCGCTTCACCCCGGAACTGGTCACCAGCGGCGTCGCCGTCGGTGTTCCGGGCACCCCGGCCACCTGGCAGCGCGCCCTGGAACGGTGGGGCAGCCTGGGATTGGGCGACGCCTTGAAACCGGCCATCAAGGTGGCCGACCGCGGCTTCGTCGTCGACACCACCTTCCGCCAGCAGACCCTGGACAACAAGGCCCGGTTCGCCGCCTTCCCGGCCACCAGCGAGCTGTTCCTTCCCGGCGGCGACGCCCCCGCCGTCGGCAGCATCTTCCAGAACCACGACCTCGCCGCGACCTACCGGCTCCTGGCCCGGCAAGGCACCGCGGGCTTCTACACCGGGCCGGTGGCCGCCGACATCGCGGCCACCGTCCAGAACCCCGCCAAGGCCCCCGGCACCACGCTGCCCGTGCCCGCGGGATCGATGACGACGGCGGACCTGGCCGGTTACCGGGCCGCGGACCAGGCCCCCACCCGGGTGGGCTACCGCGGACTGGACGTCTACGGCATGGCTCCCTCCAGCAGCGGCGGCACCACCGTGGGCGAGGCCCTGAACATCCTGGCCCCCACCAACCTCTCCGGCCTGTCCACCGCCGGCGCGCTGCACCACTACCTGGAGGCCAGCGCCCTGTCCTTCGCCGACCGCGGCAAGTATGTCGGCGACCCGGCCAAGGTCACGGTCCCGACGGCGGCCCTGACCGATCCGCTCTTCGGCAAGGAGCGCGCCTGCCTGATCGATCCCCTGCACGCGGCCACCAAGCCGGTGGCGCCGGGCGATGTCGCCAACTACGACGGCGTGTGCCCCGCCGCCACGGCGCCGGCGGCCAGCGAAAAGGACACCGAGAACATCTCCACCACCAACCTCACGGTGGCGGACAAGTGGGGCAACGTGGCCGAGTACACGCTCACGATCGAACAGACCGGCGGTTCCGGCATGGTGGTTCCCGGCCGCGGTTTCCTGCTCAACAACGAGCTGACCGATTTCTCCACGGTCTATGACGCGCAGGACCCGAACCGGATCGAACCCGGGAAGCGTCCCCGTTCCTCGATGTCCCCGACCATCATCCTCAAGGACGCCGCCCCGTTCGTCGCCCTGGGCTCGCCCGGCGGGTCCACGATCATCACCACCGTGCTGCAGACCATCCTGAACCGGGTGGACCTGGGCATGACCATCTCGGAGGCCATCGCCGCGCCCCGCGCCTCGCAGCGGAACACGGCGAAGGTCACCGCCGAGCCGGCGTTCATTGCGGCCTACGGCGATCAGCTCACCCCGTTCGGGCACCAGTTCACGCCCTCGGGTGACGCCTTCACGTCCGCGGCGGAGATCGGCGCCGCCACGGCGATCGAGTTCGGGCCGGACGGACGGCTGACCGCCGCCGCCGAACCGGTCCGTCGCGGCGGCGGCTCGGCCATGGTGCTCAGCGCCCGCAGGTAGCCGCCGGCGGTTTCACACGAAGCAACCAGCCTGACCACGGGCCTGGGCGGATCAGCCGCCCAGGCCCCCGGCGTAGGCGGCCTGGCCCACGTGCTGGAGGCAGTCCGCCACCGTGCTGACCAGGCGCACGCCCAGGGTGACGGGCGGATCCCACCGCTCGTCCACCACCCGGTCCAGGCCGCCGTCGTCCAGTCCTTCGATGAAGCCGGCGGTCTGCCGGTGGACGGCGTCGTAGTACTCCAGCAGCAGGTCCGGCCCGGCGGTGACGGAGTCCACCTGGGCGGAGGAGTGCCCGTAGCCGGTGTCCCGCTCGGGCAACGGGAGGCCGAACCTGCCGGCGAAGCCCTGGGTGGTCCAGACCTGCGGGAGGCCGGCGGCGGAGGAGACCTGGGCGTCCTCCACGCGGGCCAGGTGCCAGAGAAGCCAGGCGATGGAGTTCCCGGTCCCTCCCGGGCGCCGGGTCAGGCCGCGTTCGTCCGTTCCGTCCAGCACTGCCTCCACCGTTTCGCGGATCCGGCCAAAGGCATCGAGCAGCAGTTCGTTGGATTTCATTCCATTGCCTCCCTGGCGTCGTTCGTCCGCCCATGCTGGCACACGAACGGCCCGTTGCCCTACCACGTCCGGGTGCCAGGGAGGGGTCATGGGCACCATAGGTGATAGGGCAACGGGCCGGCGCTGCCGTGCGCGGAGAGTATGCCGGCGGGGATTAGCCGCCCAGGAGCGTGACGTCGCGGACGGCGCCCTTGTCGGCGGAGGTGGCCATGGCGGCGTATGCCCGCAGCGCGGCCGAGACCTGGCGTTCCCGGTCCTTGGGCTTGTAGCCGCCGTTGATCAGCAGCTTCTCCCGCCGCTCGGCCAGCAGCTCATCGCTGACTTCCAGTTGCAGGGACCGCTGGCTGATGTTGATGCTGATGATGTCCCCGTCTTCGACCAGGGCGATGGTTCCGCCGGAGGCAGCCTCCGGGGAGATGTGCCCGATCGACAGGCCGGAGGTGCCGCCGGAGAAACGGCCGTCGGTGATCAGGGCGCACTTCTTGCCCAGGCCGCGGCCCTTGAGGAACGACGTCGGGTACAGCATTTCCTGCATGCCCGGACCGCCCTTGGGCCCCTCGTAGCGGATGACCACCACGTCGCCTTCCTTGATGGTCTTGTTCAGGATTTTCTCCACGGCCTCATCCTGGGACTCGCACACCACGGCCGGGCCGGAGAAGGTCCAAATGGATTCATCCACACCGGCGGTCTTCACCACGGCGCCGTCCACGGCAACGTTGCCGCGGAGCACGGCCAGGCCGCCGTCCTTGGAGTAGGCGTGCTCCACGGACCGGATGCAGCCTTCGGCCGCGTCGGTGTCCAGCGAGGTCCACTCGTTCGACTGGGAAAACGCGGTGGAGGACCGGACGCCGCCGGGGGCCGCGTGCCACAGGGCGCCGGCTTCCTCCGTGGCCTTGCCGCCGCGGATGTCCCAGTCGTCCAGCCAGCCGTCCAGGTCGGCCGAGTGCACCGAATGGACGTCCTTGTGCAGGAGCCCGCCGCGGTTCAGCTCGCCCAGCAGCGCGGGGATGCCGCCGGCGCGGTGCACATCCTCCATGTAGTAGGTCCGGTTCTTGGCCACGTTCGGGGCCACCTTGGCAAGGCACGGTACCTGGCGGGACTTGGCGTCCATCTCGGCCAGGCCATAGTCCACGCCCGCCTCCTGGGCCGCGGCCAGCAGGTGCAGGATGGTGTTGGTGGATCCGCCCATGGAGATGTCCAGCGCCATGGCGTTGTCGAAGGCTTTGGCGGTGGCGATCGAGCGGGGCAGCACCGACTCGTCGTCGCCGTCGTAGTAACGCTTCACGAGCTCGACGACGGTTCTCCCGGCCTTCTCGTACAGCGCCTTGCGCGCGGTGTGGGTGGCGAGCACGGAGCCGTTGCCGGGCAGGGACAGGCCGATGGCCTCGGTGAGGCAGTTCATCGAGTTGGCGGTGAACATGCCGGAGCAGGATCCGCAGGTGGGGCAGGCGTTTTCTTCGATGAGGTTGATGTCGGCGTCGGAGATCGACTCGTCGACGGCGTCGGAGATGGCGTTCACCAGGTCCAGGGAGCGGACGGACCCGTCGGTGAGGGTGACGCGGCCGGCCTCCATGGGGCCGCCGGAGACGAAGACCACGGGGATGTTCAGGCGCAGCGCGGCCATCAGCATGCCGGGGGTGATCTTGTCGCAGTTGGAGATGCAGACCAGGGCGTCGGCGCAGTGGGCGTTGACCATGTACTCCACGGAGTCGGCGATCAGGTCGCGGGAGGGCAGGGAGTACAGCATGCCGCCGTGGCCCATGGCGATGCCGTCGTCCACGGCGATGGTGTTGAACTCGCGGGGAACCGCTCCGGCGGCCAGGATCGCGTCGGAGACGATCCGCCCGACGGGGGCGAGGTGGGTGTGGCCGGGGACGAACTCGGTGAAGGAGTTGGCCACGGCAATGATCGGCTTTCCGATGTCCGAGTTGGCGACGCCGGAGGCGCGCAGCAGTGCGCGGGCTCCGGCCATGTTCCGGCCGTGGGTGACGGTTTTAGAGCGAAGTGCAGGCATGTGTATCATCCTGCACCGCGCCGCGGCCCGGGGAGAAGACGGCCCTAATACTAGTAGTAGTACTAACAGAGTAATAGTATTTCTAGGTGCAGCACTCCGATCGTCGCAAAGAACTGGGGCTCTTCCTCCGGGCCCGCCGGAACCAGGCCGTCCGGGTGGATTACGGTCTACCACCCCTGTCCCGCACCCGCGAGCGGGGACTGCGCCGCGAGGAGGTAGCGTTCCTCTCCGGCGTCAGCGTGACCTGGTACACCTGGCTGGAGCAGGGACGGGACATCAATCCGTCCCGCCAGGTACTCGAAGCAGTCGGCCGGGCCCTGCATCTCTCGGACGCCGGACTGGACTACGTCCTCTCCCTCGGGGGCTACGCCGCCGTCGGGCCGGGGCCCGCCGCGGCGGCCACCGCCCCCGCCCATCTCCAGCGCCTGCTCGACGCCTTGGACCCGAATCCGTCGTTCGCCCTGTTCCCGGACTGGGGCATCGCGGGCTGGAACAGCGCCTACGCGGCTCTGTTCCCCAACATCGCCACCGTGCCCGCCGCCGACCGCAACCTGCTGTGGCTCGTCTTCACCGACCCCTACGTCCGGGACCTCCTGCCGGATTGGGAGGTGACCAGCCAGCGGTTCCTGGCCGAGTTCCGTGCCGAAACCGGGCAGCGCCTGGGCGACGTGGACGTCAGGAACCTGGTGGAACGGCTCAAGTCCGCCAGCCCGGGGTTCAGGGAAGGCTGGGACCGGTACGACATTCTTGGCTTTGAGTCGCGGGAGAGGGTCTTCCACCACCCAGGCGTCGGCACGTTGCAGTTGGAACACCATCAGCTCTCCCCCTCGGACCGGCCGGACCTTCACCTGGTGGTCTACACGCCGGCTCCGGGCAGCGGGGCCGGGTCCCTGATGGGACGGCTCATCCCGCCGGCCAGCCAGGACTCCGGCGTCCCCGCGCAGCGGCGCTGACCCAGCGCCGGGCCGGGCCGCGCCGATCAGAGCCGGGGAGCGGCGGTGTGCTACTTTCGGGCCATGACCAGCCAGCCCGTGACCCACGACGCCGACAGCCCGGCGGCCGCCGCCATCGGGCTGCTGGCCCGGCAGGGCTTCGACGCCACCTCCGTGGAGGAACTCGCCGAGGCCGCCGGGATGAGCCGCAGCACCTTCTTCCGCAAGTTCGGGTCGAAGGAAGACGTGGTCTTCGCCGACCACGAACGGATCCTGGCGCAGGTCACCGGTCGGCTGGCCGAATCCCGGCAGGATCCGCTCGCCGCCGTCGAGGACGCCGCCCTGCTGGTGTTCGAGCACCATCTGCGCCACCGCGAAACCTCCCGGGCACGCTACGAACTGATGCAGGCCGTGCCCTCGCTCCGGGACCGGGAACTGGTCACCTCGCACCGGTACGAGCGCGCCTTCCTCGTGCACCTGCTGGACCGTCTGCCGGCCGCCGCCTCCGCCGCCACAGGGGTCGCCGACCGGCCCGCCGCCGCCGACCACCGCGAACACACCGCCGTCGCCTACGCCGCCGCCGTCGTCGCCGTCCACAACGCCTTCCTCCGCCAGTGGCTGCGCTCCCCCGCCACCGAAGAAACCCGACAGCAGGAGAACGCCGACACCGGGCGGGTGGGCGATCTCGCCGCAGAACTCCGCGGCCTCTCCGCCTTGTTCCGGCCGGTCCTGCTCGGCACCGCCCCGGCAGCGGCAGCCAGCACCGTGGTGGTGACCGTGCTGGCAGGAGCCGCAGACAAGGACGCCGTGGCCCGCGCGGTCCGCGACGCACTCCCCTGACGAGTTCCCCCAGACGTACCGGATCCTTGGAACGGAGTTTCTTGACGTGGAACTGCGTTTCATTGCATCCTTGATCGACGTGGTGTGAGCCACGCCACGGGCGGCACGCAGCCGCCGACGCTATCGACGAGGACCAGCACGCACATGACGACGACGTCGCCCGCCTCCGCGGCCACCGACCATTCCCGCACCGTCCCGGCCGGCTTCCCCGCCGGCACCGTGGAGCCGGACTACCTTCTGACCGAGGCGCTGGAAACCGACCCGGCAGCCCTCTTCACCGGCATCAGCGACGAGGACCGCGCTTACTGGGACCGCGCCCGCGGCTTCGTCCAGGACGAGGTGCTGCCGGTGATCGACGGCTATTGGGAACGCGCCGAATACCCCGTGCACCTGCTGCGCCGCCTCGGCGAACTGGACCTGCTGCGCGACGGGATCGATGTCGCGGGCCACGCCCCGATGAGCAGCATGGCCGCCGGCCTGGTCACCATGGAAATCAGCCGCGGCGACGGCTCCGTGGCCACGATGATCGCCGTGCAGGGCGGCCTGGCCCTCCGCTCGGTCGCGGAATGCGGATCCGAGGCACAGAAGCAGCGCTGGCTGGCTCCCATCGCCGACGGCACCGAGTATGCCGCCTTCGCCCTCACCGAACCCACCCACGGCTCCGACTCCGTGGGCCTGGAATCCACCGCCACCCCCACCGACGGCGGTGTCCTGCTCAACGGCGAGAAGAAATGGATCGGCAACGGCTCCATCGGCGGCCTCAGCGTGGTGTGGGCCCGCGGCGACGACGGGCAGGTCCACGGCTACCTCGTCCCGCAGGACTCCCCCGGATACGCGGGCACCACCATCGAGGGCAAGCTTGCCCTGCGCGCCATCTGGCAGGCGCACATCCGGCTGGAGAACGTCTTCGTTCCGGAGGAGAACATCCTGCCGGGCGCCCGGACCTTCAAGGACACCGCCCGCGTGCTCCTGGCCACCCGGCTCAGCGTCGCCTGGTCCGCCGTCGGCCACGCCACCGCCTGCTACGAAACCGCCGTCCAGTACGCCAAGCAGCGCAAGCAGTTTGGCCGCCCGCTGGCCTCCTCCCAGATCGTTCAGGAACGGCTGGCCCGCATGCTCAGCGAGCTCTCGACCATGCAGCTGATGGTCGTACAGATGACCCGGCTGGACGAGGCCGGCGCCCTGACCGCCGAGCAGGCCGCGCTGGCCAAGTACACCTGCACCCGGCTTGCCCGCGGCATCGCCTCCAACGCCCGAGACCTGCTCGGCGGCAACGGCATCCTGCTGGCCAACCGCGTCGCCCGGCACCTGGCCGACATCGAGGCCATCCACACCTACGAAGGCACCGAGACGATGCAGGCGCTCATCATCGGGCGCGGCATCACCGGCACCTCCGCCTTCGCCTGACCCCTCCACGCCTTCGCCTGATCCGCCGTCCCCTGACAGACGCCACCCACCAAAGGACCCACCCATGAACCAGAACGCCATCACCCCGGTCATCCTCGGAGGCGCCCGCACCCCCTTCGGCCGCTTCCGCGGCGGCCTGTCCGCCTTCTCCTCCAGCGAGCTGGGTGCCCACGCCATCCGCGCCGCACTGGAGCGCACCGGGGTCGCCCCCGAACAGGTCGGCGCCGTGATCGTCGGCCAGGTCATCCAGGCCGGCGCGGGCCAGGGCCCCGCCCGGCAGGCCAGCCTCGCCGCCGGCATCGGCTGGGACGTCCCCACCGTCACCATCAACAAGCTCTGCCTCTCCGGCCTCACCGCCGTGATCGACGCCGCCCGGATGATCCGCGCCGGGGAGGCCGACTTCATCGTCGCCGCCGGCCAGGAATCCATGACCAACGCCCCGCACCTGGTCCCCGGACTGCGCGCCGGCGTCGTGATCGGCGACGCGCCCATGCTCGATTCCCTCAACCACGACGGCCTGCAGGACCCGGTCAGCGGCAAGCTGATGGGCGAGGCCACGGACGCCGGCAACGTCGAACGACAGATCAGCCGCGAGGAGCAGGACGCCGTCGCGGCCCGCTCGCACCAGCGCGCCGAGGCCGCCCGTGCCGCCGGGATCCTCGCCGAGGAAATCGCCCCGATCGAAGTCCCCCAGCGGAAGGGCCAGGCCCTGACCCTGGAGCACGACGAGGGCATCCGTGCCGACACCACCGCCGAGTCCCTCGCGCAGCTGCGCCCGGCGTTCTCAAAGGACGCCGCCGCCACCATCACCGCCGGTTCGGCCTCGCCGCTCTCCGACGGCGCCGCGGCCCTCGTCATCGCCAGCAAGGAAGCCGCGATCGCCGCCGGCCTGGAGTGGATCGCCGAGATCGGCGCCCACGGCCAGACCGCCGGCCCGGACGGCTCCCTGCACTCCCAGCCGGCGCGGGCCATCGACCGCGCCCTGGCCCAGGAGGGACTGCACGCCAAGGACCTGGACCTGGTGGAAATCAACGAGGCCTTCGCCTCCGTGCTGATCCAGTCCGCCAACGACCTGGGCATCGACACCGACGTCGTCAACGCCGAAGGCGGCGCGATCGCCCTCGGCCACCCCGTCGGCGCCTCCGGGGCCCGCCTGGTCCTGCACCAGGCACTCGCCCTGAAGCGCCGCGGCGGCGGCACCGGCGTCGTCGCCCTCTGCGGCGGCGGCGGCCAGGGCGACGCCCTGGTCCTCAAAGCCTAACCACCCCCTCCGACGAAGAAGCAGGCCATGACCAACACCACCAGCGGCGACGGTTTCGCCACCATTTCCGTCGCGGCGATTTTGGCGGAGTCCGCCCGCCGCTCCCCGGACCGGACGGCCCTGATCGTCGGGGAGGACCGGACCAGCTACGGCGATCTCTGGCGGCAGACCCGGGAGTACGCCGGCGCCCTGCGGGCCCGCGGCATCGGCCCGGGCGACGCGGTCGCCGTGTTGATCCCGAACGTGCCGGACTTCGCCCGCGTGTACTACGCGGTGCTGGCCCTCGGCGCGATCGTGGTGCCGGTGCACGCCCTGCTCAAGGCCCGCGAAATCGAGTACGTCCTGCAGGACAGCGGCGCGCGGCTGATGATCTGCGCGGACGCCCTCCTGGGCGAGGGCGCCGCCGGGGCCGCGGCCAGCGGCGTCGACGTCCTCACCGTCATGTCGCCCGAGGGCGGGGACCTGCCCCGGCTCGAGGCGGAGGCCGCCGCGGCGGAACCGATCCGCAGCTACGAACCCTGCCGCCCCTCGGACACCGCCACGATCCTCTACACCTCCGGCACCACGGGCAAGCCCAAGGGTGCGTTGGGGACGCACTTCGCGCTTGTGGAGCAGACCTCCGTGATCCTGACCAGCGTGATGGACTTCAAGCCCGGTGACGTGCTGTTCGGCGGACTGCCGCTCTTCCACACCTTCGGCCAGACGGTGGTCCTGAACGCCGGGCTGCGCGCGGGCGCCACCGTGGTGCTGCTGCCTCGGTTCACCGGCCAGGGCGCCCTGGAGCTGGTGGCCAAGCACAAGGTCAACGTCTTCGTCGGGGTACCCACCATGTACGTGGCGCTGCTGGAGGCCGCGAAGTCGACGGCGGTGCGGCCGGCGGACCTGCGCTACGGAATCTCCGGCGGGGCGTCGCTGCCGCTGGCGGTGATGGACCGGTTCCGCGATGTGTTCGGCATCGAAATCCACGAGGGCTACGGGCTGACCGAGACCTCCCCGGTGGCGGCGTTCAACCACGTCGGCATGACGCCGCGGCCGGGCACCATCGGCATCCCGATCTGGGGCGTGGACATCGAAATCGCCCGGGCCGAGACCGTGGAGAGCATCGAACTGCTGCCCAACGGCGAACTCGGCGAACTGGTGGTCCGCGGCCACCTGCTGATGAAAGGCTACCTGAATCGGCCCGAGGCCACCGCGGAGGCCGTGGTCGACGGCTGGTTCCGCACCGGCGACTTGGGCACCAAGGACGACGACGGCTACCTCACCATCGTGGACCGCAAGAAGGACATGATCATCCGCAACGGCTACAACGTGTACCCGCGGGAGGTCGAGGAGCTGCTGCTGACCCACCCGCAGGTGGTCAGCGCCGCCGTCTACGGCGTCCCGCACGAGGTCCACGGCCAGGAGGTTGCCGCGGCGATCGTGCTCGACGCCGGGGCCACGGTCACGGAAGCGGAACTGGTCGAGTTCGCCAGCTCGCAGCTGGCCGCCTACAAGTACCCGCGCATCATCCGGCTGCTGAGCGAACTGCCGCTGGGTCCCAGCGGCAAGATCCTCAAGCGCGAACTCGCCGCCGACCCGGCGGTATAGGCGCCTACGCCGACGCGGCGGACCGCCCCGCGCCGGAACGCAGCAGCGGGATAAAGACCAGCAGGGCGGCCACCTGGGTGGCGATCGTGAAGACCGCCAGCCCCGCCGGGGACGAGGCGTACAGGGCGCCGATGATGGTCGAGCCCGCGAGCCAGGCAAGGCCATAGACGGCGGTGAAAATCCCGTACCCCGTGCCGCGCCGGGCGGCCGGGACCAGGTCCGCGACGGCGGCGCGCAGGGTGGATTCGTGGATGCCCAGGGCCGCGCCCCAGACCGCCGCGCCGGCCCACACCAGGGCGGGTGAATCCGAAAAGGACAGGAACGGCACGGCGGCGGTGAGCGGCAAAGCCACCAGCAGCCCGCGCAATCCGATCCGGTCGTACAGCGCACCCGAGGCCAGCGCCGCGAGGGCCGCCGCGCCCATCGACACGGCGTAGGTCACGGGGATCAGCGCCGGCGACAGCACTTTCTCCACCTCCAGGTGGTAGGAGACCACGCCGAAGGTGGAGAACCCGAACATGGACACGGCGGTGAAGCCGCTGTACCACCAGAACCGGGCCGGCAACGGCGTGCGGACGGCCGGTGCCGCGGGCACCGTCACGTGAGCCGTTGCGTTGGCGAGTTCGCCGTTGCCGGCGAGCCCGGCGTCGAACCGCTCGGGGGCCGGGACGAAGCGCCGGAGCAGGACGACCGCGGCGATGGCCAGCGCGCCGGGGATGGCGAGGACGCCGAATCCCAGCTGATAACCGGAGACCGCGATCATCAGGCTGACCAGGAGCGGGCCCACCAGGGCGCCGGACTGGTCGAGCGCCTCGTGGATCGCGAAGGCCCGGCCGCGGCCCAGCGTCGCCCCGGCGTGGGAGAGCATGGTGTCGCGCGCGGGGGTGCGGACGGCCTTGCCGAAGCGTTCGGTGATCACCAGGGCGGAGGCCTGCCAGAGGGACCCGGCGAGGGCCAGCAGCGGGACGGCGACGGCGGTCAGGGCGTACCCGGCGATGGTCAGCGGCCAGTACTTGCGCGTGCGGTCAGCCAGCGGCCCGGTTCCGAGCCGGAGGACCAGCGCCACTGCCTCGCCGACGCCGGTGATGAAGCCGACCATCACGGCGCTGGCGCCGAGGGTGGCCAGGTATGGGCCGGTGATGGCGCGGGCGCCCTCGTAGACGACGTCGGCCAGCATGCTGACCACGCCGAAGGACAGGACGAAGCCCATCGGGCCGAACCGGTTTCCGCGGCGCGCGGCCGTTACCGGCTGGGCCTGTGCCGGCTGGCCAAGGGAGCTCACAGCAGCCCGCCCAGGGCCAGGCCGCCGGCGGCCGCACCGACCGCGGCGAGGGCCGTGCCGAGGCCGTTGACCAGCGCCAGCCCGGACCGGCCGGACTGGACCAGGCGCACGGTCTCGAAGCTGGCGGTGCTGAAGGTGGTGTAGCCGCCCAGGAACCCGGTCCCGACGATGAGTTGGAGTTCCGGCGGTGCGGCGTGGGCTCCGACGGCCCCGGCGATCAGGCCGAGGAGGAGGGAGCCGGTGACGTTGATGACGATTGTGGCCACGGGGAGGGCGGCGCGGACCCGGCTGCGGATCAGTCCGTCCAGCAGGAACCGGGAGGCGGCGCCGAGGCCCCCGGCCAGGCCCAGCAGGGCGACGGTGAGCGGGCTCATGCGGCTGCCCCCTTCCGCGCGGAGGCCAGCCGGATGCCGGCGAAGGTGGAGAGGAAACCGCCCACCAGGGAGGCTCCCACGTACGCCAGCGCGTCGAGGGAGCGGCCGGCGGCGAGCAGTCCGTTGCTTTCCAAGGCCAGGGTGCTGTACGTGGTGAAGGCGCCCATGAACCCGGTGCCAAGGAGCAGCCGCATGACGCGGAGCCGCCCGGCGTCGGGGCCGCGGCGGATCAGGGCCTCCAGCAGCAGGCCCAGCAGGAACGCCCCCGCCAGGTTGATCACGAGGGTGGGCAGCGGCCAGCCGCCGGGGGCGGGCAGGACGGAGCCGAGGCCGTAGCGGGCCAGCGTTCCGGCGATCCCGCCGGCCACCACCAGCAGCAGGAAGCCCGGGTGCAGGTGCAGCGGTCGCCGGAGGCGTGCCGGCTCCGGCGCGGGGTGCCCGGAGCCGGGGGCACGGTGCCCGGGGCCGGACGCCGCGGCGTCGGTGCCGTCCGGCCGGGCGGCGGGGACGGTGTCCGGGGTGCGGGGTTCCATTACCGGCCCTCCCGTGCGTGGTGCCGGGGCTGCGGGGCGAGCGGGACCACCAGGACAGGGCGGTGCTGGCGGTGGGTCAGGTGCACGGCCACCGAGCCGACCAGCAGCTCCTCGAAGCGGGCGCCGAGGCCACGCTCCCGCGTCCCGACGACGATGATCGAGGCGCCGCTGGCCTCGGCGAGCCGGCCGAGTGCCCGCGCGGGGTCCCCGGCCAGGGCGACGAAGGACCAAGGCACGCCGCCGGCGTCCAGGGTCTCCCCCAGCCGGGCCTTCAGCGCCGCGGCGATCCCCTCGACGTCGTCGTCGATGCCGTCGGGATCGATCGGCCGGGCGCCGCTGGGATCACCAGGACGGCGGCCGGCGGGGTCATCGGCGAGGTAGCTGGTGACGTCCACGTAGGCGCAGATCAGGGGAACACCCAGGCTGAGCGCAAGCTCGGCGGCCCGGTG
The DNA here is from genome assembly GCF_042668995.1 of Arthrobacter sp. NPDC057259. Classification (NCBI taxonomy): domain Bacteria; kingdom Bacillati; phylum Actinomycetota; class Actinomycetes; order Micrococcales; family Micrococcaceae; genus Arthrobacter; species Arthrobacter sp. NPDC057259. The sequence goes on from NZ_JBHUYA010000001.1 coordinate 745,223, forward strand.
GGCGACGGCCGGCGGCTGGCCCGGGACCGCGCCCATGACCACGGGTCCGGCGATGCGATCGATGGAGCCGGAGGTGTGTCCGGACGCGGCGTGCTGCCCTCCGGCGGCGGGGTCCGCCGGGCCGGGGACGGGTCCTGCTGGTGTCATGATGCTCCTGTCCTGTGGCGTCTGTGTGAGGCGTCGCGGCGACGCGGCTGTCAGCACGGGTCACCCACCTTCGTTGGTGCAAAGGCAGGAACCATCAGCCAGGAGGCGGTTCGAACGGGGTGCGGAGTGCAGGCCGTTCCGGCGGGATCCATCGCCGTGTTCAGAGATTACACGCCGCACCCGGAACGGCGCCACGCCGCACCGCAGGGCGGAGCGCCGGGTGAGGGGCCCGACGGCGGCGGGCGCGGCGCCGGGTCGTCCCGCCAATCGTTCCGCCGACGGCCGCGAGTTCTGTGACACGCTGGTGGCATGGACCTGGAGGTGAACAATTCCCTGACGATCCCGGCGTCGGAACTGCGCTGGCGGTTCTCGCGTTCCTCCGGCCCCGGCGGCCAGCACGTGAACACCTCGGACAGCCGGGTGGAATTGTCCTGGGACGTCACCGGATCGCCCTCGCTGCGGGAGGACCAGCGGGAGTCGCTGGGCCGCCGGTTGGAAGGCCGGCTGACCGGCGGTGTCCTGACCGTCGCCGCGTCCGAGCGCCGGTCCCAGCTCCGCAACCGGGAGGCCGCCGCAGCCCGCCTTGTCCACCTGGTGGCGGAGGCACTGGCGCCCGGACCCGCCGCCCGGCGCAAAACCTCGCCCACCCGCGGCTCCACCCGGCGGCGGCTGGCCGGGAAGAAACTGCGCTCCGCGACGAAGCAGCAGCGCCGCCGGCCCAGCGCCGAGTAGCCGGCGAGACGCCAGTAAGTTTCGGGCCACCGAAATTCAAGGGGAACTCACAGCCTTCACGCGGGAGCGGAGCCTCCGCGGCATGGCACAGTTTTTGAACCGGGTATCCCGTTGCTCCCCCACCCGGAGGCGCGGAAACGGGTTCCCCGGCGGTCCCGAGAGGAGCTGACCGTGACCCTGCTTTCCCACCGGAGCGCGCACCGGAGTCGGCGCCGCAGTGCCGCACGGGTCGCCTTCCTGCTCGCCCTGCTTCTCACCGCGATCACGGCCTGCCAGTCCCCCGCCGCCGCGCCGCAACGGACCGGGACACCCGGGCACGTCTTCGTGATCAACCTCGAGAACAAGGGCTTCGACCGGGTCTGGGACAGCGGTTCCCCCGCCCCCTACCTGGCCGGAACCCTGCGCGCCCAGGGCGTCCTGCTGGACAGCTACTACGGCGTCTCCCACAACTCGCTGCCGAATTACCTGGCCCAGATCTCCGGCCAGCCGCCGAACAGCAGCACCGAACATGACTGCCACACGTACACGCCCTTCAGCGGCACGGGGCTGGACTCCCAGGGCCAACTGCTGGGCGACGGGTGCCTTTTCCCGGCCGAGGTTCCCACCCTCGCCGGGCAACTGGACGCGGCGCACAAGACCTGGCGCGGCTACATGGAGGACATGGCCACCCCGTGCGAGCACCCGCAACCGGACGCCGTCGACACCCACGTCGCCGCCACCGCCGGGGACCAGTACGCCACCCGGCACAACCCGTTCGTCTACTTCCGCTCCATCACGGACGGCTCCGGCTGCGGCCGGAACGTCGTCAACTACTCGGCGCTGGCGCACGACCTCTCCTCCGCCGCCACCACCCCCAACCTGTCCTACATCACGCCAAACCTCTGCCACGACGGCCACGACAGCCCCTGCGTGGACGGAACCGCCGGCGGCCTGGGCACGGCGGATGAGTGGCTGAAGAGCCAGGTCCCGGCGATCCTCGCCTCCCCCGCCTACCAGCAGGACGGGATGCTGGTGATCACCTTCGACGAGGCCGACGGCGGCGCCGTCGGACCGTCGTCGGGCGTCACCGGCGGCACGGCGGGAGGCAAGGTCGGGGCCCTGGTGCTCTCGCCGTTCACGGTCCCGGGCGGCAGCTCGGACCGGGCGTACAACCACTACAGCCTGCTGGCCAGCATGGAGGACATCTTCGGCCTGCCGCGCCTGGCCGGTGCGGCCGAGCCCGGGGTCAACGCCTTCGGCGGCGATGTCTACCGCTCCGGATCCCAGGGGCAGCCATGAGTCAGCGCACCCTCCGTGGCCGCCTCGGCCGGTTCGGGCGCCGCCGCCTGGTGATCGCCGCCGGCTCCACCGTGGCCCTGCTGGTGCTGGTGGCGGTGCTGGCCGGCGCCGGAGCGGGCGGCACCGGGCTGATCGGCAACGTCCTGGGCGGCCTCCAACTGCTGCAGGCGCCGCCCCAGGGCATCGCCAAGATCAAGCACGTGGTGATCATCACCCAGGAGAACCGGTCCTTCGACAGCTACTTCGGCACCTACCCCGGGGCGGACGGCATCCCCATGCAGGATGGGACGCCGTCGGTCTGCCTGCCCGATCCGGGCCGCGGCGGCTGCATCCGGCCGTACCACAACCCGGAGGTCAACAACGCGGGGGCACCGCACAGCCACTCCGACGAGGTCGCCGACGTCAACGGCGGGGCCATGGACGGCTTCGTGGCCCAGGCGGAGAAGGGGCTCTCCGGCTGCACCGCCACGGCCGCAACGTGCACGTACAACACCAAGGCCACCGACGTGATGGGCTATCACGACGGCACCGACCTGCCGAACTATTGGGCCTACGCCCAGAACTTCACCCTGCAGGACCACCTCTTCGCCGCGGCGTCGGCCTGGAGCCTCCCCGCCCACCTCTACCTGGTCTCGGAGTGGTCCGCCAAGTGCAGCAGGGCCGGGGACCCGTCGTCGTGCGTCAACGAGCTGCAGAACCCGGACAGCGGACCCGACCCCGAGATCATCCGCAACACCCTGATCGGCAAGTGCCAGACGGGCCTGGACCTGCAGCCCTGCCAGGACGCGCTCAAGGCGGCCGGCATCAGCCCGGACCTGGCCACCGAGATCGATCAGCTGATCAGTGCCAGCTGCAAGCCCACGGACTCCTACCCCAGCTGCCAGGCCGCGGTGGACGCGGCCCAGGTGCCGGCCGCGCTGAAGAAAAAGCTCAGCGACGCCGCCAAGAAGCTCGAGCTCCCCGATTACGCCTGGACGGACCTGACCTACCTGCTCCACCAGCAGCACGTCCCGTGGGCCTACTACGTCTTCAACGGCACCGAACCGGATTGCCGGGACGACGCCGCGACCTGCGCCCCGGTGAAGCAGGACGCCAAGACGCCGGGCCTCTGGAATCCGTTGCTGTACTTCGACACGGTCAAGGAGGACGGCGAGCTGGGGAACATCCAGGCGCTGGGGAACTTCTACGACGCCGCCAAGCAAGGCACCCTGCCGGCGGTCAGCTGGGTGGCGCCCACCGACAAGGTCAGCGAGCACGCCCCGGCCAGCATCAAGACCGGCCAGGCCTATGTGGCCGGCCTGGTCAACGCCGTCATGTCCGGACCGGACTGGGACAGCACCGCGATCTTCCTGACCTGGGATGACTGGGGCGGGTTCTACGACCACGTGGCCCCGCCCGTGGCGGACGAGAACGGCTACGGCCTCCGGGTGCCCGGACTGATCATCAGCCCGTACGCCCGGAAGGGCTACATCGACCACCAGACCGCCAGCCACGACGCCTACATCAAGTTCATCGAGGACGACTTCCTGCACGGCCAGCGGATCGACCCCGGCACCGACGGGCGCCCGGACGGCCGGCCCAGCGTGCGGGAGACCAACCCCCTGCTGGGCGACCTGACCACGGCGTTCGACTTCAACCAGGCCCCGCAGCCGCCGCTGATCCTCTCGAACGCCGCGACCTACTGACGCGGGCGACTGGCCCGCGACCACTGATTCGTGGCTCTGGACGGGCCTACCCGGCGACTGCCGGCTCGTGGGGTGGGGACTGCCCGGGTGCCGGCTGGTCGGCGGCGTCGCGGCCGGTCCAGACCTTGATGATGGTCCAGCCGACGGCGGCCAGCGGCACCGCCAGCAGCGCCCCGATGACACCGGCGAGCATGGTCCCGGCGGCCAGGGACAGCAGGATCACCAGCCCGTGGATGTTTAGCACCTTGCCCATCAGCAGCGGCTGCAGGACATGGTGTTCGAGCTGGTTGGCGCCCACCAGCACGGCGAGGACCACCACGGCGGGAACCGGGCCGTTGGAGACCAGGGCCACCAGGACGGCCAGGCTGCCGGCGGCGGTGGCGCCGATGATCGGAATAAACCCGCCGATGAACACGAAGACCGCCAGCGGCACCGCCAGCGGGACGCCGAGGATCAACAGCGCGACGGCGACAATGGCGGCGTCGATCGCGGCGATCAGCGCGGTCCCCCGCACGTAGCCGCCGAGGACGCGGGTGCTGGCCGCGGCAGCGCGGTGCGCCCGGTCACGGTGCCGGGCCGGGAGGAATCCGAAGAGGAAGCCGCGGATCACGGCGCCGTCCTTGAGGAAGAAGAACAGGATGACGGCCATCAGGACCATGCCCGCGAGGATCTCCCCGCCGGTGCGCAGGCCGGTGAGGGCGTCGGAGCCCAGGTTGCCGCTGCTGAAGAACTTCTGCACCGACTCCTTGGCGTTGGCGAGCTCCTGGTCCGAAACCGGGACCGGCCCGTTATTCAGGAAGGCGTGCAGCTGGTCGATTCCGGCCAGGGCACGGGTCACCAACTCCTTGAACTGCATCCGCACCAGGGCAACCACGGCGGTGACCACGCCGCCGAACACGGCCAGGACCGCGACAAAGGAGGTCAGGACCGCCAGGGCCCGCGGCCAGCCGTGGCCGGCGAGCCAGCGCACCAGCGGGGAGATGGCGGCGGCCAGGATGACCGCCAGGAGCACCGGAATGACCACGAGCGGCACCAGGGTCAGGACCCGGATCACCACCCATGCCAGGCCCACCAGCAGCAGCACCTGGGCGGCCCGGGTCCCGGCGCGGCCCAGCCCGTCGGACCAGAGGGCCGCCGGGCCCTTCGCCGCCGGGCTCTTCGACGGCGCGGCGGGCTCCGGCGCCGGATTCTGGTATTCCTGCTCGGACATGGGAATCCTCCTTCGTCACCGTCGGGCAGCCCGCGGACCGGGCGCACGCGGTTTATACCGTTGCTGACTGCGGATTATCCCGGCAGAACCTGATGGCCGGCTGGCAGCGCGCCGCGGCGGCCTCTGGCTGGAGCACGGGAACGTTGCTAGCGTGGCCGCATGAGCCCGTCGAAGACTCCGCCAGAGATCATCACCGCGGCCGGGCACGAGGTCAGCATCTCCAGCCCGGACAAGGTGGTCTTCCCCGGGCCCGGGCTGACCAAGCTGGACCTGGTGCACTATTACCTCGCCGTCGCCGACGGCGCCCTCCGCGGCGCGGGCGGCCGGCCGATGGTCCTCAAACGGTTCCCCAAGGGCATCGACGCGGAGCCCTTCTTCCAGAAACGGGTCCCGGAGAACCACCCGGACTTCATCGACACCGCTACCCTGCACTACGCCTCCGGGACCTCCGCGGAGGAGGCCGTGATCCGGGACGCCGCCGGGCTGGCCTGGCTTGTTAACCTCGGCTGCCTCGATCTGAACCCGCACCCCGTCCGGGCCACGGACCTCGAGCACCCGGACGAGCTGCGGATCGATCTGGACCCCATGCCGGGCGTGGGCTGGGAGCAGATCGTGGACACCGCCCTGATCGCCCGGGGCGTGCTCGACGACGTCGGACTGGTCGGCTGGCCGAAGACCAGCGGCTCCCGCGGCCTGCACATCCTGGTCCGCATCACGCCGGACTGGTCCTATCCGCAGGTGCGCCTGGCCGCCGAGACCCTGGCCCGGGAGGTGGAGAACCGGGCCCCCGGCCTGGCCACCGCCCGCTGGTGGAAGGAGGAACGCGGCGAGAGCGTCTTCGTCGACTTTAACCAGAACGCCAAGGACCGCACCGTTGCCTCCGCCTACTCGGTGCGTCCGCTGCCAGACGCCCGGGTGTCCGCGCCGCTGACCTGGCAGGAGGTGCCGTCCGCCCGGCCGGAACAGTTCACCGTGCTGACCGTGCCGGACCGGTACGCCAAGGAGGGCGACCCGCATGCGGGCACCGACGGGGCAGCCGGCAGCCTGGCGGCCCTGCTGGAGTTGGCCGGGACGCTGGGCCCGGCGGAAAAGGCGCCGAGGGGCGCCGGAAAGGACGGCTCCGGGCGGCGCCAGTCCGTGATGCCGCTGATCGAGGTGGCGCGGACCAGGACCAAGGCGGAAGCGCTCGCGGCCCTCGAGGCGTGGAAGGCGGGCCATGCCGGGACGGCGGCCGGCCTGCACCCCGCCGACGTTATGGTCGACGGGATGCGGGGTTCCAGCTCGCTCTGGTACCGGGTCCGGATCAACCTCCAGCACATCCCGGAAGACCGGCGGCCGCCGCAGGAAGAACTGCTGGCCGACTACGATCCCTGGGCCGGCCGGTCCTGACGGTTGCCGTCAGTCCCCCGAACCGCCGTCTTCCGGCGTGCTGGCGTAGTACGCGGCCGCCATGTCCTGCTTGGACCGGCCTCGGGCGGCCACCCGCTCCAGCCGGGCCGCCGCGGCCGCGGTCCCGTCGAGGCGGATACCGTGTTCCTCTGCCGCCGCCAGGATCAGCCGGGCGTCCTTGAGCGAGGTGTCCACCGCAAACGACGCCGGGTCCAGCGTGTCGCCGAGGATGAGGCCGGCCTTGCCCCGCAGGAAGGGCAGGTCCAGTCCGCCGCCCTCGATCAGGTCGAGGAACTGCTGCGGCTCCACCCCGAGCGCGCCGGCCAGGGCCAGGATCTCGCCGGTGGCGTTGGAGGCCGCGATCACCCAGCTGTTGACCACGAGCTTCAGTCGAGTGGCGGTCCCAGCGGCGGCATCCTCACCGGTCCAGGTGGTGCGCGCCCCGATCGCGTCCAGGACCGGCGCCACCGTGTCCCGGACCGCGGGAGCACCGGCGGCGATCACCAGCAGCTGGCCGGCCTCGGCGGGTTCGCGGGTGCCGGAGACCGGAGCCTCCACCAGCTCCAGTCCCACCTCCCGGGCCAGCTCCGCCAGGGCCCCGGCGTCGTGGACGCCCACCGTGGTGGACTGCACCCAGACCGTGCCGGGCCTGATGCCGGCGGCTGCCTGCCGGATCACCTCCGTCACCGCGGCGGCGTCGTAGAGCATCGTCAGGACCACGTCGGCGCCCTCGACCGCCTCTGCGGGGGTAGCGGCCGCGTGCGCACCGGCCTCGGCCAGGGGGCCGGTCTTGGCCGGGTCGCGGTTCCAGACCCGGACGTCGAGGCCGGCGCGGAGCAGGTTTCGGGCCATCGCGGCGCCCATGATGCCCAGGCCGAGCACGGCCACGGTGCGGGTGGTGTTCTTCGTCGTCTCGTTCATGCGGCCATGCTAGCCGCACAGCCTGACAGCCGTTGACGGACTCCGGGACCGGGCGTAGACCCATAGTCAGGGCCGTGCGCCGGCGGGGACGACACCGTGGAGGACACAGGGAGGACACATGGACACTTTTCGGGAGCTTCACCGCGGCGGGTCACCGTTGCTGCTGCCCAACGCGTGGGACGTGGGCTCCGCCGTCGCCTTCGTGGCGGATGGCTACCCGGCGATCGGGACCACCAGCTTCGGCGTGGCGGCAAGCGCCGGCTATCCCGACGGCGGGCGGGCCAGCAAGGCGGCGACGGCGGCGCTGGTGCCGCTGCTGTGCCGGCTGCCGGTGTTCGTGACGGCCGACGTCGAGGACGGCTACTCCCCGGATCCCGGCGAGGCTGCCGACTTCGTCGCGGGCCTGGTGGAGGCAGGCGTGGCCGGGATCAACCTGGAGGACAGCCTGGACGGGCATCTGGTGGCCCCGGAGGACGCCGCCGCGAAGATCGCCGCCGTCCGGCAGCGCTGCCCCGGCGTGTTCATCAACGCCCGGGTGGACAACCTGTGGTTCAAGGAGGACCCGACCGTGGACGCCGTGCTGGTGCGGGCCCGGCGCTATGCCGACGCCGGGGCGGACGGCATCTTCGTCCCCGGGCTTGCGAACCCGGCCGAGATCGAGGCCATCACCGGGGCCCTGGAGCTGCCGGTGAACGTCCTGCCGCATCCCACCCTGACCGTGGCGGAACTTGGTGGGCTCGGGGTGCGGCGCGTCAGTTCCGGGTCGCTGCCCTACCGCGCGGCGGTGGATGCCGCCGTCGCGTCCGTCGCGGCACTGCGGGACGGGGGCACCGCCCCGTCCGCCACCCCGTACTGGGACATGCAGCACCGGCTCGAGTCTTACGCAGCGGCGCTCCGGCCGCAGGTAGAAGGTCCGGCGGAAAGTGGGGCGGAAGGTCCGGAGTAGACCCGGGAGCAGGCCCGCGAGGGGCCTAGGTGAGGCTCAGTTCCGCCGAGATCGCGGCGGCAGCCTCCTGCAGCAGGGGGACGGCGCGGTCGGCGAACGCCTGGTCCACGCGGGAGACCGGGCCGGAGACGGAGATCGCCATCGGCGTCGGGGCGTCGGCCACCGCGGCGGCGAAGCACCGCACCCCGAGTTCCTGCTCCTCCTCGTCGATCGAGTAGCCGCGGCGCCGGATGGTGTCCAGGTCCTGCAGCAGGGTCTCGACGTCGCCGATGCTCTTGGGTGTCGCGGCCGGCATGCCGGTCCGGGACACGATCGCCCGCACCCGCTCGTCGTCGAGCTGGGCGAGGATCGCCTTGCCGACGCCGGTGGAGTGCAGGTGCGCGCGCCGGCCCACCTCGGTAAACATCCGCATGGAATGCCGGGAGGGGACCTGGCCGACATAGACCACCATGTCCCCGTCGAGCATGGCCACGTTGGCGGTCTCGCCCAGCCGGTCCACCAGGGGCTTCAGCTGCGGCCGGGCGAGCACGCCCAGTTGCTTGGACGCCCCCTCGCCAAGCCGGATCAGCCGCGGGCCCAGGGAGTACCTGCGGTTGGGCAGCTGGCGGACATAGCCCAGCGTCACCAGGGTCCGCAGCAGCCGGTGGATGGTGGGCAGCGGCAGCTCGGTGGCCGAGGAGAGCTCGCTGAGCATCACCTCTCCCCCGGCGTCGGCGATCAGCTCCAGCAGCTCGAAGACGCGCTCCACCGACTGCACGCCGCCTGCGGCCCGTTCCGCCATGCCACCCCTCCTCCATGGTGCCGCCCGTCGCCGGCCGGCACCTTTTTCCTGACTTTCGTTGCGTGGACACCCGTCGGGCCGCGTGAATGCACCCGCGGAGCGAAATATCCGCATCGTGAAAGTTTCCGAGGCCCACGATACCGCAGGACCTCGCGGCCACCACCGGATCCCCCGTGAAGATGCCCCTAGATGCCCTTGCCCGGGTTGAGGATGCCCAGCGGATCGAAGACGCCCTTGATGGCCTGCTGCAGGCCGAGGGAATCGTTGCCCAGCTCGTCCACCAGCCAGTCGCGCTTGAGCAGTCCCACCCCGTGTTCGCCGGTCAGGGTCCCGCCCAGGCTCCGGGCCAGCTCAAACATCTGCGCCAGGGCTGCCTTCGCCGGGCCCTCGGTGGAGGGCTGTCCCTCGTCCAGGACGATCATCGGGTGCAGGTTCCCGTCGGCGGCGTGCGCCACCGTGAAGATACGCACGCCGGTGCGGCGGGAGATCTCCTCGATGCCGGTAACCATCTCGGCCAACCGGCCGCGCGGAACACCGACGTCGCCGATGCACACGGTGCCCAGCAGTTCCAGGGACGGGATGGCCTCGCGGCGGGCCCGGAGCAGCTCCGCGGTGTGGTCCGGGTCCGTGGCCTTCTCGTACGAGGTGGCGAACGGTTCGATCGCCTTGATCAGCACGTCCTGCTCCAGGAAAGCACCGTAGCCGTCGGTCTGGGCGAGCAGGAAGGCCCCGCCCCGGCTGCGGTAGTCGGTGCCGAGGGCGGCGTCGACGGCGGCGAGGGTGGGCCCGTCCATCAGTTCCAGCACCGAGGGCGTGATGCGGGAGGCGATGATCGCCGACGCCGCCTCCGCCGCGGCGACGATGTCCGGGAAGTAGGCGGCCACCGTGGCGGTGGAGACCGGCATGGGCCGCAGCCGCAACGTCGCCTCCACCACCACGCCCAGGGTCCCCTCGGAGCCGATGAACAACGCATTCAGGTCGTAGCCGGTGACGCCCTTGATGGTCTCGCGGCCGGTGACCAGGATCCGGCCGTCCGGCAGCACCACCTTGAGCGCCAGCACGGATTCGCGGGTGACTCCGTACTTGGCGCAGCGCATGCCCCCGGCGTTGGTGGCGATGTTGCCGCCAATCGAGCAGATGGCCGTGCTCGCCGGGTCCGGCGCGTAGAAGAGGCCGTGCTCGGCCGCGGCGGCGTTGACCTCGGCGTTGAGCACCCCCGGTTCGACCACGATCAGCTGCTCCAGCGGATCGATGCGCAGGATCCGGTTCATCCGCGAGAGGTCCAGGACGATCTCCCCCGCCTGGGCGGAGGAGCCGGCGGCGAGGCCGGTCCCCGCGCCCCGGGCGACGACGGGGATCCGGTCCGCCGTCGCCCGGACCATGGTCTCCACCACGTCCTCGACGGCGGTGGCGTACACGACGCCGTCCGGCAGGGACGCCGGCGTGTAGCCGGAGCGGTCCGTGTTGACGCTCCGGCGGTCGGCCTCCTCGGTGGAGCCGTTCCGGGCGGCGGCGATCAGGCCGGCGGCGGAACGGGTGGCGGTGGTGTCATTGGCGGTGGTGCTCACGGGGACTGCTTTCTATCGGGTGCAGGAGGTGATCGGCGCGGGCGGGGTCCCTAGGGGACCATCCAGCCCAGGACCGGGGTGGACTGCAGCAGGACAAGGATGGTGATGAAGGCCAGCAGGCCAAGGCTCCAGCCGAGGAGCTTGCGGAACAGGACGCTCTCGGCCCCGTCCAGGCCGACGGCGGCGGAGGCCACCGCAAGGTTCTGGAGCGAGAGCATCTTGCCCAGCACGCCGGCGGAGGAGTTGGACGCGGCCATCAGGACCGGCGAGAGGCCGGTCTGCTGCGCGGCGGTGACCTGGAGCTGGCCGAAGAGCGAGTTGGACGAGGTGTCGGACCCGGTGAGGGCCACGCCGATCCAGCCCAGCAGCGGGGAGAGGAAGGCGAAGAAGCCGCCGGCGGAGGCGAGGGCGAACCCGAGCGAGTTGGTCTGGCCGGAGACGTTCATGACGAACGCCAGGGCCAGGACGGAGGTCACCGAGACGATCGTCCAGCGCAGCTGGAAGAGGGTGTCGCGGTAGATCCGCAGTCCCTGCAGCGGCTTGAGCCGGTACAGCGCCATGGTGATAATGCCGGAGATCAGCAGCAGGGTGCCGGTGGCCTTGAGGTGGTCCAGCTTGAACTTGTGGGCGGAGACTTGGTGGCCGGAGGGGTCGACGGCGTCGATGCCGGGCCAGTCGAAGGTGACGGAGCCGACGGCGGTGAGCCAGTTCTTGACGCCGGGAAGCTGGGCGATGGAGAAGACGGCCATGATGATCAGGTAGGGGGCCACCGCCATCCACACATCGCGGGCCGGCGGCCGGGCGACGGTGTCCGTGCCGGTCCCGGCCGCGTCCGATCCGGCGGCGCCGGGGCCTGCCGCGTTGGCAGGAAGGGGCTGTCCGTTGCGGCTGACGCCGCCCAGCCCGGAGGAGGTGCCGTAGCCGGTGCGGCCGGTAGCCGTGGCGCCCACCAGCTCGGCCTCGGCGGCGTCGGTGTCGCTGCCCTTCACATTGTGCATGCCGACGATCTCTGCAGGCTGCCAGAACCGGAGCATCACCAGGACGACGGCCACGGTGGCGATCGCGGCGATCACGTCGGTCAGTTCCACCACCAGGAAGTTCGAGGCCAGGAACTGGGCCACGCCGAAGACGACGCCCGAGACCAGGGCGACGGGCCAGGTCTGGCGCACGCCGCGCTTGCCGTCGACGATAAAGACCAGGATCAGCGGGACCAGGACCGCGACGAAAGGGGTCTGCCGGCCGGCCATGGAGCTGAGCTCGTGGAGCGGGATGTTGGTGACACCGTTGAGCGCGATGATCGGCGCGGCCATGGCGCCGAACGCGACGGGCGCGGTGTTGGCCAGCAGCGCCACGATGGCCGACTTCAGCGGCTTCATGCCGGCCGCCATCAGCATGGCCCCGGAGATGGCCACCGGCGCGCCGAAGCCGGCGAGGGCCTCGAGCAGGGCGCCGAAGCAGAACGCCACCAGGATGGCCAGGATCCGCAGGTCGTTTGAGATGGAGCGGATGGTGCGGCCCAGCGCCTCGAACCACGGGGTGGCCACGGTCAGTTTGTAGACCCACAACGCGTTGATGAGGATCCAGAGGATCGGGAAGATCGCGTAGAAGGCCCCCTGGGCCGTGGCGCTGAGGACCTGGACAATCGGCATATGCCAGCCCACGATCGCCAGGACGATCGAGAGCAGCAGGCTGGCGATGGCTGCCTTCGGCGCCCTGACCCGGAACACGCCGAGCAGGACGAACAAGAGGAGCAGCGGCAGCGCGGCCACCACGGCGGAAACAGCAAGGGACCCGGCGATCGGGTCTACGACCTGCTGAAACGGCTCAAACCTGGGACTCACAAAAACTCCTTTGTTTTACGAGTGGTGGCGGGCCTCTGACCCGGGCGTCATGGGGCGACGGGAAGATTTTCCGCATGGCGAAATAAATCTCTTATTGTGTGGATAGACCATATGTGCGATCCACATCACAGTCAACAGCTTGCCGCAGAATGGTCGGACCACCCCCGACGGCCCGCGGACGGGCGTTGACAGCCCGCCGCAGGGCTGGATAGTTTTTACTTATTGATATTTTCTTTCCGCATTACGGAACTGCCGAGACGCCCGCAGGGACACCCGCAATGCACCACAGCAACTGAACGGAGCGTGACCCGAATGTCGAATCACCTGGAGACCAACGGACTCCACGTCGCGGAGGAGCTGTACTCCTTCGTACGGGACGAGGCGCTGCCCGGCACCGGACTCGACGCCGGGGAGTTCTGGAACGGCGCGGCCGGCCTGATCGCCGAATTCTCCCCCCGCGTCCGCGAACTCCTCGAGGTCCGCGACCGGCTGCAGCAGCAGATCGACGAGTACCACCGCACGCACGGCGGCGCCGAGATCGATCCCGAGGCGTACGAGGAATTCCTGCGCTCCATCGGCTACCTGGTGGAGGAACCGGCCGACTTCAGCATCAGCACCGACGGCGTGGACGGCGAGATCGCCAGCGTCTCCGGCCCGCAGCTGGTGGTCCCGCTGCTGAACGCCCGCTTCGCCGCCAACGCCGCCAACGCCCGCTGGGGTTCGCTCTACGACGCCCTCTACGGCACCGACGCCATCGACGACGCCGACGGCCGCGGGCACACGGAAGGCTACAACCCCGTCCGCGGCGCCGCCGTCGTCAGCTTCGGCCGGCGGCTCCTGGACGAGCACACGCCCCTGGCCTCCGGCTCCCACGCCGACGTCACGGCCTACCGGATCACCGACGGCGCGCTCGCCGCCGAGACCCCCGACGGGACCACCGGCCTGGCCGATCCCGCCCAGTTCGCCGGCTACCGCGGCAACGAAGACCAGCCCGAAGCCATCCTGCTGGTCCACCACGGGCTGCACATCGAGATCCAGGTGGACCGCGGGCACCTGATCGGCTCCGGTGATCCGGCCGGCGTCAAGGACATCGTCCTCGAATCGGCGCTGACCACCATCATGGACCTCGAGGACTCCGTTGCCGCCGTCGACGGTGGCGACAAGGTGGACGGATACCGCAACTGGCTGAAGCTGATGCAGGGCACGCTCACCGCCGAGGTGTCCAAGGGCGGCCGCAGCTACACCCGCCGGCTGAACGAGGACCGCAGCTACACCGCCCCGGACGGTTCCGAGCTGGTCCTGCCAGGCCGTTCCCTCCTGCTGATCCGCCAGGTGGGCCACCTGATGACCAGCGACGCCGTCCTGGACGCCGACGGGCAGCCCGTCCCCGAGGAGATCCTGGACGCACTGTTCACCGGGCTGGGCTCGGTGCACGACCTGCGCGGCGCCACGGCCGGACGGAACTCCCGCGCCGGGTCCGCCTACGTGGTCAAGCCCAAGATGCACGGCCCCGAGGAGGTCGCCGTGGCCTGCGCGCTGCTGGCCGGCGCCGAGAAGGTGCTGAAGCTCGAGCCGCTGACCCTGAAGATCGGCATCATGGATGAGGAACGCCGCACCTCGGCCAACCTCAAGGCCTGCATCAAGGAGGCCCGGGACCGCGTGGCCTTCATCAACACCGGCTTCCTGGACCGCACCGGCGATGAGATCCACACCTCCATGCTGGCCGGCCCCATGGTCCGCAAGGCGGATATGCGCAACTCCAGCTGGATCAAGGCCTACGAGGAGTCCAACGTGGACACGGGCCTGGCCTGCGGCTTCGCCGGACGCGCCCAGATCGGCAAGGGCATGTGGGCCGCCCCGGACAACATGGCGGACATGCTGGCGCAGAAGGCCGGCCACCCGCAGGCCGGCGCCGACTGCGCCTGGGTCCCGTCCCCCACCGCGGCAACATTGCACGCCATCCACTACCACCAGGTGGACGTCGACGCCCGGCAGACCGAACTGGCCGGCAACCGCCGCTCAACCCTGCGACAGCTGCTCACCATCCCGCTGGGCGACCCGGCCGGCTGGTCCGCCGAGGACCGCCGGAACGAGCTGGACAACAACATCCAAAGCACCCTGGGCTACGTGGTCCGCTGGGTCAACGACGGCGTGGGCTGCTCCAAGGTCCCCGACATCCACGGCACCGCCCTGATGGAGGACCGCGCCACCTGCCGGATCAGTTCCCAGCACGTGGCCAACTGGCTGCTCCACGGCATCGTGACGCAGGAGGAGGTGGAAGCCTCGCTGCGGCGGATGGCCGCCGTCGTCGACGGGCAGAACGACGGCGACCCCGGCTACCGGCCGATGTCCCCCGCGTTCGACGGCGAGGCCTTCCTCGCCGCCCGCGAACTGGTCCTCGAGGGGGCCGCCCAGCCCTCCGGTTATACCGAACCCGTGCTGCACCGCCGCCGGGCCGCCCACAAGCACGCCAACGACCTCGCAAGGAACGCCTCATGACCCTGACCCTGGACACCGCCCGCACCATCATCGACCAGGCCCTCGCCACGGGCGCCGAACACGGCTTCAAGCCGCTTACGGTGGTCGTCCTGGACGCCGGCGGCCACGTCACCGCGGCCGCCCGCCAGGACGGCGCATCGAACAACCGCTTCGAGATCGCCCAGGGCAAGGCCTACGGGGCGCTGGCCCTGGGCATGGGCTCCCGCTCGATCATGGCGCGCGCCGAGCAGCAGGCGTACTTCATCGCCGCGGCCGCCGCGGCGATCGGCGGCCGGCTGATCCCGGTCCCGGGCGGGGTCCTGATCCGCGACAGCGACGGCGCACTGCTGGGCGCCGTGGGCATCAGCGGGGACACCTCGGACAACGACGAGACGGCGGCCGCAACCGCCGTCCGGGCGGCCGGCCTGACCGCCCAGGTGGACTGAGAAACCACTCGCTCGTTGACAGCGGCACCGGCAGGGACATCTCGCCCCGGCCGGTGCCGCTGGCGTTTTCCGGGCAAATCTCCAGCGACGGCCAGTATCATGGCCGGGTTCGAGAGTCTGTCGAGAGGTTGCTCCATTGCGTCACGAATCGTCCGCCCCGGGCAAGGGGACCCCTGAGCCCTACCCGGGCTACGGCACCCTGGTGGAGGGCAGCAGCAACTACCGTCGGGCCCGCCGGCCGCGCTGGCTCAAGATCACCGGCATCACCGCGGCCGTGCTCCTGGTGGGCGTGATCGCCTTCGGCGGCTACTGGCTCTGGCGGCTCCAGTCCAACATCAGCACCTCTGCGCTCGGCGCCGGCGGGGTCCGCACCGAGGGCCCGGTCAACGACAGTAAGGACCGGCTGCAGATCCTGGTCCTGGGCAGCGACACCCGCAGCGGCAAGAACGGCCAGTACGGCTCGACGGCCGACTCCTCCGGCTACGGACAGTCGGATGTGATGATGCTGTTGGACATCTCGGCGGACAACAACCACGTCAACGTCGTCAGTTTCCCCCGCGACCTCCTGGTGGACGTCCCCGCCTGCAAGGACAGCGCCACCAACGAACAGCACGCGGCCCGCTCCGGAGTCATGATCAACTCCGCCATGGCCGAGGCCGGTATCGGCTGCGCGGTGGACACCGTCAACAAGCTCACCGGCATGGAAATCGACCACTTCATGATGGCCGACTTCAACGCCGTGAAAGAACTCTCCAACACCGTCGGCGGCGTCGACGTCTGCGTGGACACCGCGGTCAACGATCCCGACTCCGGCCTGAAGCTGCCCAAGGGCACCTCCCAGGTCCAGGGCGAACAGGCCCTGGCCTTCCTGCGCACCCGGCACGCCTTCGCCAACGGCGGGGACCTCGGCCGGATCAAGGCCCAGCAGTCGTTCCTGGCGTCCCTGACCCGGAAGCTGAAGGCCGACGGCACGCTCAGCGACCCGCAGAAGGTGCTCAGCATCGCGGACACCATGACCAAGAACCTCACCGTCGACGACGGCCTCGCCTCGGTCCCGACCATGCTGACCCTCGCCAACCGGCTGAAGAACATCGACCCGGCCAAGGTCAACTTCATCACCACCCCCACCGTACCGGCGCCGTCGGATCCCAACCGGTTGACCCTGGACGAGCCGGCGGCGGACAACCTCTTCGCCGCCCTGCGCCGCAGCCCGGACCTGTCCCAGCCCGCGCCGGCCTCCGCGGCCCCGGAGACCTCCAGCGCCCCGGCCGCCCCCGCCTACAACAAGGCACTGCAGCCGATCACCGTGGCCAACGGCACCAACGTCGCCAGCCGCGGCGCCGAGATCGGCACAATCCTCTCCGACGCCGGGTTCACGAAGCTCTCCCGCATCCCGGCCCAGCCGCGCCAGCAGACCATGGTCTACTTCGGCGCCGGGTTCGAGGACGTCGCCGCCGACGTGGCGGCGGTGTTCGGCCTCCCGGCCTCCAGCGTGCAGCAGGTCCCCGGGGTGCAGGGCGTCCAGCTCTACGCCGGCGAGGACTTCGCCACGGGTTCCAAGCCCGCGGCGCCGCCGTCGCAGGCCGGCGGGGCGGTGTCCCAGACCGGCAGCGACACGACCTGCCAGGCCACCGCCGGCGGGTAGCGGGCGACACGCAACCGGACCCCGCGTCACCGGGGCGCCGGCACGCCCGGCGTCCACTACGATGGGCGAGGTTTGAGACGACAGGATTCCGCAGACTACCCAGTAGACGGGCCGCGAAGAGAACGGACATGCACGTGGCGTGGACCCCTGACCGGAGGTCATTCCTGGTGGCGGCCGCCGCCCTTTCCCTCGGGGGCCTGGCGGCGCTGCCGCAGGACAGCCGCCCGAAGGATCTCAGCGGGCCCGACGCCACTCCGGCCGACGGGCCTCTGGTGGAGACGGCCGGCGCCGACGCGCAGCCCGCCCCGGTCCCGGCCACGGCCCAGCCACAGGGTGCCCCGTCCCGTGACCAGGTCATTGGGGCCTTTTCCCACCGCACCGCCGGCTACTGGGGGCTTGCCGCCCCGGGTGTGCTGTCGCGCCTGACCGCGCCCGCCGGCGTCGCCCTGACGTTTGACTTCTGCGGCGGCCCCGGCGGGAACGCCGCGGACACCGGCGTCCTCACCGAGCTACGCCGCCACGGCGTTCCGGCGACCCTGTTCCTCAACCACCGCTGGATCGCCGCCAACGCGTCCCTGGCCGCGGAACTGGCCGCGGACCCCCTCTTCGAGCTCGCCAACCACGGCACCTCACACCGGCCGCTGTCCGTCTCGGGCAAGAGCGCCTACAACATCCCGGGCACCCGCAACCCGGGCGAGGTCTACGACGAGATCATGACCAACGACGCCCGCATCGCCGAGCTCACCGGAAAGCGCCCGCTCTTCTTCCGGCCAGGGACCGCCTACCTCGACGACGTCTCCGCCCAGATCGTGCATGCCCTCGGGGTCACGCCCGTCGGCTTCTCCGTCAACGGCGACGCCGGTGCGACGCTCCCCGCCTCGGCAGTGGCCAAGGAAATCTCCGGCGCACACGCCGGGGACATCGTCATCTCCCACGGCAACCACCCCGCCGGCGGGACCGCGGCCGGCCTGGCCCGCGCCCTCGATGCGATGAAGCAGCGCGGCGAGGTCTTCGTCCACCTCCCCCGGCCCGCAGCCGCCTGAGGCTCCCACCCCCGTCGCCCTATCGCCCACAGCGCAACCCTGTTGTTTCCGCATATCGGGACGTATCGTTAAGTATCGTTAGCGAACCCTTGGAGGAGAGCACCATGCGTAACTCATACCCGATAGGCGGCTTCGGCGCCCCCAGCTTTGATGGCATGTGGCAGGCTGTCGAGGACCTGCGTTCACGCTTCGAAAAGCGCACCGGCAGCCGCGCCGGCCGCGGCGAAGTCCGCTCGGCCGTACTGGCGCTCCTGGCGGAGCGGCCCATGCACGGCTACCAGATCATCCGCGAGATCGAGGAGCGCAGCAGCGGCAGCTGGAAGCCGAGCGCCGGCTCCGTCTACCCGACCCTGCAGCTGCTGGCCGACGAGGGCCTGATCCGCGCCGAGGAGTCCAACGGGCGGAAGATCTATTCCCTGACGGACGCCGGCCGCGACGAGGTCTCCGGCGGCACCTCGGCTCCCTGGGAGTCCGCCGACGCGGACCAGGGTCCCGGCTTCGGGGCACTGCCGAAGGCAGGCATCGAGCTGGCCCAGGCGGCATCCCAGGTGGGCCGCACCGGCACGCCCGAGCAGGTCAAGCAGGCCGTGGCCGTGCTGGACGAGGCGCGGCGCCGGCTGTACTCGATCCTGGCCCAGGACTGACGCGGGTGGCGGAGGCTGGCCGGGCCCGGGCGGACCCGGCGGCCGGGACCGGGAGCACCCGCGCCCGTTACCGGCGGATCCTGCGCTTCGCGGCCTGGCACCTCGCCGTAACCTGGTGGTACGAGCTGCTGCTCCCCCGCCTGGGCCTGCGCCGGGTCACCGAGCGCAGCCGGACCCGACGGATGATCCGCTTCGCCCGGCGCTTCCGCGCCCTGGCCGTGGAGCTGGGCGGCCTGATGATCAAGGTTGGCCAGTTCCTCTCCTCGCGCCTGGACGTCCTCCCGCCGGAGATTACCAGGGAACTCGAGGACCTCCAGGACGAGGTTCCCCCGGTCCCGTTCCCGGCCATCCGGGACCTGGCCGAGGCGGAACTGGGCACACCGCTGGAGAACATCTTCGCCGTCATCGAGGAGACGCCCATCGCCGCGGCGTCCCTCGGGCAGGCGCACCGCGCGACGCTGCTGCCCGCGGCGGCGGAGGATGCCGGCATGAGCGGCGTCGTGGTGAAGGTTCAGCGCCCCGGGATCGAGGCGATCGTCGACGTCGACCTGGCCGCCCTGCGCCGGGTGGGCGGCTGGCTGAGCCACTTCCGACTGGTCTCGGACCGGGCGGACATGCCGTCCCTGGTGGAGGAGTTCGCCCAGACAAGCCTCGAGGAGGTCGACTACCTGCAGGAGGCGGCCAACTCCGAGCGGTTCGACGCCGACTTCGCCGGCGACGAGCGGGTGGCGGTCCCCCGCGTCGCCTGGGAACGGACCACCCGCCGGGTCCTGACCCTGGAAGACGTCACCGCCATCAAGATCACGGACACGGAGGGCCTCCGCGCCGCGGCGATCGACCCCGTGGAGGTGGCTCCGGTCTTCGCATCGGTAATGTTCGACCAGCTCTTCACCACCGGGTTTTTCCATGCCGACCCGCACCCGGGGAACATCTTCGTCACCCCGGCCCCCGGCGCCGGAGGGCTGCCATGGCGGCTGACGTTCATCGATTTCGGCATGATGGGCGAGGTGCCCCCGGGCACCCGGAGTGGGCTGCGGAAGCTGCTCATCGCGGCGGCCGCGCGCGACGGCGGAGGCCTGGTCTCGGCGATCGGCGAGATCGGGGTGCTGCTGCCCACGGCGGATACCGCCGAACTGGAGCGTGCCATGTCCCGGCTGTTCACCCGCTTCGGCGGCATGGGCTTCGCCGAACTGCGCGAGGTGGACCCGCGGGAGTTCCTGGCCTTCGCCAACGAGTTCGGCGAACTGGTCCGCTCGCTGCCGTTCCAGGTCCCGGAGAATTTCCTGCTCATCATCCGGGCGATGTCGCTCACCTCCGGGGTGTGCAGTTCCCTCGACCCGCGCTTCAACCTCTGGGACTCGGTGGAGCCGTACGCGGCGCGGCTGCTGCGCGAGGAGCGCGGAAACCTCCTGCAGGACGCCGGCCGCCAGGTCTTCGACGCCGCGGCGGTGGCCTTCCGCTTGCCGCAGCGCCTCGACCGGCTGGCGGCGCGCGCCGAGGAGGGTTCCCTGACCGTGGGCAACCCCCGGCTGGAGCGCCAGGTGGCCCGGCTGGACCGCACCGTGCGCCGCGCGGTGTCCGCCGTCCTCTTCGCCGCCCTGCTGATCGCCGGCGCCATCCTCCGGCACGACGACCCGGTGCTCGGAACGGCGCTCCTGGCCGTCTCCGTGCTCCCGCTGCTGCAT
Source organism: Arthrobacter sp. NPDC057259 (assembly GCF_042668995.1). Taxonomy (NCBI): domain Bacteria; kingdom Bacillati; phylum Actinomycetota; class Actinomycetes; order Micrococcales; family Micrococcaceae; genus Arthrobacter; species Arthrobacter sp. NPDC057259. The sequence continues at coordinate 765,662 of NZ_JBHUYA010000001.1, forward strand.
TCCGCCTTGCCGGGACGCCGCGGACCCTGACCGCCGCTTTGTTCCCTAAACCCGCCCCCGGACGCCGTCGCACCTCAAGCCGCCACGCGGAGGCCGGTGACTGCCGTTACTTAATTGTGATTAACCGGCTCGATGCCGTACGGTCGACGGGTGGACCGTCAACGTTGGTCCCAATTCCGTGCGTCGCTGAGCTCTGCCGCGCCCGGGATCCGCTAGATATAAGGCAGAGGCGGGGGACCCGAGTGTCCCGGGTATGGCGTTGGCCTGCCCTCGGGGTGAAGCCGTGGTGTCCCACGGCCGGATGACCTCATCCGAACCCGACAGCTAACTCCGCAGGCGTTGAGAGGTATACCTTCCATGTCTGCACCCCAGGATCAGACGTGCGCCCCCGCGCGCCGTCGTGACCAGACCGCTCCTTCCCCCCTTCGACGCACCGCCCTTCGGCTGAAGTCCCCCCGCGTCCTGTCCCTCGCCGCCGCGGCGGCCGTCGCCGTCGTCGGCCTCGGTTCACTCGGCCAGGCCACCCTGAACAGCCTGACCCAGGCGCAGGCGTCGGAGGTCTCCCAGGCCGCCCCCGCTTCCGCCCCGGCCTCGCCGTCGGCGACCGCGGCCGCACCGGCCAGCACCGCGGCCGCAGCCCCGTCCGCCCCGGCGACGACGGCGGCCCCCGCACCGGCGCAGGCCGCTCCCCCGGCGGCGGCCCCCGCCCCCGCAGCCGTGCAGGCCGCCCCGGCACCCGCCCTGGCCGTAGCCTCCACCGGCGGCCCCGCTCCCCTGGGTGTCCCCGGCAACTGGTCCCTGGCCTTCAACGACGACTTCAACGGCGCCGGCCTGGATACCAACAAGTGGGCCGCCTGCTGGTTCGCGCCCGGCTGCGGAACCATGAACAAGGTCAGCACCAGCCCTGCCAACGTCTCGGTCAGCAACGGCAACCTGGTCCTGAACCTGGCGTCGGCCACTTCCGGTGCATTGGTCTCCTCCAACCCCCGCGGCGGCGCCGGCACCGGCTACCAGTTCACCACCGGCTACGTCGAGGCCCGGATCAAGTTCCCCGGCAACGCCAACGGCCTCTACAACTGGCCGGCATTCTGGTCCACCGGACAGTCCTGGCCCGCCACCGGCGAGAACGACATCGCCGAGGTCCTCAAGGCCAAGATGACGGTCAACTACCACTCCACCAGCGGCGCCCAGAACCAGGGCGGCGTGGGAGGCAACTGGGCCAACGAGTACCACACCTTCGGCCTGCACCGGATGGCCGGCTCCTCGGACGTCTACTTCGACGGCGTCAAGGTCAAGTCCTACCCGACCAACGACGGCAACGCCCCGCAATACCTGGTCCTGAACGTCGGTGCCTCCTCGACCAACCCGGCCTACGGCCCGGCGTCGCAGGTCCTGGTCGATTACGTCCGCGCCTGGCAGTAGCCCGGACGTACACTGGCTCCCATAACGCCGCGTAAACCACGGAGGAGCCACCATGTGCCGACTGTTCGGGCTCCACGCCGGCGCCCGAACGGTCCGCGCCACATTTTGGCTGCTGGACGCGCCGGACAGCCTGTCCGTCCAGAGCCGGCGCGAGCCGGACGGGGCGGGCATCGGCACCTTCGACGAGTTCGGACAGCCGCACGTGGCGAAACAGCCGCTCGCGGCGTGGGAGGACCACGCCTTCGCCCGGGAGGCCAGGACCCTGCGGAGCACCACGTTCCTCGCGCATGTCCGCTACGCCAGCACCGGCGCCCACACCGTGGCCAACACGCACCCTTTCGAGCAGGACGGGCGGCTGTTCGCGCACAACGGCGCGTTCGGCGGCCTGGACCGGCTGGACGCACGGCTCGCGGAGCTCGGTGTCGCCGACCTGGTCCTCGGGCAGACGGACAGCGAACGCCTCTTCGCCCTGATCACCGCCGAAACCCGGCGGGCGGACGGCGACGTCGGCACCGGGATCACCCGCGCCGTGGCTTGGGCCGCCGCCGAACTGCCGGTGCTCAGCCTGAACCTGATCGTCACCACGGGCACGGAGCTGTGGGCGTTGCGCTACCCGGAAACCCATGAGCTGCACCTGCTGGAGCGCGATCCCGGGCGGATCCACGGCCCGGCCGCGCCGCTGGAGGCGCGCAGCCACCGCATCCACGCCCGCAGCGAGGACCTCGCCGCCGGGCCGCAGGTGCTGATCGCCACCGAGCCGATGGACCACGACCCCGGCTGGCGTGCGCTGGCCCCCGGGGAAATGCTGCGGGTGGGCCCGGACCTGGCAGTCACGTCCACGTTTCCGTTCCCGGACGGGCCCCGGCACCGGCTCGACCTCTCGGATCTCAGCCCCGAGGCCGCCGCCTCGCAGCGTCCCTAGCCAGCCCCGCCTCTAACAAGCAAGGCGCCTAGCTGCGCTCCGCCACCGCGGAATCCGCGGCGTCACCGGCGTGGGCCTGCTCGGCGGGCTTCCGGCCCGTGGCGGGCATCGCGACGACGGCGATCACCGTCAGCACCGCGCCCACCAGCACCGCCAGGAACACCGCGCCGGAGGCCGTGACGACGGTCCCGGGGTTGGTGTCCCCGCCCGTGGACCCGGCGTAGATGGCGTTCGCGACGGCGCCGAAGACCGCCACGCCGATCGAGCTGCCGATCGAACGGGCGAACAGGTTGGTGCCGGTCACCACGCCGCGTTCGTTCCATTCCACGCTGGACTGGGCGGCGATCAGCGTGGGCGTGGCGACGAGCCCCAGGCCCAGCCCCACGATGAAACAGCTGGCCGCGACCAGCAGCACACTCGGCGAGGAGGCGGTCAACGCCAGCACCGCGGTCCCCACCACGGTGATGCTGATGCCGATCAGCGCGGTGGTCCGGAAGCCCAGGCGCAGGTAGAAGCGGCCGGACTGGGAGGCGCTGATCGGCCAGCCGATGGTCAGTGCCGCCAGGGCGAGCCCGGCCAGGATCGGGGACGTGGCGATGGACCCCTCGAGGAAGGTCGGCACGTAGGAGGTCAGGCCCAGCATGACGGCGCCGACGCCGAAGGAAACCAGCGCCGTCGTCGCCAGCAGCCGGCGGGAGACCACCCACGGCGGCAGGACGGGCTCGGCCGCGCGGCGTTCCACCAGCACGAAGACGGCCAGCAGCGCCGCGCCTCCCGCGAAGACGCCGATGCTGGGGGCGGAGTTCCAGGCCCAGGCCTGGCCGCCCTCGAGGGCGCCGAGGATCAGCAGGGTCAGCGCCGCCGTGAGCAGCGCGGAGCCGAGGTAGTCCACGGTGTGGCCCTGGCGTTTGACGTCCTCCCGGAAGGAGCGCAGCAGCATCCAGCCGGCCAGGAGGCAGAGCGGGATGTTGACGAGGAAGATGCCCCGCCAGATGCCGAGGGTGGAGAACACGCCGCCCAGGGTGGGGCCGACGACGGAGGAAATGGCCCAGACGCTGGCGAGGTAGCCCTGCACCTTGGCCCGCTCGGTCAGGGTGTAGATGTCCCCGGCGATGGTGATGGCCATCGGCTGGACCGCACCGGCGCCGAGGCCCTGCAGCACCCGGAAGGCGATCAGCGCCGACATGCTCCAGGCAATGCCGCAGAGGATGGATCCGAGCAGGAACAAGCCGATGCCGATCAGGATGATGGGTTTGCGGCCGACCACGTCGGAGAGCTTCGCGTAGACCGGCACGGACACGGCCTGCGCCAGCAGGTAGGCGGAGAACAGCCAGGGGAAGGACGAGAAGCCGCCCACGTCGCGCACGATCGAGGGCACGGCGGTGGCCACGATCGTCGAATCGATCGCCACCAGGCCGGTCGAGAGCATCAGGGCAATGAGGATCGGTCCCCGGGTGGAGCGGAAGCCGACTCCGTCGCTTGTTGTCGTCACTGGTTTCGTTCCCGTCGTCGTCCACGCCGTACGGCGCCCGGAACCGTGCGGTTCCGAGGTCATAACTCCGGCGGGACGGGAATTAGTCCCGCGGACGCCGGGTAAAGACCAGGTGGGTGACGCCCGACGGCGAGGGCGTCGCCTCGATCTCGAAGCGCTGCTCAAGGTTTTCAAGCCCGTCCCAGAGCCGTTCCCCGCGGCCCAGGAGGATCGGCACCTGGACCAGGTGCAGGTGGTCGATCAGGTCCGCGGCGAGGAACTGCCGTACCGTGTCCACCCCGCCGCCGATCCTGACGTCCTTGCCGCCGGCGAGCTCCCGGGCACGTTCCAGCGCCTCGGCGGGGCCGGCGTCGAGGAAGTGGAACGTGGTTCCGCCCTCCATCTCCAGCACGGGCCGGGGATGATGGGTGAGGACGACGACGGGAGTGTGGAAGACCGGATTGTCCCCCCACCAGCCCTTCCATTCCTCGTCTTGCCAGGGTCCGCGCTGGGGGCCGAACTTGTTGCGTCCCATGATTTCGGCGCCGATGCCGGGCGCCCAAGTGCCGGCGAAGGCCTCGTCGACGCCGAAGGAGGGTTCGCCGTCGCCGGGCAGGCCCATGGCGCGGAAGGTGCGGGTGCCGAACGCCCACTGCATCAGCCGGCCGCCGGCGTGGCCGAACGGCGCGTCGAGGCTTTGGCCCTCGCCCGTGCCGTAGCCGTCCAGGGAGATGGAAAAGTTGTGTACGCGGACGAGGGACATATGAGCTCCTTGGCGGGTGGCCGGGTTTCCGTGCCCACTCTAGGAGCGGCGGGCGGTCCGCTCAAGGTCTTCGGAGCCGCGGCCTCCCCGGGCGGGGCCGCGGTCCGGTCCGGCGCGCCGCCGTGGCCGGTCTTTCAGCCCTGGGCCGCCGCCTGCGCTGCGTAGGCGGTGGCCCGGGCCTGGACGTTGCGGATGTAGGCGTCGGACTGGTTGTAGGCGTAGATGGCGTCGGTCCAGCCGCGCGGGGTGGTGAGGTCCCGGCCGTGGCCGCAGAGGTAGTCGGCGGCGCTGAGGGCGGCGTCGTCGATGTTGAAGGGATCGGCGACGCCGTCGCCGTTGCCGTCCCGCCCCGCCAGCCGCCAGGTGGAGGGGATGAACTGCATGGGTCCGACTGCGTGGTCCCAGTGCGGGTCGCCGTCGAGCGCGCCGCCGTCGGTGTCCGGGATCGCGGCGAACCCGTCGCCGTTGAGGCTGGGACCGACGATCGGGCCGCTGACCTGGCCGGCCGCGTTGAGGCTGCCGCCGCCGTAGCTGCCGTGCGCCGTTTCGACGAAGCCGATAGCCGCGATGGTGTTCCAGCCGATGCCGCAGCCGGGAGTGGTGGCGTTCGCGGTGACCGCGGCGGCGACGTAGGCCCGCAGCGCACGGGCCGGTATACCGGTCCGTGCGGCGGCGCCCGTTAGCCACTGCGCATCCGGGCTGGGGGTGACGTTGACCGCCGTGGTGATGTCGGCGCCCTCGAGTTTTGCTACCGCGCTCGGCGGGGCGGCGACGGCGGTCCGGATGCCCTCGCCGGGCCGGCCCACCGCCCAGAACGAGAAACCGGCGATGACGGCCGCGGCCAGCAGGCCGAAGACGAGGAGTCGTTTGAGTCGGAGCACCGACTAATCAAACCATCCGGCACCGACGTCGGTAGACTCCCGCGCCCGGGCCCTGGGCACCGCCCGTGCGCCGTCTCCCGGCACCGCGCCCTCCGAAGTGTCCCGGACCCCTGTCCGGGACGGCGGCGCGTTGCTAGCATGGGCGCGGACGCCGCCGAACCCCGGTAAGGCGCCCACATCCCGGAGTCCCACCCCAGCCCGCAAGGAGAACCGCCATGGCCACACACCTCAACCCCTACCTGAGCTTCCGCGACAACGCCCGCGAGGCCATGGAGTTCTACCGCGATGTTTTCGGCGGCCAGTTGACCGTGAGCACCTTCGCGGACTTCCAGGCCAGCCAGGATCCGTCGGAGGACACCCTGGTGATGCACGCCCAGCTGGAGTCCCCCAGCGGGTTCGTCCTGATGGGCTCGGACACCCCGGCGCGGATGGACTACACGCCGGGCAACACCTTCAGCGTCTCGCTCAGCGGCGACGAGGACGCGGAGCTGCGCGGCTACTGGGACAAGCTCTCCCAGGACGGCACCGTCACGATGCCGCTGTCCATGTCGCCCTGGGGCGACGCGTTCGGCATGTGCAACGACAAGTACGGCGTCGCGTGGCTGGTCAACATCGCAGGGAAGAAGGACTAAGCCCCCGCGCCCCGAGGCGCCGGGCCCGCGCCAGGACATCGGGTGGGTCCTTGGGCGCGGCCCCGCCGACCTACAATGTTGCGCGCACCAAATGTGTGCGCAGCGTGGTGTTGCTGCCCGGGCCGGCGTCATCAGGCACGGGCGCCAGCCTGCCGAACTTGGCGGCGGCCTGGCCGGGGCTGACGATCCGGCACTTTTCCCAGCCACCGTGGCGAAATAGCTCTGCCGGCGCATCAGTGCAGAAGGGCAGCTCGCGCCCGGCCTTCCGACGCGCTGAAACCAGAGGGGCCATCGATGCGAGGTCCAGCAGACCGGTGCCGAAGACATCGGCGATCAGGCTGGAGCCGGGTGACGAGGCCTCGGCGGTACTCCGGATCAAGGCCTCGGCGGCCGCCGCCGTGAGGTAGTAGAAGAGGCCCTCCGCCACCCAGATGGTCCGGAGCGCCGGGTCGAAGCCTGCCGCCCGCAATGACGGGAACCACGGGCCGGCGAGATCCGCTGCAACGGTTCTGCGCCCGCACGCCGCCGGGGAACGGCCAAGGACGGAATCCTTCCCGTCAAAGGCCTCCGGATAGTCGACTTCGTACAGCACTGATGTCGCCGGCAGCGGGAGGCGGAAGGCGCGCGTATCCAGACCTGCGCCAAGCAGCACCACCTGGGGGCAGTCCGTGGCGGAGGCAAGGATGAGATCGTCGAAGTAGCGGGTGCGGACGGGCAGGAACGGGTTGTACGGGGCGGTCGCGAGGGCCGCCTTACCGGCTTCCCCGGCCAGTGCCGAGGCCCAGGGGTCGTCGAAAAGCCGGTCCGGGCGGGTCGATTCCTGCGCCCGCGCCGCGGCAATCCACCGGCCGGTACTGACGACGGCGGCCCTGTCCCGGTGCCCGGTCGCGGAATTCATTCCCCCCCCATATCGAGCCTGTCGCCGGAGACTCAGATGATGGTGTGCCCGGCGACGGCGGTGATTAGCGTGGAGACCTTGATGCCGATGAGTGCGGCCGTCAGGACGATCATGCCGAGGGTCACCCAGACGGGCGCCAGCCCGCGGCGGGGAGCGGCCTCGTGCACCACCACTGATCGGCCGATCACGTAGAGCTCCCGGCTGAGGAAGACCCAGGCCCAGTGGAACGGGCGGACCACGCCGTCACGGCGCAGCTTCTGCCAGTCGAGATAGGCCAGCACGGCGGAGACGGCGTAGATGACCAGGCCGGTGCCCAGAGCCAGCAGGTAGGGCAGGGTGAGGATCGATGCCGGGTCCATGGTCTGCACCCGTCGCAGCCCCGTCGTCCTGGTCCGGAGCACGGGATTCCAAAATGCCAGGCTGATCAGCGGGATGATCGGCAGGGTGGCGATGAGCCATATGAACGGGTTGTAGACCGGGGTGGACGGGCTGATCTGCGGGCGCCCCATGCGGTACGGGTTGGCAGGGGCGCTCAGCTGCCCCGCACTGAGGTGTCCGGTCCAGGCCGTCCCGTCCCACCAGCGCAGCGAACCGGATCCCGCAGGGTCCGCGTACCAGCCCGGCGCGGGCAGGTTACCGGGTGCGCCGTACCCGGGGTCTGGGGTGCTTGGCGGGACAGTCATGGCCGGTCCTTCTCGAGCTGTTCGGGGGATCTCCCCCGAACCATACCGTGCGCCACCATCTGGTGGTGTCGAGCCCATTGTCGGCCTGCAGGGTGGGAACACGCTCCGTGGTTGCTGGGGACACGCTGGGTACTTCCCCTGCCGTGGGCCCCGACGGAATCCGCCCGGCCCCGACGGAGCGACAGGAGCGGCCCGCCCACGCCGTAGCGCGGACGGGCCGCTCCAGGAACCCTCATTCGGAGGTCAGGCCCCCGGCATAAGGGGCCGCCGGAGCGCCGGGGCGTCAGGGCCGGAAGAGTTCCTCAAAGGTGCCCGAGGTTTCCGGTGAACAGGTGTTTGCCAGGCATCCCAGGTGCCACATGTGCTCGATCGTGGACAGCAGGGTGTAGTGATCCGACACGCGGTTGGTGCTCTTCTGCGGTCCGGCCGCCGAGTTGATCACGATCATCGGGGCGTGGCCCCCGCCCAGCACGTCACCATTCTGGCCCACGGGGCTGCCGGGGCCGCCGTCGGAACCGGAGTAGTCGTTCTCGTCCCAGGCCAGGACGATGCTGGACTTGCTGGTCTTCCACGTCGTCGAGTCCATGATCTGCCGGACGGTGCTCTTGACGTAGTTGTCGCCGCGCTGGATCACGCTGTGGTCCAGACCGGATGCGGGGTATCCGCAGTCGGGAACCCCGATCAGGTCGGCGCCCGAGGGTGCCATGCCGTGCATGTCGTGGCACTGGTTGGGGCTGATCCAGACGAAGTTCGGCACCTTACCGCTGGACAGGTCAGCGGTGAGGTTGTTTTCCTGGGGCACGATGTGCTGCAGCCGGGGGCTGCCGGGGTAGTTGATGTTGGAGAAGTACATGAACGGGTTGTGCTTCTGCGCGTAGAGCTTGACCGGGGTGGACCCGACTGTGGGGGCGTATTCCACTTGGGAGCCGGTGGCCGGCAGGCTCTCCATGTAGGCCTTCCAGCTCAGGCCCTTGTCCTCCAACTGGTCCACGATGGTCTTCCCCGAGAACATGTGCGGGGTCGATGCGGCGCTCGCGGCCTGGGCAGCGGTGAGGCTTCCGGTGGCCCCCGGGTCGCTCGAGCCCGGCACGAATTCCTCGGGTGCACAGGTCACGTCGGCTCCGGCCCTGCAGTCGTCCCAGATTCCCTGCGTGCTTCCGGAAATGCTGGCCAGGTAGTTGGGCAGGCTGGGGTGGGTGACGCCGTGGTAGTTCGTTGCCGTGTTGTACCGCTGGGCGAGGGAGTTGATGTACGGGGCGTCCGCCGTGTTGCCGATCACCTGGTCGTAGCCGTGGTTCTCCATCATGATGACGAAAACGTGGTCGGGGCCGTTGGCGCCCTGACCCTCAGACCGTGCAGCGGCGTTCGCAGGCGTCCGTGCGTCAGCGGGAGCTGCGGCGCCGGTTGAGGCAAGGCCGGTGAGGGCGACGGCGGCGGCGAGGGCTGTTGCCTTCGCCCGCCTGTTCTTCATGATGCTGGGCATGGATGGTCCTTTCAGGGCGCGCCGGGGAGGGCCGGCGCATGAGTTGTGGAGTGTCGCTGAGGGTGCCACGGGAAAATCGCGGCAGGCCGGGCCGGAGCTAGCGGCCGGTGGACGCGGTGCCGAGTTGCGGGTCGCTGGTGAGCCCGGCGCCGTTTTCAAACCGTCCGGCGAGGACCCGGACCAGCGTGGGGTCCGCGGCCGACGTGATGGTGAGGTCGTACCAGCCGCCCTGGGTGGGGATGATGACCGTTTTCGCCTGCCCCGGGTTAAGCGTGAGGACCTGGTTGCCGGCACCATAGGCGTCCTTGAGGGTCAGCGGCGCGGCGGCGCGGCCGGTGTTTTCGATCCGGAACCGGGCGTGCGGGGACTTGCCATCGGAGGCGACGCTGACCCGGAGGTCCGGGGAGGCCGTCGTTCCCGCGAGGCGCCGGTACCAGCCCGCCGGGCCGTGCAGCTGCACGTCGTAGGAGGGACCGAGGACCCACAATGCGTCGAGGGCCGCGCCGGCACCGATGGTGTAGGAGTACGGCGCGGCCGGCAGCAGGTTCGAGCGGACCTGCACCTGCGCCCCGAGCGTGCCCCGGTTCGTCCAGCGGGCCGCGAGCTTCCCGCCGGCGAGGCTCGTCTCGACGTCGAGCGCGTAGCCGAGGCGGCGGGACGGTCGCGTTCCGCTCTCCTGTGTCGGCACCGTGTTCGTCGCCGGGGGTGTCGGTACGTAGCTCGGGTGGCGGGCGTGGTCGGCGGGCTTGTACCCGGAGGTGTCCGGTAGGGCCGGCGCCGCCCCGCCCGCGGCCGAGAAGTCGAAGGCACTCGTCAGGTCGCCGCTGACCGCGCGGCGCCACGGCGTGATGTTGGGCGACGCGACGCCGAAACGGTTCTCCAGGAACCGGATGATGGACGTGTGGTCGAAGGTCTCGGAGCAGACGAAGCCGCCCATGCTCCACGGCGACGCCACGATCATCGGCACCCGGACGCCCAGGCCGAAGTGGCCCGGCACGTCCTTGCTGCCGTAGAAGGTGGGGGTACCGTCATACCACTCGCCGTCGGTCGGTACGGTCGAGGCGCCGGGGATCTGCGGGGTGTTCGGGTGCGGCGGGACGATGTGGTCGAAGAAGCCGTCGTTCTCGTCGTACATGAAGAACACCGCGGTCTTGCTCCAGACCTCCGGGCTGGAAGTCAGGATGTCCATGACGTTGGCCGCGTACCAGGCGCCGAAGTTGGGCGGCCAGTTGGAGTGCTCCGAGTAGGCTTCGGGCGCCACAATGTAGGACACCTGCGGGAGCTTCCCGTTCTTGACGTCCTCCCGGAGGATCCCGAACAGGTCATCGCCGGCCTTGGCGTTTGTCCCGGTCCGGGCCTTGTCGTAGAGCGGCGAACCGGGCTTGGCGTCCTGGTACTGCTTGAAGTACAGGAGGGAGTTGTCCCCGTAGTTGCCGATGAACGCGTCATCGGTCCAGCCCTCGTAGTGCGCCGGGTCGAGGCCCTGTCCGATGTCCTGGTAGACCTTCCAGCCCACCCCGGCCTTCTCGAGCTCTTCCGGGTAGGTGCTCCACCAGTAGCCCTTTTCACCGTTCCACAGGTCGGGCCCGCCGCCCTTCCGGCCCGGGTCGTCGCCGCCGGTGAACATGAAGTAGCGGTTGGGGTCCGTGGGGCCGAGGACCGAACAGTGGTACTGGTCGCACACGGTGAACGCGTCGGCCAGGGCGAAATGGAACGGGATGTCCTTGCGCCCGTAGAACGCCATCGTCGCATCGGTCTTCTCCGGCAGCCACTTGTCGTACCGGCCGTTGTTGAAGGCTTCATGGGTGAGCTGCCACGAGTGGTCGAGGTCCTCCATGAACTGCATGCCCAGGTCGGGTGCCGGTGGGTGGAAGGGCGTGACTTCGCGGGTGGCGTTGGCCTGGTGGAAGGCATCCTTCCCGGAGGGCAGCAGGGCCGGGTGCGGGTCCGAGAAGCCCCGCACGCCTTTGAGCGTGCCGAAGTAGTGGTCGAAGGCGCGGTTCTCCTGCATAAAGATCACGACGTGTTCGACGTCTTTGATGGACCCGGTCGCCCGGTTCGCAGGGATCTCGGCGGCGCGGGCGATGCTCTGCCCCATCATCTGCGAGATCGCGGTGGCCGCACCGGCGGCGGCGGAGAGTTGAAGGAAACGACGGCGGTTCACGGCTGGCACTGAGTTGCTCCTCATGCATTGTTCTACAGTTGACCCCCGCCGCACTGTTCCAGTGCAAGGTAACGGCCGGGCCTACTCCCGGCGAACATCACACTGCGCGGCGGTGGACGTCCCGCTCCGCCCCCTCACCCGGCCCCGCCGCCGTCGTCTGCCTACGACGCGTCGCCCCTTACGCCTTGCCGTCCGCCAGCGTGCGGCGCAGCTCCCGCTTGAGCACCTTGTGGCTTGGCCCCAGCGGGAATTCGCCGGTGAACCGGACATGCCGGGGGTACTTGTGCTTTGCCAGGTGCTGTTGGCTCCAGTCGATGATGTCCTGCTCGGTTGGCGGGTTGTCGGCGTGCGCTGGGTCCAGCACCACGACGGCGCAGACCTCCTCGCCGCGCAGTTCGTCGGGCAATCCGACGACGGCCACCTGGGCGATGGCGGGGTGCCGGGAGAGCACCTCCTCCACCTCGCGCGGGTACACGTTGTAGCCGGAGCGGATGATGACGTCCTTGGTCCGGTCTACCACGTAGATGAAGCCGTCCTCGTCCATGGTGCCGAGGTCGCCGGTACGGAACCAGCCGTCCACCATGGCCTCGCGCGTGGCCTCCGGGTTGTTCAGGTACCCGGCGAAGACGTTGTGGCCGCGGACCAGAATCTCCCCCAGTTCGCCCGTGGGCATGGGGACCACGCGCTCCGGCTCGCGGTGGTCGGCGATGGTGACCTCCACGCCCCAGACCGCATGGCCCACGCTCCCGGGCCGCGCCCCGGCGTGGGGCGTGTTGGTGGAGACCACCGGAGAGGTCTCGGAGAGGCCGTACCCCTCGTAGATGGTGACGTCGAAGGCGGCGTTGAATTTCTCCATCACGGCCAGCGGCATCGGCGCGCCGCCGGAGACGCAGAGCCGCAGCGTGGGCAGCTTGGGCCGGCCTTCGGCGGCGGCGAGCAGCTGCATGTACATCGTCGGGACGCCGTGGAAGATGTCGACCTGATGCGTGGTGATGAGCTCCAGCGCCGCCTCGCCGGTGAATTTGGGCAGCAGTACCAGGGTGCCGCCCAGCCGGAACAGGGCGTTCATGCTGGCCGTCTGCCCGAAGACGTGGAACAGGGGCAGGCAGCCGAGGGCGACGTCGCTGGAGCGTACGTCGTTGGCGTCGACGGCGGAGACGGTGGCGTTCATGACCATGTTCAGGTGCGTCAGGATGGCACCCTTCGGACGGCCGGTGGTGCCGGAGGTGTAGAAGATGACCGCGGGGTCCTCCGCCTCACGGCTCACGTAGGTCTCCAGGCCGCCGGGGGCCTCGGGGTCGAGGTGCCGGACGCCGTCGTCGCCCTTCCGGCCCGTCCCGCCCGGGCCCGGTCCGCCGTCGGCCGCCGCGGGGCCGACCAACAGCAGTGGAATCCCGGCCTCCCCCGCCGCCTGCCGCCCCACCTCAAGGAACGCCGGGTGGCAGAGGAGCGCGGTGGCGCCGCTGTCGCGGAGCACGTGGATGACTTCCTGCACGGTCAGCAACAGGTGCACGGGCACCACCACGCCGCCGGTTGCCTGGATGGCGTAGTAGGCGGCGGGGAATTCGACGACGTTGGGGGCCATCAGTCCCACCACGTCCCCGGGGCGGACCCCGGCGGCCTCCAGCTGGCCGGCGTAGCTGAGGGCCTGCCGCCACAGGGTGGCGTACGAATAGGACCGGCCCCCGCTGATCACCGCTGTCTTCTCCGGGTACTTGCGGGCGGATTCGGCCAGGATCGAAGCGAGCGACAACGCTGTCATGGGTTCTGCTTTCTCTCGTGTTCACGTCCGGTGGGGGTTCCGGCCAGGACGGCCGTCAGGGTGTTCTCCAGGACCGCCCGGGCCTGCTCCGGGGACTGCCCCAGGTGGTCCCGCAGCAGTTTCCAGGTGGCCCAGTCCGCCGCGGCGCAGACGGAGAGGACCGTGCGGGTGCGGTGTTCCGGGTCCAGGGCGGCCAGCTCCGCGTCGAACAGCCGTTCGACGTCGGCCCTGATCCGGTCCAGGTTCCCGCGCAGGTTCTCCTGCAGCGCCGCGGAGAAGGGCCGCTGCACGTCCGCCGCCCGCGCCAGCGGCGCCAGGGCTTCCAGCACGGCGGCGCGCTGGGCGCAGTAGGCCGCGATCCGCTCCCCGAGTGGCAGCACCGCCGGGACGGGTTCGACGCCGGCGTCCTGGTCGGCCAGTTGCCGGGCGGCCGTCGCGGCCATGAGGCTCTCCAGGTCCTTGAAGTGGTCCCAGAGGGCACGGACCGAGACCCCGGCCCGGGCCGCGATCTGCCGGGCCGAGGGTTTGAGTTCGCCGTCCCTCAGGAGGTCCATGTGGGCGTCGCGGATGACCTGCCGGGTCCGCAGGGTCCGTGCGTTGCGCCCGTCCGTGGCGGTCATGCGCCGGCGAGGAACCCGGCCGGGAGCAGCGAGGCGTCGCCGGTCTGCTCCGCGTAGTGCCGCAGCCGTTCGGCGACGTACCCGTGGCCCACGTGGCCGGCGTACCAGAGGGGTCCGCCGCGGTAGGCGGGCCAGTTGTAGCCCTTGACCCAGATGACGTCGATGTCCCCGGCGCGCTCGGCGATGCCCTCGGCCAGGATCCGGGCGCCCTCGTTGATCATCGGGAACAGCAGCCGCTCGAGGATCTCGCCGTCGGTGAGGCTGTGCCGGGTGATCCCCTCGGCACGGGAGACCTCGACGATCAGGCGTTCCACCTCAGGGTCCTCGCGGCCCTCCCGCCCGTCGTAGGCGTAGTATCCGGCGCCGGTTTTCTGGCCGAACCGCCCCGCCTCGCAGAGCGCGTCGGAGACCGGGGCGGTGGTGCCCTCGGCCTTGCGGTTGCGCCACCCGATATCCAGGCCGGCCATGTCCCCCATCTCGAAGGGACCCATCCGGAATCCGAAGTCCTTGAGGACCCGGTCCACCTGGCCCGGCAGCGCCCCCTCCAGCAGCAGCTGCTCGGCCTGCGCGGAACGGACCTCCAGCATCCGGTTGCCGACAAATCCGTGGCAGACCCCGACGACGACCGGAGTCTTGCCGATCCGGCGCGCCGTGGCGACCCCGGTGGCCAGGGCCGCGGCGTCGGTGGCGGCCCCGCGCACCACCTCCACCAGCGGCATGACGTTGGCCGGACTGAAGAAGTGCAGGCCGAGCACCCGGGACGGCAGGCGGGTGCCCGCGGCGATGACGTCGATGCTCAGGTAGGAGGTGTTGGAGGCGAGGATGCATTCGGGACGGACCACGGCGTCCAGCGTGGTGAAGATCCCCTGCTTGACGCCCAGGTCCTCGTAGGCGGCCTCAATAACCAGGTCGGCGTCGGCGAAGTCCGCGTAATCGAGGCTTCCCGTGATGAGGGACCGCAGTGCCGCGGCGTCCTCCTCGCCCCGGCTGCCGCGGGAGACGGACACGGCGAGGTTTTTGTCCACCTGGGCGAGGCCGCGGTCCAGGGCGGAGCGTTCGGCTTCGACCACCGTGACCGGGATGCCGGCGGAGGCCAGTGCCATGGCGATGCCGCCGCCCATGGTTCCGGCGCCCACCACCCCGGCCCGGCGGACGGGCTGGGCCGCCTCCGGGTCCAGGCCCGCCGGGCGGCGGGCCGCACGTTCGGCGGCGAAGAGGTGCCGCTGGGCCGCCGATTCTGCGCTGGCAAGCCGTTCCTGGAACTTCTCCCGCTCCACCTCCAGTCCGTGGTCGAAGGACTGCTCGATGCCGGCCGCGACGGCGTCCACCGCGGCGCGGGCGGCGAATGGGTCCTTGGCCTTGCTGAGCGCCGCCCCGGCGAGCCGTTCCACCGAGCCGGGGGTGGCGGCAGTCTCCGAGATCCTGTCATCCCGGTCCCGGGTGCGCCGCGCCGGCAGGGCATTGACGCGGGCGATGGCATCCCTGACGGCGCCGGATGCGCCGGGGTCTTCCGCCATCGCGTCGATCAGCCCGTCGCGGAGCGCATCGGCCGCGGTGACGTCCTTGCCCGTCACTATCATCCCGAGGGCGCGCCGGGGCCCGACCAGGCGGGGCAGCCTGACGGTGCCGCCGGCTCCGGGGATCAGGCCCAGCGTGATTTCCGGCAGTCCGAGCCGGGCCTCAGGGTCGGCGATCCGGGCGTGCGCGGCCATGGCGAGTTCCAGTCCCCCGCCCAGGGCCACGCCGGTGATCCCGGCGATGACGGGCTTCGGGAAATCCTCCACCCGGGCCACCAGTGCCCGGAGGTCCGGGCCGTCCGCGTGCCCGGGTTGCCCGGCGCCGGCAACTTCTGGTTCAGTGCTCTTGAACTCGGTGATGTCCGCGCCCGCGGAGAAGGCCCGTGGCTGGCCGAGCAGCAGGACGGCGGTGACGTCCGGGTCGGCGGCGGCGCGGTCCAGCGCGGCAGCCAGCGCACGGCGCAGGTCCCGCCCCAGGGCGTTGACGCTGCCGCTGCGCATGGTCAGGCGCGCGACGCCGTCCGCTATTGAGACGTCGACGATTCGATCTGCAGGTTCGCCCACGGGGTGCCTGCCTTTCTGCCGGTGGCCGAGGCCGTTCCGGCGTGGAGGGGTCAGCTGAAGGCGGAGATGCCGGTGATGTCGCGGCCCACCAGGAGGGACTGGATGGAGTCGGTGCCCTCGTAGGTGCTGACGACGTCCATGTCGGTCATGTGGCGGGCGACGTGCCGCTCGAGGAGGATGCCGTTGCCGGCCAGCATGTCGCGGGCCTCGGCGCAGATCCACTTGGCCTTCTGCGCGGTGGACATTTTGACCATGGACGCCATCGGCCCGGTCAGCCGCCCGGTCTCGGCCAGTTCGGCCATGCGGTGGCACATCAGCTGCATGGCGGTCAGTTCGCTGAGCATGTTGGCGAGCTTGTTCTGTACCAGCTGGAAGGAGCCGATCGGCCGGCCGAACTGTTCCCGGTCCAGCGCGTAGCGGGCGGCGATCTCGTAGGCGGCCATGCCGTGGCCCATGGCCTCCCAGGCGGCGCCGCCCCGGGTGGCGGACAGGACGGTGGTGACGTCCTTGAAGGAGGTGCAGTTCTCCAGCCGGTTTTCTGCCGGGATGCGGAGGTTGTCGATGACGATGTCGGCCTGCTGGATGGCGCGCTTGCCGATCTTGCCGGTGATGACGGTGGGTTGGTAGCCGGCCGGGTGGTTGCCGTCGTCGTCCCTTTCCAGGACAAACGCCTTCACCCGCCCGTCGGCGTCGTCGCGGGCGAAGATGACGACGACGTCGGCCATGTGGCCGTTGCCGATCCACCGTTTGTGGCCGTTGAGGATGTAGCTGTCCCCGTCCCGTCGGGCGGAGGTTTCCAGGGCGACGGAGTCGGAGCCGTGCAGCGGTTCGGTGAGGGCGAAGGCGCCGATCTTTTGCATGGCCGCCATGGCCGGGAGCCAGCGGCGGCGTTGGTCCTCGGAGCCGAGCATGTTGATGCTGCCCATGGCCAGGCTCGAGTGGACCCCGACGAAGGTGTTGATGGAGCCGTCGCCGCGGGCGATCTCGCGGGCCACGATGCCGGCGGCGCGGCGGCTCAGTCCCGGGCAGCCGTAGCCCCGGATGGTGCTGCCGATGATGCCCAGGCCGGCCAGGCCTGGAATCAGTCCGGAGGGGAACTCGGCCCGCTCCCAGTGGTCATTGATCACGGGAAGGATGTCCGCCTCGACGAAGGCCCGGACCCGGTCCCGCAGCCCGCGTTCCTCCGCGGAGAGTTCGTCGTCGAGCAGGAAGTAATCACTGGTGATCTCCGGTCCGGACACTGCGGGGCTCCTTTGCCTAGGGGTGCGCGGCCCCTGCGATCCAGGTCACATCGGGGCAACAATTTGCATCGTAACTGCAAATTGTTGGCAGCCCAAGGGTTTGGCCGCGGCGTTCCGGATGACGGACCGGTTCCGCCGTCGTCCGCCCCGTCCCGCCAGTGCGCGGCGGATCCCCTGCCGGATCACAGCATCCGCCCAGTCTTCTGCCCTTTACTTGGGGCGGAAACATCCAGTTTTGAGGAGAAATACCGTGGACGAACAGAGCTACCCGGAGGGCGCCGGCCAGGCCCCCGGCACCCCGCCCTATGGCCCCACCACGCCGCCCACCATGCCGGTGCCGCACACCGGGCCGGCTGCACCGAATGCCGGGCCGGTTACATCGAACGCGGGGCCGCAGCCGGTGTCGTCGGCCCCGGCGGCCCCGGTGTGGGGAACCCCGGGCCCGGCCTACCCGGGCAATGGATCCGCAGGTCCCGGTACCCCCGGTCCC
Source organism: Arthrobacter sp. NPDC057259 (assembly GCF_042668995.1). NCBI lineage: Bacteria > Bacillati > Actinomycetota > Actinomycetes > Micrococcales > Micrococcaceae > Arthrobacter > Arthrobacter sp. NPDC057259. The sequence continues at coordinate 783,175 of NZ_JBHUYA010000001.1, forward strand.
GGAACCCCAGTCCCGGGCGCCCCCGGCCCGGGACGGCCCGCCAAGAGATCGTGGTGGAGCCTGCCGAAGGTCCTGGTAGCTGCCGGTCTCGCGGTGTTGCTCGCCGGTGGCGGCGGCGCCGCGATTGGGTATTCGATGGGGAAGTCGGATGCGGCGCACCAGGCCGCGCAGCGGTTCCAGAACGGCCGCCAGGGCGGCTTCAACAACCAGGGCCGCCGCGGCGGCGGGCAGGGTCAGCCGACGGCGCCGGGTTCCCAAAGCGGCTCCCAGGACGGCGCCCAAGGCGGCGGCACCCCGAGCGGCGGCACCAACCCGTAGCCCGGCCGGAGCGGGTCAGCGCACCACGGTGCGGTGGCCCGCGTCCAGGCGCCGGGTCCAGCCCCGGGAATCCAAGTGTTCCAAGAGCGGAATAGCCACCCGGCGGGTCGTATCCAGCGCCTGCCGGGCCTGGCTGGTGGTAAACGGCTGGTCCAGCCGGGCCAGCGCACGCATGGCAAAGGCCGGCGCTGCGGGCAGCAGCACCACCCCGTCCCTCAGCCGCAGCAGCCGGCCGGCGCGTTCGGCCGCGGCCAGTTCGCGGTTGCCCAGGCGCAACCGGGCGAGGTCGTCGGCCTCCGGGGCGTGGAACGGGTCCGCGGTCAGCCGGCGTTCGATCTCAGCGACGGCGGTCTCGGCGGCGCCGAGATCGTCACGGCTGCCGGGCACCCGGATGTGGCCGGCGTCGGCCTCCAGCGTGGCTCCCTCGATCACGTGGGGCAGCAGCCGTTCGTCCGGCAGGTTCAGCAGGCCCGCCGCGGCCCCCATGGAGAGCCCCGGGGCCAGCGGGTCCCGTTGCTGCAGGTCCTCAACGGCCGCCCGCAGCCGCTGCTGCCACGCCTCCAGGACGGGGGCGTGCACCCACCAGTCCCCCACGACGTAAATGTCGTCGAACCCCGCGGGGTCCTGGCCGGTCAGCAGCCCCAGCCGCCGCAGGTGATCCTCCCGGACCGCGCCGCGGGCCGCGACCGCGCCGGGGAGGTCGCCGGCGGGGTCCATCGCGGCCAGCCGCCTCGCCCATTTCGCCCCATCGCCGCGGCGCTCCAGTGCGGGCGGGTCGGCGTCGAGAATGCGGGCGCCGCCCAGGACGGAGTGCCGGCCGGGGTCCCGCAGCACCAGCCGGTCCCCCAGCACCAGCGGCAGCGCCCGGTCGAGCACCAGGCGGGCAAGGTCGGCTCCGAACGGACGCAGCCGGGCCGGGACCGCGGCGCTTCCCACGTGCACCATGATGTTCTCCGGCACCTCCGTGTACTCCAGGCCCGATGCGCGTTGGATGCCGACGACGGCGGTGGTGGGCCAGGCGTCCGGGGTGACCAGGACGTCGCCCCGGTGGATTTCGGCGGGGCCGACGTCGCGGAGGTTCAAGGCCACCCGGCTGACCGGTTCCACCGAGGTCCGTGCCGTGTCGCAGCTTTGCAGCCCGCGGATGGTCACCGGCCGTGCGGTGGCGTCCCCGAGGAGCATCAGCCGGTCCCCGCGGGCCAGGGTTCCGGCGGCCAGGGTCCCCGTCACCACGGTCCCGGAGCCGGTGATGGTGAAGGACCGGTCCACCCAGAGCCGCACCCGTCCGGTCAGGGTGGGCGCCGGCACCCGGGCGAGGACGTCGTCGAGCGCGGCCCGCAGCTCGTCCAGTCCGGTGCCGTCGATGGCGGCGACGGCGACGGCGGGCGCGTCGCGCAGGCCGGTTCCGGCGAGCTCCGCACGGGTCCTTGCCAGGACCTCGGCGCGGCGCTGCTCCGAGGCCCGGTCGGACCGGCTCAGGACGATCACGCCGTGCTCGATGCCGAGTGCCAGGACGGCGTCCCGGTGGTCACCGGACTGCGCCTGCCACCCCTCGTCGGCGGCCACCACAAAGCAGACCACGGGCGCGGGCCCGATGCCGGCGAGCATGTTCCCGAGGAACCGCTCATGTCCCGGAACGTCCACGAAGGCGACATCCCGGCCGGAAGGCAGCGGGGTCCAGGCGTAGCCCAGGTCGATGGTCAGCCCGCGGCGGCGCTCCTCTTCCCAACGGTCCGGTTCCATTCCCGTGAGGGCGCGGACCAGGGTGCTTTTGCCGGAATCAACGTGTCCGGCCGTGGCGATGACGTGCATGGGTCAGGCCGCGCCCCCGGCACCGGCGGCAGCGCCGGCGGCAGCGAACCCTGCCTGGGCCTGGCGGACCGCGTCGAGGATCCGGTCGTCGTCGTCGGCGGGCACGCAGCGGAGGTCGATCAGGCAGGCGCCGTCGTGAACCCGCGGCAACACGGCCGGGGTGCCGGTACGCAACGGCCCGGCGAGCCGTTCCGGCAGCCGCAGCGCCCAGCCCGGCAGCGGCACGCCGGGCGCGCCGCCGCCGCCGACCCTGCCGTCGTGGGCCACGACCAGCACGTCGAGGGCGGCGGCGAGACGGTCCGTGCGCCGGCGCAGCTCGTCGGCGTCGGCGTGCAGTGCCTGGTGCACGGGCGTGGCGCCGGCGGTGACGGTGGCTTCGAGGGCGGCGAGGGCGAGTTTGTCGGCGCGGACCGCGCGGGCCAGGGGGTGCCGGGCCAGTTTGTCGATGATGTCCTTGCGGCCCAGCAGCAGCCCGGCCTGGGGGCCGCCGAGCAGCTTGTCGCCGCTGGCGATCACGACGTCGGCGCCGTCCAGGAGCGCCGAGGTCACGTCGGGCTCGTCCGGCAGCAGGGGGTCCGGGGCCAGCAATCCGCTGCCGAGGTCGGCCACCAGGGGAACGTCGCCAGACCGGGTGAGCTGGCTCAGTTCCTGGACCGGGACGGCCGAGGTGAACCCGTCGACCCGGAAGTTGCTGGGGTGGACCTTGAGCACGCACCCCGTCTGCGCTCCGATGGCGTCCTCGTAGTCGGCCAGGTGTGTCCGGTTCGTGGTGCCGACTTCCCGCAGCACGGCGCCGGTGGATTCCATCAGGTCCGTCAGCCGGAAGCCGGCGCCGATTTCGACCAGTTCGCCGCGGCTCAGGATCACTTCCCTGCCGGCCGCCAGGGCGGTGGTGGCCAGGACGAGGGCGGCCGCTCCATTGTTGACCACCAGCGCGGCCTCCGCGGCGGGGCAGGCGGCGAGCAGCGCCGCCCGGGCGCCGGCTCCCCTGCTGGAGCGGCTGCCGTCCCGGAGGTCGAGTTCGACGTCGACGTAGCCGCTGGCGGCGATGAGGGCTTCCTTTGCGGCGTCCGAGAGCGGGGCGCGTCCGAGGTTGGTGTGGACGATGACCCCGGTGGCGTTGAGCACCGGCCGCAATGTGGTGGCACGGCGGGCGTCCACCTCCGACGTCAGCGTCGATTCCACCTGGCCGGGGGCCAGTTCGCCGCGCCGGGCCCGGTCCTGGACGTCCCGGACCAGCTCGCGGATGACGTGGCCGCCGAGCCGTCCGGCGGCGTCCAGGACGGCGGGCAGGGCAAGCAGGTCGTTCGTCCGCGGAATATGCCGCCGGGGGTCGGTCTGGTCCACGGTCCTCCTCGGCCGGCGGCAGTCACGCCTGAAGTTGGCGGTGGCGGACGGGAATCGAACCCGCCAGGCCGAGATGCTCGGCCGCACCGGTTTTGAAGACCGGGGGGCCCACCAGGACCCGGACGCCACCGCGCATCAATATAGCAGGGTTGCCTTGGGGGTACGCTGGGCGGGTGACCGAGGCCCAGACAACCATCCGGGAGCCGGAAGAGGGCGCCGAGCCCATCCGGCTCACAGGCTTTGCCCACGGCGGAGGATGCGCCTGCAAAATACCGCCGGGCGAACTCGAGGACGCCGTCCGCGGCCTGATCGGGCACCCCGGGCCGGAGGTGCTGGTCGGTCTGGACAGCGGCGACGACGCCTCCGCCGTCCTGGTCCGCGAGGACCTGGCGGTCCTCACCACGGCCGACTTCTTCACCCCGGTGGTCGATGACGCCTACGACTGGGGCCGCATCGCCGCGGCCAACGCCCTCTCGGACATCTATGCCATGGGCGGCCGGCCTGTGACGGCCATCAACCTCCTCGGCTGGCCGCGCGGCGTGCTGCCGATGGAACTCATGACCGAGGTCCTCCGCGGTGGGCTCAGCGTCGCCGCCGAGGCGGGCTGCCCGGTGCTGGGCGGCCACTCCATCGACGATCCGGAGCCCAAGTACGGCATGGCCGTCACCGGCGTCGCCCATCCGGACCGCCTGCTGCGCAACGACGCCGCCGCGCCCGGCCTGCCCATCACCCTGACCAAGCCCATCGGCGTCGGGCTCCTCAACAACCGCCACAAGCAAACCGGGGAGATCTTCGCCGAGGCGGTCGAGACAATGGCTCGCCTCAACCGGGACGCCTCCGACGCCGCCGTCGCCGCCGGGGCGAAAGCCGCCACGGACGTCACCGGCTTCGGCCTGCTGGGACACCTCTACAAGATGGTCCGCGCCTCCGGAATCGGCGCCGTGATCGACCTCCAGTCCGTCCCCTTGGTCGACGGGGCCCGCGAGGCGCTCCGCGACGGGTTCGTCTCCGGAGGCACCAAGCGCAACCTGGACTGGGTGCGCGCCCACCTTGACGCCGATGCCGGAATCACCGAGGACGACCTGCTGCTCCTGGCGGACGCGCAGACCTCCGGCGGCCTGCTGGTGGTCGGCGAGGTGCCCGGCTACCCGGTGATCGGCCACACGACGGCGGGCCAAGGCATCCGGATCCGCTAGGCCCGGCGCGCTGCCATGCGGGGCGGCCGTGCAGGGCGACTGTGCGGGGCGGCCGGCGCCGCGAGGTCGGCCCGGGACGCTGTGTCAGCTGCCGGTGGTGATGGCGTCGCCGGTGATCCCGGCGGCCCGCCGCTTTTCCAGGCGCCGCTTCTGCGGTTCGATCGTGTAGCGCGGATCCCTGGCCGAGGCGAGCCCGGCCTCGAACACGCCGAAGCGGGTCAGCGCCGAACCTGCCAGCAGCGCCACTCCCGATGCCGCCGCGACGATCCTGTTCCGGCCTCCCAACAGGGTGCCCAGTCCCCCGGCCACAACAAGCCGCTCGCTCCAGGTCAGCATGGTGCCGGCCTTGCCCTGGTGCAGGGGCTCCGCGGCCACCGGGTCCATCCGGCGTTCCATGATCTTCATCGCCACGACGTCCCCGACCACGCCGAGGAGCGCGAGGTTCCGCGCGGGCCCGGCCTCGCGGACCGGCGTCGTCACCATCGCGAGCCCGGCGGAGGCCAGGCTGGCGGAGCTGACGAACACGAACGGCAGTTCCCCGTGCATCTCGTTCCAGGTCGGCGTCGCGGTGTCGCCGAGGAGGACGGCCGTGTATGCCGCCAGCGGGCCCGCGAAGACGGCGGCTTCGAGGCCGGCCGGGCCCTCGACGGCGCGCAGCACGCCCCGCAGCGGTCCCAGCGGCAGCCGTTCGCCGGTCAGCCGGTCCACCTCAGCCGCGGCGGCGACGCCGGCCCCGGCGCTGAAGGCGCTGAGGATCCAGGAGCCGACGCTCATCGGAGACGTCACCTTGAAGGTGCGCAGCATGTGCAGGAAGCGCTCCGGGCGTCCGAGGTCCTTGACCAGGGCGGCGGCGCCGAGGCCGACGGCGCCCAGGGCACCCAGCCGGGCGTTCCGCCTCAGCAGCGGCCGTCCGCTCAGCTGGGCGCCGGCTGCCAGCAGGGCCGATCCGCCGGCAACGCCGCCGAGGAACAGGTACGCGGCGACGTCGTCACCCCACGGCGCCGGCTTGACGACGGGGCGGCCGTAGTAGGAGGTGAACTCCGGCTCCGGCACCATCGGCATTTCGCGGGAGCCGTCACCGTTGTCCCTGCGCCGGCCGGTTCCCCGCTTGCCCCCGTTGCGGCGGCGTCGGGCGGGTTCCGCGGGACGGAAGCTGTCGAATTCGGAAAGCGTCACTCGCGTCCTCCAAGGAATGCCACGGCGGCGGCCGCCGCCATGCCGGCCACCGCGACGGCGGCACGCCGGTACATCTTCGGCAGGTCGGCCGTGGGAACCCGCGGGTCCGGCGGGAGGCCGTAGACCTCGGGTTCGTCAAGCAGCAGGAAGACGGAGCCGGTGCCGCCCACGCCGTCGTTCTCGTTCGCGCCGTAGAGCCGCGCCTCCGTCATACCCTGGGCGTGCAGGGTGGCAACGCGCTCTTTGGCGGTCTCCACCATGTCGTCGTGGTCGCCGAACTTGATCGACGTCGTCGGGCAGGCCTTGGCGCAGGCGGGCGTCTCGTCGGCCACGAGCCGGTCGTAGCAGAGCGTGCATTTCTGGGCGACGCCGGCGTTGGGGACCGCGGGGTGCCCGGCATGCTGTTCCTCGCGGCTGGTGGCTACCTTGACGGTGCCGTTGCTGCGCCGTTCGATCACGCCGAAGGGGCAGCCCGCCACGCAGGTCCCGCAACCGTTGCAGACGTCGTCCTGCACCACCACGGTGCCGAATTCGGTGCGGAACAACGCCCCGGTGGGGCACACGTCCAGGCAGCCGGCGTGGGTGCAGTGCTTGCAGACATCCGAAGACATCAGCCAGCGGAAGTCGGCGGTGTCCGGCGGGGTGGTGTCCGCGCCGGCGACGACCGTCCCGGGCTGGGGCGGCGGCCCGATGCGGGGCATGCCCAGGCTCACCAGGGCCCGGCCGGATTCCCGCGCCTCGGCGATGCGCTCCTGGCCCTGCTCGATGAAGGCGACGTGCCGCCAGGTGCTGGCGCCGAGGGACCCGGTGTTGTCGTAGGAAGAACCCAGCAGTTCCAGATTCCCGTCCTGCGGGTTGTGGTTCCATTCCTTGCACGCCACCTCGCAGGCCTTGCAGCCGATGCAGATGGAGGTGTCGGTGAAGAACCCTTTGCGGGGATGGTTGTGTTCCCAGTGGGCGTCGGCCGTGGGGTCGGTGGGTCCGGTCAGCTGGCCCATGCGGTCCTCCAACGTCGGGTCGGTGTCCGGGCCGCGGCGAGGTGCCGCCGCCCGGACCGGGCAAGATCTGCTGCGTGCCGGGCAGCTCCCGGGGCGCGGGTCACGGTGCCTGCCCGCCCGGGTGCTCACGCGGGTGCTCGCCCTCGGCTTCCGGGTGGGTCACCGTGCTGTGGCTGGTCTCCACGGTGAGCCCGGCGCGCTCCTGGTACTCGGCGACGAGCGCCAGCAGTTCCCGTCCCCGCGGCCTGCGACCGGGGCGGATGTCGCAGGAGGCCACCTTCGATTCCTGGATCTGGACGTTGGGATCGAGGGTCACGCCCAGCAGGTCGTTGGCGGCGTCCCCGCTGACGACGGCGCTGTTCCCGACGCCCCAGTGGTAGGGCAGCCCGATCTGGTGCACGGTGTGGTTCCCGACGGTCAACGGCGTCATCCGCTCGGTGACCAGCACCTTCGCCTCGATGGCGGATCGCGCCGAGATGATGGTGGCCCACCCGTAGGGCTCCAGTCCGCGTTCGGCGGCGAGTTCGGGAGAGACCTCGCAGAACATCTCCGGCTGCAGCTCGGACAGGTACGGCAGCCAGCGGCTCATACCGCCCGCCGTGTGGTGCTCGGTGAGCCGGTACGTGGTGAACACAAACGGGTAGACCTCAGCGCCAGGATCGCCTGCGCTGGGTGCGCTGAGGTTGTCCTTCCGGGGGTACTTCAGGCGTGACGGGCTCTGCTGCTGTGGGTAGAGCCCGTTGGCTACCGGTGATTCCTGGGCCTCGTAGTGGGTCGGGAGCGGCCCGTCCACGAGTCCCTTCGGCGCGAAGAGCCAGCCCTTCCCGTCGGACTGCATGATGAACGGATCGTCCCCGCTGAGCGCGGCCGGTCCGCCCACGGACGGGTCGGGTTTGGTCCCGGGGGCGAGGGTCGGCGGGAAGTCGGCGACGTCGTCGCCCACCCACTTGCCTTGTTCCTCGTCCCACCAGACGTACTTCTTGCGTTCGCTCCACGGCTTGCCGTCGGGGTCGGCGGAGGCGCGGTTGTACAGGATCCGGCGGTTGGCCGGCCACGCCCAGCCCCACTCCGGGGCCGCTGGTCCCTGCTCCTCGCCCGGCTTCCGGTTGGCGGCCTGGTTGATGCCGTCGGCGTACACACCCGTGTAGATCCAGCACCCCCCGGACGTGGACCCGTCGGCGCGCATCTCGGTGTAGGCCGAGAGGGGCTTCCCGGCGTCCGGTCCGGTGAGGTGACGGCCGTTGATCTCGGCCAGCACCGACTCGGGATCCGGGTCGCCATGCTCATCCGTCGGGTAGTCCCACGTCAGGTCCAGCAGCGGCCGGTCGCGTTCGTCCTGCGAGTCCGCGAGCTTCTCCCGGATCCGGTGACCGAGTTCGTAGAAGAACTGCAGTTCGCTCTGGCACTCCCCCGGCGGGGCCACCGCCTGGTGGCGCCACTGAAGCAGCCGCTGGGTCTGGGTAAACGACCCTGCCTTCTCCACGTGGGTCGCCGCCGGCAGGAAGAAGACCTCCGTCTCGATGTCCTCGGTGCGGAGTTCCCCGGACTCGATCTCCGGGCCGTCCTTCCACCACGTCGCCGACTCGATCATGTTCAGGTCGCGGACCACCAGCCACTTCAGGTGGGACATGCCCAGGCGCTGCATCCGGCCGTGGGCCGAGCCGACCGCCGGGTTCTGGCCGAGCAGGAAGTAGCCTTCCACCTCATCCCGAAGCATGCTCATCACGGTCTCGTAGGTACCGTGCGCACCGGTGAGGCGCGGCAGGTAGTCGTACGCCCAGTCGTTGTCCGCCGTCGCCGCGTCCCCCCACCACGCCTTCAGCAGGCTGATGGTGTACGCGTCGGCATCGGCCCAGAAACCCTTTTGATTCTTCGAGGCGTTTGCCTTGAGGTACTCCTCAAGGGTGTCGTGGCGGCCGGCACTGGGCATCGGCAGGTAGCCGGGCAGCAGGTTGAACAGCGTGGGAATGTCGGTGGAACCCTGGATGCTGGCGTGGCCGCGCAGGGCCATGATCCCGCCGCCCGGGCGCCCCACATTGCCCAGCAGCAGCTGCAGGATGGCGGCGGCGCGGATGAACTGGGCCCCCAGGGAGTGCTGGGTCCAGCCCACCGCGTAGGCGAAGCAGGTGGTCCGGTCGCGCCCGGAGTTCTCCGTGATGGTCTTCGCCAGATAGGCGAAGTCCGCTTCGCTGATGCCGCACATGTCGCGAACCATGTCGGGGGTGTAGCGGGCGTAGTGCCGCTTCACGATTTGGAAGACCGTCCGGGGGTTCTGGAGCGTGTCGTCGCGCAGCACCTCAGCGTGTTCGAGGGGCGCGCCGCCGCTGCCGAGCGCATCGCCGGCGGCACGGGCCCCGGCTTCGGCGCCGTGCTCCGGACCTCCGGGTTCGGTGATGGAACCGTCGTTGGCTTCATCGTAGGCCCAGGACGAGTTGTCGTAAGCGCCCTTCTCCGGGTCGAAACCGGAGAACAGGCCGCCCAGGTCCTCGGCGTCGCGGTAATCCTCGTGGACCAGCGTGGCCGCGTTGGTGTACGCGCTCACGTACTCCTTGAACCACAGGTCATTGGCGATGACGTAGTTGATCAGGGCGCCAAGAAGCACGACGTCGGATCCGGCCCGGATCGGCAGGTGCTTATCAGCGACCGCCGAGGTGCGCGTGAACCGGGGGTCGATGTGGATGACCTTGGCTCCGCGCGCCTTCGCCTCCGCCACCCATTGGAATCCGACGGGATGGCACTCGGCCATGTTGGATCCCTGAATGATGATGCAGTCGGCGTTGGCCATGTCCTGCAGTGATTGCGTTGCACCACCGCGTCCAAACGAGGCTCCCAAACTGGGAACCGTGGCGGAGTGTCATATACGGGCTTGGTTCTCCGTCTGTACCGCTCCGGCGGCGGTGAAGAGCTTCTTGATCAGGTAGTTCTCTTCGTTGTCCAAGGTGGCGCCGCCGAGGGAGGCGATGCCCATGGTCCGGCGCAGCAGGCGCCCGTGATCGTCGGTCTGCTGCCAGGTCCGGCGGCGGCTTTCGATGAAACGGTCGGCGATCATGTCGACGGCGGTGGAGAGTTCCAGCCGCTGCCATTCCTTGGCGCGCGGGGCGCGGTACAGGACCTTCGTCTGACGGCCGGGAGAGTTGACGAGCTGTTCGCTGGCCGACCCCTTGGGGCAGAGCCGGCCGCGCGAGATGGGCGAATCCGGGTCGCCCTCGATCTGGACGACGCGTTCGTCTTTCACGTAGACGCGCTGGCCGCAGCCGACGGCGCAGTAAGGGCAGACGCTCTGCACCACCTTGTCGGCGGTGGCCGTGCGCGGGGCGATGCTTCGGGTCTTGGGCGAGGTCACGGAGGGACCGCGCCCGAGCAAATCGCCGGTGCTGAGCTGCCGGATAACCGGCCATTCTAGAAAACTCCGCAGTGCCATCTTTGGAGCTTATCCCAGATCACATTCGCCGCAACAGGAACCCGCCGCCGGGGTGGCACCCTCGTTGCCGGCTGCGGTCAGTCGAGTAGCCCTACGCCGAACTCAGAGACCACGGCCCGCAGTTCCCCGAGGTAGCGCTTCGCCTGCTCGGTCAGCGGGATGGCGGCGTGACCGATCCAGCCGATCTCGATGCGTTCGTCAACGTCGAGCGGGATGGCGACGATCTCGGGGTCGAGCTCCCCGCTGATGATGCCCGTCGAGATTGTGTAGCCGTGGAGCCCGATCATGAGGTTGAAGATCGTGGCACGGTCGGAGACCCGGATCTCCTGCTTGCTGGACATGGTGGAGAGAATCTCTTCGGCGAAGTAAAAGGAGTTGTTCGCACCTTGATCGAAAGTCAGCCGCGGCATGCCGGCGAGATCGTCGAGAGTCGCGCGCTCCTTGGACGCCAGCGGGTTGTTCCGTGCAACGAAAATGTGCGGGTCCGCGTGGAAAAGTGGCGTGAACGCGAGCCCGGATTCCCGGAGCAGCTTGTCGATGACCTTGCGGTTGAAATCGTTCCGGTAGAGGATGCCTATCTCGCTGCGGAGGGTGCGGACGTCCTCGATGATGTCCCAGGTGCGGGACTCTCGGAGCGAGAACTCGTATTCGGCCACGTCGGTGGACTTGACCATCCGGACGAAGGCGTCCACGGCGAACGAGTAGTGCTGCGTTGACACCCCCAGCAGGCGCCGCGTCGGCGGCCTGCCGAGGTAACGCTGCTCGAGGAGGGCGAATTGCTCGACTACCTGCCGCGCATACCCGAGGAACTCTGCCCCGTCAGCGGTGAGGGTGACCCCGCGGGCGGAGCGAACCAGGAGTGCGCGGCCCACCCGTGCCTCAAGGTCCTTCATCGCCGCGGACATGGTCGGCTGGGCTACGTACAGAAGATCGGCGGCCGCGGAGATCGACCCCTCAGCTGCAACTTCGATGAAGTAGCGGAGCTGTTGCAGAGTCAGTCCGCTCGAAAGATCTGGCATAGGCAAATGCTATATCAGCGCATAGCAAGGCACAGTTACTCGATAGCTGTCGGCAGGTTGCACCATTGACACATCTCTTCTGGACGGCCATCCCGGCCCATCACCACGGATTGGCAGCACATGGCAGACGACTTCACCTTCAGCATCCGCACCACACGCTTCGACGAGGACTACACCCCGTCGGAGGACTCCCGGATCACGACCAATTTCGCCAACCTCGCACGGGGCGAGCACCGCCGGGAAAACCTCCGCAATGCCCTGACCATGATGCGGCGCCGCTTCAACGATCTGGCAGACTGGGACAACCCTGACAGGGACCGCTATGTGCTTGAGCTTGACATCGTCTCCGTGGAGATAGAGTTCACCGCGGATGGTACGGATCGGCGGTTCCCCCTGTTCGAGGTTCTCGACATCTCGATCGTCGACCGACTGAACGGGGTCCGCCACCATGGGATCGTCGGGAACAACTTCTCTTCCTACGTCCGTGACTTCGACTTCAGCGTAGTGCTGCCGGCGGCGGCAGCGGAGTCCGGCAAGCCGACCATCCCCGAGGACTTCGGCGATCTTCACGGCAAGCTGTTTCAGCAGTTCCTCGATTCCCCGGCGTGCCAGGAACGCTTCCCGCAGCCGCCGGTGGTGTGCATCAGCGTCTCAACGAGCAGGACGTACCGGCGGACGGAGAACCGGCACCCGGTCCTGGGCGTCGAGTACCAGCAGGACGAGTTCTCACTGACCGACGCGTACTTCGCAAAGATGGGGCTTCAGGTCCGCTATTTCATGCCACGCGGCAGCGTTGCGCCGCTTGCCTTCTATTTCCGCGGCGACCTGCTCAACGACTACTCCAACCTGCAGCTCATCGGCACGATCAGCACCATGGAGACGTTCCAGAAGATCTACCGCCCGGAGGTCTACAACGCGAACTCCGCCGCCGCCGCCGTCTACCAGCCGAGCCTGGGCGAGCAGGATTACTCGCGGACCCAGATCGCCTACGACCGGGTCGAGCGCGGTCAGCTCGCGATCACGCAGGCGAAGTACACGGAAGAGCACTTCATCACGCCCCACAAGGATCTACTGGACCAGTGGACCGCCAATTACCCCGCTATCGTCAACTGACCCACGGAGAACCCTCACTCATGAACACACTGTTGCCCACCACCGTCGTCGGAAGCCTCCCAAAGCCATCGTGGCTCGCCCAGCCGGAGACTCTTTGGTCCCCGTGGAAGCTGGAGGGAGATGCACTGCTCGAGGGCAAGGAGGATGCGCTGCGCATCGCAATCCACGAGCAGACCCGACGCGGCATCGACATCGTCGGTGACGGCGAGCAGACCCGCCAGCACTTCGTCACGACCTTCATCGAGAATCTCAGCGGGGTCGACTTTGAACAGCGCAAGACCGTGCGAATCCGCGACCGCTACGACGCGAGCGTACCGACCGTCGTCGGACCGGTGCGCCGCGAACGGCCGGTCTTCGTCGACGACGCAAAGTTCCTCCGCGCAACCACCGACCGCCCGATCAAGTGGACCCTTCCCGGTCCGATGACGATGGTGGACACGCTCTACGATGACCACTACAAGAGCCGCGAGAAGCTGGCCTGGGAGTTCGCCACGATCCTGAACCAGGAGGCGAAAGAGCTGGAAGCGGCAGGCGTGGACATCATCCAGTTCGACGAGCCCGCGTTCAATGTTTTCCTCGACGAGGTCAAGGACTGGGGAGTGGCCGCCTTGGAGAGAGCGGCGGAGGGACTGCGTGCGGAGACCGCCGTGCATATCTGCTATGGCTACGGGATCAAGGCCAATAACGACTGGAAAGCGACGCTCGGCGCGCAGTGGCGGCAGTACGAGGAGACCTTCCCGCTGTTGCAGGCCTCCAGCATCGACATCATCTCGCTGGAATGCCAGAACTCCCACGTGCCCATGGACCTCATCGAACTCCTCCGCGGCAAGAAAGTCATGCTCGGGGCCATCGACGTCGCAAGCGAGACCGTCGAGACGCCGGAGGAGGTCGCCGACACGCTCCGCAAGGCCCTCCAGTTCGTGGATGCGGACAAGCTGATCCCCAGCTCCAACTGCGGCATGGCACCGTTTCCGCGGGATGTGGCACTGGAGAAGCTGAGTGCCCTGAGCGCAGGGACGAACATCGTTCGCGAGGAGCTCGCCCGCTCCGCCCCCGGGGCGTCGTAACCGTGTTTCACGCCTACCCCCCGGATACCTGGCTGCAGGCACCCGCGCAACGCTTCCCGTCTTCCCTCACGGCCGACGAATTCAAGGCACTGTTCCGCGGCCACCCGGGAGGTGTCGCCGTCATCACCGCAGATGCCGGCGAAGGACCGGTGGCGCTGACGGTATCGTCGGTCGTGTCAGTGAGTGCGGACCCTCCATTGCTGATCTTCTCGGTCTCGGCGCTGTCCTCGGCGTCGGAGGTACTTCTGCGCGCCGACACCGTCGTCGTGCACCTGCTGGACGCGCACGACGTCGACCTGGCGAAGCGTGGAGCGACCCCCGGGGCCGACCGCTTTGACCAGACGCACCGCTGGTCGACCCTTGCAACCGGCGAGGCGGTGTACGACGATGCGCGTGCCTGGGTGCGCTGCGCCGTGATCAACCGCATGGAGGTCGGGACGTCAACGATCATCGCCGTCCATGCCCTGGAGTTCCGCATGATGCGTGACGTCCAGCCGGGTGAACCCGGCGACGCACTGGTCTACCACAACCGTTCATGGCACCGGCTGGGCGAGCATTCGAACCTTGAGGACTGATTCCTGCCCGGAGGGCTGAACGCCTCTGCCCACGGTAACACTGTGCTCGAGGTGGGACTCGAACTACATTCCAGCCCTTGAAAACACTGGGAACTCCGGAAACATAACCAATCCGAGCCAGTCCGGCGCGTGTGCGGCCCAGTCAGAAGGCAAGAGTGTTGACACCGTCAACACAGCCTCATGTCCACTTTTTGAACCCGCTCGCGAATACAACCAAGGTGTTCAAACGTAGCAGAACGAGTTGCCGGGTCAGGCGATCTGGATCCGCTCTTCGCCTAGTTCGGTCCGTTTCTGCGGCTTCGACTGCTGGAGATATTCACCTCATTGGACGACGAGCGCTGGCAACACCGTGGAGTCAGCCATCGAGAAATCGACCAGCCCCGGCTCTTTGATCCGCACTCCACGCCGAGTTGTCTGGCGCCGGAAACATGACCTGTTCAGGTCCCACTGATCTCAGTCGCAATAGGCAGGCGCAGCTGGGTGGCGATCGGCGTATATAGATCGATGTCTTGCTCTGCAGTGGTCAAGGACAGGAGAAGGGCATACCGGACAGGGAAGTCGCGTCGATCGACGCGGTTATTGTTCTTCCACCAACCCCCGACCGGATAGACAGCGACGGAGTTGCACATCGCAAGTTCGCTGCCGGTACCGTGCCATTCGTCCTGATGAAGCGATCCGAGCCGGCGCTGATTCTCCCCGAGCAGCCAGCGATCGGACGTAGTCCCGCTCCGCGACGCGCCGTCTTCATCGGACTGCGCCTCCCGGTTGATCCGCGAGATGAACCCCTGTTGTGATTCCAGCGGACCTTGGAGATCGAAGCGCAAAGAGTGGGAGGCGTATGCATAGCGCTGTCGCCACCCACGGCGAGAGGCCGTAGGCTCTATGAAATACGACAACGTGACACGCAATCGCACATCGTTCGACCCGAGTTCTTGGAGTACTTCGGTGGGCCAAGGAAGAGTATGGAGCCGGAAGTGCCTCATTGCAAAATCTTCGCCGTCGAACGGTATGAACTGATCCTGCGTCACCAGGGTGACCGCGCGGTTCGCGGAGTTGAGGGCAGAGTCTTCCGTGGGAACGCCCCATCCGTAATTCCGGAGAAGCTGAAGTCGCGCGGTCTTCGAAGAATTTGACGTCACTTCCGCGTTCATGGCAGGGGTCCACTCCGCAGAGTGAGTGAGAAGCCCTCGAATAGTTTCGGGCCAGTAGTCGGGATACCGGCCCATCGCCAGAGCCGCTAGCCTCGATGCTTGCGCGGTGGCGGCGCTCGTGGCGTTAGCAGACGTAAGGGCGCTGTCATTCGCGTTGCCGGTGGAGCGCAACGACAGGACCGGAAGCTTTGGCTCGAACATCTGATTACCGTCGCTGAGAACGTTCCCACCTTCCATGCAGATGTCGGGCTTGATCGGCCACTTCCGTTGGCCGAACAGATGAGAGGTGCGGCTATGCGGCGAAAGTTCCCCTGCATTCGCGAGCGGAACCCAGCCTGCGTACTGAGGGTGTTGAGGGGAGTCTGTCAGCTCGGTGTATGCGCCAACGGTAAGAGCATTCCATGACTGCCCCGGGTCCTCGACAGCCGAGAGCTCCGAATTGGCGCGGTAGTCGGACTTGTAGTCATCAACGTTGCCGGCAGCGACGATGATTAATCGAGCCGCATCGGGATCCGGCGGCGAGATCAGCTGGAACTGGTCACCGTCACGGGCCGAGTCGGTGCCGACAGCAAGTGCGTCGACAGCCGCTGACCAGAGAGTTGGCTCACCAGGACTGTCCGCCCGGGTGCTGAGCGTAAGACAGAAGACACGCCGTCGTGAGTGCGTGATTTCAGGCATGGCCACGGCTTGAACGGTAGCGCTGCCGTAGTCGAGCGGATCGATTTCCGCTTCTTCGGACCCCGGTGCCATTCTCACGGATTCAAGCCGGTGGAGCAGGTGCACCTGCTGGGTCCCTTGAAGGTACTGGTCCAGGTCGCCGAAGAGAGCCAGACCCGCCATTGAGGTCCCGTGGCCGCTTCCGTGGACGTCATTGCCCGAGACGCCAATGATCGTGTGGTGGTCGGACTCTGCGAGGGAGGAGTCCAAGAGGATGTGGGTGCGCAGCACCCCGGTATCGAGATGGCAGACGGCCGGGGCGTCGTCGCGGGCTTGAACTATCCGGTTGGCAAGATCGACGACGTATTCGTTCTGCTCGCCGAGGGGAAGGTCTTCAACGGTCTCGATGAACTCCGGGCGTCGGATCTCCGCAAGGGGTACGGCGGTGAACGGCAGGATTTCGAGCTGCGCCCAGGTAGCTTCAACCCAGAACACGACCCGATCGCGCAGCCGGATGGATCGAGGCAGGGCACGAAGATTGTAGGCTGCAGCGTAGCCGTGGATCGTGTCAACGTGCGGGCTTGTCGCGTCGAGCCATACTTCCCACCAGTGCTGCCCGTGAACCGGGGGCTCGCCATCGGACGTCCAGAGGTCAGCAAGAACAGCTTTCCGTATGCGTGAGATGTTGGCTATCAGCTCTCGGTTCTTCGGGTTCCCGTTGGCGGTCGAAACATCGAGGTAGTCCTGAAAGAGCTTAAGGAAGGCGGCGCGGTGTTCGTCGGCAACCCATACCGTCGCCTGCTCTGGGCTGGTGTCCGTGGGAGAGCGTACCGATAGCAGCAACCAACGCGGCTTCTTTGGTTGCTTTGTGTGCGTGGTCAGTCGGTTGAGCGAGTCGAGCTTCAGTGGGTAGGCGGCATCGTTGCCCTCCAACACGAGGACGGTTCCAAGGGCGCGCAGATCGTCTTCAGAAAGCTGCAGGGACAGCCGTTCTGCGTCGCTTGTCGCGAAGGTACTGTCTGCTTCCCCTAAGAGCGCAGTTCCGTGGCCGCTGCGGTCTACCTGCTTAAGCTTCGCCCCTCCCCCGCCGGAGCGGTGGAAGTCTTTCGTTGCGACATGACCCTGCACATAGATGTGGTCATGGTACCGGGACGTATCAGTCAAGGCTGGCCGTTCGTCGTGCGCTCAGCGCGGTGACGATGTCATCGCGATAGACTTTGGTTTCGCCACGCATGAGAGCTGATTTGGCCGCAGACTCGGCGGCTTTCACGAGATCCGCATGGCTGAGGCCGCCGGCGTACTCCCCAATCTTGGCCATGCTTGTCCCGGTAGCGAGCGACCCCAGACGAGCCTTGATCACTGCGACCGCCTGACGTGCGTCCGGGAGTGAGTAGGTCATGACCGCGTCGAATCGACGGAATAGTGCTCGGTCGAGGATTGAGCGGTGATTTGTAGCGGCAATCAAGATGGACTCGGAACTCGCCTCTTCCAAGAAGACGAGGAAGGAGTTCAGGATGCGGCGAGCCTCACCGACATCGTTCCCGGACCGGTCGGCGCCGAGGGCGTCGAACTCGTCAAAGAAGTAAACCGCTCGCCTTTGGGCAACCGCTTCGAACACGAGACGGAGCTTGCTCGCGGTCTCTCCCATGAATTTGCTCAGAAGACCGTCCAGGCGCACCGTGAACATCGGCAGCGCGAGTTCCGTTGCGAGCACTGATGCAGTCATCGTCTTTCCGGTACCGGGCGGACCTTCGAGCAGCAAGCGGTGTTCAGGAGCGAATCCGTGATCAAGCAAGTTCTTGCGCTGACGTTGTTCGGCTAACACCTGCTTGATCTGCCCCAACAATTCAGCGGGAGCGACTAACTCGCGGAGGTGGACTTCGGGATGTGACGCCTCAACAATCTCGGCCAGCTCGCCGCGTGGTTGAGTAAGCGTGGTGACGTTCGTTAGCGGAGCACGCTCACGCGAGGAGTCCACAGCCTTCTTGATGTCGCCGGCAAGGACATGGTGCCCTTGTTTGGCTTCACGCGCCGCGATCTGGAGAGCGACTGAATAGAAGGCGGCGTCGTCTCCCGAGGCATGGCTACGGACCATCGCGGTAATGTGCTCGCCGAGCCCAGCCATGTGTACCCCTCCCTCCTGTGACGGACATTGCCCTCGATAATCCTACGATGCCTCCTACTACGGGAAGCGAAGCCTCGCCTACAACGTGAGTTGACTCGCAAGCGTCGTTGCTCACAAACTTGCGACCACGGCGATGCAAAGCTATTGCACGGCGAGGCCTCCCGCAGACCCATCAGCCGCAGTGGTCCCACTGCAGGCTGAAGTCCGCGGAATCACTACGAAGAGCGGCCCCACCCTTGTAGCTAAGCGAATTCTCCGATTCCCTATTACTCCTGCATCGTAGGTGATGCCGTTATTAGTGCCCAGGCTCAACAAGATGGCGCCCAGGTCAGTCTGGTATCCCTGTTCAGTGAATGAGAGACACGATCTCAATATGCCAGTGTTCCTTCCGCATTGGCCCATCCAACCCTCATAGGCTGGACGCATCAGAACTTGAAAGGAACAGATGTTAACGCCATTACCCGACGTGAGCGGGCTTGTCCCGGTCTATGCCAGGGTTGAAGAAGTAGACATCAACGAGAGTTCGGTTCTCCTTGATTGCGTGCCGGCAGATGCCCCTGACCTGGTGGAGTTAATGGCCGAACCATTAAGAGAGTTGCGTCAGAGATGGAAGGTTTCCTTCGGACGCGGCGACGCACCGGATGTTCGGCCCATCGACCTCAGTAACGTACCGGCCGCCGTTGTGACAGCGGGTGTAGAGCAACCGCTGATTTGGCAGGAACTGGCCGATGATTCCACCTGGGTCCAGGTACAAGTGCCCCGTATGGTCTTTAGTTCGGAGGCTGAAGCTTCCACAACGATCAGCGTTGCCGCATTTCAACCCGTGTCGCCGGAGATTTCCGGAAAACTATCAGCCATCCTCGACATGAACTATTGGCCCCGGGTGCCTGCGCCGCGTCTTAGCGAGGTACTAGATGCATTTCCTATGATTCACGGTGCGGTGGTGCACGACGTCGGGCAGGGCTCCGCCAACGCATTCTTCGACTCTTCCGGCAAAGCGGTCCTCTATTTTGACGCTGGCAAAGGATCATATCGGAATGCAAAGACGGCACCTGCAAGCTTGGACTTATGCGCATGCAAAACTCCTATGGTGGTCTTATCTCACTGGGACACCGATCATTGGAAAGCAGCCAAAGACGGCAACCAAGAATTACTGAAAAGCATCTGGGTGGTTCCAGGCCAAAAAATCAGACCGACGCACGCTAAGTTCGCTTCTTCAATCCTGCAGAGTGGTGGCTCCGTATACGTCGTGAAGCGAAGCTCCAAGCCCAAGAGTTCCGCGACAAGCGGCCAACATCTCTCTATCTCGTATGGGACAGGTAAGGACCTTAACAACAGCGGCCTAGTACTAACTCTCATCATGGCCGCTAGGGCCACTAGCAACCGTTATGTCCTATTTTTTCCTGGCGACGCCGCCTACAAGATGTGTGTCGCCCCTCCCCGGAAAGTTGATCTGCTCGTGGCCTCACACCACGGAGCAGACTCTACGGGTAACACGGGCATCCCCGCGCCAAAGAGCAAGCAGCATTCGCGGTTGGTGTATTCTTTTGGCCCCGATAACAGCTATAACCATCCGCGCGGAAACGCGATTGCTGCCCACAAGACTGGTGGTTGGAGCCATGCAGCCTGGGATCAAAGTGGATGGAACCTGTCCGCCTCCTCCGGCACCGTGAGGGCCACCTACACGCCATCCGATCAAAAGCGACAAAGCATTGTTTTTCCTGCCAGCGCAATGCTGCAAGCACAGCATTTCAGCACGGCGCATGGAGAAACCCTCGACTCGTAGGGCATGTGCATCTCGCCCGGCTCCAGATTCTCCTGACAACTCTCCCCAAAGTACTGAATGGAATGTAGCGGCTTCCTTTGACTCTCAGGGCTTAGACATCAAATCGAGCTAGGGCCAAGTCCAGCCTTTCGATCCTAAATTACCAGTGGATCAGAATCACGGTGCTACCGGAGCGGCGGGCCCAAGTTAGCGCGGCCGGATCGATTGAGACGTTGGCCACTTTAATCTGAACATGCTTGCTGAGGTTGCCAACCGATGTCGAGGGCAGCCGGCAGCTTGCCCTCGGCTGAGATGAAGTCCTTGCCCTTGATGTCGCGCATGTAGATGTAGCTCTCCGCGATAGCGGAGTTAGCGGCGAACACCCCGCCGGTCAGTGCAGCGATTTGATCAGCCTTGCTCGCGAAGTCGCTCTGTGCGGCCACCAAACAAACTGACCGGCATATTGACGCCCTGACCGCCGGGATAATCGCTTTTGTTTGCCGAGAATTGCACCTGCTAATCATTGCCGGAATGTTTGGTTTTTCGCTGCCATAAGTTTTTAAAGTAAACAAGAATCCCAAATAGACAGACAAAAATGAGCAAGAGTGGAGTTATTGCCAAGTTGCAACTCTTGAAGCTATTACTCGATTTTCCGCCGGCGGTCTTTTGCCTAAAAAAACCCGGTATCATTCCTATGGTGAAATGGGGACAAGATAAAACGTCGGGGCAAAAAGCGGCAGGCAAACCAGACACTGGTCCGGTTCCAGAGCCTGTTGCGCCCAGCACCACAGAACGCAGCCCACGTAGTCTGTCATTTGAGGAGATGCGGGTTCTGTGGCGTCACTCCCCGGACTTCCAGGCTTTCAGGAAGAGACGTTACAGAGGGCTATGGCCTGCCCTAATCGGGGCAGCGTCTGCAGCTTCCGCGCTGTGCTACCTTGGCATTAACTCCGACTGGTATACCGGCCCCGACGCGCCATCATTGCGTGTACTTGTACCAGGAGCGATGGCCGCCTCAGTGGTCTACGCGTGCATCCTTGTGTCGGCGGCGATGGAGCTCCTCCAGCGACGGCACTACTTCGACCGACAGCTTTGGCTTGGTCGAGGCTCTCCAGCGAGACGAAAAGCAACTTGCTGAACAAGCGCGGGCCGGACAACTCGATCTGCCGGCGCTCTGGGCCGCCAACCAACGTCGCATAGACGTCTACCTTGAAATTGCGGCTTCACAAGCAGCCAGCAGCTTCTTGATTGGGCAGATCGCCATGGTCTCCGGCTTTGGCGTGGTGGTGGTCCTTGGCATTTTCGCGGCTTTCGCCAAAGGCGGTACCGCCTCCATCGCAGCAAGCGTTGCTGGCGTTGCTGGTGCGGCGATGAGGGCCTACATTGGCTCAACTTTCATGAGGGCCCAGGCAGAAGCATCTGCTCAGTTGAGTCGGTTCTTCCTCCAGCCGGTTGAGTTCGCCCGAGTTCTCGGTGCCGAGCGGCTGCTAAAGATCCTGGAGCCGTCAGAGCGAACAGTCGCGGTTCAGCGTGTTATTGAGACGATGATGATCTCTACTACTGCAGCAGGCGTTCCCAAGGCCAGCAAATCCGACGCCAAGGGCTGAGCTAGGCACTCCGTACACGGAACTCGGACTTATTCGGATTGGCCAACGCTTTATAGATCGCCGCCAACGTATCAGGGACATCGTCGTGTTTGTTCTTGCCCTTCTTCTGGTAGCTGGGCAGCTGCTTGGCGAACTCTGGGAACCTCTGCTTCCAGCCGCGTGGCATAAAGACGTGCTTACCTACCCAGGCACTGGAAGTCAGAATGCGGGCTTTCTTATTACCAGTCTGTGCCACAGCCTTGATCACGCACTTTCGGTTGCCCCGCTCCTTGAGCAGTCGCTCAACGTTGCGCGAGAAGCGGCGGCCCCCCGCTGTTGCTATCGAACATCGCCTCACTGACCTGGTCCGCGTCGAGCATGTCGGACATCTGCGATCCAGTGGAAAAGATGGAATCGATGATGCACAGAGCCAGGCTGTGCGGGTAACCGGCGGCCGAAATCCATTTGGTCTCATCGCCAAAGAAGCTCCGGCACACTTCTGTTAATTTCTCGGCTACTGCCAGCTCAGTTGTCATGCTCGAACTGTACCGAGGCGGCTAGAGTATGCCTCGAACTGATCGTTACACCTTCACATTTAGACTGATTCCATGATCAGACTGCTTCCAGGCGCTTCCCCTAAGAAAACGCTGGAGATAATCACCCACGCTGCTGGCGCACTCGCCAGCGTGTCTAGCGCCGGTACAGCGTTCGACCGGTATAACAGTTACCTCCAGTGGGCGACCAGGCACGGCAACATACTCTCGCATTACCTCCATGCTGACGAAATGGGTCGGCTGGTGACGACTCAGCGCTACTGGTCGCTCCTCTCACTCGACACCTCCACCGTCCAGCCGATGACTTTAGCCGAGCTCGTCGACGGAGAGGTGACGCAGCGGAGCTTCGGACTGGACGACGCAAAGCGAACGATCGAAGGGAATCTCAACTGTTGGGACAACGGCAGGGCCGTGGCAGTTGTGCTTGACACTAACGTTTGGCTGAAGCACTACAACGACCCGGCTGGAGACGTTGATTGGAGCCAGTTGCTTGACGAACGGCCCGATGTACCGCTTGTGCTGACCGTCCCAATGAAGGTGATCGATGAGCTCGACAACCTCAAGCGCAACAAGACAACTGTGCCAAAAGGGGAGGTGTCGATTCGCCGCAGGGCGAGTCTGGCATTGAAATACCTTGAGGCCAAGGCCGCGATGCCTGGAAAACGATCAACACTCCAGCAAGGAACGATGGCCGGGCAACTGCCGACGGCGACCATTCATCTTGCCGTTCTCGAACAACCGCTCCACCAGCCGCCCATTGCGGACGCGGATCTGGAGATCATAGAACGTGCCGGAGCTGTTGCGCCGTATGCCGAGCGCGTCCGCATTGTCACTGCCGACTACGGGATGGTTTACCGGGCGAGGCAGGCTGGTCTGGACGCCGTTCGTGTTAAAGACCACGAGGAAGAACGGAACGATCAGCGCTCGGACCTGAACAGTAAATAATCAATGGGAAGGGGGCGGGATTCAAATTCTTCACCCGATCCCAGTCCGGCCTTCGCTCGGAGGGCTTCAACCACTCCATTCTGTTTGCGGCAGACGGTGACCATGGCAGAGATGACGGCAAGGTTGTAGAACCACTGAGATGATGCGCCTGAATCAATTTCCTGCGGCAGCGAAGGATTGAACGGGAAATGGCCTAGGTCGAGTAAGGCGGCACCGAACGGGTCGAAGTGAAGGGATTGATGGTTGACGTAGAGCTTCAACGCCCCTGGGTTACGCACGGTGACGATCAGCGCAGGTTCGCCCACGTTCTTGTACATGTCGAGGAATAGATAATCCTTCGCCTTTTCGACGGGAAACGTTAGACATCGGACGGGACTGATCAGGCCCAGGCCGAGCTCCACCACGGCTGTCCGCTCAGGAGCTACGGAGGCAATAGCTTTCATCAAGGCGTCGACAAGGCCTTCTTCAGTCACGCCGGTGAGATTCTTACGATCGATGCCCATCGCCGCCTCACGCTCCGCCTTCCACGTCAGCAGGGTATCAGCGGGATAATTGTCAGGGTGGCGCGTGTCAATCAGGTCATGATGCGGGCTGCACATGAGCACCAAGTTGCTAAACGCTCTTCGCTCGTTGTCCGTCATCGTTTCGTCATATCGGGCTGATCCCGCTTTAGCGCCGTATATGTGAGCAATCTCGACGTCCGTGAACGGCTCGTCGTCGATGAACGTCACGACGTTCCTCGTGCACCTCGGGAAATAACAGGTGGTGCCGGAGAGCATGAAGAGGGCATTCACAGTGCCAGCGCTGTAACTACGGGGACCAGGGCCGCTTGAACTCACACATGAGAGCGTATCAAGGCAGGTCGCCGCCCTGAGGCATCGGCTGGAGGAAAAAGAAGGCCTCACATGTTGCCGCTCGGTGGTAGCGTGCTATCTCTCCCTACGAGCTTGAATCGCCCAGGAACAGCACCAAGCGTTTCGCCCCGAGTGTATGCCCCGGCCAGGGACTCGGGTGAGTCTAGAAGGGAACAACCATTCTGGTATGTGAAGAGGGCCGCTGCGCGGTCCAGAGCCTATTGCCAGACAGAGGAAGCCTGCCGGATTCGGCATCTTCCAAAAAAGTCAAGGTTTGTCAACACCCAACAACTAAACAGGCCCCTGAACTGCGGAAACACTGTGCCCGAGGTGGGACTCGAACCCACACACCTTTCGATACCGCATTTTGAGTGCGGCGCGTCTGCCAATTCCGCCACTCGGGCGCGGAGACACCGGCTGTCATAATCGGGCGCTCCAGGGGTCCTGTGAGCAACGCGATCGCTTCCGGTGCGCGGATTTACTCTACATGCAGATAGGCTGAATTCCAGAATCGCGCCAGTGAAGCCGCATCGATCCCCAACGGCCCCAGTACACCCGCGGACGCGCCACAGAATGGCACAACGCCCGCCGTACCTTTTCAAGGAGTTCCCGTGTCAGAACAGACGGATTCCACCCCCGCCTCCCAGCCCGCCCGCCGCGTCGTGGTCGCCGAGGATGAGACCCTCATCCGCCTGGACATCATCGAGATCCTGCGCGGCGAGGGCTACGACGTCGTCGGCGAGGCGGACAACGGCGAGAAGGCCGTGCAGCTCGCCGAGGAGCTGAAGCCGGACCTGGTCCTCATGGACGTGAAGATGCCCGTCATGGACGGCATCTCCGCCGCCGAGAAGATCGTCAAGGCCCGCATCGCCCCCGTCGTGCTGCTGACCGCCTTCAGCCAGAAGGAACTGGTCGAGCGCGCCCGCGACGCCGGCGCCATGGCCTACGTGGTCAAGCCCTTCACTCCCGCGGACCTGATCCCGGCCCTCGAGATCGCCCTGTCCCGGCACGAGGAGATCAAGGCCCTGGAGAGCGAGGTCAGCGACCTGCAGGAGCAATTCGCCACCCGCAAGCTGGTCGAGCGCGCCAAGAGCCTGCTGACCACCAAGATGGGCCTGACAGAGCCGGAGGCGTTCCGCTGGATCCAGAAGACCTCGATGGACCGCCGCCTGAGCATGCGCGAAGTGGCCGAAACCATCATCAACCAGGTCAACTAGAGCCACACAGCACGTAAACAAGGAGGGCCCCGCCGCTGGTTTCCAGC